>NZ_FRCT01000004.1 GCF_900143025.1 Ruminococcus flavefaciens | reverse complement strand
CAGAACAACGGTTGGGACTGGAACCAGAACAACGACTGGAACAATTGGGGTCAGCAGAATAATGACTGGAACAATTGGGGCGGTCAGCAGCAGAATAACGACTGGAACAACCAGAACAATAACAACAACGGCGGTCAGCCTCAGGGCGGCGGCGTTCAGGCTGGTAAGAAGCTCTGCGCTATCTCATTCGATGACGGTGCATCAGCTACAAGCAGACAGGATCCTGCATACAGGATAATGGACGCTCTTATCAAGAACAACATGACAGCTACATTCTTCTATGTTGGCGACTGGATCAAGACAAACGAACAGGTTAAGTTCGCTTACCAGAATGGTATGGAAGTAGCTAACCATACAAAGTCACACCAGTCACTCGGTTCACTTGGTTCACAGCAGATCAGAAGCGAGTGGGAGCAGTGCAACAGCAAGCTCAAGGGCATCATCGGTGCTGAGCCTTCACACCTCATGAGACTTCCATATCTCGATGGCGGCGGACAGGTTAAGTCAGCTCTCTACGATGTACCGCTTATCAGCTGTGCTATCGATACTCAGGACTGGGATAATGCTTCTAAGGATCAGATCGTAAATACAATCAAGCAGGCTGCACAGAATGGTTCACTTGAGGGTGCTATCGTACTCTGTCACGAGAACTATGCTACAACAGCAGCTGCTATGGAAGAAGTTCTCCCATGGCTCGCACAGAATGGTTACCAGAACGTAAACATCTCTGATCTTGCAGCTGCAAAGGGCAAGACTCTTGCAGGTGGTCAGATCCACACACGCGTTTAATTGAATACGTGAGTATTTGATGATACTATGTGCCGATCACCGGATCGGTGGTCGGCACATCTTAATTAAGATTTCTCCAATTTTAATATCCCCTGAAAGGCAGTCGTTTTACGGCTGTCTTTTCTTTTGCAGAGAAAAACGACTTTTTTAGTGCCCATTATAATAGGTAAGGAATTAAAAATCACTAAAAAACACAGCTGAAAAAGAATATATCTATTGAACTCTCCGTCGGCAGAAGATGTCGGCGGAGATTTTTTTGTGATTTTTTATGCTGAGGATATAACGCAATACTGTCATTTGAGGCGATTTGCAATTTGTAATTATAAAAATATTTTTGCTAAATGTGTCCGATTATGGTAAATGGGTGCGATTATTATTTATAGAAGCGATCGCCCAAAAATATAGAAGGGAGGAATGCAGGTGACTGACAAGGAACTCAGAGCAAAGATGAAAAAGTCCCCTGCTGAAGGAAGAAGAGCATTTTTCGATGAATATTGCAACTACGTCTATGCTATAGTGATAAACAAGCTGAGAAGCTGCTGTAGCCGTGAAGACGTAGAAGAATGTGTAAGTGATGTTTTTCTTGATTTCTTCAGAAGTTTTGATACGATAGGGAAGCGCAACGAAGAACTGAAAGGCTTTATCGGTGTAATAGCCAAACGCCGTGCTATAGATATGTACAGACGTCTTAGCAAGGGCATGGGCAAAACAGTTTCAATAGATGATGACGATTTTGAAGAGATCGCTTCTTCGGAAAATGTAGCGCGCGAAGCAGAAAAGACGGCAAGGAACGAATTGCTGCTTAAAAAAGTGCATGAACTCGGTGAACCAGATTCGACTATAATCATTCAGCAGTATTATTACAACCGAACGACCCTTGAGATCGGAAAGGCTATTTCAATGACTGCTGCGGCAGTTCAGAAAAGAAGTGTGAGAGCGCGAAAGCGGCTTAGATCAATGCTGACTGAGATCGGTGTCAGTATATAGGAGGAGAAAATGTCAGAGAAAACCGATTTTTTTGATGAAATTATTGATGAGAAGACAGTTGAGAAGATATCAGAGGATTTTCCTGTATTATCAGATGAAGAAAAGGAAAGGATATTTTCTGCTGTTGAAAGAAAACTGAATATAGATAACGCTGTAAACACCGACCACAGCGAAGAGGTAAGCGGTGTAGAAGAATATATAAGACCACGCTGGCTGAATTTTATTAGCGTCGCTGCGTCGGCAGCCGTATTGTTCGGCGGTATCGGCGGCAGCCTGTGCCTGATGCATAATATGAAAAATGGCATTTCCGAAGATCCCACACCGGAAGTTACCAGCGAGTCTGTAAGTTCTCCTGCCGAAACTCCTTTCGTATCGGTAAATGCAGATAATGCGGCTGAAAAAGATATTAATTCCGTGCCGAAGACTATAAAAGCCGTGAATGATAAACCTGCGGAAAAAGCGGAAGGGAATGCATTCATATCTCCCGCTGTGGCGGTTGTTTCATCAGATAATGATGAGACATCAGCAGAGGAACAGGCAACAGTTCCTGTTTCAGTGTCGGATATTAATGAGGCAGAGCCTGACGAGTCTGCTGAAATAATCCAGATCGACGAACCCATTACAACAGCTGTTACGGCAGTATCACGCGAAAGCATACAGACAACGGCTGTTATGAGCACATATGATTACGAAAAGCTGGTAGATACAGCTGAGAAGATTATTGATGATTATGACTCCATAAGGAATATTACAGATCTGAACCTTCCCGTTATTGAAGGAAGCAATATCACTGTTATCCGCGAAATGATGACTCCATCGGGTGACGGAGTTTATAACAGGATGCTGGAATACGGACAGGTAGACCCTGATATATATTCCGATATGCAGTCGCTCAAGGAAAGCTTTTACGCAGTGATGTGCAGTTCTGTGATCGAAAATGAGTTCTTTGGCGATGTGTCCTACTCAGGATTCTCTTCCGAAAACATTGTGGTGGATCACGAATACTCATATATCACATATGACGGAAAGCTTTACAGACTGCTGGGCAAGGAAGAGCATGAGCTTGAACCTCTGCATGACAAAAGAGTTGTTGTTTATAATGTAAGCGAATTTGCGTTTACAGCTGAAAAGAATTACGTTGATCTTACTGACGGCAGTATCGTTAAGGTAAAGTTCGGCATAGTAAGAGATTATAAGGCCAACAAGTGGTCTTTGTTAAACGTCTTGAAAGACTGAAAAGGATATTAGAAAAAGGATAAATATAACGATCAATAAATTATTGGATCACAGAAAGGAAAAGAAATATGATTAAGAAGATTTCTGCTATCGCAGCAGCACTCACACTCACAGCTTCAGCAGCAGGTATGGTTCCATTTGCAGGCGAAACTAACGTATTCACAGCATCAGCAGCAGATGAGATAAATAGCCTTCCGCCAAGAGTGGATCTAAGCACATCAGAATATTTCCCTGGTATATTTGATCAAGGCAGACTTGGTTCATGCGCATCGAGCTCTACTACATTTTACCAGTTTACATATGAGGCAAGAAAGGCATTACGCGAAAAATACCCTGATGCTGATATTGATTTTGTCTACTCACCTGCATTTACTTATCCGCAGATAAACGGTGGTGTTCATAGTGGCACAGATGAAAACAATGCATATGAACTTTTTAAGTATAATGGCGCAGTTACTCTGAAAGATTTTCCGTATGACGGAAATTACGGAGTAGAAAAAGATGATAATCAGACATATTATGCACGTAATATCTCAACCGGCAAATACATTTCCAGAAAAGATTATGATGCTCCTGAATTCAACGATAGAGATAGCTATATCATAGACAGTTCTGAAGATCATTATGCTAACTATGTAAGCAGCGAAGTTTATAATAAATTGTCAGATAATGATAAGAAGCAGCTTGAACCTACAGAAGACGGAAGATACAGAAGAATAGGCGAATATATTTCTGAAAATCAGTATAATGCTCTAAGCGAAAATGATAAGAAGTATTATATCCGTGTTATTGACGGAAATAAGTTCCAGGGTAAGTACTTACGTTTTGTACGTGTATTCAGAGCTATTCCAAGAGATGAACAGGCTCTTTTTGATGCACTTAAAATAAGACTTGTTAATAGCTATTCTACATCTCATGCACTGGGATTTATTAAAAAAGTTGATGGAGTTAAAGGCCCTGTACTGGTTTCCAAGGAGGAAGCTGATGCAAGTGCAGAAAAAGTCATCTTGGAAATGAAGCAGGCTCTTAATCAAGGAAAGATCCTTGTAACAGGCGGTTCATTTAATTATGATACAAAGAAAACATACGCTTCCAATGATTTAGCTGCTTATGAATGCAGAACTCAGTCAAGCGGATCACACTCATATACAGTTGTTGGTTATGATGATACTATTAAGTGTGACATAAACGGTGATGGTTTTATTAATCCTAACAGTGAGATCGGTGCATTCAAAATAGTAAATTCATGGGGCGATGATTGGAAAAATAACGGATTCTTATGGGTAATGTACGATACAATTTATCGTGAGAGCCGTACAGGAACAAAGCTTTCAGATGAGAGAACTATTTCTATGAGGAATGCTAATTACATTGACGTTGCTGTAAAGGATATCAAGCTCGTTTCAGAAGCACAGGTCATGACTAATAATTACTTCGATGTTAAGGTTGATAATTCTTGTGATGGACAGCTTCTTGATAATGCAGGTTATAAAAACTTCAGCGCACCTGTAATTTATAGCGGCCCTATATTCACAGATATAACAGGTCTGTGCAGCGATGACCGCGGAAACGGCAGAGAGTATGATATCACTGTAAATAACCGAAATGCTATGGGTGATACAAAGGTGCTTGTAAAGTCTATCTGCATTAAGGACGATAAGGGCAATGTAGTAGCGTCAAAGGAATATGCTGACAAAGCATACAGCGATGCTGTTATCGGAGAAGATTTCAATGATAGCCTCTCTGTTGACCTTCCTAAGGGCGACATGAATTACGACGGCGTTTTAGACCAGAACGACTGGGATAAGGTATCAGAGTATTTCAGAATTAAAATGAGCATTGCCGATTCTAAAGAAAAGGAGAAAGAGGTAAGAGAAAAGTTCTCATTCTTCCAGGAAGAGCTTCTTGACGCTAATGACGACGATGTGATCAATCCTGAGGATTATTACATTCTCGAAGCGAGCCTTAATGCCTGATCGGTATTGACCCTTTAAAAAGTCTCATCATCGGAGCGCATCATTTCTGTGATCTCGGACGCTCCGAATGAGTATAGATGCTGATTTCAGTAAGGAAGTGCGCACTGAAAGCAGCAAAAGCCCCGACATTCCTGAGTCGGGGCTTTTTGTACATATAGCTGTCCGAATTCTGAAAAGGGTATGGATTTGTACTCGCTTTTGTACATTTTATACAATATATATGTTTTTTATATTAGTACATTTCGTTTGGCAATACCACTTATTTTGGTTGACACAAAAGCAGTGTTGTGGTATAATAATATTGTTGATACGGGCAAGGGAGTAAAAATGTCCGTACAAAAAACGTGTATACTTTCAGCAGCACATTTTTATAGCTGCAATAAGGCTTCCTCCCTCAAGGAAGCGATAAATTCAGTAAACTCCATACAAACATATACCATTATCAGACGATGCCGCACTTTTAAGTGCGGTATTGTCGTATATAAAGACTTTTTCTGTCCGCACTTATACTGCGGGCTTTTTTATTATAAAGTATATTGCAGAACTGCCTGTAATAGAGTATAATATAAAAGCTGACGCTTTCCTGCGCAACATTTCAAAATTGTAATGTTGCGTAATATTAAAAGCACGACCAATTTGTTTGGATAGGGTATAATAAGATCATGGAAACAACAAATACCGAAAGGAAATGATCTTATGAAAAATCAAAGTGAACCGAAAAAAATTGCGATCATTACAGAATAAGGAGAGAATAAAATGTCATTACTTAAATTAGAAAATGTTGAAAAATACTACGGAAATAAATCAAGTCTTACAAAAGCAGTTGACAATATTTCCTTTGATGTTGAAAAGGGCGAATTCACAGCTATTATGGGTGCATCGGGAAGCGGTAAGACCACACTGCTCAACTGCATATCAACTATCGACCGCGTAACAGCAGGACATATCTACCTTGAGGATACGGATATAACAAAGCTGAAGGGCAAGGAGCTTAATAAATTCCGCCGCGAAAAGCTTGGATTTATCTTTCAGGACTTTAACCTTATGGACACTCTTACAGCCTATGAGAATATCGCTCTTGCCCTTTCAATACAGAAGTATTCCGCAAAGGACATAGACAAGGCAGTAAAGACTGTAGCACAGCAGCTTGACATAACAGAGGTGCTGAGCAAGTATCCTTACCAGATGTCGGGCGGACAGAAGCAGAGAGTTGCCTCTGCAAGAGCTATCGTAACAAATCCCAAGCTTGTGCTTGCAGATGAGCCTACAGGTGCACTTGATTCAAAGTCGTCAAAGCTTCTCCTTGAAAGACTCAGCTTTCTCAATCACGAGCATGATGCTACTATCATAATGGTAACACACGACTCGTTTTCAGCAAGCTATGCTTCGAGAGTCATCTTTATCAAGGACGGAAAGGTCTTCAACGAGATAAACCGCGGAGCAGACACAAGAAAGGTTTTCTTCAATAAGATAATAGATGTACTTACACTGCTCGGAGGTGACGTAAGCGATGCTCTTTAAGATATCAATGAGCAATATCCGCAAGAGCATGAAGGATTACGCTATATATTTCTTCACTCTTATAATCGGTGTTGCCGTATTCTATATATTCAATGCTATAGAGTCGCAGACAGCCTTCCTCAATATGAATGAGGACAGGAGAGAGATGATACGTTTCCTTACAACGGCTATTTCGGGCGTTAGTGTATTCGTAGCTATAGTTCTCGGACTCCTTATCGTATATGCAAGCCGTTTCCTTATGAAGCGCAGAAACAAAGAATTCGCACTTTATATGATGCTTGGCATGAGCAAATGGAAGATATCCGCACTTCTCCTCTGCGAGACAGTTATTATCGGCGCAGGCTCGCTTTTTGTGGGACTCCTTATAGGTGTGGGACTTTCACAGATAATGAGTGCGGTAGTTGCTAATCTCTTTGAAGCAGATATGAGCAACTACAGATTTACGGTATCTGCATCTGCAATAGTTAAGACTGTGCTTTATTTCGGTATCATGTATGTAGTTGTAATAATAAGAAGCGGCTTTGTTATAAGCAGATGCCGACTCATAACCCTTATGAATTCAGGCAAGCGTTCGGAAAAGATAACCATGAAAAATACATGGGTATGCATGATAGTATTCATTCTTTCTGCCGTAGTTCTCAGCTATGCGTACTATATGGTAGGCTGGAACCAGTGGAATCTCAATACGGACAAGATAATTACTGCAATAATAATGGGTGCTGTTGCTACATTTTTCATATTCTGGTCGGTTGCAGGTATGCTTCTGAGAGTTATAATGTCTGTGAAGGGCGTTTATCACAAGGGACTCAACAGTTTTACATTCCGTCAGATAAGCAGCAAGGTAAACACAACTGTTGCTTCCATGACAGTTATCTGTCTCATGCTGTTCCTTACTATCTGCACACTTTCTACAGCATTCATTATCAGAAATTCTATGAATGAGCAGATAGAAAAAAACTTCCCTATAGATTTTTTTGCTGATTACGGAAAAACGGAAACTATAGACGGAGATGAATATCCGTTGTATTCAAGCATTGATGATGAGTATAGTCAAAAGGGTCTGGATATACGTGATGAATTCAGCGAATACCACAATTTCCATGTTTATTACGATAGAGAGTTTACCTTATCAATATTTATCGGTGACGCTATCAACGACCTTAATGGATATTTCGAGTCTTTTGAAAGTGCAGGAAAAAGCATGGAGCCGATAATGAAGCTCAGCGATTACAATGCTCTTATGAAGCTGTACGGCAAAAAGACTATTGAGCTCAAGGAAAATGAATATGCATTATGTGCTTCCTTTGAGCCTATGGTAGATATATATGACCGCCTTTTCAGTGATAAGCATGAGATAACATTATTCGGCAATACTCTCGCAAATCATTCACACCATACTATAAAAGGTTATATTGCTCCGAAAATACAGCCTATCAATACAGGAATGTTCATAGTTCCGGATTCGATCATCGACGAAGCAAAAGAAGATGAAGGGCTTTTGGTAGCTGCCGATGTTTTTGCAGGCAATTATAAGTCCTCAGACAAGAAAGAAACCGAGAAGATCGAGAAAGAAGTCCTCGAAAAATGGAAAAACGTTATGGGCAACATAATGGGCGAGGAAAATGTCGGTTATTCATACTATACAAATACAAGGATAGAGGCTGCAAATTCGGCTGTTGGTGTAAGTGCCCTCGTTACCTTCCTCGGACTCTATATAGGTTTCGTATTCCTTGTTTCATGCGGTGCGATACTTGCGCTGAAGGAGCTTTCCGAGAGCGTTGACAGTATGCCGAGATATACTATGCTCCGTAAGCTTGGAGTAGAGGAAAAGGATATAACAAAGTCCATATTCCTCCAGACAGGTATATTCTTCCTGCTGCCGCTTCTGCTGGCTTGTCTCCATTCCTACTTTGGAATGAGACTTGGAAAATTCGGACTTGATATGGTAGTGGTTGGAAGCTTCACAAAGCCTATGTTCTTTACAGCAGCAGTTGTTGTGCTGATATACGGCGGATATTTCCTCCTCACATTCTTCGGCAGCAAGTCAATAGTTAAAGAACAAAAGTAAGATCACATGATATAGTTTTTAGGGGCTGGCAGAAATGCCAGCCCTTTTAGTTATCGGTAAAGGGCTGTGTATAGTCAATGCGTAATTATTAATTCGGAATTATTGTGTCCGCTTTGCGGACGGATTTGAATTATAGTGGCTGAATGAAGTGTTATGCAGTCATTTCTTATCATTTTCTTAAATCTTTCTTATTTCGTTGACTTTGGCGATTTGGATATGATACAATTTTGTTAAAGGGGGCGATATTATGAAAAAAACGGAAATACAGACTGATGTTATAACCGAGAAGATACACAAAAGGCTTCATCTGATTTATTTTACACTGAAATGTCTGATAGCAGCCACGATTTTTCTGATATTGTATATTTCTCTGTTTACCAGAATAATGGGACTTCCCGACAAAGGGACAGAGGAGTCGCCGTTCCTGTTCCACCAGTACTGCGGTACATTCTTTGTGGAGTTCGACCGCGATAATTCCTTTGCCTCAGATGCGGATTATTCGGCTTATTTAGAGCGTATAAACGCACCTGTAGAGGAAACGGCGGCAGAGAAAGCAATGGGCTATCTCGGTATGATACCGGGCTTGGTTTTGATCGCTCTTATGATATTGGCTTTGCGCAGCGGCGATAAGAAGCGTATTTTCAGCGGCAGAGCATGGCGTTACTTCCTTGTGGGAGGTGCATTTTACGGTGTCGGCAATCTATGGGGATACTTTAAGACGAATTTTCTGAGCAGCATCTCGGATTTTGACGGCATGACAGGTGTTTTCACCGAGCGGCGGCAGTATTTCCAGATATATGATATACTTGGCATACCATTTATAATGATATGCGGAGCTTTTATGCTGCTTATGCACGAAAAACAGCTTGAAAACAAGGATACAGTAGGAGTATCAAGGGCTTTGAAGGTGCTTTCGGCTGTTATCATAGCAGGTTCGGTAGGCTTCATAGTATGGCGGCTCGGAGTGCGTACATATGAGCTTATACGCGTTATGTCGGGAGATGAATACAGCGTATGGCTGCCCTTTACTTTAATGGAAACATCCGAGAGATATATGTGCAGACTGCCATTTGAGGACGCAGTTTCGGCGCAGGCTTATAAGAATGTAGTGCTGTTCAGATATCTCCGCGACCTGCCTGTGTTTGCACTTACAGGCGGTGCTGTATGGGCGTTTGTCCGCGTACTGCTCAATAATGCAAAGGGCGAGCTGAATACAAGGAGAAACAGAAAGCTTCTGCGCAGTTCAATGCTCCTGCTTTTAGCAGCATCGCTGATACTTAATATCGCAGGCTGGTTCGAGACAGACCTGTTCGACAGGAGCTTCACGGGCATATTCGGCAATACTACTTATACTATCGCATTACGCGCCATGACAGAGCCTCTGCTGTATGCGGTCGTGATATGGTTCTTCGGCACATATTTGCAGGCTGTACCCGAAAAGGAAAGCTGAAACAGCTCCTTCTATAATTGGGGCAAAAAAGATGAAAAAACAACGGAAAACCATTGATTATTGAAAAAATAATTTTTGTATTCTGCGTTTTTGACAAAGTTAGATGCTTGTTTTTGTGCAGAATGGTGGTCAGTAGGGCGGATATTATCCGCCCTTAGCTTTTAGTCTGTAGGGGGTGGCGGACGGAGGAACTCCCTACAGGAGCCGCGACTCTCTGCACATTTTGCAGAATCGACGGACGACCAATGGTCGTCCCTACAGTTGGTCATTTATAGTTATTTTGAGATTTGCGGGCGCACATTGTGCGCCCCTACAAGCTAACGGCTAAAGGCTCGCGTTCAGTGCAGCCCCTACGTTTTTTTGCTACAGTTTTTTTCAACCGCGGACGGGAATATATATAAACCGACAAAATTTTTCCGCCTGTCTGAAATCTCTTGAAAACCGCTATTTTTAGTAGTATAATAGTAAACGTTGCGTGTCTTTTATTGAGAATTTGAGAAAAAGAGGTTAGAAAAATGGCTGAAAAAGCATTGAAACCAACAGAAGAAAAGCTCAAACCAAAGCTTTTCTCGGTAATGAAAACTTATTCAAAGGAACAGTTCATTAAGGATATAATCGCAGGTATAATCGTTGCTATCATTGCGCTTCCCCTTTCAATAGCACTTGCGCTTGCTTCGGGCGTTGGTCCTGAGCAGGGACTTTATACCGCTATAATCGCAGGCTTCATCGTTTCATTCTTAGGAGGAAGCCGTGTGCAGATAGCAGGTCCTACAGCAGCATTTGCTACAACTGTTGCAGGCATTGTGGCTACAGAGGGCATGAGCGGTCTTGCCATATCGGCAATAATGGCAGGTATTATCCTTATTATTATGGGCTTCTGCCGCTTCGGAGCGCTTATCAAGTACATACCTGGTACTATTACCACAGGCTTTACCTTCGGTATTGCCGTGACTATCCTCCTCGGACAGGTCAAGGACTTCCTCGGTCTGACCTTCGATAAGGATATTATGCAGGAAAAACTGGGATTTACTTCGCCTATCGAGACAGTTGAAAAGGTAAGGGCAATAGGTCTGTTTATCGACACTATCAACTGGCAGGCTCTTGCTATCGGTATGGCTTCGCTGGTAATACTCATACTCTGGCCGAAAAAGCTGGAAAAGATACCTGCTTCACTTATCGCAGTTATCGTATGTTCCGCTATCGTAAAGTTCAGCGGCATCAAGGTAAATACTATCGGCGACCTCTATCATATATCCAATTCACTTCCAAAGCTCACAGTACCCGAAGTAACTTTTTCAAGGGTAAGGGCACTTATCCCAAATGCTTTCACTATCGCTGTTCTTGCGGCAGTTGAGTCCCTTCTCTCCTGCGTTGTTGCAGACGGTATGGTAGGTTCAAAGCACCGCTCGAATATGGAGCTTATCGCTCAGGGTACTGCAAATATCGGTTCTGCATTCTTCGGCGGTATCCCTGCTACAGGTGCTATCGCACGTACTGCTGCTAACGTAAAGAACGGCGGACGTACTCCTATTTCGGGTATGGTACATTCCATTGTGCTCGTTGTTATACTTGTTGTGCTCATGCCTTATGCTTCACTTATACCTATGCCCACTATCGCAGCTATACTCTTTATCGTTGCTTATAATATGTGCGGCTGGAGAAATATCAGAAATACTGTAAAGACTGCTCCTAAGAGCGATATCGCTGTACTTTTCGTAACGCTGATACTTACAGTTGTATTTGACCTTGTTGTTGCTATCGGTGTGGGAATGGTAATGGCTGCACTTCTCTTTATGAAGCGTATGGCAGACGTTACAGAGGCTCATGCATGGGTAGATGTGGACGATGAGGACACTGACCCCGATAATATCCTTCTCAAGAAGATACCTCAGAATACAAGAGTTTTCGAGATAAACGGACCTATGTTCTTTGCGGCTACAGATAAATACAAATACGTCCTCAGCGACAAGGAAATAGATGTACTCTGTATCAGAATGAGAAACGTTCCTGCTATAGACGCTACAGGTGTTGAGGCTCTCATGCGTATCGTTAAGCGCTGTCAGAGACATAACGTGAAGGTGGTATTCTCTCACGTAAACGAACAGCCTATGAAGGTAATGACTAAGGCAGGCTTTATCGAGCAGGTGGGCAAGGAGAATTTCTGCGACCATATCGACACTGCACTTCTCAGAGCAGAGGAGATCGAAAAGGAAATAGCTGCAAAGAGAGCATGATGCAGGCTGTATTATAAGATTTTTCAGGGAACGCCGTCCGCGGCGTTCCTTTTTTGTAAGGCAGAACGTGGTTTCATCGTTTTTTACACTTAATCTGCAAAAAATGAGTTGTATTTGACATGATTACATGGTATTATACTATCAGAGAACAGATTCATCAGAATTTGTTTTCTGTAGAGAGCACTTGATGCTTTCTCTGAAGCCTGCGAGGGCTTAAATAAATCATCCTCATTGAACCGATACCGAAGTTTCAGTGTTCTTCGGTGTCGGGATTTTTTTATCTTGACATAAGAAATATGCCGTGATATAATAAAATCGCTTCAATTGCAGACAATTGTATAAAGACAAAAGGAGAGATGGTATGAAAAATTCAGAGGTTAAAAAGAAGAAACGGTGGCCTAAGGTGCTGCTGGTGATATTTATTATCATCGGTGCTGTCATAGGCTTTGTCTGTTATAACGCTTCAAAGAATATGAAGGTAATGAACAGGACTCTCGATGCAGGTATGGATACTATATCGGAGTACGCAAAGCTTACCCCTGTTGACCCCGGTGAGTACAAGCAGATAAAAATGTACGGGCTCCTTAAATTTGATGTGGAGCAGTACGATGTAGAGGACATAGGCAACCTTTCGGTAATGAAGGTCAATATGGGCTTTATGCAGATGGTATCTTACATCATTACTCCTTATAAAAAGAATATGCCCATGCTTTCTATGGACTTCATGTATATCCTCGGAAAACGCAAGGCATATGCGGAGTTTTATGACCTTGTAAGCGATACTGACAGCTCTGAATATGAGGGCGTTATTGAGAAGATAAAGGGATTCGAGAGCAGCTACAGCGACATGGAGGACATTAAGACCGATCCTGCATGGTATGATAAGTACCTGACAGTTGTGCTCCATAAGGCTGCAAAGCGCGATGATGACGAAAAAGTGGAGAAGATGTTCTGCGATGCTATACGCTGCTATATGGAAGCTGCAAAGGAGCTTAAACCTCTTTCGGACGCTGAAAAAATAAATAAGCTGGCAATTACTCAGGAGTACTGCGATAACCTCGTTGATAAGGGCGGAGTTTCAACAGATGTGTTCAAAAAACAGCTTGGCAAGGATAAGACTAAGGATTTCTTCGATAAGGTTTTATTCGGCACAGAGCAGTACAGATAATGTAATACGTATATAGAATGTGTATGCAAACTGTCAGGGAGACCCTTTTGAAAAAGGTCTCCCTATTTCTTTTCAGTGGCTCTTGGTTTCATTTTTTCTCAGATAGGGCACACTGATAATAAAAAAGCCCTGCAGGTAATGCAGGGTGTGCCCTATCTGAGAAAAAATCAGCTAAAAGTCTTTGGAAAGGGGTTCGGGGAAGAACCTTTCCTCAGAAAGGTTTTCCCCGATAATTACATATATACTCTTTATGCGTATTGCAGTATAATGGATTTTTTACTGTACTGTAGTAACGTCGCTGCCGAACCATTTTGTTGATATTTCGGCGAGCTTGCCGTCCTCCTTCATAGCGTGGAGCTGGTTCTGCACTTCGTCGCGGAGAGTCTGGTCTTCCTTTCTGAAGCCGATAGCATATTCCTCTGATTCGAGGTTGCCGTCGAGGATAACGTAGTTCTTGTTGTGAGAAGTTATAAGGTAATTTGCAACGACAGAGTCAAGGAACACAGCGTCCGAGAAGCCAAGCTCCATCTGATTGAGTGCGGTAACATTGTCCTCGAGGGGAGTTTCTGTGATATTTTCAAAAAGGTCGGAGGCTTCGAGGATATCCTGAGCAGATGAGCCTGTCTGAACGCCTACAGTTTTTCCGCTGAGGTCGTCCATTGACTTGATATCGCTGTCAGCAGGTACAACGAAGATCATTTCGTTCTTCATGTAAGGTTCTGAAAGGTTCATTACCTCAGCTCTTGCAGGATTTATCGACATACCGTTCCAGATGCAGTCGATCTTGCCGACCTTGAGATCTTCCTCCTTTGTATCCCAGTTGATAGGCTGCTTTACAAGCTCAATGCCCATTCTGTCACAGACCTCCTGCGCAACGTCGATATCAAAGCCGATTATCTCATTGCTTTCATCTGTAAAGCCCATAGGCGGGAAGCTTGCATCAAGTCCAAGCACCAGCTTTTTATTATCGTATACTTTCTGGAGCGAGGGATCAAGCTTTGAGGAGTTATCGTTCTCTGCTTCCTCTTCAGCTGAATACTTTGTATATGGCTCTGTAGTTGTCTTAGAGGCAGACTTGTCTGCTTCCTTGTTAGGGTCAGCACAGCCTGTTGCAGCCGACATCATTGAAACAGCAGCAAGACCTGCAAGAATACCTCTGAAAAACCGTTTGTTCATAAAAAATTCCTCTCTTTCAGTATTTTACATAGATGATAAACTTATAATAGCATAATTATTTCAAGGTGTAAAGACGGTATGAGCGGTTTTGGTACTTCATATAAATAATCGCGGACTTGGGACGGTAATTTGGCGATTATTTGAAAAAGTAACGGCGTATGACCATATACAGCGGATTTTCCTTTACAAGTCTTACTGAATGTGATATAATTATTTTTGTTGTGCGAAAAATCATAATTCAGCATATAAACATAAAGTTGAGAGTTGAAGGGTATGACGTTGTTTGCGATGAATACATTAACTCTAAACTCTCCGCTCTCAACTCTTAACTAAATCACATTCGGCAATGACAAATGTGATTTGCGGAGGGAGAAAAAATGATAACAGTAAGCAATGTGAGCGTGCAGTTCGGCGGCTCTACACTTTTCAAAAATGTAAATCTTAAATTCACTAACGGTAACTGCTATGGTGTTATCGGCGCAAACGGAGCAGGTAAGTCCACATTTCTCCGTGTGCTCTGCGGCGAGCTGGAGCCTGCATCGGGTGAGGTGGTAATGCCAAAGGAGGAGCGTCTGAGCGTCCTCAAACAGGATCACTTTGCATACGATGAGTATACCGTTCTTGATACGGTAATAATGGGTAATGCCCGCCTTTATGAGATAATGCAGGAAAAGGACGCACTTTACGCAAAGGAGGACTTTTCCGAGGAGGACGGTGTAAAGGCTTCCGAGCTTGAAGGCGAATTTGCGGAGCTCAACGGCTGGGAGGCAGAGTCCGATGCATCAAAGCTCATACAGGGTCTTGGACTTTCCGAGGATATACTCTATTCTCAGATGGCAACCCTTTCGGGTAACGAAAAGGTAAAGGTATTGCTTGCACAGGCTCTTTTCGGCAATCCCGATATCATACTCCTTGACGAGCCTACCAACCACCTCGATATCGACGCAGTCCGCTGGCTGGAGGAATTCCTTTCCGAATACTTCGGTACAGTTATCGTGGTATCCCATGACCGTCACTTCCTCAATAATGTCTGCACACATATCGTTGATATCGACTATAACAAGATAAAAATGTACGTTGGTAACTACGAATTCTGGTACGAGTCAAGCCAGCTCATACAGCGCATGATAAAGCAGCAGAACAAGAAGAACGAGGAAAAGATAAAGGAACTCAAGGACTTTATCGCACGTTTCTCGGCAAATAAATCAAAGTCAAATCAGGCTACATCACGCCGTAAGCTCATTGAAAAGCTCACTGTTGAGGAGCTCCCTGCATCAAGCAGAAGATACCCATTCATTGGATTTGATATGGACAGAGAGCTTGGCAAGGATATATTGCAGGTGGACGGTATCTCAAAGACTGTTGACGGCGTAAAGCTCCTTGACAATGTAAGCTTCACACTTGGCAGGACTGATAAGGTCGCATTCGTAGGCGAAAGCGAGCAGGCTATCACCATGCTCTTCAAGATACTCATGGAGGAGGAGCAGCCCGACAGCGGCAGCTTCAAGTGGGGCGTATCAGTTACTACTTCTTATATGCCTGTTGATAACTCAGAGTACTTCAACGGCTGCGAGCTTTCCATACTTGACTGGATAAGACAGTATTCCGTAAAGGACGAAACAGAGACCTATCTCCGCGGTTTCCTGGGACGTATGCTGTTCTCGGGCGACGACGTATACAAGCCTGTAAATGTACTTTCGGGAGGCGAAAAGGTGAGATGTATGTTCTCACGAATGATGCTTTTCGGCTCGAATGTGCTTCTCCTTGACCGCCCGACAAACCACCTTGACCTCGAAAGCATAACAGCCGTAAACAACAGCCTTATAAACTTCAAGGGCGTTGTGCTCCTTGCATCTCACGACCATGAGATAATGCAGACCACTGCAAACCGTATAATCGAGATACTTCCTGAGGGCTGCCTTGACAGACAGGGCACCTATGAGGAGTTTATCGACTTCAAGAAGGCAAACGGAATGATATAACGCAAAAAGTCCGAAAGCACGGGGGGAATGTGCTTTCGGACTTCTTTTATACCTCTGTGTTTTTGCGCGGCAGGAGTTTCTTGCTGCATTTTTCACGCCAGCTGTCGTAGAAGCTCTGGCTGTGTATGATGTCGATGACATCGGCAGCTTTTTTGTCCTGTATCGAGCTTTGGTAGGACTGAGTGTACTCATAGGCACGACAGACATTTTTGCCTATAACAAGGTCTATGAAGCTGTACTCAGTTTCGGGGGTATCCGGATCGGCAGCGGCTTCGGAAGCAGTATACACACTGCTTGCACTGAAGGGATCTGTGCCGCCGATAATAGAACTGATATTTTCGAGTCCGCTTTCATCGAGTTTTGCGAGCTCGGAGATATCATTGAAGAGCACGAAATCGTCTTCCTTGTCTTCGGAAAGCATAGCCTCGAGCCATAGATCGTCAGCAAGCTGATAATCCGATGAATACGAGGTATCGCTTGTCCATAAACGGTTGAATTTGTCGATAGTGCCCTCTTCATTCATGTAGAAACCGCACCATACTCTGCCGTCTGATTGGATAAAAAGGTCGGATATGATATCAGAATTGATATTATAAAGCTTTTCGCGGTAGATTATAGAGCTTGCCGCGAGCTTTTTAGGAGCTGATGAAGTGTTGTTTGCAGCTTCTGTTGATGTAACGCTGGGCTCAGTCTGCGGTATTTCAGACTCGTTTTCCGATGAGCGTGAAACACAGCCGATGAGCATAATGGCAGACAAAGCGGCTGTGACCAGTCGTTTCATATAAAGCCTCCTAAATTCGGGAGAAAACTTCTCCTATTCTGTCGCAGATAAGAAGATCTGCATTACTGTCCATTTTGGTAGGTGCCATATTGATGATAACTAAGCTGTTGCCTTTGAAATAGCGTATAAGTCCTGCGGCAGGATATACGTTGAGTGATGTGCCGCCGATGATGAGGGTATCAGCGTTTGCTATAGCTTGTACAGCGCCGCTTACCGTGTCATCGTTGAGAGCCTCCTCGTAGAGGACTACATCGGGCTTTACGATGCCGCCGCATTCGCATCTTGGTATGCCCTCTGAGTTTGCGATAAACTCAACATCGTGGAATTTACCGCATTTTGTGCAGTAATTCCTGAGTACGCTTCCGTGGAGCTCATATACTTTTTTGCTTCCTGCTGCCTGATGAAGTCCGTCGATGTTCTGCGTTACAACGGCGGAGAGCTTACCCTCAGCTTCAAGCTGTGCAAGCTTTAAGTGAGCGGCATTGGGCTTTGCGGTAAGACACAGCATCTTTGCTCTGTAGAAGCGGTAGAATTCCTCAGTATCTTCCATAAAGAAGGAATGACTGAGGATAATTTCGGGCGGATATTTCCACTGCTGATTGTACAGACCGTCAACACTTCTGAAATCGGGTATGCCGCTTTCAGTGGATACTCCCGCACCACCGAAGAAGACTATGCGCTGGGAGTTTTTGACTATATCCGCAAGCTTTTCGATATTGTCCATGGCTTAATCTCCTATGACCTTGACGAAAAACTTTCTTGTTCTCGGACCGTCGAACTCGCAGAAGTAGATATCCTGCCATGTACCGAGAAGGAGCTTTCCGCCGCTTATGATGATTGTTTCGCTTGCTCCGACGGCTGATGATTTGAGGTGAGCGTCGGAATTACCCTCTGCGTGCTTGAAAATAGATAAGTCAGGGAACACCTTATCTATACCGTGGATAAAATCGGTCTGAACATCGGGGTCGGCGTTTTCGTTGATAGTTATTGCCGCTGTGGTGTGCGGACAGTAAACTATGCATATTCCTTCGAGCACACCGCTCTCCTTGACAGATTCTGTTACCTCGCGGGTTATATCTACAAGCCCCTCAGCAGGGGTACTAAGCTTGAAATTGAATAACATATATCAAAAACTCCTTTCGGTTTTAGCCTTTAGCCCTTAGCCAAGAGCCGTTAGCCGATTGTAGGGGCGGCGTTCCGCCGCCTGATATGTTAAGCGTTGCGTTTATTATTTACTGCTATAAAACTTACAGAAGTAATTCAGCGGACAGATATCGCATTTGGGCTTTCTTGCATTGCAGATATCTCTGCCGAATTCAACTGTTCTGTGGCAGAAATCCGATGATACCTCGGGCGGTATGAGCTTCACAAGGTCCTTTTCCACCTTTGCAGGCTCTTTATTCTTAGTAAGTCCAAGCCTGCCTGTGATGCGTATGCAGTGGGTATCTGTGACCATTGCAGGCTTGCCGAAAACGTCTCCGAGCATAAGGTTTGCAGTCTTTCTGCCGATACCCGAAAGCGTAAGGAGCTTTTCCATAGTATCGGGAACCTCGCCGCCGAAGTCGTTAATTAGCTGGTTAGCCATTTCTTTAAGGCTTTTCGCCTTGTTATGATAAAAGCCGCAGGGCTTTACGTCCTGTTCAAGCTCTGTGATATCCGCATTGGCAAAGGCTTCAAGAGTAGGATATTTCTTGAACAGCGTTTCTGTGACCACATTTACCCTTGCATCGGTACACTGTGCCGCAAGTCGGGCAGCGAACATAAGCTCATAGGGCTTTGTATAGTTCAGCGTACACGCAGCATCGGGATAAAGCTTTTCAAGCTCCTTTACTGCAAGCTCTGCTATTTCCTTTTTGGTCATTTATCGGACTCCTTCAGCTTTTTCTGTTTTTCGAGTATCCCGTCGTATACCTTGTACATCTTCTGCACCGTATTTTCAAGGAAGTAGTAATGCTTTATGTAAAAGCCGAGCAGTACAAGTATCATAGTGACCAGAATGAGTACGGGGATACTTGACTTGAATATAGTAACAGCCATGAATATAGTGAGAATAATTGCAAAAAGCATGGTAACGAGGAAGTGAACTATCCTTTCGTGCTGCATGAAGGCGATTTTGTCCTTATGCTCGGACATTATCTCGTCCAACTCCTCAAGGCTTGAACAGCCTTCAAGACGCTGCTGAATATATTTCATGTAATTGGTAAGGTACTCGGTCATTTTCTCACGCTCCATGAACAAAGTTAACGAAACTCTAATGAAATTATACACCTTTTTATGAATTATGTCAATAGGAAAGCAGAAAAATATGTAGAAAAAATGACTTTATTAACACTTTAGTAATTTAAGCTTAAATTAAGCGGTTTTTTGCATTATATGTCAAACTTGATTTCTTCCAATTGTGCGTGTATACGAAAATTATATCCATTCTGATAACATTTTGATGTGCTTATTGATTTTAACTGAAATTATAAGTATAATTAAAGTACAGAAAATTTTATTTAATAGGAGGATATTAAACATGGGTTGTAAAATTCTTAAAAAAGCAGGCACTGCTATCATGTCAGCAGCACTTATGCTCAATTGTGCTGTATACACTGCCCCGACTGTAACGGCAGCCGATGCGCCCCTTAAATTCGAGTTTGAGGACGCAAAGTACACAGGCACTATAACCGTTGAAAAGGACGCAAATGCAAGCGGCGGCTCTGCACTTAAAATGACAGACAGCGGAACTATCACCATGACAGTCACTGTAGACGAGGCAGGTCCTTACAAGCTTATATTCCACGCTTTCGGAATAGGAACCGACAAGCAGCAGAATTTAAGCGTCAACGGCACCTCACAGGGCGCACTTGGTATTCCCGAGGGTACAGATTATCAGGAGATAGCACTTCCTGCCATCGTACTCAAAGCAGGTGAGAACACAATTACTATCGACAAGTCATGGGGCTGGTCACAGTTCGACTGTCTCGAAGTAGAGCCAATGGGCGCAACAAAGATCGAGGCTAAGCAGACAACTCCCTGCGACCAGTTGGCAACAGTGGAGACACAGAGTCTTATGGCTTATCTTGCCGAGGTCTACGGAAAGAATATAATCTCAGGTCAGCAGGAGATATACAGCGGCGGTCCTCACGGGCTCGAAACCGAGTTTGAATATCTGAAGGAAACAACAGGACATTATCCTGCTATCCGCGGCTTTGACTACGGTAATTTCTGCTGTCCGCTTTACGGCAGCGATGACGGCTCAACAAAGCGTATCATTGACTGGGTAAAGAACAAGGGTGGTATCGCAACAGCTTCATATCATATTAATGTACCGAAGGATTTCGCAAACTATACTATCGGCACGAAAATGGACTGGTCACTGTCCACATATACCGCTAAGGATACGGATTTCTCACCTTCAAAGGCTGCAACTCCGGGCACAAAGGAGAACGAGTATTATCTCTCAACTCTGAAAACACTTGCTGCGGAGTTCAACAAGCTTGAAGCTGAGGGAGTACCTGTAATATGGAGACCTCTCCACGAAGCCGAAGGCGGCGGCGGTGAGGACGGCTCATGGTTCTGGTGGGGCAGAGAAGGCTCTGAGGCTTACAAGAAGCTTTGGATATACACCTACAATACCCTGACCAATGACCTTAAATGCCATAACCTTATCTGGGAGTGGAACAGCTATAACTACGCTAATTCCGCTAACTGGTATCCGGGCGATGCTTATGTTGATATAATCGGCTATGATAAGTACAACTGCACCGTTTACCTTGAAGAGAACGGCTGGCAGGCTTCGCTCAGACATGACGACAGCCCTATAAGCTCCACATTCTACGGTATCATAGATAAGTATGACGGAGCAAAAATGGTGGCAATGGCTGAGAACGACTGCTTCTCAACACCTGACAAGCTTCAGGAGGAAAAGGCTGGCTGGCTCTACTTCTGTACATGGTACGACGGCGGCAGCGATAACAATAACTTCCTTACAAATCCCGTATTCAACACAAAGGAAGACACTATCGCAATGTATCAGAGTGATTACTGCATAACTCTTGACGAGCTCCCGAAGGATCTCTACAAGAAGGAAGGCATCACTCCCCCCGATCCTTCCAAGACCACAACTACTACCACGACCACATCAGACCCAAGCATAACCACTACTACCACAACTGCGCCTTATAAGTTCTCTATCCAGAAGAAGAGCGTAACTATCCCTGAAAAGCCTGCACTTGCTGTTGGCAAGCAGATGTTGATAAAGCTTACGGGCGCACCTAATGCTTCTATCGGCGGTGCTGTCGGATTTGGCACAACTGCCGACGACTGGAAGAACATCGAGTGGAAGGGAACTGCCGATAAGGACGGAAATCTCACAGTCGCAGTTGACCTCAAGGAAATGCCTGATACCTTCAAGACCTGCGAGGTTCAGGTATGGTGGTCGAATGTATGGAATTCTGCTACAGAAAAGGCAGTAGACCAGCCGTATACTATCGAAAGCTGTGATTTCCATTACTTAATGGGCGGTGCTCTTGAACCTGTATGGGGCGATGCAAACTATGACGGCGAAGTTGATATGAGCGATGTTGTGCTTATAATGCAGTCTCTTGCAAATCCCAACAAGTACGGACTTGAAGGCACCGATCCGTATCATCTTATTAAAGAAGGTGCAGATCTTGCAGACGTTGACAGATCAAGTGCAGGCATCACATCAAACGATGCACTGAGGATACAGGAATATCTTCTTAACAAGATAGATACACTTGATCCGTCCGCAAAATAAAACGAAAAAGCTGCACAACTGTGCAGCTTTTTTTATTCGTAAATATAGGTGCAGATATTATCCGCCCGCTAATAATCCGTAAAATCCCAAATGACACATTGTAGGGACGCGCATTGCGCGTCCGTTTGTTGAATGATGTTATTTATGCGGACGACCAATGGTCGTCCCTACAAGAGAATGATCCATACATGAAAAAGGACGCCCATCGGGCGTCCTCGCTAACGGCTAATTGCAAATGGCTGATCAGTCCTCAGCCATTCTTGCCTTGATGTATTCCTCAAGTATGTCAACAGTTCTGTCGATACCGAGGCGAGAGCTGTTTATACTGAGGTCATAGAGTCTTGAGTCGCCCCAGTGACCGTCGCAGTGATAGTTGTGATAACGCTTTCTCTTGCGGTCCTTCTTGTCGATGAAGGCTTTTGCCTTGTCCTCGGAAAGCTCGTAGATATTCATTACGCGCTTGATCTTCTCGTCCATGTCACCGAGTATGAACAGCGAGACAAGGCACTTGAAATCGCGGAGCTTAGTCTCGGAGCAGCGTCCCACAACTACGAAGGACTCGCCGCTTGCAGCCTTTTCTCTTATGAAGTTGAACTGCATTTCTGCGATATTATCCTCGATAGAGTTGCTGTAGCCGTTTACTCTGCGTGAAAGGAGATGATTTTTCGGCTTTTCGTTGTACTTTTCGATCTCCTCGGGAGTAAGACCTGTTTTGTTGGCGATCTCTGTGATGAGGTGACGGTCATAGATCGGTATTCTGAAACGTCTTGCAAGCTTTTCAGCGATATTCTTACCGCCGCTTCCGAACTCACGACCTACTGAAATGATTACCTGTGACATATTGATTCCCCCTTGATAAAATTATAAATAACGTACAAATAGATAAACAGTTGATATAGCAAGTACTATAACGGTTGCGGGAGCGATCTTTTTGCAGTATCTTCCCCAGCCGATAGGATAGCCGTTTTTCTGTGCAACAGAAGTACCAACAACGTTTGCAGATGCTCCGATAGGAGTTGCACTTCCGCCGATATCGGTACCGATAGCCAGTGACCATGCAAGAGTTGAGATAGGCACGCCAGATGTCTCTGCAAGGCTCTGAATGATAGGCACCATAGTTGCTGCGAACGGGATATTGTCCACGAATGCGCTTGCGACAGCGGATACCCAGAGGATAATAGCTATCATAAGCTTTATATTGCCGCCGCTGATGTCGCCGATGAAGTTTGCGATAAGCTTGAGTATGCCTGTTTCTTCAAGTCCGCTTACAACGATGAAAAGTCCGATGAAGAAAATGAGAGTTTTGTAATCCACCTTCTTGATAAGCTCTAAAGCGTGCTTTCCGAAAGCTATAAGGGTTATTGCTGCGATGAAAAGACCGATAGTAGCAACGGTAAGATGAGTAGTTGCGTGTGTAACGAGAAGTATAACAGCACAGGCAAAGATGATACAGCTTATTGCGAAATCCTTTTTATTTGTGATAGCCTCTGATGGCTTCGGGAATTTGCTCATATCCACAGGAGCGGAGGTGTTGCCTGCAAGCTCCTTGCGGAAGGCAAAGTAGAGGAAAATGACTGATACTACAAGGCATATTCCTGCACAGAGACCTGTATTTGTAAGAAAATCGAAGAATGAGAAGCCAAGTGATGTACCGATGATGATGTTCGGAGGATCACCGCACATTGTTGCCGAGCCGCCAAGGTTAGCGCAGAATATCTCGGAAAGTATCATAGGTACCGGATTGAATTTGAGAAGTGATGCAAGCTCTACGGTAACAGCTGCAAGGAACATGATGACCGTAATGCTGTCAATGAACATTGAGAGGAATGCCGACATTACCATAAAGGTGATGAATATTGGGATAGTCCTGCATTTTACGAGATAGGCGATCTTCATGCAAAGCCATCGGAAGAAGCCTGCTTTTGCCATACCTTCTACCATTACCATCATGCCGGCGATAAATATTATGGTAGCCCAGTTTATTCCCTTGCTTTCACTTTCCGTGACCTGATACCAGAAGTCCTTGGAAGCGAAATTTTTCAGAGCCAGCGTATCCATGATAGCTGTGCCGTTTTTCATGCAAATACCGAAAACGACTGTCAGCGTGAGGATACCGCTGCCGAGAGTTACATAGTGCCTTTCTATCTTGTCGAGAACTATCATTATGAACATTCCCACGAAGATAACAACGGCGAATACCTGTGCTGTTGTCATAAAAACCTCCAAAAGTGCGGAACCGTTCCGCGAATTAAATTCTTTCCTATTTAAATAGGAAAAATACACCATAGCGAATTATAGCACAAAAGGAAGTGTAATTCAAGGCAATTATTGATTTTTTTTGAGAAAACGCGAATTTTGGATAAGCTGTACCTTTTTAAGCGAAAAGTGAGGATTTTTTTGTTATTGTGTCGGTAATACAGCCGTTAGCCTTTAGCCGTTAGCCCTTAGCTTGTAGGGGCGCACAGTGTGCGCCCGAAAGCCCTTAAAAGATGCGCAAATGACGCATTATCCATGTAGGGGACGGCGTCCTCGACGTCCCGCCAGCTTCGCAGCAACTGTGAATGACCATATGTAGGGGCGCACAGTGTGCGCCCGAAAGCGCCCTTAAAAGATGCGCAAATGACGCATTATCCATGTAGTGGACGGCGCCCTCGACGTCCCGCCAGCTTCGCAGCAACTGTGAATAACCATATGTAGGGGCGTACAGTATGCGCCCGCAAGCCCTTACAAGATGTGCGAAAAAATAATCGTGAAATTTTTTTACTGCGCATCTTGCTTTTTCAAAAATAATGTGATATAATAATATAAGCAGATTAAGGATTTAAAGAACTTGTAAGGAGTTCACGTGAACCTATAATAAAACTGCTGTTAGGAGAACAATAAATGGTAAAATATATTTTGCTCATAGTCGGATTTATACTGCTTATTAAGGGGGCGGATTTTTTTGTTGACGGAAGCTCAGCTGTGGCGAAACGTCTGAAGGTACCTGCGCTGATAATCGGTATGACCATAGTTGCAATGGGAACGAGCCTTCCCGAGACCTCGGTAAGCGTAAGTGCTTCTGTACTGGGCAAGAATGACCTTGCCATAAGCAACGCTGTTGGGTCGAATATATTCAATCTTATGGTAGTGTGCGGAGTCTGTGCGGTGCTTTGTCCTATGGCGATAAGCAAGGATACCCTCAAAAAAGACCTGCCTTTTTCCATAATAGTTGCAGGTGTGCTGCTTGCTCTCGGAACTGTAACGGGAACTGTTATGCGCTGGGGCGGAGCAATATTGCTTGCACTGTTTGTATTCTTCCTTTATATGATGATAAGCTCGGCAAAAAAAGCAAGAGCTGCGGGTGAGCTTACAGAGGAGGACGAATACAAGATAATGCCTGTGTGGAAATGTCTTGTATGTATAGTCGGAGGAACTGCTGCAATAGCAGTTGGCGGAAAAATGGTCGTTGACGGAGCTTCGGATATTGCCCGTGCTTTCGGTATGTCGGACAACCTTATAGGCATGACCATTGTCGCACTGGGAACAAGTCTCCCCGAGCTCGTTACATCTATCGTAGCCGCAAGAAAGGGCGAGGTAGATATGGCACTGGGAAACGTAGTCGGTTCAAACGTATTCAATATCCTGTTCGTGCTCGGCATAGCTTCAACTATATCGCCTATAGCCTTTACTATGCAGAATACTATAGATACGGCAGTCCTTATTGCAATGAGCTTGCTGGTACTGGTAATGTGTATGCCTAAGAAAAAGCTTTTCAGGTGGCACGGAGCACTTATGCTTGCGGCTTACGCAGGATATACAACGTATATATTTATGAGGTAAAGGGAGGGGAATAGCTGTGTATTGTCAGAAATGCGGTTCTGTGTACGAGGACGGACAGTCCTGCTGTCCATACTGCAAAACGCCGAGAGCAGGCGTGAACAATTCTCAGTTTCACGGCTTGATGCCCCCTGTAGACCAGAATGGTGTACCATACTATGATACCAGTGAAACTCCTGCGGAAACGGGAATAGTTATACTTTCACTGCTTTTGCCGCTGGTAGGTATAATATTCGGCTGCATCTGCCTTAAAAACAACGAGAAAAAGGCAGGTCACGCCTATTTACTGGCAGCTGCGGCAAGGTATGTTATAATACTGTTTCTGGTATTTGCGTTCATTTTCCATTTCTTTTCGTTTTTCACATTTTTCCTGTAAAAAGGAAATGCTTTGTTTAATAAGGAGGTATATGTATGATCTGTCCACATTGCGCAGCTTCAATATCCGAGAATGAGGAGAAATGTCCTTACTGCGATTCCTATATTGACCATAAGAAAAAGACAGCCAATATAGAAGATGTTCAGCAGACTTTCCAGAAAATGGGATTTCCCGTAAAAAATGACCCGAATGACAAGCCAAACAAGTTTATGGTCATGCTGTCGATTATCCCGCCTATAGGATTTTTGATGTTTTTTATAAATCTGATGTCGGGACGTCCAAAGGGTGCAAAAGTTTATTTTACAGTTGCATTTATCACTATGTTTGTATCTGTTTTTTTGTATATCATTTTCTGTTTTATTCAGATGCATTCCATGTCACGTTCCATGCCCGATGTGCAGCATTATTTTATGAGGTAAAGTAAACCTCCCACGGTTAACCGTGGGAGGTTTTTACATATATCAGAATATCAGTTCATCTGTTACTTCAAGAGTATTTATATCAGCGGCAACGAATTTATGCGTTGAAAGGGCGTAAACGTAGTCTCCGATATAGAGTGCTCTGTTGAACTCATGGTCCTCGCCGTAATAATAATCGTCCTCTTCAATGTCGTAATGGTCTGAGATAGTTCCTTTTTCGACGAATTTGCCGTCCTCAAAGCTAAAGAATACATACTGTGATGTATAATCGTAGCTCCATGATCCATAATCGTATTCCTGTGTAAGTCTATTCTGATTTACGTAATGGCTTTCGGTAATTGACACCGGAATACCGATAAGATTTTTCTCGGGAGCTATAAGGAGACTCTTTCTTTCCCATACGGCACTTGAAGAATACCATTTTCTGTTAGCGTTATCAAGGTCTTCATAATTATAATCAAAGTCGTCAATGTTGTTCCATGTGAATACATCGGCAGCCTTTAAATTGTTGGGGTCAGAGTTATCGAACATAGTCAGTCTCAGACCTGTTATCCTGCCGTTTTCGTCGGCGTCCTGACCGAAGCCCAGAAGCAGACCGTCGCCCCAGCTCTGCATATAGGTGCTGAAGCCGTTAATCTTGAATTCGTCAAGAACTACAGGGTCGGCAGGGTTGCTGAGGTCAACAGCGTATAACGGGTCAGTCTGGCGGAATGTAACAATATATGCCATATCGCCGCTGAAGCTTGCGGACTTGAGCTGCTCGTTAACGCCTAAGTCGCCGACCTCGCCCACTAAATTCATATCCATATCAAGTACGTATACACGGGTATCTGTCTTGATGTGCTGATATGTGTAGTAGCCTTCACCATCGCCTGTGATAGTGTCCCATAAGCCCTCGATGAAGGAGCTGTCATAGTCGCTGTACTTGTTGAAGACCTTTTCCTCTTCATTGTAGGTAGCAGCAACGCGGAAGTATCCGTTGTATTCGCTCATTGAGAACTGATCCTTAACGTAGCCCTTTATAGTTGTGCCAGCCATAGGAACGATATTTCCGTCAGCAATAGAAATACGTGTGATGTCGGTGGTATTTAAATCGTCTTCATCGTAACGCTCATTTGCAGCATAAAGGTTTTCTGATGAGCAGTAGAGCGCACCTGTACAGCCTGCAAGAGTCTTTATATCGTGAGGAGTCGGCTCACCTGATTTGTTAAGGTCGATACTTCCGATAACGCTGTAGGTGAGATAGTAAGTGCTTCCGAAGCCGCAGTCGGGGAGAAGTATATCCTCGGGAGCTATAGTTTCATATTTTTCGGAAAAACCGCAGCTTGGGATATATTTTGTAACATCATCGCTGTTTTCCTCAAAGAAGCAAGTGTGTTCCGAAATGAGGAGCATATAGCCGTCAGGGGATATTCTTACATCTTTGTAGTATCCGCTCTGCTTGTAAACGTCTATAAGCTTTGGCTCATCGTCTGTGGTATAGAAAGCGGCAAATGAAGCGCAATCTGAACTGCGGTAGTTGTTGCCTGAGCATATTACGACTATCATATCATTGTAGATATACATATCATTTGCAGAGAGCCTCATATCATTTTTGTTGATATTCAGGTCTTTGTTCAGGTCAATAGTCACATTGCCTGTGAACTTGCCGTTTTCAGCGTTTACAACATGGAGATATGTGTTGGAGAATGAAAAATCCGTAGGATTTGCGATATAATAGATATGCTTTCCGTCAGTCTTTACGATATCTGCTTCGAGGATATCCTGTTCCTGATTATAGGTATCAGAGTGCTCGGGGTCTGTCTCCTCGGGTTCAACATTAGCTGTTGTATCTTCAATATCGGGATCCTCCGTAGCGGTTGAAGGCTCTATATCGGGCTCTGTTGATGCTGTAGAAGGCTCGGTAAGCTCAGATGCAGGAGCAGTTGTGGGCTCGCCGTTATCAGGAGTTGATAATACAGGAGTTTCGGGATCGGCTATGTGCATATCTCCGCCGCCCTTGGCATCTCCGGTATAAGAAGCGTTGCCGTTTGTGGCAAGCGAGTCATCTCCGGAAACCGTTTCTTCATCAGCAATAGCTTCATACACAATATCGTCCTTGTATTTTATTCGTGAGTCGTTCTTTTTGGCTTTGTTGTAAGCCTTTTTGAACATGGTGTATACCTGCTCATAGTCCGAGGCACCGCTCATATAGCTTGCCTGCTTCTTTGTTATCAGGTCGCTGTTTGTCAGGATATCGTGTACTGTTGAAGGCTCGGTAACAACCACGTCCTCGTCCTTGAATTTATTTGTACTTCCATTGTTCAGTGTATATGCGGCGGTACCGCCGATAACTGCGCAGGCAGCCGCAGCAGCGGTTATGCGTCCTGCAAGCTTTATGCCGCTTCTCTTTTTCTTTGGTGCTTGTTCGTCAAGCATCTTCTTTATATTCTCGGGTTTGAGAGAGTCGGGGATAGGTTCTTTTGTTATCATCTCTTTGAGCTTTTCGTCATTGTTCATATGTATTCTCCTTTCGGATTCATATTTCGGGGGTAAGCTCCAGTCTGAGCTTCTGCTTTATCCGCGCCAGCCGTGAGCGGACTGTGCCTGGTTTCATACCGCAGACGCGGGATATCTCATCGCTTGAATAGCCTTCAAGCACAGACATGGAAAGCAGCAGACGGGATTCATTATCCAGATTATCTACGGCTTCATGAAGCTCAACATTTTCAAAGCTGAAGCTTTCTGTAATGTCTGTATTCTCGTTGAGTTCATCGGCAGGCTCAAAATAGGAGCGCTGTTTTCTTTTTATCTTTGCTGCAAGTATAGTCATTATCCAGCTTCTGAATTTCTCGGGACTGCGTAATTTTTTGATCGAACAGAATGCGTCCAGTACGGTATCGCTTACTGTATCGGCAGCATCATGCGTACTTCGCAGGCTGTAAAGTGCTATATGGTAAAGGTCTTCGTAAACTGTAGCGTACAGTCTTGCGAAAGCCTCTGTACTTCCTTCCTGTGCAAGTCGGACATCTGCTGAGTAGTCGTTCATATGGATCCCTCCTTTTGAATTCGAATTCATAAACTATGTGTCGCTGAGAATACAAATTGTTGCAATCAACAATACAAATCAGCAAAATTAACAAAATATTAATCTTCTGATTGTTGTATATAACGGTATATAAATATTCAACCCACAAAAATACTCTTATGGTGGAAAAAACGCAGAAAATCTCATTGACAATTCTTAATAAATAATGTATAATAAAGGTAACTTCTAATATAGGGGTGGGAAACTTGATCAAAAAAAAGAGAATGATCTTTGGCGTTGTAGCTGCTGAGGCGAACAGTATTGAACAGCGTCAGATCATAAAGGGAATTGCAAGGTTCGATCAGTGTGTCGGAATAGATACGATCATTTTCTCCAACAATTACAATCCTAATGTAAAGGAGAAGGAGCTTTTCTGTGAAAACAGGATATATGATCTTATCATGTCTGAAGAGATCGACGCATTGATCATTATTTCAGAATCCTTCGTAAATGAAGACCTGCGCAAGGGCATAGCAGATCTTCTTTCGCGCAAGACTACGATACCGATAGTCGTTGTAGGCACGTACCTTGCCGAGCTTGATATGCCGCAGTGTACATTTATAAATACCAGCGACGAAAATGATATCGAGGACCTTACCGATCATCTTGTAGAAAAGCATGGCTTTACAGAAATAGATATCATAACAGGCTATGATTTTATCGAAGCATCTAATTTAAGAGTAAACGGCTACAGGAAGTCTCTCGAAAAGCACGGTATCGAGTACGATGAAAAGCGGGTACATTACGGAAATTTCTGGATGAATTCAGGTGAAGAGCTTGCCGAGCGTTACCACAGCGGTGAGCTTCCTCTGCCACAGGCTATAGTCTGCGCCAACGATTATATGGCTTACGGACTTATAGACAAATTTGATGAGCTGGGCATAAAAGTCCCCGACGATGTTACCGTAGTAGGCTACGAATTCGTAGGTGATCGTTTTATGCATTCGCCGCTGCTCACGACCTACAAGAGAAACCGCGAAACTATAGGTGAGGACGCGGCAAATCTTGTGTACAGCCGTATCAAAAAACGTGAATTCCTCTTTGCTCCGCCAAAGGGAGAGATGATATGCGGTACAAGCTGCACCTGCGGCGTGAACCGTGTACAGTACAAGGACGAGCTGAAAACTGCCCGCAGTAAAAAGGAATACGACAACTGGAATTTGTTCAATCCTCTTGATCAGAAGCTGACAGAGTGCCGTACTCTGGGCGAATTCACTGATATATGCAGTGAGTATCACTGGCAGGTGCGCGGTATCCAGAGCTTTTATCTGTGCCTTTACAAAAACTGGTATGATACAGATGCAGAGCTGAGCGAGATACTTTCCTGTCAGAGTATGGTGAAATGGGAGGACAGAACTCCATTTGATATGCACAAGTTCAATTTTGCTGCACTTCTTTCCAAGAATTATGAGCCTGCGGTCTATTACTTCAATCCGCTGTTTTTCAACGACAGGCTTTTCGGTCATCTTGTGCTGAAATACCATGATCCCGATACCTATGATGATATCTACAGAAACTGGCTCAAATCCATGTCAAACGGACTCGAGTTCCTGCGCATGAAAAACGATATACAGTATCTTACTCAGTGTCAGAATCTGTCGGATATGCGTGATACACTTACGGGAATGTATAACGAGACAGGTATGAGAAAGGCTTATCATACACTTGATCTTGACGATAAGGAGTACGCTGTCGTTATGCTAAGGATAGGTATATCCAATGCAGGCTTTTACGAGCTCAACGGCAAGATACCTGCTGTTATGGACGCAGCTGAGGCAATAAATCAGTTCTGCGGAAGCAATGATATCTGCGGCAGAGTAAATGACAATACCTTTGCCTGCATAATACAGGGCGAAACAGATACCGAGCTCCTTGAAAACAGACTGATATCCATAATGCTCCAGCACACTGTCTATATAGACCAGTACGGACTTGATTCATTTGTATGTGCTGCGCTAAAGTGCAAGGAGAAGTCGTACACAAAGCTTACGGCAGCGTGTACGGATATACTTGCCGAGCGTCAGCGCGAGAAAATGGAGATGCGTATGCGTCCGCACTATGAGGATATGCTCAGTATCAGGAGCTATATCTACAGCAATCCGCAGGACAGCTTTGAGTCGGAGAAGCTGCGCAAGCTTTATCCGTACAGTGCAGGACATCTCCGCGAGGTATACAAGAAGTGCTTCGGCGTGAGCATACATAAGGACTGCATCAACGCACGAATGGCAAAGGCTACCTACTGCCTGACGGTAACGCCGCTGAGTATGGCAGAAATTGCCGAGCAGTGCGGCTATGTGGACAGTAAATACTTCCTGCGCCAGTTCCTTGCAACTGTAGGCGTAACGCCTAACCAGTACCGAAATATGGCTAAATGAGCCGTTAACGTGTAGGGGCGGCGTTTCATCTTTTAACGTGTAGGGGACGGCGTCCTCGACGTCCCGAGTCGTTAGCTGAATTGGGAATGTAGGAGCGAGTTAAGCTCGCCCGTTCAATAATGACTGCATAAATAAACCACAAAACCCGAAAGCTGTTTATCCGAACGCTTTCGGGTTTGTTTTTGAGCGCATATCAGGATTTATCGCTTTTTCAGGGAGAAATCCTGATATAAAACATATTATTGCTCCTGCAAATAATAACAATACTGCCCATTTCGGAACAGGACCGCCTGAAATTAAAAATACCAACATGACAATCAAAGCGGCAATTTCAATAGATATGCCTGTTTTGGCGACTATATTAAGTTTTTTCATGGGTTTGCCTTCTTAGTTACGATTTATTATACTGAAATTATAACCTAAAAATATTGATATGTCAACAAAAAAGCCATAGCATGGGAAATGCTATGGCTTTAGCGGTGCGTTATTATATTACGCCGAATTAAATATGCAGGGGGCGATGCTCGCATCGCCCCGAATGTTTTTCATATATGGTATCATTCAGATGCGCAATGCGCGTCCATACACGCTAACGGCTCATTACTGGTTTGCGCGTCCGAGGAATGCAGCACCGATAATACCTGCGTCGTTGCCAAGCTTGGCAATAACGATCTCGGTATTCTTAGGAGAGTTGCGGGTATAAACTTCCTTTGCAACGAGCTCCTTCATAGGGAGGAGAAGGGGATCGCCCTCGTTGCATACGCCGCCGCCGATGCAGAGTACATCAGGCTGGAAGATATTGATAGTATTTGTGATGCCTGCTGCAAGGTACTTTATGTACTTGTCAACAACAGCCTTAGCGTACTTGTCGCCAGCTCTCATGCAATCGAAGGAAGTACGTGCAGTCACCTTGCCCTTTTCCTTTTCGGACTGAGCCATGATGCAGTCAGGGTGCTCGGCGATAGCTTCCTTAGTCATGCGGATAAGACCTGTAGCTGAGGAGTAAGCCTCAAAGCAGCCCTTTCTGCCGCATGAGCACTGTGCGCCGTCTACTTCAACAACAGTGTGACCTATCTCAGCACCTGCAAAGTTTGAGCCTGAGTAGATCTTGCCGTCGATAATGATACCGCCGCCAACACCTGTTCCGAGAGTGATGCAAACAGCGTTTCTTGCGCCCTTTGCAGCACCTGCTACGAATTCGCCGTATGCAGCAGCATTAGCGTCATTTTCAATGAATACAGGCTTGTCGATAGTCTCCTGAATGTACTTTACCATAGGAGTGTTCTTGAAGCCAAGATTGTTTGAGTATTCGATGATACCCTTTTCGCTGTTGGCGATACCTGGTGTACCAACGCCGATCCATTCGATCTGGTCCATAGTGAGCTTTGCATTCTTAACAGCTTCGATAGCCATTTTTGCCATATCGTCAGCGATCTCCTTTTCGGGACGTGGACAATTGGTCTTTGTGCTTGCTTTTGAGATGATGTTATATTTTTCATCAACAACACCTGCAACGATATTAGTACCGCCCAGGTCAATTCCTACATAATATTTCATTTTATATCCTCCTTATGGAATTGTGGTGATAATGACATCACAATTTCCTTTTATAACGTAATTTCCTGTGCCTGCGGGAACAAAAACGCTTGTGCCCATATTCAGTTCAAGGCTGCCGCCGTCGAAGCTGAGCTCGCCGCTTCCGCCGATAACGAGAACGTGAGAGAAGGAGCTGTCATCTGCAAATAGCTTTGCTTCCTTTATCAGTCTCTCCCTGTTGACGTTGAAGTAGTCACATTCTGCAAGAAGCTGTATAACAACGCCGTCGAGCTCCATGCCGTAGACAGGTCTTTTGGGGTCAAGGGGCTCGGTGTTTGTTACTTCGAGAGCCTTTTCGATGTGGAGCTGTCGCGGTTTGCCGTCGGCACCGAGTCTGCCGTAGTCGTAAACGCGGTATGTGACATTTGAGCTCTGCTGTATCTCCGCAATGAGTATACCCTTGCCGATAGCGTGGAGAGTACCGGGCTCTATGAAGAAAACATCGCCTTTCTTGACAGGAACGCGGTTCACCTTATCCATGAGGGTGTTATCCTCGATAGCTTTTCTGAACTCTTCCTTTGTTATCTTCTCCTTAAAGCCGTAGACCAGCTCTGCGCCCGGTTCAGCGTCAATGATATACCACATTTCGGTCTTGCCGTTGTCGTTTTCGTACTTGTGAGCGTATTCGTCACAGGGGTGTACCTGTACTGAAAGGTCGTTTTTAGCGTCGATAAGCTTTACGAGCACGGGGAATCCGCTGAATTTCTTGCAGTTCTTTCCCAGTATCTCGGGGTGCTTCTGTATCAGCTCCGAGAGCTTCATACCGTCAAATTCGCCGCCGCTGACGATTGACTCGCCGTCGGGGTGACAGCTCAGCTCCCAGCTTTCTGCGAGGCGTTCGAGGTCGCTTTCCTTTCCGAAGATATCCCTGAGCTTTGTACCGCCCCAGATATAGTCCTTAATAGGTGCATTGAGTAAAAATGGTTTCACGATAGTACCTTTCTGTTATGATAATGCTTTTTTATTGTTCGGCTTTGGGAATTCCTTTTCAAAGTCCTCCACAGAGCCGTTGTAAACATTCAAGTCGATGTGCTCCTCTTCACCGTCATAGCCTGTGAGAGTGCCCTTGTCGCTGTACTGCCAGAACTTCCAGTCTATGAGGTCAGGTTCGCAGTTTACGCTTCTTATCCAAAGCGGACAGTCCGAAAAGCTTCCCTTGATATATCTCAGGTAGACGGGGAGGGTGGTGTATATAATGGGTTTTGTTCCGTAATGCTCCTCAAGCCGTGAGATAAGGGGACAGAGTATTTTCTCGGTCTCCTCCTTTGAAGGCTTGTTGCTGCGTTTGTCTGCATAATATTCTATGTCGATAACGGGAGGAAGGTCGATCTCATCGGGGCTGACAGAGGAGATGAAGTTATCAGCCTGAGTATCTCCTGCACTGTCAAAGCTGAAGAAGTGATAGGCTGAGACCTTTATTCCTGTAAAGGCAGCTCTGTCAAGGTTCCTGCGCACTGATTCATCGGTGTGACCGCTTCCCTCGGTAGCTTTTATGAAGGCAAAGGAGACATTCTGAGACTCCAGTTCCTGCCAGTTTATATCGCCCTGATAGTTTGAGACATCAACGCCGAAAACAGGATATTTCGCCTTATTCACCTTAGCCGTGGAAAAGAACAAAGCTCCTGCGGCAGCAGTACCCATAAGGGAACCGCCTATCAGAGTACACAAAATATTGCGTAAAACAGTATGCATATAAACGGAAACAACTCCCCACATCTCCGAATTTTCTTTTATTATCAAGAAATGGAATCCTCTGACTTTATTATATGTCAGAAGTCATACAATACTATAATAAACTAAAATGCTGAAATAGTCAATAGTTTTCTTGAATTTCTGAAAAAGTGTGTTGAAGAACTGAAGGTGCAGGGGCTGATATTAAGCTGTTAAAAAGATCTTTGATGCTGTATGCCTGAAAAATGCCTGTTTCTTAGTTCGCGGCGTATTGACTTTTTTGCGGAAAAATGATAAAATTTTCCTTGATGAAATATTATTGGAGGCATATATAATGGATTTTGAAGAAGAATACAAACAGAACAGGACTGCAATGAAAAGAATAAAGAAAGAAGATACTGTGATTTTTATAGTATTTGCTGTGAATATGATAATGGCAATATGGCTTTTCATAGCTTTTTTTATGTCGTTTGACAAAAAGATACTGTTTTCCTCGATTTTTGGGGCAGCCGCTTCGGTAATTGGTTTCCTCAGCGCATACAGGAAGGATTCTGCTCTTGCCATAGTGTCAGGAGTGTTTCTCGTTGCGGAGATGATAGGGGTATTCTTTTTTGGATTTGTCACGCTCCTGGGATTTGTGTTGGCAGGCGTATTCATTGTGTTTGCTGTCAGAAACTTCAATAATATAAAGAAGTACAAATGGCTTGAACAGCAGGACGGTTTTCCGCAGTTTGAGCCGAAGCTGAAAGAGTACGACATGAACAGAGTCCAGCGGTCCATAAAAGATCCTTACGCTATAAAAATGGAAGAAAGACAGAGAAGCTCCTACGGAAATATGGACGAGATTTAGAACTGAGCAGTAGAGGAGAAAGGGCGCATCTATACCTTTATACTAAGAAAAAAGCAGCCATAATGGCTGCTTTCTTTATATTATTCCGAAAAGCTGTTTTTCGTCCCGTGGGTCAAAGGGCACCAGCTTACGCGACTGACGGGACAGTACATAGCCGCTGGGATTACCGAGAGGAGACAGCGAGAAAAGTCCGTTCCTGCGGTGGGCAGCTCTGAATGTGCTGCCGATGTGAGTATTTACGGGTATCCCCTCATGCTCGAAGCTTATGCCCTTTTCGGTCACCTTGACCTTCAGTGCAGGCATATCCGAAAACGGGTGACAAACCATGCCGCTTACGATGTAGTGTCCGCGCAGGGGAGTTACCTTTGTATCGCGGTAAAAGCGGTACAGCAGAGCAGCAACAGCCTGTTCGGTATCGTAAAGACGATTTATTATTGCCTCGACGGGAGCTGTGAAAAGCTTATGCACATCTCGGCATATAGCAGCAGAATTGGCATTTATGGCAGTTGAGAAGCTGCTGCGCATAGAAAAGCGGCGGAGGTGGTCGTAGGTTATGTGCTGTTCGGGAACGAACTCGGGGTACATAGCGCGGGCGAGGTCCTCATAGCGGATATGGACGCTGCGCATCTTGGAAAAATAGGTCATTTTAGCAGCGTGTGGGAGACAGCACATATCCGACATCATATGTACGGCTCTTGCGAGATATACCGCACCCTGTTTTACAAAGCCGTTCTGGTGCATGGTAAGAGCCATTGTATAATCTTCCTCGAACATAGTTCGGGCGCTTTTTGCGAAAAGGTCCTTTCCGTTTCGGTAGTAGCCGCAGATAGTTCGCTGAGGCTTGCCGTTTGTATTGCAGGCGCAGTAATAATGTCTGCCTGCACCGTTTTCGCGGTCGTCGTTGTCATCAGCGATCACGGTGTAAGGGAGCATTATTTTCAGCTGAGGACGTATGAGCTCAGCGGCTTCGGGAGCTGTTTCGTCAAGCAGCTTCAATGCTCTTATAAGTATATCCTCGTGTATCTGTGACTGCGGCAGTTTTTTCATTGCTGTATATTTATCGGTCAGCTTATGAAGCTCATCAGTGACCTTTTTCCATTTATTCTGCATTTATAGCTCCTTTCGATGCTCCTTCCGTAAGCAGGGGGCATCGTATAATTATTTTATAAGTATGATCGGGCAAACGTTGGGTCAGAGGTCGTCCCGACTAATTACTATTCACTGATCACTTAAATTATACATCACCTGTCAAAAATTGTCAATGATGTTGATGTGGAAGTACATTATTGCTGAAATATTGCTGCTTTCACTAAATCATCACATTTCAGCTTTATACTTATACAAGTATATTTATTTGAAAGGAAAATAATTATGAAAAAAACAAGAATTGCTGCATTCTTATTTGCGGTATGCTTAGGTGCAGTTTCAATGACAGCCTGCGGCGACAGCAAGGACAACAAGAAGACAAAGACAAGTTCAAAATCTGCTGAGGACATAGAAGAAAAAGACCTTGAAGAAGCTCTTGGCAAGCTCGACAAGGAGACAGCAAAGGAGAAAGAAGAAGCAACAGAAGCTGAGACAGAGCCGACGACCGTTGCTGAGATAAAGTATGAAGCTACAGACGAGATAAAAAAGGCTGCTCTCAATTCAGGCTATATCCAGATAGGTGATACTGTATTCAGACGCGGAAATTATATGACGGTTGCAGAGTTTATTGAGGAATACGGTGACAAATTCGATATGTCTGAAATTCCTGTTGACGAATATCTTACAACGGATAACGTAGGAGCTTATACGGACGCTAAAAGGATTAAATCATTTGACGATCCGCGACTTGAATTAACTGTATATTATGGTAAATTTGATGCGGAAAAAAACGCACGAGTAAAAGTTACTGAAGCAACTATTGATGATGTATATTTAACTGAAACAGGTAAAATGGGTTATTTCCCTGATTCTGTTAACCTTGATGACATAAGCAGCGAGCTGATTTTTTATCCGCAGGATTTAAAGCCAATGGATTATGAAGATGCAAAAGCATTTTGTATTGAGCAGGGGTTTGAAGAAGATGGTGAATTCGCAAAGTATGAGATGTTTAACGGATATGTGTATTACGGTGATGCATACGAAGAATGGAAAGAGGCTTTCTTCATTCAAATGAAGGGCGCTGAACCGAATTTATATAATTATTGTCCGTTAGTTGAGTATAAGTTAAAATTCGATCAGGCAACCTTGAAGGCAACAGGTTCTGAATATAGCGTTTCACGAATGGGTGAGACATATTTCTCTGTAGATACTGAAGAAAGCGAAGAAGCAACCGAAGAAAAAAGCGAAGAATAATTATAAAGGGCACTCAAAACGAGTGCCTTTTCTTTGTATACTGACATACAAAAAGGGCGTTCGCAATGAACGCCCTTTGATATTGCATATATATCAGCTATTAGCCGAGCTCTGCAAAGTACTTGATTGTTCTTACCATCTGTGATGTGTAAGAATTCTCGTTGTCATACCATGAAACAACCTGTACCTCGTAGAGGCCGTCACCGATCTCAGCAACCATTGTCTGTGTAGCATCGAAGAGTGAACCGAATCTCATGCCGATAACGTCAGAAGAAACGATCTGATCCTCGTTGTAGCCGAATGACTCAGAAGCAGCAGCCTTCATAGCAGCGTTGATGCCTTCCTTAGTTACGTTAGCACCCTTAACAACAGCTGTGAGGATTGTTGTAGAACCTGTAGGAACAGGAACTCTCTGTGCGCTGCCGATGAGCTTGCCGTTGAGCTCTGGGATAACAAGACCGATTGCCTTAGCAGCACCTGTGCTGTTAGGAACGATGTTTGCAGCACCAGCTCTTGCTCTTCTGAAGTCGCCCTTTCTGTGAGGACCGTCAAGGATCATCTGATCGCCTGTGTAAGCGTGGATTGTGCTCATGATACCGCTCTGGATAGGAGCATAATCGTTAAGAGCCTTAGCCATAGGAGCGAGGCAGTTTGTTGTGCATGAAGCAGCAGAAATGATCTTGTCGTCCTTAGTAAGAGTCTTCTCGTTTACGCTGTAAACGATTGTAGGAAGATCGTTACCAGCAGGAGCTGAGATAACAACCTTCTTAGCACCAGCATCGATGTGAGCCTGTGACTTGTCCTTTGAGCAGTAGAAACCTGTGCACTCGAGAACTACGTCAACGCCGATCTCGCCCCATGGGAGCTCTGCAGCGTTAGCCTTAGCGTAGATTGTAAGTGTCTTGCCGTCTACAGTGATTGTGCCCTTCTCGTCATCAGCAGAAACTGTGTGAAGGTTCTCACCGATCTTTCCGCAGTAACCGCCCTGAGCTGTATCATACTTGAGAAGCTGAGCGAGCATTGAAGGCTTTGTAAGGTCGTTGATTGCAACTACCTCATAACCTGGAGCGTCAAACATCTGTCTGAATGCAAGACGACCGATACGGCCGAAACCGTTAATAGCAACTTTAACTGACATTGGATATACCTCCTAAAAATTTGTATAGATTAATTATACCGCAACTCGGAAAATTTTTCAAGTGGTTCGATAAAAAAATAACAGATTTTTTTGTAAAAGTACATATTAAACAAATGTCGGAAATACCTTGCGAATATTTTTGTTGCAAATTTCCCTGTATCAAATTTGCTTCAGGCTATTCCATTTTATATTAAAATGTAGTATAATAAAATATATTCGTTGATATATTCATTATTTGTATACAAACATCGGAAACGGAGAAAATATGGACGGGAAATACGGACTTCACGACTTCTTTGAAAGCTCCTTTGCTGAGGATTATATAGCCTATACAGAGTATCTTGTAAGGCGTTCGGTAACGGGGATATCGGCTTCCTGCGAGCTTCTGAGGGAGCTTGCCGACAAGCAGGGCACGAAAAAGGACAGTGAGCTCATAGAGGGCATAATGACTATGTGCTGCGAGCTTATGAGGAATGCCGAGCTCAGCAAGGCTCTTATCTCTGATCCCGACAGCAAAAGCTGCTTCGGCGTTGTCAGGACGGATGCTTTTCTTGCAGACCTTGCTGCAAACTGCGGAGCAGTCACGGCAGGAAGGTGCAGGATAGTGCTCGGTGAATGTTCAGCTTCGCTGGTACGTACCGACAGCAATATCCTTAGACTGCTGCTGCTCAGCTTTATCAGGAGATACAGTCTTGCGAACGATGCCGACATAAATGAATTTGAAGCCTTTTGTGAGGAAACTGGTAAAAATGTCAAAATCCATATCAGAGCCTCAGGGACATTTGTGGACGGAGAATGTATCGGTCTGCCCGATGTTTTTGAGACCTATCCCGATGAGACCGTGAAGGGACTTGCTGTCCGTATCGGTGCAGAAGCACAGATGAGCGGTGATGAGATAACTGCCGTAATACCGCTCGCTGAAGGAGAAAAATCAGCAGTACTGGAAGCGCCCTCTCCCGAATTGGGCGATACCTTCTTCGACCCGTTCAATCTCATGCTGAGAGATATCCCCCATAATAGGTGACAACTGTGTGACAGTATGATAAAACTTAGCAATTTAGACAGAATAAAACAGGATTTTTGTTGACATTATTCAAAAAAAGTTGTATAATGTATATGTTGAAAGATTTCAACATATACGGAGCAGCATTTTTTGCTTTTTGGAGAGTGCTTTATGAGTATATCATACGAGATCGAACGAAAATTTCTCGTTGAGTTCCCCGATATTTCCACCCTTGATGTAAGGCGCAGGATCGGTATAGTCCAGACTTACCTCAAAAGCGGGCAGAATGGTTCTCAGCGCAGGGTAAGATCGGTCGATGAAGACGGCAGGATAAAGTATACTTACACGGAAAAGATCTTCCACACCCATGTTACAAGGGAAGAGAATGAATTCGAGATAAGCGCAGAGGAGTATCACAGCCTTCTCAATGGTGCGCGCAGAGATTGTCCGCCTATAGAAAAGGTGCGTTACTGCTTTGATTATCACGACCAGCTTTTTGAACTGGATACCTATCCGTTTTCGGATAAGCTGGCAATAATGGAGCTTGAGCTCGGTTCGCCCGAGCAGGAGATAGATTTCCCCGATAATGTGAAGGTAGTGAAAGAGGTCTCGGACGATGTGCGCTATTCAAATGCTGCACTTGCAAAGGCAGGAGCTTTTCCCGAGCAATAGAATGGAGAAATCAGTTGATGTCAGAAAAATTTGTGCCCGCAGACAGTCCCGAGCAGCTTTCCGCTCTTTTCGGACAGCTTGACGGAAATGTGGACAGAATACAGAAAAACTTCAATGTCACTGTGGTAAGCAGGGACGGCGGCATTAAAATAATCGGAGATGAAGAGAATATCAGCGGTGCGGAAAAGGCTCTCAGAGCCCTGATGACCATGGCTGATAAGGGCAACGCTGTCAACGAGCAGACAGTGCGCTATGTCTCGTCTATGGTGGCTGACGGCGCAGAGCAGGAGCTTCAGGAGCTTGGCGGAGATGGTATATGTGTTACAGCTTCGGGTAAGATACTCCGTCCTCGTACAGTCGGTCAGAAGCGCTATACAGACGCAATAAAGGAGAATACTATCGTTCTCGGTATAGGTCCTGCGGGTACGGGCAAGACTTACCTTGCAGTCGCTATGGCTGTAAAGGCTTTCCGCGAGCATAAGATAAAGAAGATAATCCTCACCCGTCCTGCTGTTGAAGCAGGCGAAAAACTGGGATTTCTTCCCGGTGATCTCCAGGATAAGGTAGACCCCTATCTCCGTCCGCTCTATGACGCACTTTTCGATATGTTCGGAGCAGAGAGCTTTGCAAGATACATGGAAAAGGGCATAATCGAGGTAGCTCCCCTTGCATATATGCGAGGACGCACACTTGATGAAGCCTTTATAATACTCGATGAAGCACAGAATACTACTTCGGAGCAGATAAAAATGTTCCTTACCCGCCTCGGAAACGAGAGCAGAATGGTCATTACAGGCGATATTACACAGATCGACCTTCCTGATACAAGAAAATCGGGCTTAGTTGAAGCTATAAAGGTACTTAAAGGTATCGACGATATTCAGATACACCGCTTTACCGAAAAAGATGTTGTAAGACACAGACTTGTACAGGATATTATCAAAGCCTATGAAAAATATAACGAAGGGAGAAAAAATATTCATGGCTAAGTTAAAGGTATATGTTAAGAATAATCAGACAGAGGTGAAGGTTCCTGTTGGAATAAGACTGCTTATCAGAAGATGCTGTCAGGCAGTCCTCACTACAGAAAATTTCGGCAAGGACGCTGAAGTAAGCGTTTCATTCGTAAGCAATAACGAGATAAAAAATCTCAATAAGATATACAGAAACAAGGACAGCGTTACAGATGTTCTCTCATTCCCGCTCACAAGCGAGGACGGAACTGTTGAGGTAAATCCTGAGACAGGCGCAGTACAGCTGGGCGACGTTGTTATCTCGCTTGAAACTGCTGTAAAGCAGGCTCAGAACTACGGACATTCACTTGAGCGTGAGGTAGGCTTCCTTACAGTACATTCAATGCTCCACCTTCTGGGCTATGACCACGAGACAAGCCAGCTGGATCAGCGCATCATGCGCGAGAAGGAAGAGTCCGTGCTCGAAAAGCTGGGCATTTCCCGTGATGTTACTTTCGTTGTGAACGGAGAAAATAACTGATGTCAAGGACCGCTTTCGTTACTATCGCAGGACGCACAAATGCAGGAAAATCCTCTCTCCTCAACGCTATCGTAGGAGAGAAGATAGCTTCTGTCAGCAGCAAGCCGCAGACTACCCGTACACGTATCACGGGTATACGCAATATCGACGATGTACAGCTGGTATTCTTTGATACTCCGGGCTTGCATAAGCCTGTGAACAAGCTCAGCGAGCATATGCTGAATACAGTCAAGGAGTCTGTCAGCGACATCGACGCTGTAGTCTTTGTTATGGACTGCACTAAGAAGATAAACGAGCAGGAGCTTGAGCTGCTGAAGTCCATGAACGCTTCAAAAATGCCTGTAATTCTTGTTCTGAACAAGATAGACCTGCTGAAAAACAAGGACGAGCTTGCTCCTGTTATCGCTGACATTACATCTAAGGTGAAGTTTCAGGCAGTTGTTCCTGTAAGCGTGACCGAAAACAGCGGTGTTGACATAGTAATAGATGAGATAATCGCATTATCTGAGGAGTCGGTACACTTCTTCCCCGATGATATGATAACCGACCAGCCCGAAAAGGTGCTTGCAGCCGAGATGATACGCGAAAAGCTCCTTATGCTCCTCAGTGATGAAGTACCTCACGGTATTGCTGTTGGCGTAGAGCAGATGAGCGAGCGCGAGGACAAGGATATCCTCGATATATCAGCTGTTATCTACTGCGAAAAGGAGTCCCACAAGGGCATAGTCATCGGCAAGGGCGGAGCTATGCTGAAAAAGGCTTCTACAGCAGCAAGAATAGAGCTGGAGGACTTTTTCCAGATAAAGGTCAACCTTAAATGCTGGGTAAAGGTCAAGGAGGACTGGCGAAACAGAGAAAATCTCATCAGAAGCTTCGGACTTTCCGAGAAATAATTTCCGCTGATAATTTATCCCGTACCGCAGAAGATAATGACAGGGCTGAGGCTCTTATCAGAAATTGCGGAGGGAAATATGTCAGAGGATATACTTTGGAATAAATTCGCCGAAAGCGGCAGCGTAGAGGACTATCTGCGGTATTCGGCACATAAGGAAGATAACCATGACAACTGTTGAAGGCATCGTCCTTAAAGAGCGTTCTGTGGGTGAACAGGACAAATTCATAGATATACTGACAGGAGAGAGCGGAGTCATCGAGGTTTCCGTAAAAGGCGCAAGGAAAATAAACGGAAAATCGGGGAGCTCCACTCAGCTTCTTGCCTATTCACGGTTCTGCATCGACAAGAGAGGAAAGTATCTTTACCTCAACAGTGCAGAGCCGATACATATTTTTTACGGACTTCGCGATTCGCTGTCAAAGATATCGCTGGCGAGCTATTTTGCGGAGATAATGCGCTTCTGCATAAAGCCCGAGGCTCAGAACGGCGATATAATGCGGCTTCTGCTGAATACTCTCCACTATCTGGAAAACGGTCAGCGCGATGAGAAACTGCTGAAATCCGTGTTTGAGCTTAGACTAATGTCGGAGATAGGCTATATGCCCGATGTGGTTGCCTGCCGTGGCTGCGGTGTATACGAGCCTGCGGAGCTGTATTTCTGCATGGAAAGCGGCGGCTTTTACTGTGCGGACTGCTTTGACAATGAGTCATCAGACAATTATATGAAGATAAAGCTGCCTGTACTGAGTGCGGTGCGGCATATAGTGCTTGCTGATTTCAGCAGGCTTTTCAATTTCCGCGTATCGGAGGAGGTACAGCAGAAGCTGTCTGCTCTGACGGAAATGTATGCCCTTACGCATCTGGAGCGCAGCTTCGGAACACTGGACTTTTACAAAACAATCATTTGAGCCATTAGCAGTTTGCCATTAGCAATTAGCCCGTTGTAGGGAACGCCTTTGGCGTTCCAATGAACAAGTGGTCGAACCACTTCCTAACAGCTAAGGGCTAAAGGCTAAGGGCTTCAGAATAAAGGAAGATTATGGATAAATATTTGAAAACACTTGAACTGGACAAGATACTTGAAATGCTTGCGGAGCTTACCTCAAACGAGGAGACTCACCGCATGGCATTGGCGGTACGTCCCGACAACGACCTTGAAAGAGTGCGCTATGAGTGTCTGAAGACCTCACAGGCATTATCTCTTTCGGTGCAGTTCGGAACACCGCCTTTCGGCAATTTCAAGGATATAAGCTCTGTAGCTGCAAGAGCTAAGTCGGGAGCAGTTATATCTCTCCGCGACCTTATGGACATAGCAGCAATGCTGAGACAGATAAAGTCTTTGGCGGACTGGTACGCTCACTGTGAAAACATGGAAACTGAGCTGAGCTACCTGTTTTCGAGATTGCAGCCCAATGACTGGCTGCTTGAAAAGCTTGAACGCTCGATAATCTCGGAAAACGAGATAGCAGACGCTGCAAGTGCGGAGCTTGCCGCAATACGCCGCAAGATAAACCGCGCAGGTATGCAGCTCCGCGAAACTCTCGACAAAATGATAAAGAACAAGACCACACAGCAGTATTTGCAGGAGAGCAATGTCACTATCCGTGACGGACGTTTTGTTCTGCCTGTAAAGTCCGAATACCGCGGACAGGTAAGTGGTCTTATACACGATACCTCGGCTACGGGACAGACCATATTCATCGAGCCTATGGCAATTGTCGAGGCTAATAACGATATCAGGCTCCTTGAAGCTAAGGAGCAGGAGGAGATAGAGCGCATAGTCCGCGAGCTGTGCCGTGAGTGCGGCGAATATGCGGATATACTTGCGGAGAATTACAAGGTCTGCACTGAGTTGAACCTGTATTTCGCCAAGTCTAACCTTGCCGCAAAGCTCAACTGCTCACTTCCCGAGATAACCGATGACGGCAAGATGTATCTTAAAAAAGCCCGTCACCCTCTTATCGACAAAAACAAGGCTGTGCCTGTGGATATAAGTCTCGGTGAGGACTATCAGGCACTTATCATCACAGGTCCGAATACGGGCGGTAAGACCGTATCTCTCAAAACTGCGGGACTTCTTGCGGCTATGACTATGTGCGGACTCCTTATTCCTGTTGCTGACGGCAGCAGGATATCCGTATACGACCATATCCTTGTTGATATCGGTGACAGTCAGAGCATTGAGCAGAACCTTTCTACATTCTCCTCACATACAAATAAAGTTATTGAGATACTGAAAACTGCCGATGAGCAGTCGCTGGTGCTCCTTGACGAGCTTGGCTCGGGTACCGACCCTGTTGAGGGCGCGGCACTTGCCATATCTATTATCCGCCGGCTTATGCTTAACGGCGCGAAAATAATGGTAACTACTCATTATCAGGAGCTTAAAGTATTCGCTATTGACGGCGAGGGCATAGAAAATGCTTCCTGTGAATTTGATATCGAGACTCTGAGACCTACATACAAGCTCATAGTAGGTTCTCCGGGTAAGTCCAACGCTTTTGCAATATCCGAAAGTCTCGGTATGCCTGCGGACATAATCGAGGACGCTAAAACAAGAGTGAGCGAGGCTAATACCCGACTTGAAGAGGTTATAGGCAAGCTTGAAAGCACTCGTCTGGAGCTTGAGCGCCAGAAAGAGGAGATATCACGCCTTAAAGCTCAGACTGCCGAGCATGAGGAGGCTATAAGGATAGAGCGCGAAAAGCTTGAAGCCGCAAAGGCTGAGGAGCTTGAAAAGGCAAGGCTTCGCGCAATGACTATTATTGAGCAGACTAAGGCGGAGTCCAATGAGCTTATCGACGAGCTTGAAAGACTTCGCAAGGAAAAGGACAAAAAGGATTTCAGCGCAAATGTTTCCAGCGTTAAATCAAAGTCGAAGCAGAGCTTCAACAAGATGTACGATACGGCTAATCCTGTGGACAAGCGTGACCCGAATGAGGGCTATGTGCTTCCGAGAAAGCTCCGCCGCGGCGATACGGTCTATGTTGTGGACTTACAGCGCAAGGGCATAATCTCGGGCGAGCCTGACGGAAGCGACTTCGTATACGTTCAGATGGGCGTTATGAAAACGAAAATGAACATCTCCCGTCTGCGCCTTGAAGAACCTGAAAAGGTAACTGTGGCTAACAAGTCCATACGTCCGAACCGCAAGATGAACAAGGTAGGCGTAAAGGCTGAGCGCAGGGGCAAAATGGAGCTCGATATCCGCGGCTGTGCCTGCGATGACGGAGTTTACCAGCTTGACGCATTTCTCGATCAGGCTGTTATGTCCAATATCTCAATGGTGACTATAATCCACGGAAAGGGTACGGGACTGCTGAGACAGGCTGTTCACAAGAGACTAAAATCCCACCCGTCAGTGAAAAGCTTCCGTCTGGGACTCTTCGGAGAGGGTGAGGACGGAGTTACCGTTGTTGAACTGAAGTAATGACATGAGAATGGTAAAATAATGGCAAAACAATAACATAACTGATATGATAAAGGCATATTTTTTTTATAATTCTTTGGAAAGAGTTGAAAAAATATGCCTTTTAGTGTATAATGTATACAAGGCTCAATTGCAGGAAAGGGGGATCTGTTGTGAAGAAACGCAGAACGATAGCAGTCATTGCGGCTGATGTATTCAACAGCTACATGAATAGAATATTTATCGGCATTTCCGAGCAGTGCAGGTCTCTCGGATATGATGTGCTCACATTTCTTATGGCTTTTAATCTGGACAGCGGCGGACTTATACAGCAGGGCGAGGAAAATATCTTCTCCCTTATAAAAGCCGATGTCATAGACGGAGTTATACTGCTTGCAGGAAATCTTGCAAGTCAGAATCTTGTTGATAAATTCGTGAAGACATTCTCGCACTGGGGTATACCTGTTGTGGCTCTCGACCATGATTTCGATTTCTGCGACAGCCTTTATGCTGAGGATACCGAGCTTTTCGAGCAGATGACAGACCATTTCATCGAGGCTCACGGCTGTAAGAAGATAATCTGCCTTACAGGTCCTGAGGGAAGTCCTCCTGCTATGTCAAGGCTTGAAGGCTATAAACGCTCTATGAAAAAGCACGGGCTGGAAATTGCCGGGGACGATATTATTTTCGGCGACTTCTGGAAGATAGTGTCACAGCGCCTTGCAAAGCAGTTCATTACGGGAGAAAGACCTATCCCCGATGCTGTTGTATGCGCAAATGACGAGATGGCAAGAAGTCTGTGCAACTCAATGGTAAAGGGCGGCTACAGGATACCCGAGGACTTCAAGATATCGGGCTATGACGGTTCAAACAGGGCTGTGCTGGAAATACCTTCCATATCTACTGTATGCCCTGAAAATATACGAATGGGCGCAAATGCGGTATGTATACTTCATAAGAAGATAACAGGCGAGGACGCTGCTCCTCTTGATACACTGGAGCGCGGCAGGCTTATACTTGCACGTTCCTGCGGCTGCGGCAGCAATACCATTTACAGCGTGAAAACAGGCGAGGATTTCAGCAACAGGATAGAACGGTTTGACGACTACTATAACAAGAGCTGTATGCTGGACAGCCTTATGGAGGAAGAAAATCTTGAGGGGCTGATACGAAGGCTCAACGGCTTTGTTTATACTATAAGAGGTCTTGATACCTATATGCTCTGCCTTTGCCGCAACTGGGACAACATCGAGAATGAAAACGACGATGACTATATCCGCGAAGGCTATGCAGATATAATGGAAGCAAAGATGATATATACCAGAAAGCATACGGAGTTTATCGGCAGGGAGTTCCGCTCGGCTGATATTATCCCTGATTTCATGGGAGAATACTGCGAGGGACCTTCGGCGTTCTTTCTGCTCCCTCTGCATTATATGGACAGATGCTTCGGCTATTCTATATTCAGATTTGATGATATCCGCAATGTGGAGAGCAGAGTCTTTGCAAAGTGGAACAGGAATATAGGTCTGGCTCTTGAATACCTTCGTGTACGCACTAAGCTTATGAGTATGAATCAGCGTATTCTTATGAGCTCTATCCGTGATACCCTTACGGGTGTATATAACAGAAAAGGCTTTAAGAGAATGGCTGAGGGAATACTCCGCAGAGCCTGCGATGAGCAGGAAACGCTCCTTGTCATAATGGTTGACCTTGACCGCCTTAAAATGATAAATGATAATTTCGGACATATAGAAGGCGATAACGCTATAACTGTAGTTGCTAATGCTTTGCAGTCCTGCTGCGGTATGAATGAGGTATGCGCAAGGATAGGCGGCGATGAATATGCGCTCATAGGCTGCGGCGACTATTCAGAGGAACGCGTCAAAAAGTACTTTGAGTATATACGGGATTATTTCAAAAGATATAATGCCGCATCGGGCAAGCGTTACGAAGTAAGCGCGAGTCTGGGCGCTTTCTGCGGTGTTCCCGAAAAGGGAAAGACTATCGACGACTATATCAGCTTTGCCGATGAAAAAATGTATGAGGATAAGCAGAAACGCAGAAAACAAAGGAAGAATTAAAGCACCTTTCTATAAAGGGGCAGAAAAATGGCAAAAATCAACGGGAAACCATTGATTATTGAAAAAATAAATTTTTAATTCTATGTTTTTAACGAAATTGCGAGTTGCGTTTTGTATAATAATACTAATGAAGTCAGGGGGCGATGTGGACATCGCCCCTTGCACATTATATGAAAAAGACCTGTGATGCATCAGAGGTCTTTTTTTTATGCAGGTTTAAATACTGAAATTGCAATGATAAAATACGGTACTAAGTATTGACAAAAACCTCAAAATATGATAAAATAAACTGAATTGCAAAAGAAGCTTAGGTTTCGGAGCAAGACTATTGACCACTCCTTTTCGGAGTCGAGGCCATACGGACAGCCGGGTCAAATGCCGACCGCCGATTTTTCGGCTGGCAACTTCTGTTGCCTTATTGATTCGACTGTGCGTCGATAAAGTTTTTATAAGTTCTCATCAGCTTGTGAAAGGTCAATAAGAGTAGTAAAAGGTAGTACTTGCTTGTATAGACTCTGAAACCGTAAATGAAGTTTCTGCGCACCGCAGTGATATTTCATGCACACAATGGCTGGTAAGGTCTTTTGTGTGCATTTTTTGTTTAAAGGTGTGGTATTATGGAGAATAAACTCAAGCTTTATGGGTTCAACAACCTGACTAAATCACTTAGCTTTAATATATATGATGTCTGTTATGCAAAGACAGCACGCTCTCAGCAGGAGTATATCGCCTATGTTGACGAGCAGTACAATTCTGAGCGTATAACCGATATAATGACTCATGTAACCGAGATGATAGGAGCACAGGTGCTCAGCGTTTCCCGTCAGGACTATGACCCGCAGGGCGCATCGGCTACCTTCCTTATCGCCGATGATACCATGATACCGGCGGGCGGTACGGAAACTGTGGCTCACCTTGACAAGAGCCATGTTACCGTGCATACCTATCCCGAATTTCACCCCGATACATCTATCGCCACTTTCCGTGTGGATATAGATGTTGCCACCTGCGGCAAGATAACTCCTCTTACCGCTCTTGACTATCTTATCGGAAGCTTTGATTCGGATATAATCACAATGGATTACAGAGTAAGAGGCTTTACCCGTAATCTTGACGGCGAAAAGCTCTTTATCGACCACGATATAACTTCTATACAGAATTATATCGATGAAAAGATACTTGATAAATACGATGCTGTGGATATAAATGTCTATCAGGCTAATATGTTCCACACAAAGATGCTTATAAAGGAGCTTGATCTCCAGAACTATCTGTTCAATACAGATGTGAACGAGCTTCCGCCGAGGCGCAGACTTGAGATAACCAATGCGCTCCAGCGGGAGATGATAGAAATTTTCAGCGGAAGGAACGTGTTCGGAAATGGCTGAGCTTTCCCAGGTAAATGCCCCTATATATGAGGCATTGAGAAAATTCCGACGCATGAGAGTAGTGCCCTTCGATGTGCCGGGTCACAAGCGCGGCAGGGGAAATATGGAGCTTACCGAGTTTCTCGGCGAGGACTGCATGAATGTTGATGTAAACTCCATGAAGCCGCTGGATAACCTGTGTCACCCCGTTTCCGTTATCAAGGACGCGGAAATGCTGGCGGCAGAAGCCTTCGGTGCGGCTCATGCCTTCTTTATGGTGGGCGGAACTACCTCTGCGGTCCAGAGCATGATAATGTACGCCTGCAAGGAGGGCGACAAGATAATCATGCCCCGAAATGTACACAGGAGCGCGATAAATGCGATAATCCTCACGGGAGCTGTTCCCGTTTATGTAAATCCCGATGTGAACCACAAGCTGGGCATCGCACTGGGTATGTCGGTGGCTCAGGTGGAGCAGGCTATACTCGATAATCCCGATGCTAAGGCTATAATGGTCAATAATCCGACATACTACGGTATATGCTCTGACTTGAAGAAAATTACAGAGCTTGCTCACGCTCACGGTATGCTCGTACTGGTGGACGAGGCTCACGGTACTCATTTCTACTTCGGCGAGAACTTCCCCGTGACTGCTATGGCGGCAGGGGCAGACTGTGCGTCGGTAAGTATGCATAAGTCGGGGGGAAGCCTTACACAGAGCTCTTTCCTGCTTATGGGAAAGAATATCAATTCCGACTATATGCGTCAGGTGATAAACCTTACACAGACCACAAGTGCTTCTTATCTGCTACTTTCAAGCCTTGATATTTCCAGAAAGAGACTTGCTCTCGGCGGACGGGAGATATTTGCTCAGACTGTGGAAATGGCTGAGTACGCACGCTCGGAGATAAACGAGATAGGCGGCTATTACGCTTATTCCCGTGAGCTTATCAACGGCGACAGTATTTACGATTTCGATGTGTCAAAGCTGAGTATCTACACTCTGCCTATCGGACTTGCAGGTATCGAGGTCTATGACCTTCTCCGCGACGAGTACGATATACAGATAGAATTCGGCGATATCGGCAATGTGCTGGCTTACATCTCCGTAGGCGACAGAAAACGCGATATCGAGCGCCTTATCAGTGCTTTAGCCGAGATAAAGCGGCGTTTTGGCAAAAGTGAAGCAAATATGCTCACACAGGAGTATATCAGCCCTGTTGTTGCGGAAACTCCGCGAAAGGCGTTCTACTCCACAAAGCGTTCACTTCCACTCGATGAGACAGCAGGGGAGGTTTGCAGCGAATTCGTAATGTGCTATCCGCCCGGAATACCGATACTCGCTCCCGGAGAGCTTATTACTCCCGAAATAATCGAGTATATAAAGTATGCCAAGGAAAAGGGCTGTCAGATGACGGGAACCGAGGACCTCAGCATCGAAAGGCTGAATGTCCTTGATATATAAGGGGTATAAATCAGTTTTAAAGCAATGGGGTATTAATTTTTAGGAGGATATTTTTATGAATATGAAGAAGATAGGATTACAGATGAATATACTTATGGCGGTTACGCTCAGTTTCTGCCTTTCGCTTATAGGTACGCTCTCATCAGGACATTTCACAGTGCCCGCATTCCTTATAAGCTTCGTAATAAGCACGATCATAAGCTTTATTATAGGTATGATAGTTCCAATGAAAAAGGTTGAGGACGGTCTCGTGAGCAAATGCAACCTTCAGCCGCACAGCCTTCCTGCAAGACTCCTTTCTACACTGGTATCAGACTTTATCTATACACCTATTCTTACATTCTCAATGGTGTTCATGGCTTACAAGCAGGCTACCTCACACGGTCAGAAGATGCCGTTCGTACCTGTGTTTATCAAGTCACTTATAATCAGCCTTATTGCTGCATATATCGTCATCTTCATCGTAACACCTATATTCCTTAAATTCGTTATGAAGAAGAATGGTGTGTCAGGACCTCCTGCTGGCGGTCCTCCTGCTGACAGAAAATAAATATAACGGCTTTGTAGGGGGCGATGCCCACATCGCCCCGATTAATTTTCATCATTTAGCGGGCGGATGTAGGCATCTGCCCCTACAATCAGTTTATGGGCTTATTGCTAACGGCTCAGGTAAAAATACAGCTATGCTGTATTTTTATCTATAGGAGGTATAGTATGGAATTATGGTTCACGGAGAGACATACTCCGAATGTTAAGTTTTCAATAAAGGTGGATCATCAGATTTACAGCGGAAACAGCGAGTTTCAGCGCATAGATATTTTCGACTCAAAGGAGTTCGGACGTTTTCTTACTCTTGACGGCTATATGATGCTGACGGAAAAGGACGAATTCATCTACCACGAGATGATAACCCATGTGCCTATGGCTGTTCACCCAAATCCTAAGAATATACTTGTTATAGGCGCAGGCGACGGCGGTGTTGTCCGCGAGCTCACACGCTATCCCTCTGTCGAGAATATCGACCTTGTTGAGATAGATGAGCTTGTTGTTGAGGTCTGCAAGAAGTACCTCCCTACAACAGCCTGCCGCTTTGATGACCCGAGAGTTCATGTTTACTATGAGGACGGCGTTAAGTTCATTCGCCGCTGTACAGATAAATACGACGTTATAATCGTTGACTCCACAGACCCCTTCGGTCCGGGAGAGGGACTTTTCACAAAGGAGTTCTACGGAAGCTGCTTCAAGGCACTCCGTGAGGACGGTATCATGGTAAATCAGCATGAAAGTCCTTTCTATGACGAGGACGCAGCAGCTATGCAGCGTTCGCACAAGCGCATTGTGGAGAGCTTCCCCATAAGCAAGGTTTATCAGGCACATATCCCTACTTATCCGTCGGGACACTGGCTTTTTGGCTTTGCTTCAAAGAAGTATCACCCCACCAATGATTATAACGGCACAAAATGGAGTATGCTGGGCTTAAAGACCAGATACTATAATCCAAGACTTCACGTAGGTGCATTTGCACTTCCGTGCTATGTAGAGGAGCTTCTCAAAGATGTTGAATAAGAATATACAGACCTTTATCGCCTGCGATGCTGAATACGATGACGCTAAGGTAGTCCTTTTCGGTGCAGGCTTTGACGGCACTACAAGTTTTCGTCCCGGTACTCGTTTTGCTCCTTCGGCAATAAGAAATGAAAGCTTCGGTATCGAGACCTACAGTCCTTACCAGAACAAGGATATGACGGATTACAGCTATTTTGACAGCGGAGATTTAGAGCTCCCCTTCGGAAGCACTGAAAGCGTCATAGCCGATATAACTGACCGTGCGGATATTATACTTGCAGATGAAAAAATCCCGTTTATGATAGGCGGCGAGCACCTTGTTACTCTCGGCTCTGTAATGGCTGTGAAGGAAAAGTACGATGACCTTTATATCGTTCACTTTGACGCTCATGCAGACCTGCGCGACGATTATCTCGGTCAGAAGCTCTCTCACGCCTGTGTATTAAGACGCTGTCATGAACTTGTTGGCGATGACCATATCTTCCAGTTCGGTATCCGCAGCGGCGACCGCGAGGAATTCTACTTTGCGGACGAGCATACGGAGATGCATAAATTCAGCTTCGACGGACTTGAGGAGGTAGTTGAAAAGCTCAAGGGCAGGAATGTTTACTTCACACTTGACCTTGATGTGCTTGACCCGTCCATATTCCCGGGGACGGGAACTCCCGAGGCTGGAGGAGTCACCTTCGATGAGCTGAGAAAGGCTGTAACTCTTGTTTGCAGCAAGCTCAATATCGTTGGCTGTGATGTGAATGAGCTCAGCCCTGTTTACGATCAGAGCGGAGTTTCTACAGCAGTTGCCTGCAAGATCATAAGAGAAATGCTTCTTGCCCTTTCATAAGAGGTGCAGTGAATGGATAACAATTCCAATGGATATGAGCCAAATAACAGAGGCGTTGCCGTGAAGCTTGGAGCTATTATCGCTGCTGTCGTGATATTTTTCGGCATTGTTGCAGGTCTGGCATTTGTGGCAATAAAGAATTTGATAAACGGCGCAGTCAAGCAGGATACTTCAATATACAACGTATCTGTAACAGCTGTCATATCCGAGAACCGTGAGCATGAAAAGGTCACTGAGGACAGCAGATCTATAGTCTATACGCCTGTTTATCAGTACGAATACAACGGCAGGACCTATAACGTTGAGGGCAGTGTAAGCTCAAACATAATAAAATATAAGGTGGGCGAAAAGGTTGAGGTGAAGATATCCGAAGGTGACCCCGGTAAGATGTACGATCCCGAATACAACCGAAACAAGGTCTTTAAGGATATAGAACACGAATTTTCGATCTTCTGGCTCGTGATAATAATAGTACCGCTTGCAGTTGTTGCTATAGCTGTGATCGCGGTATGTGCAGCAATGAAGAAAAGATCGCAGAATAACGTATATATAACAAACGTCAGCGATGAAGATGCTGAAGATCCGAATGACGACTACAGGTGATAAAAATGAATATATTCAGAGCGCAGAATGCCTCGGGACTTGCGGACATACGCATTAAGTATCTTCGTGAGGACTTTCCCGAAATGACAGATGCCGAGGCTGCAAAAATAAAGGCAAGGCTTCCGCGGTATTACGCGGATCACCTTAACTGTGACCTCTTTGCTTATCTTGCAGAGGACGGCGGAAAGCTGGTTGGCTCGGCTTTCCTTACAGTAAGGGAGATGCCGCCAAACCCGAATTTCCCGAGAGGACGAGTAGGAACGGTACTCAATGTGTTTACCGATGCGGACTACCGCCGACAGGGAATAGCTACAGAGCTTATGGAACTCCTTATCAAGGACGCTAAGACTATGGAGCTTGACTATATCGAGCTTCAGGCTTCCAATGACGGATATCCGCTTTATAAGAAGCTTGGCTTCGAGGATAAAAAATCACCATTCACACCGATGAAGCTGAACATTAAATAGAGGAAAACATGGTTGCAGGTATTATTTTTGTTATAATCATAATTTTATTTTTCATATTTTCTATATCGTTTATATTTCTTATACCCATGCTTTTCGTGGCTATCGGTGTTTATTATTTAGTAAGCAGATACAAGCTTTTTAAAAAGTGTACGGAAAGTACGGACGCAACAGTAGTTGATGTGATATCTAAACGGCACGAAGGTGAAAATGGAGATTATTACACCGAACACCCTGTTTTAGAGTATTACTATTGCGGAAATGTATATAAACAAGCGTATGATACCGCTTCGGCAAAGAAGTATCCTGTAGGTACACATTTAGAGATCAAGGTAGATCCTGATAATCCTTGTGATTTTTTTCATGCAAAGGAAACGGCATCTTTTATAATATGGAGCAGTATACTTATTATTTTTCCGATTTTTATAATGATATGTATGATAAAATCAATGTGAGATACGAAGGAGTATGTCTGATAGAATGAAAAGATTATTTAAATGTTTCAGTTTGGGAGGAATAGTATTCCTGCTGATTGGAATTCTGTTATTGATCTCAGGTTACTTTTTGAATAGTTCATCAGTCAGAAATAAAAAAAGATGTACTGTTGAAACTGAAGCTGTAGTTGAAAGGATAATCAAAAAACGTGACGATGACGGCTTTACATATACTCCTGTATATTTGTATAATTATGAGGGCAAATCTGTAAGAGTAAACGGAACCGAAAGCAGCAGATGGATTTTTGATGAAGGTGAAAAGGTCAAGATATTTGTTGCCCCTGACAAACCGAATGTAATATATTGTTCAAAGGAAGGACACCAAAAAATCTTATCATTGTAATTTTGATGATTTTCGGAGTGATTTCCATTGCTGTTGGAATAATAATTATGAAAGGTAATTATTCGGATAGTATGCAAAATACCAAAGATACGAGAAATTAAAAACGGGAAAATGTATTGTCATCGGCTGAGAAGGAGTTGCTTCTCATATCAATGAAGTTGATACTATAAAGCAGGTGAGCCTATGGATTTAGAAAAAATACTGGAAAAAGGTCTTGTTATTTTTATTGCTTTGGCAGCAATTGCGTTTTCAGTTAGTATACTTTTCTTGGTGTTAATGAGCGCAGTGAAAGAAAAGAAAAAAAGAGCAAGATGTACCGAAAGAGTTGTTGCGGAAGTAATTCATTTTACCGATGTTTCTTTTTATGACAGAGAAAAAGATACTACATATTCAGAGCGTGCGCCTGTATATGAGTACAGCTACAAGGGCGAATTATGCAGATGTACAGGCAAATGCAGCGGCTCGTGGATAAAAAAGAAGCCTGCGGGAACTCATGTCGAGCTTCTGGTAGACCCTGAAAATCCACGCTCCTTTATCTGTCCTGAGGAAGAAAGACACGGCAGAATTCAGGCAATAAAAGGGATATGTATATTTGTCGGGGCTGTAATGCTGGTTGTGCTGGGAATATACCTGACAAAAACTTATTTGGAAAGCTTGTCTGAGTTTTAGTAAATACAGATGTTATTCATATAATAAACATAAATAATATTATTAAAGATACGGAGGAATTAAAAAATGGGAAAATGTATGATCATCGGCTGCGGAGGCGTAGCATCAGTAGCAATCCACAAGTGCTGTCAGAACAGCGAGGTATTTGAGGGCATTATGATAGCAAGCCGTACTAAGTCAAAGTGCGACGCGCTGAAGGAAAAGCTCCAGCCTACAACAAAGACTGTTATCGAGACTGCACAGGTAAACGCAGACAATGTTGACGAGCTCGTTGCTCTTATCAACAGCTATAAGCCAGATGTAGTGCTGAACCTTGCGCTCCCATATCAGGACCTTACAATAATGGACGCTTGTCTCGCTACAAAGACACACTATGTTGATACAGCAAACTACGAACCTCTTGATACTGCTAAATTCGAGTACAAGTGGCAGTGGGCATACCGCGAGAGATTTGAAAAGGCTGGCATCACAGCTCTCCTCGGAAGCGGCTTTGACCCTGGCGTTACAGGAGTATTCTCCGCATACGCAATGAAGCATCAGTTCGATGAGATAAACTACATTGATATCCTCGACTGCAACGGCGGCGACCACGGTTATCCGTTTGCTACAAACTTCAACCCTGAAATAAATATCCGTGAGGTATCTGCTAAGGGCAGCTACATCGAGGACGGCAAGTGGGTAGAGACTGAGCCTATGGAGATAAAGCGTGTTTACAACTTCAAAGGCGTAGGTGAGAAGGATATGTACCTTCTCCACCACGAGGAGCTTGAGTCTCTCGCGCTCAATATCAAGGGCATCAAGCGTATCCGCTTCTTTATGACATTCGGTCAGAGCTATCTCACACATCTGAAGTGCCTTGAAAACGTAGGTATGACATCTATCGAGCCTATCATGTACGAGGGCAAGGAGATAGTACCTCTCCAGTTCCTGAAGGCTGTACTTCCCGACCCTGCATCACTTGGTCCGAGAACAGTGGGCAAGACAAATATCGGCTGTATCTTCCGCGGAAAGAAGGACGGCAAGGATAAGAACTACTACCTCTACAATATCTGCGATCATCAGGAGTGCTACAAGGAAGTTGGCTCACAGGCTATCTCCTATACAACAGGTGTACCTGCAATGATCGGTGCTATGATGATAATGACAGGCACATGGAAGAAGGCTGGCGTTTACAATATCGAGGAATTCGATCCCGATCCGTTCATGGAGGCTCTCAATAAGTGGGGACTCCCATGGGAGGAGGACTTTGATCCTACTCTCGTTGACTGAGATGAGAGCTAAAAGACTTATAGTTTTTGCTCTTTTTGTACTGTATGCAGCCGCTGTGTATTATCTGCTATTTTATATCAGGAGCAGTATGCTGAACTTTTATACCTATGGTGAATACTTTCGTGAGAATACCAACTTCGTGCCCTTTCGCACAATTATTGAGTTTGTAAGGTATTTTCGCGCAGACGATGCAGTTTACGGAGAACTGTCCTTTGACAATCTGTGGGGCAATCTTGCTGTATTTATGCCTGCGGGGATATTTTTCCCTGCTCTATGGAAGAAGCAGCGCAGCTTTGGTGTGTTCGCACTTACAATTACGGCAGTTATCATAGGTGCGGAGATAGTTCAGTTTCTTACAATGCGCGGAAGCTGCGATATAGACGACTTTATCCTGAATATTTCGGGAGCGTTCATTGGCTTTGCCTTTACAAAGCTGAATATAGTAAAAAAGCTGATATTTACGGATATCAGCTTTTAATAAGGAGAATAGAAAAATATGAAGTGTCTCGGAAACCTTAAAAAGGTAATGACAGCTGCTGTTGCAGCAACCATGCTTATGATGGTGGGCTGCGGCAATAGTTCATCGAACAAGAAAAATAATGAACCGACTACAGCAGCAGGACAGTCAGGAAATACTATCATTATCACACTCAATGCGGAGCAGGCTCCGATAACCTGCGAGAATTTTGAAAAGCTTGTAAAAGAAGGCTTTTATGACGGACTTATATTCCACCGCGTGATCGACGGCTTCATGGCTCAGGGCGGCGACCCCGAGGGCACAGGAATGGGCGGAAGCGAGAACACCATAAAAGGCGAATTCAAGGCAAACGGTGTGAACAACGAGCTTTCGCACCAGCGCGGAGTAATATCAATGGCTCGTGCTCAGGATTATGACAGTGCCTCCAGCCAGTTCTTTATATGCTATACGGGAAATTATACTGCTGATCTTGACGGCTATTATGCTGCATTCGGAAACGTTACCGAGGGTATGGAGGTAGTTGAGGACTTTACAAGAGTTCCCCGTACACAGGGCGGTGACGGAAATATGTCAAAGCCGACAACACCTATCGTTATGGAAAAGGTCGAGATGATCGAACCTGATGCAAATGGCTGGCACAGAGTAAAGATCACCATGAACAACTTCCTTGAATAAGCCTATGTTTGATTATACTAAAATACCGACTCCCTGCTATGTTGTAGACGAAGCGGCTCTTATACGGAATATGGAGATACTCCGCGGAGTTTCACAGCGCACGGGAGCTAAGATACTACTTGCTCAGAAGGCTTTCTCATGTTATCATGTCTATCCCCTTATGAAGGGATATCTGGACGGAACAGCTTGCAGCGGACTTTTCGAGGCGAAGCTGGGATATGAGGAAATGGGAAAGGAAAATCATGTCTTTTCGGCAGCCTACCGCGAAAGCGAGATCGACGAGATAATATACTACTGCGGACATATAATCTTCAATTCCTTTAATCAGCTTGACAAGTACCGTGATCGTGTGCTTGCTGCTGGAAAGAAGATAGGACTCCGCATAAATCCCGAGTTTTCGACTCAGGAGGGGCATGAGATATATGACCCGTGCTCACCTAAGTCGCGTCTTGGCATTACACGGAAAAACTTCCGTACAGACGACCTTGACGGCGTTACGGGAATACATTTTCATACGCTCTGCGAGCAGAATTCCGATGACCTCGAAGCTACTCTTGACGCTGTGGAGGAGAAGTTCGGCGATGTGCTCGAAAAAATGGAGTGGATAAATTTCGGCGGCGGACACCATATTACCCGTGCCGATTACGATATACCGAGGCTTGAACGCTGCATACGCCGTATGCAGGAGAAGTACGGGCTTGAAGTTTTCCTCGAACCGGGTGAGGCAGCCGCACTGAATGCAGGCTGGCTTGTAACGGAAGTCCTTGATATCACGGAAAATGATATGCCTATGGCTATACTTGATACCTCCGCAGCCTGTCATATGCCCGATGTACTGGAAATGCCCTATCGTCCGCCCCTTGTGGGTTCGGGTGAGAACGGCGAGAAGAAGTACAGCTACCGACTTGGCTCGCAGACCTGTCTTGCAGGTGATTCTATCGGAGAATACTCCTTTGACGAGCCGCTGCATATCGGTGACAGGCTGGTATTCGGTGATATGGCTATATACTCTATGGTCAAGAACAATACCTTCAACGGTATGCCTTTGCCGTCAATACTCCTTCTGAAAAAGGACGGCAGCTTCGAGACTCTGCGCAGTTTCGGCTATGCTGATTTTAAGGAGAGACTGTAATGACTAATATTTACTTTGTGCGTCATGCACAGCCCGACCATACCTGCTCCGATGCGGCAAATCGTCCGCTTACAGAGGAGGGCATGAGGGATACTGCCGAGGTAGTACGTGCAATGAAGGATATCCGCATTGACTGCGCTGTTTCAAGTCCCTATAAGCGGAGCTATGATACCATAAAGCAGACCGCAGACGAGCACGGACTTGATATAATTATTGACGAGAGACTGCACGAGCGTATCAGCGGAGCAAACAGCAATAATCCCGAGATGTTCCGTAAACGCTGGGCAGACCTTAGCTTCTGTGAAAGCGACGGCGAGTGCTTACAGTCGGTAATGGACAGGAATATTGCCGCAGTAAATGATATGCTTGACGCTCACAGAGATGAGAATATTATGGTGGGAACTCACGGAACTGCACTCAGCACTATACTCCACTACTACGACAACAGCTTCGGAGCAGATGATTTTATGCGTATCATCGACTTTATGCCATATATTATCCGTATGGGATTCGAGGGCAGGGAGCTTGTTGAAAAAGAGGAGATACTAATAGTCGCAAAGGAATATAAAGGCGGAAAGAACCATTAAAAAAGGACAGCGTAAGCTGTCCTTTTTTAGCCGTTAGCCCTTAGCCTGTAGGGGCGCACATTGTGCGCCCCGCAAGCAACGATGCAAGTGTAAATGACATACTGTAGGGGCTGCCTTTGGCAGTCCGCGAGCAACGATGCAAGTGTAAATGACACAATGTAGGGGCTGCCTTTGGCAGTCCGCAAGCAACGATGCAAGTGTAAATGACATACTGTAGGGGCTGCCTTTGGCAGTCCGCAAGCAACGATACAAGTGTAAATGACACAATGTAGGGACTGCCTTTGGCAGTCCGCGAGCAACGATACAAGTATAAATGACATACTGTAGGGACTGCCTTTGGCAGTCCGCAAGCAACGATGCAAGTGTAAATGACACAATGTAGGGACTGCCTTTGGCAGTCCGCGAGCAACGATGCAAGTGTAAATGACACAATGTAGGGGCTGATGTGGACATCAGCCCCTACATACGGGCGTTCAAAATGCGGGACGTCGAGGACACCGTCCCCTGCAAATGGCTCAAATTTAGATTTACAGGAATATATATTTGAGCACAAACAGTACTGCAAGGATATACATAATAGGATTTATCTCCTTATATTTCTTGCAGGCGAGATTTATCACAACGTATGAGATAACGCCGATAGAAATGCCCTCGGAAATGCTGTAGAACAGCGGCATTGCGATAACGCAGAGATATGCAGGTATAGCTGAGGTGTAATTCTTCTCGTCAACCTTTATTTCCGATACTGTGCTGAACATGAGGAAGCCTACAAGTATCAGCGCAGGAGCAGTTGCAAATGCAGGTATAGATATGAATATAGGAGCAAGAAGCATGGAGAACAGGAAAAGTACAGCAGTAGTAAGAGCTGTAAGACCTGTTTTGCCGCCTGCCGCCGCACCTGCGGACGATTCAACAAAGGTAGTAGTGGTAGAAGTACCAAGCACAGCACCTGCGGTAGTTGCAACAGCGTCAGCCATAAGAGCAGGCTTTATTGCAGGGAGCTTGCCGTTTTTGTCGAGAAGTCCTGCTTTGGTGCTTACGCCGATAAGAGTGCCGAGAGTGTCGAAAAGGTCAACAAAGAGGAAGGAGAACACTACAACAGCAAAGTTGAAAATACCGACAGCGTTCATATCCACATTGAAGCACTGACCGAATGTCTTGCTTATAGATGAGAAGTCGGTCATTTTGAATGAAGGGATAAGAGAGAAGACACCATTATCCGCATCGGGTATATAAAGTCCTGTAATTTCGCAGAGAATACCAAGTATCCATGTTACGAAGATACCGATAAGGATAGCCCCCTTTACTCTTTTTATGTAGAGCACTGCCATTATAAGCAGTCCGATGACAGCAAGAAGTGCGCAGATACCTGTGGTATTGAAGTTTTCACGGAAGTTGGTAAGCTTTACGAGAGTGGAGGAGCTTACTGCAAGTCCTGCATTCTGGAGTCCGATAAAAGCAATGAAAAGACCGATACCAACGGACACCGCACGTTTCAGCGAAAGGGGGATAGCATCGAAAATAGCTTCCCTGACCTTTGTAAGCGAGAGGATTATGAATATGATACCTTCGATAAATACCGCAAGGAGAGCCACCTGCCAGGAATATCCAAGATTATCGGAACCGCATACGGTGTAAGCCATATAGGCGTTAAGTCCCATGCCTGCGGAAAGAGCAAAGGGAAGGTTTGCCATGAATGCCATGCAGACCGTGCCTATGAACGAAGCAAGACAGGTCGCAAGGAGCACAGCGGTAGAGTCCATACCCGTACTTGAAAGGATACTCGGGTTTATGGCAAGGATATACGCCATAGTCATAAAGGTGGTGATACCTGCCGCAATTTCGGTTTTTACGTTAGTTCCGTTTTCCTTCAGCTTAAACAGTTTTTCGACCATATCCGCCACCTCATTCACTGAATTCTGCTATATACGGCAGATTTCTGTAAAACTCGCCGTAGTCCAGACCATAGCCTATAACGAAATAATCGGGGATAGTGAAAAGGGAGTAATCAGCTTTCAGCTCCACAATACGGCGGTCGGGCTTGTCAAGGAGAGTCATTATCCTGAGAGAAAGGGGATTTCTCACGCCGAGTATTTTCTTTATCTCGTTGAGAGTTCTTCCCGTGTCGATGATATCCTCCACAATGATAACGTGGTACTTGCTGATATCGTGCTTTAAGTCCATAGTTATCTCAACGTGACCTGATGATACAGTACCCTCGAAATAGCTCTTTGCCGCCATGAATTCTATTTCACATGGAACTGTTACTTCGCGGCAAAGGTCAGCCATGAACACGAAAGCTCCCTTTAATATGCTTACAAGGAGTATGGGTGAACCGTCGTAAATTGAATTGATGTACGCACCTGCCTTTTTCATTGCCGTGCGTATCTCGTCCTCGGAAATGAGGACGCGCTTGATCTTACTTTTCCATTCTTCTGCGCTGTCAAATTTCATAATGATCCTCCTGAGTAGTAATAGCAGAAATAATTATCCAATTTTATTATACCATTATGTAAACTATTGTCAATAAGAAAATAAGAAAGTAAGTAAGAAATTTTTCTTAACGTTGATGATAAGGCTTTATTTAAGGGTATTTTACCCAAAGAGAGTAATGCACCATTGTACATATCCACAAAAATGAGTGTAGATTTTATGAGCATATTTACATTTTGTAGTGAATGTGTTATAATTATGGTATATAGGTGCATATTCTGCGGCGGCTGTTCCCTGTAGGCTGCGCGAGTTGCGCTAAGGTAATTAATTTCATGCTGAGGGTCGCGCTTTAGGCAGCGCAGATCCCGAAAATTCCAAAGGAGTGATAATAATGGTGGACAGAAAACGAAAGCTCGGTCTACAGATCATTTCGTTCGTTTCAGCCATGATCGTATTACTGGCATCGCTTGCCGTGATACAGCCATTGAGATCCGAGGCGGCAGGTACAGACCTGTATGTAGGATACTCAGGCAGGAACAACAACTTTTCCACAGTGCAGGCGGCTGTTGACAAGGCAGCAAGCCTTAATCCCTCATCGGAGGCGACCCGTGTTACCATACACATTGCCCCCGGTACTTACAGACAGCAGGTAATCGTACAGACCCCCTACATTACATTCGTAAATGACGAGCCCAGCAAGGGCGACGCAGTCCTTACGTGGTATTACGGCATCGGCTATAAGTATTACAGTGCAAACTCAAAGGGCTATTACGACGCTAATCTTGCAAACGCAAAGAGTGGCAAGAACGTTGCAAATTACCGCTGGGGCGCAACTGTACAGCTATGGCCAAAGGCTACAAACTTCAAGGCAAAGAATATCGTTTTCGAGAACTCCTTCAACCGTTACATCACTCAGGAGGAGCTTGCCGACGGAGTTGAGCTCACAGGCGATACCTCAGTTACAAAGATAACTCAGGTGAGAAACAACTGGACAGATGCCAATTCAAAGGCTGCAACAGAGCGTGCGGCAGCTCTCTCGGTAGATACAGGGTATGCCGAGTTCCTTAACTGCAAGTTCCTGTCAAGTCAGGATACACTTTACACAGGCGGTTCACCGCAGTATTACAAGAACTGCCTTATCGAAGGTCAGACAGACTATATCTTCGGCGGCAGCAACGCTGTATTCGACAGCTGCGAGCTTCGCTGGAAGGGCTACAGCAGCGGCTCTGTAGGCGGCTATATCACAGCTGCAAGAGAGCAGGGAAGCCCTTATACAGGCTATCTCTTCAAGGACTGCAAGGTAACTGCAAACTCACAGCTCACAGTAAGCGCAGGCTATCTTGGCAGACCGTGGGGACAGACCGCAAAGGTGCTCTTTGTGAATACAACTCTCCAGAACGGCAATATGATAACAGGTGCAGGCTGGACTTCAATGAGCGGCGTACAGCCTGAGAGCGTTGACGGCTTCAAGGAGAACGGTACAAAGCTTTCAAACGGTCAGAGAGTAGACCTTTCACAGAGAAAGGGTCATATAGTTTCTGACAATGACGCTGCAAATATCAATATCAAGAGCTATATGAACAACTGGACTCCTTCGTTCCTTAACGGTGAAGGAGATTCGAGCGGAAATAACGACCAGCAGCCTTCAACCAACGTTGAGGGTGCAATAAAGACCTGCGGCGGCTGGTTTGAAACAGCCTTTGTTGAGTGGGACAGCTCAAAGATAGGCAATAATGTAAAGGTAAGCTATGCACCTGCGGGTTCTTCAAGCTATACGGCAGTTGACTCTGCACTCATAAGAGGTACAAGAGTCGATATCCCCGGATTAAAGGGCAATACTGAATATACAGTGAATATTCAGGGCTCAAACGGCTCGGCAGGCTGCAATATCAAGACAATGGCATATGACCGCAGCGGTTACGCTCACTGGAACAGCTCGGAGGGCATAGGTGCTTACAATAATGACGGTACGCTTAAATCAGGCATTACTGTCATCTACGTTACAAACTCCACTAAGGATACTGTAACATGGGGCGGCAAGACAGGTCTTTACAATATCTTTAATGCAGGTCCAAGCAATGTCTGCTTCAGACTTATCGGCACTATCGACGTACCTTCGGGTGCAAAGCCTAACAACGGTCAGCAGAACGACGGCTCGAATATGCTCTACATGAACGGCGGCAAGAATGTTACCGTTGAGGGTATCGGCTATGACTGCAACCTTAATAAATGGGGCTTCGACATGAAGCACAGCACAAGCTGCGAGGTAAGAAATCTCTGGCTCGGACAGTATCCTGATGACGGTATCTCAATGTCGGGCGGAAGCACTTCAAAGTCCTATCATATATGGGTACACAACAACACTATCGAAAAGGGCTACAACGCTTACGCAGGCAACGGCATAGTTGACGACGATAAGGCAGACGGCGACGGCTCTCTCGATATCAAGTGGACTGAGAATGTAACAGTTTCCTACAATGTATTCAAGGACGCGCACAAGACCTCACTTGTAGGCGGCGGTACTTCACACGAGCAGGACTGGATAACCTATCATCATAACTGGTTCAACAATACCGAGTCGAGAAATCCCCGTGCAAGAGTAGCTCACATTCACAGCTACAACAACTACTTCTATAATAACAAGCAGTACGGAATTGCTGCTTCACACAATTCAAAGATATTCTCAGAGAACAATTACTTTGAGAATACAAAGCTCCCGCTTGATGCCGTAAATATGGGCAGTGACCCGTATTCAGGCACTATCAAGTCGTTCGGCGACAAGTTCGTAAGCTGCGATATGGGCAGCGGACTTGCTTATCAGATAGTTAATTCAAGAAATGCACAGGCTTACATCAATAACCTCAAGAGCGGCGGCGACGGTTACGATAACTTCGATACAAATTCATCGAAGATATACAGCAGCTATAACATTCAGTCCGCAGATGCTGCTAAGTCCGAGGTAATTGCTAATGCAGGAAGAATGCAGAACAAGGCATACAATGCAGGAACAGTTTCTGACGGCAGCGGCACTGTAGTGATTATTGAAGAGCCTATAAAGAGCAATCTTATCTCTAAGTTTGAGACAAAGGACGCAAGCTACGGCGCACAGTGGTCTATCGTTGAGAGCTTTAGCGCAGGTGACAAGGCTTTCGGCGACCGTGAGCACGTTATCGCTTCTGTACCTTCTGTTATAAGCGGCGGTGAGCTTATTCGCACAGCCTGCAACTCAAAGAATACAGACTCCGACCTTGCAGTGCTTACAGCTGCTAAGGATATCACAGTATACGTAGCTATGGACGAGAGAGTTACATCTGTACCTTCATGGCTTTACAGTTTCCAAAAGCTTAATGAGATCGTTGAAATAAACGACAGCGAAGCAGTAAGACCTTTTGACGTTTACGCTAAGGAAGTAAAGGCAGGAGAGACTCTTACTCTCGGTACTAACGGTATGAGCGGGGCTTGTATGAACTACATTGCTTTTGCTAAGGAAACACCTGTGGTTACAACTACTACCACGACTACAACTACGACAACAACAACTACTACAACCACCACCACAACAACACAGCCGCCTCAGGGACTTGCAGGCGATGCAAATATGGACGGTACGGTTGATCTTTCGGACGCTGTTCTTATAATGCAGTCGCTGGCTAATCCTAATAAGTACGGCATAAACGGTACAGACGAGCATCATCTTACCGATCAGGGAGCTGCAAACGCAGATGTAGAGGGCAGAAACGGCATAACCTCAAACGATGCCCTTGCAATACAGCGTTATCTGCTCAGACTTGTGGATACACTTCCGATCAATTGATAAAACAAGCGTTTGTGACATAAAAGTTCAGCCCCGAAGTGATTTGAACATCGCTTCGGGGCATTGTTATAATCTAAAAAACTTACAATAAAAAAGGCTGCACAATTGTGCAGCCCTGATATATTACTGATTATTCAGCGTCCTCAGCAGGAGCTTCCTCAGCATCGTCATCTTCGTTCTCAAGAAGAGCACGCATAGAAATGCTGATTCTCTTTGACTCCTCGTCGATGTCGATGATCTTTACATCAACCTCGTCGCCTACTGAAAGAACGTCCTTGACATTCTCTACCTTCTGATCAGCGATCTGTGAGATGTGGATAAGACCGTCAACGCCGTCGATGATCTGAGCAAATGCGCCGAAGCTTGTGATAGAAACGATTGTAGCCTTAACTACGTCGCCTACCTGATACTTGGACATGAAGATCTCCCAAGGATTGTCCTCAGCCTTCTTGAAGCCGAGAGAAATTCTGTTAGCTTCCTGATCGAGATCCTTGATGTATACCTCAAGAGTATCACCAACGTTAACAACTTCGCTTGGGTGCTTGATTCTCTTCCATGAGAGCTCTGAGATATGTACCATACCGTCGATGCCGCCGAGATCAACGAATGCACCGAAGCTTGTGAGTGACTTAACCTTACCTGTGTAAGTCTTGCCAACCTCAGCTGTCTCCCAGAATCTTGCCTTAGCTTCTTCCTTCTTAGCGTTCTGAACAGCCTTGATAGAACCAACAGCTCTCTTTCTACCGCCCTCAGATACTTCGATAACGATGAACTCTACCTTCTTCTTGAGGAGCTGATCGAGATCTGCGCCTCTTGGAAGTCCTGTAAGTGAAGCAGGGATAAATACTCTTACGCCGAGAACTGTGAGAGTAACGCCCTTATTAACTACGCTCTGAACAACACCTTCGAGAACTGTGCCTTCCTGCTGAGCCTGAACTATCTTCTCATAGCCAGCCTGCTCGTCAACCTTTCTCTTAGAGAGAGCAGCTGTACCCTCAGCGTCGTTTACCTTGATTACAACAAGATCGATCTCGTCGCCAACGCTGACGATGTCAGAAGGCTTCTTTGAAGGATCATCTGTAAGGTCATCAAGTGAAACATAGCCTGTGTGCTTTGTTCCGAGGTCAACGATAACTTCTGTATTATTTACAGCGATAACTGTGCCTTTAACTTTCTCTCCTGTATGTATTTTTTTGAATGACTCGTCGATAGCCTGAGCGAAATCGATCTCCTCATCCTGATTAGCTGCAAGAATTTCATTTTCTGCCATTTTGGTTTGTACCTCCTTGATTATATAGGCGGGGGTTGATGCGCCTGCAGTGATGCCTATTCTATCGGCATTTGGAAGCTTTAAAGACCGAAGCTCGTCCGAATTCTCTATATGATACGTTTTACAGTAGCGGCTGCATACTTCGTAAAGCTTGACAGTATTGGAACTGTGTCTGCCGCCTACCACAAGCATGATATCCGAGTTTTTTGCAAGCTCGGCAGCGTCAGTCTGACGCGCGTCCGTTGCGTTGCATATCGTATCGTATATGACAATGTCGGGGTCGTCCTTCGGGATCACGTTTAAACACTCACCCCATACTACTATATTATACGTCGTTTGCGCCACAATTGCAAGCTTTTTTTGCAAATTTTTATAATTTTTTTCAAAAAAGGCTTTTAGCTCAAAGTTGTCCTTGAAAACAAGGCAATTTTCGTCACAATGACCAACAATACCCTGTACCTCAGGGTGATCCTTATCGCCTGCAATAAGGATAAAATAGCCTTCTGCGGACTTTTCAGCCACTATCTTATGAATACGGGATACAAAGGGACAGGTAGCGTCAAGCATTTTATTGCCTTTAGCCTCTATCTGACGGTAGATATCACTGCCTACGCCGTGGGAGCGTATGACTACTGTCTCATCGGGAGCAAGCTCGTCAACGGAGTTGATTATCCTTGCGCCCTTTGCCTGCATATCGTTTACAACGTCCTGATTATGTATGATAGGACCGAGAGTAGCAACGTGGGTATTCTTTTCAAGCTCGCCGTAGACCATTTTCACGGCTCTGTCAACGCCGAAGCAGAAGCCTGCGGACTTTGCAACAGTTACCTTACTCATTGCTTTCGTTCTCCTTTGTTTCAGTCTGTTCCTCGGGCTCGACCTCAACTAAGAACTTGATATCTGCCATATAGCGGTTCTTGAGCTTTACAAGCTGACGGGGATTTGGCTCGTCGCAGACCTCGCAGTATTCAGCAGGGTCTATGGGAGCGCCGAATTTTAAGGTTATGGGAGTGCGGAATTTCAGCTTTTCACCGTAGCATATTCCGGACGGTACTATCTGCTTGCCCGAACGTGCTGAGATAAGCGCAGCACCTGTGTGACCGCGTCCCACCTTGCCGTCCTTTGAGCGGGTACCCTCGGGGAATATCATAAGGCTCCTGCCGCTGTCAAGTCTATCGACGGAGGTATCTATAACGCCTGTATCGCCCTTTCCCCGTACAACGGGGAAGGCTCCGAGAGAGCGTATGAGCCACGCAAAGAGCTTGTTGCGGAAAAGCTCCTCCTTAGCCATGAAGGCGAATTTTCCCTTTGCCCATGCTCCCAGCATAGGAGGGTCGGCGTTGCTTCTGTGGTTGCAGGCGTAAATGACGGTTGTATCCTTAGGGATATTTTCCCTGCCCTCTATTGTCATTTTATACATTACGCGGAAATAGAGTCTTACCAGAAACTTAACTATGTAATACATAGGCTTCTCCTTATTTTATCCTGTCGGTGATTATCTTTACGATAGCAGCAGCGGACTCCTCTAAATTAAGCTTTGTAGTATCAACGAGGACAGCGTCCTCAGCCTGCTTCAGGGGAGCAGTCTCGCGGTGCATATCCTGATAGTCGCGCTTGATGATGTCGTCAAGTATCTCCTGATATGTGGGGCAGTTGGGCTTTTCTGCAAGCTCCTTGTAGCGGCGGTTTGCACGCTCCTCGGCGGAGGCTGTGAGGAATATCTTCACATCTGCATTTGGCAGAACTACCGTACCGATATCGCGTCCGTCCATGAGAACGTTGTTTTCGCGGGCTATTTTCTGCTGAGTCTCGAAAAGATAGGCTCTTACAGCAGGGATAGCGGAGGTGCGTGAAGCAGCCATTGATATTTCGGGTGTTCTTATAAGGTCGGAAACATCTCTGTCACCGAGGAAAACTCTCTGTGCGCCGTCGATGAATTTAAGGGAAACATCAGCCTTTTCCAGAGAAGCTTCGATTTCCTCGTCGGCGATGTTATTTTCTGTGATATAGAGCGCGATAGTGCGGTAGAGCGCACCTGTGTCAACGTAGATGTATCCAAGCTCCTTTGACACCATTTTGGCGATAGTGCTTTTTCCTGCACCCGCAGGTCCGTCGATAGCGATGTTGATAGTTTTCATAGTTTTACTCCTTTATTTATAAAGCATAGATGCTTTTTTTATTTTCTGTTCAGGTATGTTTTGCGGAATTTCCGTATGCTGAGTATCAGCATGAGAAGTCCAAGTGCTATTATTACTATTCCGCCGGGGACTGTCTTTTTCAGTGTCCAGATACCTGCAATGAATATGCAGACGAAGAAAGCCGCAAAAAACAGTATTGTCAGACCTATTAGGATATAGCGTAAAGGCTTTGGTACTTTTGGGCTCTTGCTTGCTTCGTAAATAATCTCCATTATAAGTACAACGACCAGTCCGAAAATATGCTCCATAACATCACCTGTCCTTCAGAAGCTGATATACCGAGATGACAAAATCGGTAATTATTACGGCTGATATGGTGAGACCTGCGCCGACGCATACGGGCTTCGGCAGCTTTTCACTGAGCTTTCCCGAAAGAGGGTGGAGCACATAAAAGTACGCCACGGCAAGGACTCCGAATATGGCGCTTGATATAAGGCTCGACCTGTCAAGTATGGAGAAATACCAGCTGTGATAGGTCCAGAACTGCTTGTGGAAAAGAAATTCCAGCAAGTAAGCAGAGCCAAGCTCGAACAGCGTTGTGACTACAAGTGCAAACAGGAAGATGAAAACGGGACTGCGCTTCTTTTCTCTCAGCATAGCCAGAAGAATGAAGGCTCCCACAGAATAGATAGGTACTATAGGCAGGTGGAGTATGCCGCGATTCTCGAAATAGTGATTTATGACAAGTGTTATGCCTACCTCGTACAGCCAGCCGATAAAGCCTGCAACTACGAACTCAAATACATATCGGAAGAAGTTCCGTGAATTTATCTTTTTCATGGCGTTCACTTCACTTCCGCACCGAATGGCATGAGAGCCAGCTTGGCAAGCTTGAACATCTGTACACCGAAGGGAGCACCGATGATGGTTATACACAGCACAACACCTATGGCGGCAAACTCTGCTGCCATAATAAGTCCGCCGAATATGAGCCACAGGATATTCACAAGAAGGCTCACGGTTCCGCCGCCGTACTCAACGTGCTTGCCGAATGGCATAAGTGAGAGCTTTGCCATTTTGAAGCACTGCCTGCCTATCGGTATGGTAACTATAGGCAAACACCACAGCAGACCGACTAAAAACCAGCTGAGTCCGCTCCAGAAGCCTCCGAAAATGAACCATAATAAATTGCCAATACATCCCATAATATCATTTACCCCTTTTTTACATATTTACTGCCGCAGTATAGGCAGTAGAAAAAGCAATTTGCAGATTGAATCCCCCTGTGTAAGCGTCAACGTCTATGACTTCCCCTGCGAAGTAAAGACCGCTTACCAGTTTGGACTCCATAGTTTTCGGGGCGATTTCCTTTGTGGATATCCCGCCGCTTGTGATGATAGCTTCATCAATAGGGCGGAACCCCGATATCCTTACGGGAAATGCCTTTATAAGCTCGCCGAGCTTGTGACGCTGCTCTTTTGTTATGCCGTTTATCTTCTGCTCGGGAGCTATTCCCGAAAGTCTTACCATAACGGGTATCAGCTTTGCGGGAAGAAGCTTGCGGATACCGTTCTGGAAGTCGCGGTTGAGATTTTCGGCGAAGTCGCGCTGTATCCTTGCGTCAAGCTGCTCGGGAGACAGTGCGGGCTTCAGGTCAATGAGCAGCCTGTAGCGATTAGGCTGCATATCGCGTATATGTGAGCTTGCGCTCAGTACCAGCGGTCCCGAGACCCCGAAATGCGTGAACAGCATTTCCCCGAGCTCGCTGTATATTTTTTTGTCCTTATCGAAAAGGTTCAGAGTAACATTTCTCAGCGAAAGTCCCATCATCTCCGCGCAGTATTTATCGGGAGAGGTGAGGGGAACAAGGCTGGGTTTCAGTTCTGTCACTGTATGCCCCAGCTCCTGAGCCAGCGTGTAGCCGTCGCCTGTAGAGCCTGTGAGGGGATAGGACTTGCCGCCGCAGGCTATAAGCACTGCCGCCGAGCGGTATTCCTCGCCCCCTGCTTTTACGCCGCAGACTGCGCCGTTTTCCGTGAGTATCTTCGTGACTCGCTTTTGTATGACCTTAACGCCGAGAGTTTTCATTTCCCGTGCCATAGCGTCCGCGATATCGTTAGCATTGTCGCTTACGGGAAAAACTCTGTTTCCGCGTTCGGTTTTCAGCGGTACGCCCAGCTCCTCAAAAAAGCTCATGGTACATTCCGCATCGAAGCTTGCAAAGGAGCTGTACATAAACCGCGGATTTACGGGGATATTCTTCATATGCTCCTCGGTGGAGCTGTTATTGGTCACATTGCAGCGACCCTTTCCCGTTATACGCAGCTTTCTGCCCAGTTTTTCGTTTTTCTCGAAAACTATAACGGACTTTCCGTATCTGGCGGCTGTAACAGCTGCAAAGCAGCCTGCTGCACCTCCGCCTATAATAATGATATCAGTCATTTTTTCCTCTTTTATCAGTTTTGTTGATGAGCCTTTTCAGCCGTGATTTTATGCGGCTGCGCCTTTTTTCCGTTGCAGCTTTATCAATGCTCCATGAGCCGTCATCATAAATAAGCACATCGCCCTCGGCTGCATTTTCGGGGAGCAGGCTGCGTTCTATATTTGTTATGCCGCTGTCTGTTTCAAGAACGGCGATACTGCCTTCAAATCTGTCTATTATAGTCATTCCGCGCTCCTTTCGGGAGTGACAGACAGCTTCTTTCCGTCGGACTCTATGACTACAGTGCCGCAGATATCCGTGCGGTAGATATGGTCTGTATACTCCTTCAGCCGATTTATAGTGCTTTTTGCAGGGTGACCGTAGGGATTTTCCATGCCGCAGGAAATAACAGCTATATCGGGCTGGATCACTCTCAGCAGGTCATAGGTGGAGGAGTAGGCACTTCCGTGGTGACCTGCCTTGTAAACGTTGACGGAGCTGACTTTTTCGGCTTTCAGCATAGCAGCTTCTTCCTCGTATTCGGCATCGCCTGTCAGCAGGAAGGAGTTTTCACCGTGATACAGCATAAAGCTTACGGAGTAATTGTTGATATCCTCCTGATATGTATCATCGGGAGCTATTATCTCAGCCCTTGCATCGCCGATATTTATTATCCTGCCAACCGCCGCTTCAGTGACCGTAGTTTTCCTGTCCTCGCAGGCGTCGAGAAACTTGTCGTAGAATACAGCTGTGGGGAGCTGTTCGTCGGGAATATGGGGGATAATTACCTCGCCAACATCGAAGGTCTCGATGATATGGTGCATACCGCCCATATGGTCTGAGTGTGGGTGAGTAGCTATGATATAATCAAGCTTTCCTATGCCCAGCTTGCGCAGGTACTTTATCACCTTTGACGATACCGCGTCCTCGCCGCAGTCCACGAGCATTGTAGTGCCGTTTGCGGCTATGAATGTGCAGTCGCCCTGTCCAACGTCGATGAAATGGACTTCAAGTATATCCCTTGCAGGGAAGGTGTGAGCAGGCTTTTTCCAGTGGTATCGGCATATGAATATCAGTATGCCGACTATCAGCACAAAGCCAATGAACTTTAATGCTTTTTCTTTCCGTGCGGCGCGTTCTTTTTGCCGTTCTTCTGCCAGTTCCCTGAGGTACTGTTTTTGCTGCGCATTGAGCTTGTATTTCTCTCCTGCTGCTTGGACGAAGCTTTCCGTGTCTTTGAAGTATTTTGCCAGGACTTGTCACCGCCCTTTCGGGGAGTATTTCCCTGTCTGTGAGAGTCTCCCTCGATGAGGCATTTGGGTGACGAGCCAATGAGGTCGCGTCTGCCTGCGGCTTTGAGGGCTTCGAGGACTATCTCTCTGTTCTGAGGGCGGAAGTATTGCAGCAGAGCACGCTGCATAGCCTTTTCCTTAGGTGTTTTCGGTACGTAAACCTTTTCCATTGTATACGGGTCAAGCTCCGTATAGAACATGGCTGTTGAGATAGTACCGGGGGTGGGGTAGAAGTCCTGCACCTGCTCGGGACGTATCTTGTTTTCTTTCAGGAAAACAGCCAAGTCTATAGCTTCGTTGAGAGTGCTTCCCGGGTGTGAGGACATGAGATAGGGGACGAGATACTGCTCCTTTCCCATACCCTTTGTTATTTCGTAGAAACGCTTCTGAAAGCGTTTGTAGGCTTCGATATGGGGCTTGCCCATTTTGTCAAGGACTACCGCCGAGCAGTGCTCGGGAGCGACTTTGAGCTGACCGCTTACATGGTGCATGATAAGCTCGCGCATGAATTCGTCGTCTTTGTCCTCAATGAGGTAATCGTAACGTATGCCCGAGCGGATAAACACCTTTTTCACACCCTTTACCTTGCGTATCTTTCTGAGCATGGAGAGGTATTCCGTGTGGTCAACTTTAAGTGCGGGACATGGTGTTGGAGCAAGGCATTTCTTGCCCATGCACAGTCCCTTTGTTATCTGCTTGTCGCAGGAGGGGCGGCGGAAATCCGCCGTAGGACCGCCTACGTCGTGTATATATCCCTTGAAATCGGGCATCTGAGTAATTCTTTCAGCCTCTTTTAGTACCGATTCAACGCTTCTTACGGTTATGCGTCTGCCCTGATGCAGAGCTATGGAGCAGAAATTGCAGTAGCCAAAGCAGCCGCGGTTATGTGTTATAGAAAAGCGTACCTCCTCGATACCGGGTACACCGCCCAAAGCCTCATAGGAGGGGTGTATTGCACGGGTATAGGGGAGAGAATAAATGTGGTCGAGCTCCTCGGTAGTGAGACTGTAGGCAGGGGGAGTCTGTACCAGCATTTGTTTGCCGTGACGCTGGATTATGGTCTTTCCGTAGACCTCGTCCTGCCAGTCGTACTGTATCTTTACAGCCTTTGCATATTCGGTCTTGCTGTCCCGCACCTGCTCGAAGGAAGGGCACTGAGCCGCGCCTATAGGTGTGTTCACAGGCTCTGTCAGATAGCATATGCCGCGTATATCCGTCATATTATGTATATCCTCACCTGCGGCAAGACGGGGACAAAGCTCCTGTATCTGGTGTTCGCCCATGCCGTACATGAGTATATCAGCTCCGCTGTCCACAAGCACGGAGGGGCGCACAGCGTCGTCCCAGTAGTCGTAGTGGGCAAAACGGCGCAGAGAAGCCTCCAGTCCGCCGATAGCTATGGGGATATCCCCGAAGTATTCGCGGAGTTTCTGACAGTAGACGATAACGGCTCTGTCAGGGCGTTTGCCTGCGACACCGCCTGCGGTGTAAGCGTCATCGGAGCGTTTACGCTTTGCTGCGGTATAATGAGCTACCATAGAGTCTATATTGCCTGCTGTGACCAGAAAGGCGTATTTCGGCGCACCGAAGCGTCGGAAGTCCTTATCCGTGTGCCAGTCGGGCTGTGAGATGATACCTACGGTATAGCCCATATCCTGTATGAGCCTTGTGACTATAGCCGCACCGAAGCTGGGGTGGTCAACGTAGGCATCACCTGTTATGTATATGAAATCGAACTGCTCTATGCCAAGCTCGTCCATTTCTTTTTTAGTTGTAGGAAGAAAGCCTTCGTACATTGTTGTCCCCCTTTTCTTTAACCTCTATTTGTAGGGAACGCCGCCCTCGGTGTTCCGCGCCCTTAACCCCTACGGATCACTGGTTATTATTCGTCCATTCTGCGCAGTCTCCACTCGTCGTACTGCATTTTCGACATGAGTACCTTACGGGGCTTTGCACCCTCGCTTGCACCGATAACTCCGCGTTCTTCAAGCTCGTCCATTATACGTGCAGCTCTTGCGTAGCCGAGCTTCAGCTTACGCTGGAGCATTGATGTTGAGAGCTGACCGGCTTCCACAGCCACTTTTATAGCTGCCTCAACTATGTCCTCATCACTTCCGCTGCCTACAGCCGAACCGCTGTCAGAGCTGCCAGAGCCGCCCTGAGACTGCGGAGTATAGCCCTCAACAGCACCTGTGATAGCAGGATCGTAGGTAACGTCAGCCTGAGCCTTTATGTATCGGACTGTCTCCGCGATATCTTCATTTGACGAGAAGCAGCCCTGTACACGGACAGGCTTGCCTGCGCCTATAGGCATATACAGCATATCGCCATTGCCCAGGAGCTTGTCTGCACCGCCCATATCAATGATAGTACGGGAGTCGGTGACGGATTTTACCGAGAGTGCGATACGGCTCGGTATATTTGCCTTGATAAGACCTGTGATAACGTCTGTGGTAGGACGCTGTGTTGCAACAACAAGGTGCATACCTGCGGCACGTCCCATTTGTGCAAGACGGCAGATGTAGTCCTCAACGTCCTTGCCTGCCACCAGCATCATATCGGCAAGCTCGTCGATGAATACAACTATCTGCGGCATTGGTGAGCGGTCGCCGTCCACCTCTGCAAGCTCGTTGTATGAGCGCAGGTCGTTTGCGCCTGCTTCAGCAAATATATTGTATCTGCGCATCATCTCGTTTACAGCCCAGCACAGCGCACCTGCGGCACGTTTGCAGTCTGTTACGATAGGAATGAGAAGATGCGGTATATTCTCGAATATCTTGAATTCAACTATCTTCGGGTCGATGAGTATGAGCTTTACTTCGTCGGGATTTGCGTTGTAGAGGATACTCATTATAATAGAACGGGTGCAGACGGATTTACCTGAACCCGTAGTACCTGCGATGATAACGTGAGGCATCTTTGCGATATCGCCGACTATGGCATTGCCCGTGATATCCTTGCCGACTGCAAAGGCAAGCTTGCTCTTTGACTCTCTGAATTCGGAGGAGGTGAGTATCTCGCGGAGAGTTACCATATCCTTTGTGGAGTTAGGTATCTCGATGCCTACAGCAGCCTTTCCGGGGATAGGCGCTTCTATACGTACACCCTGAGCAGCAAGGCTGAGGGCGATATCGTCTTCGAGTCCCTTTATCTTCGATACCTTGATACCGGGGCCCGGCTGTATTTCGTAACGTGTGATGGAAGGACCGCGGATAAGGTCCTTTATCCTTACTGTAACGCCGAAGCTTTTGAGCGTGTTCACGATGACCTCTGCCTTTTCACGCATTTCCACCATAGCCTCGGTGCGGTTCGAGCGTACAACAGGGCGTGTGAGAATATCTATCGGCGGAAGTATGTATACAGGCTTTTCTTCTTCGGGCTCGGTCTCCTCCTCGATGACCTCCTCGGTGGGAGCAGGCTTATCGGCAGCCTTGCTTATAAGCTGTTCAAGTCCTTCGTCAGTGGGCTCGGGCTCGGCAGTTTCCTCTATTACAGGAGCTGTCAGATGTACGGGAGGCTTTTCCTCCTCAGCAGGCGGCTCTGGAATAGCTGCTGCCTCTTCCTCGCCGTAGTCGATAAGGTGGTCGGTAGGAAGTGGGATATCGAAAAATCCGTCAGGGAGCCCCTCTACATCGCGCTCGTCCTGTGCAGCCTTTTCCGAGGGCTTGCGTGTGGACTTGCGGCGGTTTGTCATGCTGATAGCTTCAAGGTCTGCGTCAAAGTCTTTTTTCTCCTTGTCGTCGTCAAGGTCGTCGTCACCGAAAGCGTCTACGAATTCGCCGCCGATGAACATATTCTGTATGCCGTTAATGCATTTGCCTATGAATACGAATGGAGTAGCAAGAAGCCGCAGGAAGTCGATGAGGCCGCGTCCCGAAAGGAGCATACCGAAAACGAAGAAAAGTACCAGCGATATGAGCCTTGCGCCAAGCTTGCCGAAAAATCTGAGCAGAGGACCTGCGATGAGCATACTTGCCACGCCGCCGCTTTTCAGGTCGGTACCGTTTTTGTACAGAGATTTCAGCTGATTGAGAAAGCGCTGTTTTTCGGGTATCTCGCCAACAAAAAATATCTGAAAGGCTGCACTTGCAAGGAATATCATTGCTATGCACCATACAGTTCTGCCGCTGATATTTTTTCTTGTCTGCTCTGTGCCAAGCTTTATAGCGGTGTAAATAAGTATAACGGGAATAAGAAAAGCCGCTATGCCGAAGAGTCCCAGCAGGAGATTATGCAGGGCGAGCCAGCCCTTTGTACCTCTCACCAGTACCATGAGAGCGGAAAGTATACCGAGTGCGAAAAGAATTATAGACCACAGCTGATTGCTTTCGTTCTGCGGTGCGGTCTTTTTATTGCTTTTTACGGGCTCTCTTTTGGGAGCCTCGGGCTTTTTCTGAGTCTTTGCCGAAGCCTTTTTTTTAGTCTGTGTCTGTGCCATTTTAGCCTCCGTTTTGTTCTGTAAAATATATGTAGCTGTGCCATTGTATCATATTTTCGGTGCAAAAAAGCGCGTTTCGGCACAGCTGCGGTCAGTCCGCATATCTTTTTTCTGTATTTTCTATCATATCGTACAAACAGTCCATAGCGTCGCCGAGACTTCCGAGACTGTCGATAAGTCCCAGTTCTACGGCTTTTTCACCCTCGATGACGCTTCCTACGTCAAGGACCAGCTCCTGAGTGTTCATCAGCAGAGTACGGAAGTTTCCCTCCGTGATATTGCTGTTTTTCGTAACAAATCTCACTATCCTGTCCTGCATCTTGTCGAAATATGAGAGAGTCTGCGGCACTCCGAGAACGGTGCCGTTCATGCGGACGGGGTGAATGGTCATTGAAGCTGTTGGGACGATAAAGGAGCGTTTTGCGCTTACCGCAAGGGGGACTCCTATGGAATGTCCGCCGCCGACAACAAGGGAAACGGTGGGAGTTTTCATGCCTGAGATAAGCTCTGCGATAGCAAGCCCTGCCTCCACATCTCCGCCGACGGTGTTGAGTATTATGAGCAGTCCCTCAACGCTCCTGTCCTGTTCGACAGCGACGAGAGCAGGGATAATATGCTCGTATTTGGTAGTCTTGTTCTGTTCCGACAGGACATAGTGACCTTCTATCTGTCCGACTACCGAAAGGCAGTGGATAAGGTGCTTTGAATTCCGCGAAACCGACTGTCCGTTCTCGCGGGCAAGCTCAGCCTCGTCAAGAAGCTCCTCCGAAGCGGACTTGTCCTGTGTTTTTTCGTCTGACATTTAATACACCTCCGAGAGCTATTTTGCGCAGCTTTCGGGAGCATATACACTATTATTATATACTTTTGCATTTCAAAAGTCAAGATATGATGTTTAGCCCTTAGACCATAGCCGTGAAGGGACGGAATGACACCGTTAAAACACATGATAGTTGCAAATCGTGCATTATATATTACAAATCAAGCGTAAATTGTAAGTTGTGCATAATAAAATTACACCGCTTTCGTAAAAAACGCATATAAGTTATGATTTTTTACTTTTGAATTGCTGTTTTATTGACTTAAAAAATTGCAAGTGGTATAATAATGTCGAAATATCACTCTTAGTCGAGTGGAAAAGGAGAATATGAGAATGAAAAAACAATTATTGGCTATCGCTCTCGTGGCTATGATGGGTCTTACAGCCTGCGGTGAGTCGGAAAGCTCAAAGAAGGAAAAATCTGACAAGAAGGAAGCAGAAACTACTACTGTTGCTGAGACAACAGAGGAAAAGACAACAGAAACCGAGGAAGAAACTACAACAGAAGCTTCTTCTGAGGAGGAAACGACCACAAGTGCTGCTGCTCCCGAATATGACGAATTCAAGCTCGTTGACGGTCTCGGCGACAAGTATGTTGATTTCGACAACAGAGCCTTTGCTTATGACGGCAAGGTATACAAGCTTGGTGAAGCTACATTACAGGACCTTATCGACGGCGGTATCCCCTTCGATAAGAATGACCTCAACAATATCGACAACAACGTAAACTCAAACTATGAAACAAGCACATACACAGTACAGATAAACGATTATACTTCGCTTCAGTTCCAGTTCATCAATGCTACAGATGAGGGAAAGAAGGAGAAGGAATGTCCTGTTTCATACGTAAGATGGGCAACTATATATACTCCTCATGCTGATTATTCCGAAAGCATCAACAATGAGACTATAGCAAACCTCAACGACTGCGCAAAGCACGTAGGCTTTTCTTTCCCACTTACACTCAAGAAGGACGAGCTTCTTGAGAAGGCTCCCGACGGTGCCGAGGCAGACGATTACGGCAATGTAGAGTATAAGATCAAGTCAGAAAGGTACCTGGGTACAAGCGGATATCGTTTCACATTTGATACGGACTCCGATCAGATGAGATATGTTTCTATCACATGGATGCCCTGAGTAAACATCATATAATGTAAGAGAGCGCGGTGTGGTTATCCCATGCCGCGTTTTTATATATTATAATGTATACCTTTTGTGGAAATTGTTATTTTTTACTTGACAAATCAGTGTGGATATTGTATATTTAAAATGTATAGGTGTGGAATAAACGCGCCTGAAAATAATTAATACGAGAGGGGTATTAAATATGATAATCAAAAAAATAACGGCAGCAGTTTCTGCGCTGGCTATGTCAGCAGGCGTACTTGCTTATATGCCCAACAGCACAGAGGGCGGAAAAGCAGTAGCAGCAGATGCTTCCAAGTACAACTATGCTGAAGCTCTCCAGAAGTCAATGTTCTTCTATGAGGTACAGCAGGCAGGCAAACTCCCTGAGTGGAATGAAGTAGCATGGAAGGCTGATTCCATGGTCGATGAAAGCGGCGAGGAAACAGACGTATGCAAGGGCGGCTGGTACGATGCAGGCGACCACTTCAAGTTTACTCTTACAAATGCTTATACAGCTGCTATACTTGCATGGGGCTACCTTGAATACAAGGACGCTGTAGACAAGCAGGGACTTGGCGAGTTATACCGCAATAACGTACAGTGGGGTCTTGATTACCTCATGCAGTGCGACAGAGGCGACAAGATAATCGGTACTATAGGTGACTTCAAGGGCGGCTCTACAGACCACAACATCTGGTGCAGCTCAGAGGTATACCTCCGCAAGCATCACCTCAACGGCGGTGACTGGAAGCGTCCTTATGATGAAATAGACGACTCCTGTACAATGGCACTTTCCGCAGCAGCTCTTGCTGAGGGATATATCATGTTCAAGGATACTCAGCCTGATAAGGCTAAGGCTTATCTGGATCAGGCAAAGACCTATTTCAAGACTGCCGATAAGATAAGAAATAACGAAAACGGTGCTATGGGAAGTATGTACAATCCTTCCTCATGGGTAGATGACTGTATGTTCGCTGCTATCTGGCTCTACAGAGCTACAGGCGACAAGAGCTACATGGACAAGGTAGAGAGCGATTATATCCCTAAGTTCCCGTTAGAGGATCAGTCAAAGGATCGTAAATTCACATGGGGTCTCTGCTGGGACGATACTTCTCAGGCAGCAGCACTCCTCTATGCACAGGAAACAAAGAGCGAGGAATGGATACAGCACGTTACAGATCACCTCGATTACTGGATAGACGGTGCTAAGGGCAAGAAGGTACAGTATACTCCCGACGGAATGGCTTGGCTGTTCTCATGGGGCTCTGCACGTCACGTAAGTGCTACCTGCTGGCTCGCAAAGCTCGCAAGCGATACTATCTTCAAGGATAACAGCTCGCTTCAGGATAAGTATAACAAGTGGGCAAAGGGGCAGATGGATTACATCTTCGGCGATAACGGTCTGAAGATGAGCTATGTTCTCGGTATGGGCGACAAGCAGCCTACAGCATTCCACCACAGAACTGCTTCAGGTATCCATGATGACCACTGGAACCACCTCGGTCAGGCATCAGGCGGTGCAGAGGGCTGGCAGACAGAGTATGCACATACTCTTTACGGCGCTCTCGTCGGCGGTCCCGATCAGACAGGCAAATACGTAAACGATGTATCAAAGTATGAGTATTCAGAGGTAGCTATCGACTACAACGCAGGCTATACAGCTTGTCTCTGCGCACTTGTTGATGATTACGGCGGAACTACTGACCCTTCATTCCCACCCGATGAAACACCTTCATGGCCTGAGTGGGAGGTAGCAGCAGTTATCAACGGTACACCTGCTGCAAGCTATACAGAGCTCAAGGTATGGGCAATGAACCACACAGCTTGGCCTGCAAGAGTTGCAAAGGACGTTGAGTACAGATACTTCTTCGACGTATCCGAAGTTATCGAAAACGGTCTCTCTGTTGATGATATCAAGGTAGAGGGCAAGTCACAGCAGTATAAGGAAGGCGAGCAGGGCTATGCAACTGTTTCAGGTCCTTATAAGTACGAAAAGGATACAACAGGCAATACCTACTATGCACTCATCAAGTTCGAGGACGGCAGAGCTATCCAGCCTACAGGTCAGAGCGAGCACAGAGATGAGGTGCAGTTCAGAATTTCTATCCCTGATGCAATAGACGGCAAGTCTACAGCAGGCGCATGGGACGCTACAAACGACTGGTCATACCTCGGCGGCCTTGCAAAGGCTTCAGACCTCAAGAAGGCTGACTCTCTCAACGAGCATATGCCTATGTATGTAAACGGCGAGCTTGTATGGGGCGAAGAGCCTGACGGAACAAAGTTCGTTGCAAAGCCATGTACAAAGAAGAGCAATGGGAGTACTCCAACAACCACAACTACAACAACAGGAAAAACAACCACAACAACCACAACAACAGCAACAACAACAGTCACAACTGTCGTTACAACAACAGAAGAAACTGAAGGTCCAGCTGTTACAAAGTGGGGAGATGCTAACTGTGACGGCGAGGTGGATTTTGGAGACATCGTTCTCGTAATGCAGAGCCTTGCAAATCCGAATAAATACGGCGTAAACGGTACAGATGACCACCATATCACAGCACAGGGAATCGCTAATGCAGACGTTTACGACAACGGCTCAAAGCTCACTACAAATGATGCTCAGACACTCCAGAAATACCTGCTTCATATCATTACAGAGCTTCCTGAGAAAAAATAATAATTAATTCACAAAATAGAAATAAGAGGGAAATCTTTCCCTCTTATTTTTTTTACCTTTTTGTTCATGTTGTACAGAATTTTAAAACTCCCATTAGTCGATTGCACGAATTTCAAGAAAACTATTTACTTTTTTTTTTCGATATAATATAATATGATTGATGAGTCGGATAAGTGCAGAGTCCGACAGGACGTAAAGGCTCATTGCTCGAATTTACGGTATATATACGATGTGTTTGCACTGACACCTCGTTATAAACTATATTCTTAAATATTCAGGGAGGGTATTCAAATGCACAAGAAAACTAAAAAGCTTCTTGCCAGCGTTATGGCTATGGCTACAATTGCACCTGCTGCAGTAGCTACAATTGCTCCTATGACAGCTTCTGCTGGTCTCGTAGTTGGTGAGAGTACATTCGATCACAAGGCTCTGCCTTGGCACACTTGTGAGTCATCACCTGCTAAGCAGAACTTTGAGCTTACAAAGGATGGCACATTCCACGTTATGATCAAGGTACCGGAGGGTGCTGATCACGAGAAGTGGGATCTTCAGTTCAGACACAGAAACCTCGCATTCAAGGCTGGCCACGAGTACAAGGTAAGCTTTAAGGTAAAGGCTAAGAGAGCTGGCATGGAGCTTTGCTCAAAGATCGGTGACATCTCAGGTAACGAAGAGTACTTCGAGCTCGATGGCGGTTCTAATGATATGCACATGGGTCCTCACATGGGCGGTCAGTGGCCACAGGCAGCTGTTAAGCTTACAACTGACTGGCAGACATTTGAGGGTACATTCAAGCCTACAGAGGATCTCGAGGCTGCTGAGTGGTGCTTCCACTATGCAAAGGGTACTAAGTACCAGGGCAACGCTGAAGCAAACGATGAGATCTGGTTCGATGACATGGTTATCGACTGTGTAACCTGCGGTGACAAGGCTCCCGGCGAGGGTTGCTGTAATGCTGATCCTGACGAAGGATACGGCGCAACAAACCGTGATTACTCAGCTAAGTTCGACAGCAAGATGAAGGAAGACGGCGAGCTCGTTAACTTCATTTCCGTAAACCAGATCGGTTACTTCACAAACTTCGCAAAGACAGCTACACTGGGCGATAACAAGGGTGATATCCTCCACGGTGCATCTACTATCGACCTTTCAGGCACATATACATGGGAACTCGTTGACGCTAAGTCAGGCACTGTTGTAGAGACAGGTGAGACAGGTTCAGCTATGAAGGATGCTGATTCTGCTGATACAGTTTGCAAGATCGACTTCTCAAAGGCTACTACAGCTGGCAGATACTATCTCCGCATCAAGGGCAAGAACTGGAGATCAATGGAATTCAATATCGGTGATGACATCTACACAGACAAGTCACACGATATGCTCAAGAATGCTCTTAACTACTTCTATCAGAACCGTTCAGGTATCGATATAGATGCTAAGTACATCACATCAGGTGATACAAAGACTCTTGCTCACGAGGGCGGTCATAAGACAGATAAGGCTTACGTTCAGAAGATCTGGAAGAACGAGTATCTTGAGAACACAGAAGCTACATCTACATACGCTTCATCTACAATCACAGCTAACAAGGGCTGGTACGATGCTGGTGACCACGGTAAGTACGTTGTTAACGGCGGTATCTCAATCTGGACTCTCCTCAACATGTATGAGAGAGCTACATTCAACGAGAAGACAGCTGCTAAGTTCGCTGACGGTTCAGGCACAGTAAATATCCCTGAGAGCGGCGACTCAAAGAAGATTCCTGATATCATTGATGAGTGTCTCTACGAGCTCGAATTCATGACAGCTATGAAGGTTGACAGCTCAGAGCCTACATGGGGCAAGTATGCAGGAATGGTTTACCACAAGCTCCACGACCACAAGTGGACAGGACTTGCTACAAGACCTTGGGACTACTCAGGTGAGAAGCTTGAGGACGGTTCAAAGGGCTGGAATACAGAGCGTATCGTTAAGCCACCAACGTTTGCTGCTACACTGAACTATTCAGCTTGTTCAGCTCAGATGGCAAGACTTATCAAGCCTTATGACGAAGAGAAGTCTGCATTCTACCTCAAGGAAGCTATCGCTGCTTATGAGGCTGCTGAGAAGAACTACTATCCTGCTGATTCTGACGAAGAGCACAACGAGAAGTCTCTCTATGCTCCTATGCTTCAGGCTAAGGGCGGTGGTCCTTACGGTGATAACGAGGTTAAGGACGACTTCTACTGGGCAGCTTGCGAGATCTTCACATCTGCTAAGATTCTCGGCGATTCTGCTGCTGATACATATCTCACAAAGCTTTCTGATTATACAAATGCATTCAAGGTTCCTGTAAGAATTACAGGCGGTGAGAACAAGGACGGTTCATTCACAGCTCTTAACTGGGGTAATACAAATGCTGCTGGTTCACTCTCACTTCTTCTCCACCCGGAGATCCTTACAGATGAGCAGTACAGCACACTTAAGAAATCTGTTCTTGCAACTGCTGATGAGTACATCAAGGAAGAAGAAAAACAGGGTTATGGTATCCCATACAAGTATGACGGTAACGGATACACAGATGAGAACAACCTCGACCCAGATATCGTTATCTACGGTTATGAGTGGGGTTCAAACTCAATGGTTATCAACAACCTCATGGTTATGTCTTATGCTTATGACCTTTCAGGTCAGGACGCTAAGTACATGAACGGTGTACTTACAGGTATGAACTACCTCCTCGGCTGTAACCCACTTTCATTCTCATATGTAACTGGTTACGGTACATACATGGAGAAGAATCCTCACCACAGATACTGGTCACACGAGCTCGATAAGACTCTGCCTATGGCTCCTGACGGAGTTCTCTCAGGCGGTCCTAACGCTGGTCTCCAGGATCCATATGTACGTGCTCTCGGATTCGTTCCTGGTAAGAAGGACAACCCGTCACAGAGATGCTTCGTTGACTCTATCGAAGCTTGGTCAACTAACGAGGTTACAATCAACTGGAATGCTCCTCTTGCTTGGATCGTTGAGTTCCTCCAGGATAAGGAAGCAACATATTCTTACGTTGGTGATCCTGTACCTCCTACAACAACAACTACAGTTACACAGCCTGTTGTTACAACAACAGTTACTAACCCAATTGTAACTCCTGGCGCAACAGTTTGGGGCGACGCTAACTGCGACGGCGAAGTAGATATGGGCGATATCGTTCTTATCATGCAGAGCCTTGCTAACCCGAACAAGTACGGTGAGGGCGGTTCAGACAAGTCTGCTATCACTGCACAGGGTAAGGCTAACGCTGACGTTGATATATCAAGCAAGGGCATCACAACTCAGGACGCAGTTCGTATTCAGAACTTCCTCCTCAACAAGATCTCTTCACTTGATCCTACTAAGTAATTAGTAATCACGAAGCTTATGCTTCTATTAAAACCGAGCGGTTTATTCCGCTCGGTTTTTTGTATATCTGCCTATTGAAAATGTGACAGAAAAGTGATATAATAAATTTATGAAGATAGAAAAAGACAATGTCACTGCATGACCATTATTTATTGGTTTGACACTATGCTTTTTAGTGTGCGTATTATGTATGACAGGGGGGACTTTTCTGGCGAACATTCTTGATTACCTCGACTGGCGGGGAGATGTTTCGTTTTCAGCCGACCCGTTCAATGAAATAGACGGATTGGTATTATCGCAGTTCTGTTATGTACCTCTGGAAGGTGTGGTTTCCGAGAGCTTTTCGGAGACTATTACTATTCCCGAGGCGTATAAAATATACGATCCCGAAAAAATTGATAAAAAGCTTAGAATAATAACGTTTGAGCAGGATAATATGCTGTTCAGAAAGCTTGCTGAGTCAAGACGCTACCGCGGTACGCTTTTGTGCGGATATGTCAGCATGGTGGAACATTCTGCTGATCTGCAATTTTCCGCGCTGACCTACAGACTTCCCGACGGAAGCGATTTTATAGCATTCCGCGGCACTGACGGTACGGTTGTAGGCTGGAAAGAGGACTTTAATCTCAGCTTTATGCAGCAGACCTCGGGACAGCAGCAGGCAGTCTGTTATGTTGACAAGGCTTATTCGGGAGCAGATGTGGTACGCCTCGGCGGTCACTCGAAGGGCGGCAATTTTGCTATATACAGTTCAATGTTCTGCGAGGAGAATATCCGCCGCTGCATAAAGGATATCTATTCCTATGACGGTCCCGGATTCAGGGACGAGATCATCGATTCAGATGCATATAAGATGATGCTGCCGTTCATCAGGTGCTATATACCGCAGGTCTCGATAGTGGGTATGCTTCTCGGAAGCAGCAGCGAGCCGAAGATCGTAAAGAATTCGGCTATCGGACTGGGACAGCATTTTTCCTACAGCTGGGAGCTGCGCCGCAATCGCTTTGTGCTGAAGGATAAGCTGAAAAAGTCGGGAGATGTTATAAACAAGGCTATTTCGGGACTTCTTGACGAATTCAGCGACACCGAGAGACAGATATTCACGGATTCGTTGTTTGAGGTGTTGAATTCCACAGATAAGGATACTCTGAAGGAGATAAACAAGCTTCGGCTTTATCCTGCGCTCATCAAGGCGTATTCAAAACTGAGACCCGAACAGCAGGCGATAATGAAGGGCGCGATCAAAAAGATAGCCAAGGACGGAACGGGTGCGATATTCAAACCACAATAACAAAAAGGCTTCACAGTAATGTGAAGCCTTTAATATTAGCTATTTATCGATCAAACACCGTACTTAGCTGTAGCAACCGGAACACCGGGGCCCATTGTTGAAGTAACTGTGCAGCTCTTGAGGTAAGTACCCTTAGCAGCAGCAGGCTTTGCCTTAACAACAGCTTCCATAAGTGTGTTGAAGTTCTCTTCGAGCTTAGCAGCACCGAATGAAGCCTTACCGATAGGACAGTGAATGATGTTTGTCTTATCAAGACGATACTCGATCTTACCAGCCTTAGCCTCTGTAACAGCCTTTGCAACGTCAGGAGTTACAGTACCAGCCTTTGGGTTTGGCATAAGACCACGAGGTCCGAGAACCTTACCAAGACGACCAACAAGACCCATCATGTCAGGTGAAGCGATAACAACGTCGAAGTCCATCCAGTTTTCCTTCATGATCTTATCTACGAGATCCTGACCGCCAACGAACTCTGCGCCTGCGCCCTGAGCAGCCTCATACTTGTCTTCCTTGCAGAATACGCATACACGAACAGTCTTACCTGTACCGTTAGGGAGAACAACTGCACCTCTAACCTGCTGGTCAGCGTGTCTTGAGTCAACACCAAGACGGATGTGTGCTTCTATAGTTTCATCAAACTTAGCCTTTGCATTCTTGCAAACTAAGTCAAGAGCCTCTGAGGACTCATACTGCTTTGCATAATCAACAGCCTTTGCGCTGTCAACATATTTCTTGCCGTGTTTCATTATATTTCCTCCTATTTAAGTGGTAATACCGGGTGCTTATAGCATACCCGATTAGCGGAATTTTCCTCCCACCAATAGAACTCTGAACGGGAATATATTCCCACTTCATCATTCAAAAAATTGATTAGTCAACAACTACAACGCCCATTGAACGAGCTGTACCAGCGATCATGCTCATAGCTGCTTCGAGTGAACCTGCGTTGAGGTCAGGCATCTTTGTCTCAGCTATCTTCTGAACCTGTTCCTTTGTGATGTTAGCGACCTTAGTCTTATTAGGTACTCCTGAACCGCTGTTGATGTTGCAAGCCTTCTTGATGAGGACTGCTGCGGGTGGAGTCTTAGTGATGAACGAGAATGAACGGTCTGCGTAAACAGTGATAACAACAGGAATGATCATTCCGATGTCGTTCTTTGTTCTCTCGTTGAATTCCTTTGTGAATGCCATGATATTAACACCGTGCTGACCGAGTGCCGGACCAACAGGTGGTGCAGGAGTAGCCTTTCCTGCTGCGATCTGAAGCTTAATGTAGCCAACTACTTTCTGTGCCATGTATTCGCACCTCCATAAATGTGGTAAATGGCGAGGCAAGAATTATTTTACCTCTCCCACTGAACCCATACTGCGGGTTCTTTTTGACCTGAATTAATCCTCCACTAATACGACCTGGCTTATAGGCAGGGTAGTGGGGGTCTCACGACCGAACATAGATACAAGAAGGTCTACAGAACGGTCTTCAAGATTGATATTCTGAACAACACCGATAAATCCGTCCATAGCGGTACCTGAGATACGGACATTGTCACCGACCTTGAAGTTTACAGTAACTGAAGAAACCTCTAAGCCAAAGAGCTTTTCAACTTCCTCTTCTGAAAGGGGAGTAGGCTCTGAAGCAGGTCCGACGAAGCCTGTACAGCCTCTGGTATTACGAACGACATACCATGAATCATCATTCATTATCATCTTGACGAGAACGTAACCCGGATAGGTCTTACGCTCTACTTCTTTGGTTTTTCCATCTGTGATCTCAGTTGCTCTTTCAGTAGGAACTCTGACCTCTTGGATAAGTTCATGAAGCTTACGGTTTTCGACAACCTTTTCAATATTCTGAGCTACCTTATTCTCATAGCCTGAATATGTGTGGATAACATACCACTTAGCTGCTTCTGACATAATACTCCTCCTGATCTCCTCTGAATTAGTGAGCGTTATAGATCAAACGCATCAAGAACATAAAAAGCTGATCTATTGCGCCTACGAAAACTGCTGATGCAACAATAACACTTACAACGACTGATGTGTTAGTTACGACAGTTTCCTTTGATGGCCAAACCACTTTTTTGAATTCGACTTTGAGGTCCTTGAACCATTTGCGGATCTTTCCGCCTTCTTTTTTCTCGGACTTCTTCTCCGAAGTTGTATTCTTAGCCATAAAAATACCCCTTCCGATTACTTTGTTTCCTTGTGAAGAGTATGCTTTCTGCAGAACTTGCAATGCTTCATCATTTCAATTCTGTCAGGGTCGTTCTTCTTGTTTTTCTTGGAAACATAGTTGCGCTGCTTGCACTCTGTACAAGCTAAAGTAACCTTTACTCTCATATCGGCACCTCCTGAATTAGTACTTCCTTTGTTACCAAAGGTAGGTTGTTTGCCTCCCTCGCACGGGGACAAAAAAATAAACCCCCAACGAGGTACTAATATTGTAACATATAAAATCCCAAATGTCAAGCCTTTTTTGCAATTTTTCTGCAATAAAAGCCTTTAGCCCCTTGCCGTTAGCCCTTAGCCTGTAGGGGCGGATATTATCCGCACGAAAGTTGAGAGTTAAGAGTTGAGAATTGAGAGTTAAAAGTTAAGGTGTCTGCTGTGCAGACGGATTAAAATGTAGGGGCTGCCTTTGGCAGTCTGCTATTTCAGAATGACCTCAATGACCATATGTAAGGGCGATATCTACATCGCTCGTGTTTACGCTGGTGACTGTAAGTATTGACTTTTACCCCTCAAACGCTTATAATATAATATGTACGCAATAACCGCCTTTAGGCGGTTATTGCCCTGAACTTTGTTCAGGGAGCACAAATTCCATTTAAAATATGTGATTGCGCTGCAAATGTATAATAATAGTATAAAATAAGCGGCAGGGGAGATGATGACTATTTCGGACAATATCACTATATCAGTAATAGTGCCTGCACATAACGAAGAAAAGTATGTGGAAAGGTGCATAGACTCGGTAAATCGGGCAGCAGCCCGTGTCAGATGCGGAGTCGAAACAATAATCGTCTGCAACAGGTGTACAGACCGCACCGCCGAGCTTGCACTTGCAAAGGGCGCACGGGTAGTTGCCGACGAGAGCAGATGTATAGCCACAGTCCGAAATGCAGGCATCGCCGCAGCACGGGGAAAGGTCATAGTTACTATTGACTGTGACAACCGAATGACCGAGGACACATTGAGAGAGATACTGGGTATGCTTAACAGCGGCAAGTACATAGGCGGCGGAGCTCCTCTGCGTTTCGAGAGATATTCGGCTGCACTTTGGCTCAATGACCTTATGTGCCGTGCAGGCTTTAAGCTTACGGGACTTTACTGCGGTATATTCTGGGCGAGAAAGTCTGATTTTGATGCTATCGGCGGATTTGTTGAGAAGAAAGCAGGCGAGGACATCGCCACAGCAAAGGCACTGAGAGCCTATGGCAGAAAAAAGGGAAAGAAGTACGGCTGTCTCAGGAAAAATCATCTTATCAATTCCACGAGAAAGTACGATGATATGGGTGACTGGCTGTATTTCAAGCTCATTTTCAAAAATGCAGGAGCACTTATCAAGGCTGCATTTGGCGACCGCACCGGCTATGACAGATTAATGGACGAAATGTTCTATGATTATAATAAATAGTTTTGCTATGCAGAATTATTTAGTCCTTAGCCCTCGCCGATCATGGGGACTGACGGTAAACGGCTAATTTCGGAGGTATATATGAAGTTAAAAAGATGCATATCGGCTGCGCTTTCTGCTGTGATAATAGCAGGAGCGTTTCCGAGCGTTGATATATTCACAGGAAGTGCAGGAGGAACACAGGCTTCCGAGTTTACGATTGCCACATCAGCAGGTATTACTTATCATAAGTATTCAGACCACGTTGAACTGAGCAATGCGGCAGTTTCGGGAGATATAAGCGTACCCTCGCAGATAGCGGGTATTCCCGTTACGATAATTGGTGACAATGCCTTTGCAGGCAGAGAGGTCACATCGGTATCGCTTCCCGAAAGTGTTGCGGAGATAGGAAAGTATGCTTTCAAGGACTGCCGAAAGCTTGAGAAGATAGTGATAAACAATAAGAACTGCACTGTTTTCGACAGCGGCGATACTATATGCAACTCAGCAGGCAGCGGAAGTACAGCCGCAGTATACAGCGGAAAGATAGTCGGCTATGATAATTCTCCTGCTGCCGTGTATGCAGCCGGGTATAAATATCGTTTTGAGTCGTTGTCTGCATCATCGGCAGTGACTACCTCAACAGCGTCAAAGACAACAACTACCACTACTACTTCAAAAACAACATCTTCTACCTCAAAGCCGACAACTACAACATCAAAAACTACGACAACTACTTCAACTACCACAACATCGACTACAACAACTACTACTCGTACAGCTGTGCAGGGAAAGCCCGTATTCAAGCTTAGTCATACCGAGGTATGTAAAAGTATGGCGCCGAACCGTAAGGAACAGCTGACGATAACAGTCGAAGGTGCGGAAAATCTTTACAGCGAGACCGTGCTCTATGTTTATTTCGACAGCAGGCTTAAAATAGGTGAAGCCACGGCAGGTCAGGCTATCAGTCAGCTCACATGGGGACAGGCTTTAGGCGATACCAAGGACTTTATAGTACTTACCACAGGCGGAGCTGCCGATACAGGCAAGGACGGACTTATGTGGACTGTAGATGTTACTCTCCCTGCGGATTGTAAGGTGGGGGATATCTTCACATATGAGATAGGAAAGTCCAAATACGGAAAGATACAGCCGCTTTTCACCAACTTTGCCAACGACGACAAAGGCAAGGCTATGACCAAGTATGCATTCAGTGAAGGACTTGACAAGGGCGAAATAAAGATAATAGAGGATCCGCCGTATGAAATGGGCGATATCAATAATGATAAGCTTGTGGACTCCGTTGACGCTTCAATGCTGTTAAAGGAATATGCGACTGTATCAATTGGCAAGACATCTACATTCAAAGATGCACGACAGGCTATCGCGGCAGATGTGAATAATGACGGCAAGGCAGATGCAGTAGACGCTTCTGCAATACTTGCCTTCTATGCGTTCAATTCGAGTTCTGATAAGAAAGCCGACTTCGCCGAGTTTATGAAAACAAGAAATAAAGCACAGTGATAACAGTCGTGCTTGCATAAGAGTATATGCGTAATTATCGGGGAAAAACCTTTCTGAGGAAAGGTTCTTTCCCCGAACCCCTTTTCCAAAGACTTTTAGCTGATTTTTTCTCAGATAGGGCACATCTTATATTAATAGCGGGATTTTTTTATTTTCGGAGTGCCCTATCTGAGAAAAAATAAAACCAGAAGTTTTAGGAGAGGAGTTTGAGGAGAGACCCTTTTTCAAAAGGGTCCTCCTCAATAGTTTCGCAAATATCCTATATAAGCATAACTGTCATCACTGTGCCTTTTTTACTGTTTTGCAGCAGCAGGCGCAGTGGACAGAAGCTGCACCGCTGTTTTTTATAACGGCAGTAAGCTCGCGGAGAGTGCTGCCTGTTGTGCAGATATCGTCAACTAAAAGGACTCGTTTCCCTTCGAGCTTTTTGCTGTCAGCTGTAAAAGCGTTTTTCAGATTAAGCGTCCTTTTAAGGCGGTCAAGCTCCTTCTGCGCACGGGTGTGACGAGCCTTGAAAACTGCCTTTTCCTCGACAGGGATATTCAGTCTGCGACCTATTTCTCGTGCAATTAGCAAAGACTGATTGAAGCCGCGCTTTCGCTTATCCTTTTTGTGCAGCGGAGCAGGAACGATAACGTCTATATTATCGGTCACTCCCTCAGACCTTAGCTTCTCTGCAAGGGCTGAACCGAAAGCATAGTCCGCATTGCCGCCGATGCCGTTTTTCAGCAGGAATATGGCAGGCTTTGCGGTGTCGTCGTATTCAAATACAGCCGTAAAGCTCTCAGCACCCTCTATGCTGAAATTCCCTTCGTACATTTTCAGCTTCTCGGAGCAGGCATTGCAGAACTTGTCCATAGAGCCAATGAGCTCTCCGCATACATGGCATCTTGTAGGGAAGAACAGATGCAGCAGCATTCTTTTCGTTTCAAATCTCATATTATCACCTAAATCAAAAGCTCCGTAACAACGGAGCTTTTATCTTTTAAAAATACATATAAAGCTGGCACTTTATCATGCCGTTATAGAGCTTTCTGCGCTTATGAGCGTCTGCACCGAAGAACTTCTCAAACTCCTCGTGAGGGGAGATGATGTAGCTCTGCTTGCTGCCTCCCTTTCCGAGGACTCTTCCCATTTTTCTGTAGATATCCTCAGCCTCTCTCAGCTCAAGAAGTCTTTCACCGTAGGGAGGATTGCAGATGACAATGGAGTTTTCGGGCTGAACGAACTTTGTTATATCAGCCTGCTCTATTTTAAGTCTGGACTTGATGCCTGCCTTGTGAGCATTGTCAAGAGTGAGAGCAACTGCCGCATCGTCGATATCAGCACCGATACCGTGAAATTCTGCCGACCTGTCAACATTGTCGATAGCTCTTTTTCTTTCCTCCTGCCAGATGCGCGAGTCAAGAGAACCCCACTTTTCCGCAGCAAATCTTCTGTTGATGCCGGGAGCTATTTTAAGAGCTTTCAGAGCAGCCTCGATAAGGAGAGTACCGCTTCCGCAGAATGGGTCGCAGACTATTGAATCGGGACGAACTCTTGCAAGGTCAATGATACCTGCTGCCAGAGTCTCCTTGATAGGAGCCGCATTGGAATTGCGTCTGTAGCCGCGCTTGTGGAGTCCCACGCCGCTGGTATCGAGGTAAATGGAGACAACGTCTTTAAGTATGCTGAACTTTATCTGCACCGTAGGACCTGTTTCATCGAACCAGTTTATTCCGTACTTTGCCTTCAGCCTTTCAACAGCAGCCTTTTTTACTATGGACTGACAGTCCGGAACGCTGTGGAGAGCGGAGTTAAGGGAGTGTCCCTTAACTGGGAAAGCGTCATCGGGACCTATATAGCGTTCAAGCTCTATAGCCTTTACGCCCTGGAAAAGCTCCTCGAATGTAGTTGCTTTGAATTCGATGAGTTCAATGAGCACACGCTCGGCTGTTGATAAGCAGAGATTAGCACGGGCGAGGATATTCTCGTCGCCCGTGAAACTTATTTTACCGTCGCTGACCTTTAAGTCAGTACCGCCGATCTTTTGTATTTCGTACTTTAATACGCTTTCCAGACCAAAATGGCATGGACAGCACAATCTTATTTTATTGTTCAATTTATCACCTGTTTTTAGTATTAAACGCCGCCTGTGTCGCCGCCGCCAACTGCTGCACCGCCGCCAGCGTCGCCGCCTCCGACAGCTGCGCCGCCGCCTGCATCTCCGCCGCCGGTGTATCCGCCTGCGTCACCGCCGCCAACTGCTGCACCGCCGCCTGCGTCACCGCCTGTAGCTGCGCCGCCTCCTGCCGCTGCACCGCCGCCTGCGTTTCCGCCTGCTGCTGCACCGCCGTTTGCGTTACCGCCTGTAGAGCTGTTTGTGGTGGTCTGTGCGGGAGCTGAATAGTGAGCACCGCTGCAATACGGAGGAGAGTAATTGTCTGTTACCTCTGATTTCCAGTAACCGATAGCACCCTTTCCGCAGTTTGCACTTGCGATAAGACCTGTGCTTGTACACATAGGCATTTCGATAACGGTCTTGACCTTTTCAAAGTCGCTCGGTGTATCAGGATAATGTGTATTTGCCCAGTCGCCTATGATATTTCTCCATATCTTTGCAGAAATACCCGACGGGATATTAAGAGGATCCTGCTTGTACTTGAAACCTGTGGTGATACCGCTGATAAAGTCAGGTGTAAGACCAACAAAGACTTCGTCGTACCAGTCCTCGGTAGTACCTGTTTTACCGCAAACTGTCTTATTTGAGAGTATTGCGGCTGTACCTGTACCGTTCTGAACAACGTTCTTCAGGAGACGGTTCATAACATAAGCGGTCTCGTCAGAGATGACCTGTCTCGGGTTGCCGTTGTTCTGATAGATTATCTGCTGAGTGCTGTCCTCTATCTTTGAGATTATGTGAGCTTCGTTGTATATACCCTCATGTCCGTAAGGGAGATAAGCGTTAACAAGGTTTTCAAGAGTAACACCTTCATGGAGAGAACCAAGGGTAAGAGGTGAAGGACCTGATTTATCGTTCGGAACGAGATCGAGTCCAAGCTTTTCTGTTGAGAACTTCCATATCTCCTCAACTCCGAATTTTGCACAGAGCTGAGCAGGGATAGTGTTGAATGAGTTCTGGAGAGCTCTCCATACAGGTATCTGTGCGCCGCTGCCCGCAGCTCTTCCGTAGTTGTACGGCCATGGATTACCGTCCTCACCTGTGAGAGTAGGTGAATCGGGGAATGTGCTGCTCCAGTGGAGAAGGTTGTTTTCAAGACCGTAGCCGTAACCTGATATAGGCTTGATGGTAGAACCTACCTGACGCTTGTTGAGAACTGCATAGTTATCAACGAGAGAGCCTGTCTTTTCGCCGACATTTCCGACTGCACAGAGTATCTCGCCGTCGTAGTTCATAGCAATGAAACCGACATGAGGAGTATAAACCTCAGTCTTGCCGTCGGGATGACCGATAGGTTCAATGTCAAGCTCGTGAGTTACCTGCCATGAAGGAACAGGGTAGAAGTTATCGAGACTTGCCATTTTTTCCTCAACATATTTCTGCATCTGGTCATCGTAGGTGGTATAAACTCTGTAGCCGCCCTTCTGGAGCTTTGTCATAGCCTTTGAATAGTCAAGGTCATACTTGTCCATGAATATCTTGACAGCCTCATAGTAAGTAGCATCTACTACCCATGTATAAGCCTTTTCTCTCTCTTCGAGCTCCTTAGCCTCGTCCTCAGGGTGGAGCTTTCTGTACTCGTCGGAATTTCTGAAAAGGAGAGGAGTAACAAGGTATTCCTGATACTCGTCGTAGGTTATGGCGCCGTTATCGTAGAGCTTATAGAGAACGTATTCCTGACGGGGCTTGTTGTTGGCGCGTCCGTCAACGACTATAGGCTCATTGGGATCATCGTCCCTGTGGTAGATAACATCGGGGCCGTATTCCTCAGGGCTCTTCGGGATAGCTGCAAGAACGGCAGCCTCGGGGATAGTGAGCTGGTCAACGCTCTTACCGAAGTAAGTGATAGCAGCCTGCTGTATACCGTTTACAGGACCGCCGAAACCGATGTAGTTGAGGTATTCTTCGAGTATCTCGTCCTTTGAGTAGGATTTCTCAAGCTGCATAGCCGAGAATATCTCACGTATCTTACGTGCAGGGGAGGGCTCGTTATCACCTGTCAGGTTCTTGATGAGCTGCTGAGTGATAGTAGAACCACCCTGTTCGGTATCGTAGAAGTGGAGGAACAGGTTGAGGAAAGCGGAGAATGTACGCTTGTAGTCAACACCGTCGTGAACGTAGAAACGCTCGTCCTCAGTATAAACGAAGGCATTTCTTACGTGCTGGGGGATTCTGTCGATAGAAACGGGGATACGCTGGAAGTCGCTCTTGATTCTGTGGATAACAGCCAGTTCCTTTTCTCCGTTCTCGTTTGTTTCGTTTCCGTAGAAGTAGGTATCGCTTCCCGATTCCAGCTGCTGCAACGTAACGTTTGTGGAGTCGTCCATAAAGTTGAGGACGTATGCAGCCATAGCGGTGCTTACGATAGTACCCGTTATGATTATTACCAGCAGCAGAGACAGAAGCGTAGTAGCTATGACAGTCATCAGCTTCTTAAAAATAATGAACGGTTTACTGTGTTTTTTCTTTTTCTTTTTTGGTGGTGCTTTGGGAGCTTCTCTCATGTTCATATCAAACTGAGGAGAAGGATCGTAATGTTTATCTTTCATTTTGTCAGAATGACCGTCTTAAAGCGGCGGCAGCTCCTTTCAAAGATTTTATATTATTTATTTCTGTACATAAATATACATTTTATATTATAGCACGTTTGAAATGAAATGTTAATAGCTTTCCGAAAATTCAGCATTTTGTATAATATCGAAAATTCGGGAGATACTATTTAAGGCAACACCGCACAGGATATTTCTGCAAGGGAGTAATAATATGACATACAGAAGCGCAAAGAAAATATATTTTACCATGGTTTCCGCAATAACAGTCTCAGCCTTTATGGTAATATGCACACTTGGACAGGCAGTCCGCAAAAGAAAGGTTGAGACCCGTCTTGCGGCAGCAGCCATAGAGCAGGAAGCTCCCGAGTATACAGTCAGAGAGTACGGCGGACGGGCGGTAGTATTCCGCAGTGGAAGCGATGAGCCTTATATGTTCATAGATGTGGATATGCCGCTGCTTTCGGATATGGACAGAGAGCAGCTGAGCAGAGGGATATACTTTGACAGCGAAAACGAGCTCCGCAGGTTCATTGAGGATATCTCATCGTGACTGCTGAGGCGGTTTGCGGTGTTTTTTCTTCTTTCTTACGGAGAAGCCGAAATCGCCTAATTTTCTGCCGATAGCGAAGTATTCACCGTGAGCGAATGCCATAAGACCGCACTGCTGCAAATTAAGCTTGCCCTTGCTGTCGATATATTTTTCGTCAGCGTCTATGCCCACTATCTCCGCAAGGAACATAGTATGGGAGCCGAGGAGCTTGCTTTCCGTTACCCTGCACTCAAGACTGAGAGGACATTCCTCAATAAGGGGAGCGCCGACCTTCTGTGCGGGTACTGTATGGAAACCGCAGGCAGCTAATTTATCCATATCCTTGCCGCTTTTGACTCCGCAGAAGTCGGTCTCGCGGCACATAGCCGAGGTAGTGAGATTTATGACGAATTCGCCTGTTTCCTTGATTATATCGTGGGAATAACGCTCGGGGCGCACAGAAATATAGGTCATAGGCGGTCTTGTGCATACTATACCCGTCCAGCCTATAGTGAGGACGTTAGGTTTTTCTAAAGTGCCGCAGGTAACGAGGGCGGCAGGTACGGGAGCAAGCAGAGTGCTGCCCTTCCAGAATTGTTTAGCCATTTTTTCTCCTTTGGTATTCCTTGTTTTTTACGGGAGCAGACTGGTTGTCGCCAAGCATATATTTATAGTCCCTGAAGTTGTATTTTCCTTTTTCTGAGGTGACATTTCCGTAGAAAATGGCGTCTTTCGGGCAGTTGCCTATACACGCCATACAGTGGGTACACTTATCGCCCCAGACAGGTTTTTTGTCCTTGATGATAATATTGTTCAGCGGACAGACCCTGGCACATTTTCCGCAGCCTATACAGCTGTCGGCTGCATAGAAAGCCTTTGCCGTCATCTTGTACTTTGACCATACGGGATTGAAGGGGATAGTGATTATCTTTTCAAAGAGGAATATATAACGTGACTGGAGCTTTTCGCCTTTTTTTATCTTATCGGCTATCTCGTTGACTTTTTCGCAGGCATTTACCAGCCTTTCTCTTATCTCGTCCTTTGTTTGTACGGGATAATGGCTTATGAAGTAATTACGTGGCATGACTATCTCGTTATAGCCCATGAAGTGAAGCTTCTTGTGTCTTGCTGCCTTTTTTGCAAGATATCCCGAAATACCGCCGTAGCCTGCACTGTTTACTATGAAATATACGTCCCTGCACCCTTTCAGCGGGACTTTTTTGATGTAATCGCTGAAAAAGCGTGGCATCTCGCATACATATACGGGAGCGCATATGACGAAGGGCTTTTCGGAGTATATTTCCGAGTAGTCCTTGTTTTTTATCCTTTCGAGGAGATTGAGACATTGGTCGCCTGTTTTTTTAGCGAGCTCAGTTGCTAAAAACTCCGTATTGCCTGTAGCCGAGAAATATAATATCATAGTTATTCCTCCAGAAATAAAGTACTACTTCATTATATCATTTATGGCATTGACTTGCAACTTTTTTCCGCATTTTTAAGAAAAACATAGTCAGGGGAGCGTTTACGACAAAATTCTTTCCGCTTCGGTGGTATAATGGGGCAAGAAAGGGCTGCAAAAGGCAGCAAAGAGGAGGTACAGCATTGAAAATAGATATAAAAAGTGAGAACGGAGCGGCAATTGCTACCCTCAGCGGTGAAATTGACCATCATAATGCAAAGGAGCTCCGTGCGGAGCTCGACCGTTTCATAGTAAGCGCACAGCCGCGTCAGCTCGCCATAGACTTTGGCGGCATAACCTTTATGGACAGCTCGGGCATAGGACTTATAATGGGCAGGAGCAAGCTTATGAAGGAGTGCGGCGGAGCACTTGAAGTCCTCAATCCTCAGCCCTACATAAGGCGTGTATTGAAGCTTTCGGGCATAGAGCGGATAGTAAAAATACGATAAGGAGAAGAAAAATGGAAATACTCAACGAGATAAAATTCATAATGCCGTCCCTTTCGGTAAATGAGGGAGCGGCAAGAGCTGTGGTGTCCTCATTCCTGATACAGGCAGACCCCACTGTGGAGGAACTTTCGGACATACGCACAGCCGTATCCGAGGCGGTGACAAATGCGGTAGTCCACGGCTACCGCCACAAAAAGGGAGACATCGAGCTGACAGTGCGGCTGCTGCCCGATAGAGTCATATACATAAGGGTCAAGGACAGGGGCTGCGGCATAGAAGATGTGGAGAAGGCAATGGAACCCCTTTTCACCACAGCTCCGGAGGAGGAGCGCTCGGGACTGGGCTTTTCGGTGATGCAGTCCTTTATGGACAAGCTTAAAGTGAAAAGCACTCCCGACAAGGGCACTACTGTCACCATGAGAAAGAGGCTTTCCGCACATGGAAACTGAGACAAAGAAGCCTCTTGCCGAAGAAAATCTGGGACTCGTCCACCTCTGCGCAAATCGTTTCCGCGGACGCGGCATAGAGTACGACGACCTGTATTCCGCAGGCTGCATCGGACTTCTCAAAGCTGTAAAGGCGTTCGACAGCGGACGGGGAGTGAAGTTCTCCACCTATGCCGTCCCCGTTATACTCGGGGAGATAAAGCGGCTTTTCCGTGACGGCGGAGCTATCCGCGTAAGCCGCAGCTTAAAGGAGCTTTCCATGCGGCTGCAAAGGCTGTGCGAGGAGTTCCGACAGCGCGAGATGCGTGAGCCGACAATAACCGAGCTTGCACTGCTTTCGGGCGAAAAGGAGAGCGACGTATCCGAGGCATTATGTGTAAGCCAGCCACTTTTGTCCCTTACAGCAGGTGACGATGACGAAGGGCAGACCGACATACCTACCGAGTCTCCCGATGAGAGCATAACCGACCTTCTTGCTCTGCGTCAGATAATGGCGGAGCTTGAACCCAAAGACCGCGCATTATTGGAACTCCGCTATTTCAAGGGGCTTACCCAGTCAAAGACTGCGAAGGCATTAGGCATGACACAGGTGCAGGTATCACGGCGCGAAAAGAAGCTCCTCACCCGAATGAGAGAGGAGCTTCTGAGCTGATATTACTGAGCCATATTGAAAAATTCTTCTATAGTTATATCGTCATCGTGAGTTGAGAGGAAACTGTAATAGGACAGCACCCTTGAAGCGTCAACGGAGTCGATCTTGCCGTTGTTGTCTATATCGGCAGCATAGAACTGAACTATATTGAAGCTGCTGTCCTTGCCTGTAGCGGTACGTGCGTATTCGGAGAGCATAGAGGAAGCGTCGATCGAATTAACAGTGCCGTCGTTGTTCGTGTCGCCTGTTTTGTCGATAGGCGTATAGTCTACAGCTTCAAATTTTATGGCGTATTTTTAGCGTAAGCTTCTGCGGTAGAGCCTTTATATCCTCTGATAACACCGTCATAGTAGTATTCACCGCTGCCCTTGACAGTGCCGTTTGAGATAGTAAAGGTATCACCGAAGCCCTCGGGATCTTCTATTACCGCATCGGGGGCGAGTATGGTCACAGAGTTCAGACCGTTGCAGTTTGCCAGCGCACCCTTGCCGATAGACTTTGTGTTTGGAGAGAAGGTGATATTTTCGATGCTGTTGCAGCTGCTGAAAGCAGAACTGAGGACAGTGCTTATGTATTTCGGGACTATTACATCTGAGCTGTTCCTTCCCGAAGGATAGGCTTTCAGCTTGGAATTATCCTCAAAGAATACCATGCCGTCCTTGCAGAAATAGGTCTTTGAATATTCGGGACCGTTTATGCTGTCGAGCAGGGGACAGTTGGCGAAAACATGATCGTGCAGTTCTTTTATACCGTCATTGAGCATAACGGAGGTGAGATTTCTGTTATCACCGAGGGCACGGTCTCTTACAACGGAAATATTCTTGCCGAATTTTACTGATCTGAGGTTTTCGCCGTTTATTGCAAAGGCATTTATTTCGGTAACGGGCAGCCCGTTTATCTCATCGGGTATCTCAAGGTCTTTCGTATCAGAAGCAATGCTGCTGAGGGCATAGTGGTCGAAGAAGAAACGGTATATCCCCATAGCGACCTGTTCTTCTATGATATACTGATGCTCTTTGCGTCCGTGCTGGATAAGGGCAAAGTGATCGTACTGTTCCTTTGTCTGAACGTATTCGGTCTCGGTGACTCTTTTGCCGTCGACCTCGTAGTATACTTCTTCATGCCCGGCGTTATCAATATTGTCGCTGAAGGAGTTGCGGTAAACGAATTTTCCGTCTTTAAGCTCAAAATAAGACTTTGTATTGTAGCCCATGTGCGAATCCGAGTAAACCAGATAATGACCGCTGTCGGGAACGAAAACCTCGCCGTATGAGCCTATTTCCATGCTGTCGGTGATATGACCGTCCCTGTAGGTGTAGACTATGCACGGGCTTACGTGATAGGAACCCTTTGATATGAACAGCTCGGGAGTACCGTCACAGTCAACATCATAGAGCTCGAAGCGGGAGCCGAACTTTTCGTCGGTGAAATCGAAGTTTTCCTTATCGCCATAGGCAAGCTTCAGCATAGTGAAATAAGCTTCCTGCCATGTGGGATAATAGAGCTTTTCTTCGTTCACAGCGAATACCGATGCAGGAGCTGAAAGTGCAGATGCGGCTATTGAAGCGGCAGCGATAAATGATAGTAATTTGTGTTTTTTCATAGAAAGTCCTCCTTTTATAACTGCCATTGCGGCAGTCCCCTTATGCTAATTATAACGTGTTTCCCTTACATAATCAACCCTGTAATAAAAAAATCATGCACCAACACTTGCGGAAGGCAGAAGGTGATAGCTGAATATTGCTGAAATATGCAAAATATCGTTGACAATTCGGGTAAAATGGGTTATAATGGTGTTAACAATTTCGTAAAATTGCTGAAAAATTTATATTGAGAGGGGTCTTAATATGGCAAAATCATTTTTAAAGAGGCTGATAGCAGTTTCAGCAGCTGCGGCAGCGTTAATACCTGCTGTAAATCAGCTTCCCGAGAGAGCAACAACAGCACTTGCTGCTCCTGACGAGTATCACGATGACTGGCTCCATGTAAACGATAAAGCACAGATCGTTGACATGAACGGCAACGAGGTATGGCTTACAGGTGTAAACTGGTTCGGCTACAATGTAGGAAGCCAGATATTCGACGGTGCATGGTCTGCAAACGTTCATCACTGTCTCGATCTTATCGCAGATCACGGCTTCAATCTTCTCCGTGTACCTATGTCAACGGAGATACTTCTCCAGTGGAAGGCTAAGAAGCCCGATCCGATCATCAAGCTCAACGAGTACAAGAACCCTGAGCTTACCCTTGAGGGAGTTGAGGGCGGTACTCCTATGTACAGCTTTGACATCTGGAACAAGGTAGTTGAATGGTGCAGAGAGGACGGCATCAAGATTATGATGGATATCCACTGCGCTACCACTAATTCCGCAGGTCATAATTTCCCGCTCTGGTACGACAGCAGCTTCAGCGAGAAGGACTGGCTCGATGCACTTGCATGGTTCGCAGATTACTACAAGGACGATGATACCGTTATCGCTATCGACTTGAAGAACGAGCCCCACGGTAAGAGAGATGAAGGCAGCTTCGCAAAATGGGACGGTTCTTCCGATGCAAACAACTGGCGTTACGGTGCTGAAAAGGGTGCTAAGGCTTGTCTCGACAAGAACCCTAATCTCCTTATAATGGTTGAGGGTATCGAGGTATATCCAAAGATCGAAAAGGGCTATGACTGGAATTCACCGTCTACCGACTATGCTCACTACGGCGATCCCGAGTATCAGCCGTATTACGGTGCATGGTGGGGAGCTAACTTCCGCGGTGCAAAGGATTTTCCTGTAGATCTGGGCGACCGTCAGAGTCAGCTTGTTTATTCTCCCCATGACTACGGTCCGTTCGTATACGAGCAGGACTGGTTCCACTTAACAGGTACAAAGCCGAACTGGACAAGCTATAAGTTCGATGAGGAGTCTCTCCTTAAAGAATATTGGTACGACACATGGGCATATCTCGTAGAAGAGCACAAGGCTCCGCTGCTCATGGGCGAATGGGGCGGCTTCATAGACAAGGAAAACGATCCGTCGGGTGCAAATACTCATTGGCTCAAAACCCTCCGTGACTACATGATAAAGAAGCGTATCCACCATACATTCTGGTGCTTCAATGAGAATTCCTCGGATACAGGCGGACTCATGTACGATAACTTCCAGAAATGGGACGATGAGAAGTACGCATTCGTAGAGCCTTCACTCTGGCAGACAGAGGGCGGCAAGTTCATCAGTCTTGACCATAAGATACCGCTTGGTACAGCAGGCAACGGCATTTCACTCAATGACTTCGTTGCATCAGGTGAGGGCAGCAATATGGACGGCGGCAAGGCAGGCAACGGTACACCTGTAATAGTTGAGCCTTCAAAGACAACAACTACTACAACAAAGCCTGTAACTACTACAACTACATCTGCAACAACAAGCAAGACAACAACGACAACCCAAGAAGCTACAGTTACTACTACAACTACCACAGGACCTATAGCACACCCTTCCTATGAGTTCGATAAGGTTATATCTTACCCGACTAAAACCGGTTACAAAGAGGGAGAGGCACTTGATATTGAAGGTCTTAAGTTTACCGGAATACTGAGCGGCAGTGTAAGCTCAAACATAAAGGAAATGGAGTATACTTCTTTACAGGCAGGATACGGAGCAGATGCTGCTAAGATAACAATTACAGACAAAACAGGAAAGACATATTCAAATTCTGAGTTCAAAACTCTTCTGGCAGGTGAATATACTGTAAATATCAAGGGAGATGTAGGCAATTATTATGCTTCAACTCTCTGTAAGAATGTTGATATATCCTATAAAGTAACTATAGGTGATACAGTAGCGGAAGTATGGGGCGATGCTAACTGTGACGGTACGGTAGATATGTCCGATGTTGTACTTGTAATGCAGAGCCTTGCAAATCCTAACAAGTATGGTGTAAACGGTACAGACAAAAACCATATCACATCAAAGGGACTCAACTGTGCATCTGTTGTTAATAATAACGGAAGCGTTACTAACAGCGATGCTATGAGGATACAGCTCTTCCTTCTCGGAAATATCACTTCACTTGATCCAAAAGCTAAATAAGCTATACAGCGGCATGGCATTTACCATGCCGCTTTTTTATGTCGGAAAAATTCTTAGCTCTTAGTTCTTAGTTCTGATTTCTAATCCCTAATCACTAATTACTGTGCAAAAACTCTTTACAAACAACGGACTTTCTGATATAATTATACTGAGTAAATATGTTTGAAAAGAGGTAAAACATTGGCTAACGACAAGATCAGAAATTTCTGTATTATAGCGCATATAGATCACGGTAAGTCCACACTTGCCGACCGTATTCTCGAAAAGACCGAAACTGTTGCCATACGCGATATGGAGGATCAGCTCCTCGACAATATGGACATCGAGCGTGAGCGAGGAATAACTATAAAAGCCCGTGCAGTCCGCCTTAAATACACTGCAAAGAACGGGGAGGATTATATCTTCAACCTCATCGACACTCCCGGTCACGTTGACTTCAACTATGAGGTATCACGTTCGCTTGCGGCCTGCGAGGGCGCAATACTGGTGGTTGACGCATCACAGGGTATAGAGGCTCAGACACTTGCGAATACTTATCTTGCTATCGAGCACGACCTTGAAGTTGTCCCCGTTGTAAACAAGATAGACCTGCCCTCAGCTGATCCCGAGAGAGTATGCAATGAGGTGGAAAACGTTATCGGCATACCTGCAATGGACGCTCCGCGCATATCCGCGAAAATGGGCATTAATATCGAGGAAGTTCTCGAAAAAATAGTTACTGATATCCCTGCACCTCAGGGTGATCCCGAAAAGCCGCTGAAGGCTCTTATCTTTGATAGCTACTACGACTCATACAAGGGCGTTATCATCTATGTCCGCGTAAAAGAGGGCAGAGTAAAGGTTGGGGACAATATCCGCCTTATGGCTACGGGAGCTGTTTTCAATGTAGTTGAAGCAGGCTTTATGGACGCTACGAATCTTGTTAACAAAGGCAGTCTCGAAGCAGGCGAGGTTGGCTATATAGCTGCATCTATAAAGAGCATAGGCGATACGCAGGTGGGCGATACCGTAACTAATGACGAATTCCCATGTGATGAGCCGTTACCCGGTTACCGCAAGGTAAATCCTATGGTATTCTCGGGTATATATCCTGCTGACGGAGCAAAGTACGGCGACCTCCGTGAAGCACTCGAAAAGCTTCAGCTCAATGACGCGTCGCTTTCCTTCGAGCCCGAAACTTCCATTGCCCTCGGATTTGGTTTCCGATGCGGCTTCTTGGGACTTCTCCACATGGAGATAATACAGGAGAGACTTGAGCGCGAATACAATCTTGACCTTATAACTACTGCTCCTTCGGTTATCTATAAGGTAACTCTTACCAACGGTGAGGTGCAGTATATCGACAATCCTACCAACTACCCTGACCCTGCGGTGATTCAGACAGCAGAGGAGCCTATGGTAAAGGCAAGTATACTTTCGCCTTCGGATTATGTTGGAAATATTATGGAGCTTTGTCAGGACAGACGAGGAGTATTCAAGGACATGAAGTACCTTGATGATACCCGTGTTGAACTGCACTATGAGCTGCCGCTGAACGAGATAGTGTACGATTTCTTTGACGTGCTGAAATCCCGTACAAAGGGCTATGCTTCATTTGATTATGAGATGATGGGCTATGTGCCCAGCAAGCTTGTCAAGCTTGATATACTCCTTAACGGCGATATCGTGGACGCTCTCAGCTTTATTATCCACACTGATAAGGCGTATTCGAGAGCACGTAAGATTGCTGAAAAGCTGAAAGAAAACATTCCGCGCCAGATGTTTGAGGTGCCTATTCAGGCAGCTATCGGCGGTAAGATAATTGCACGTGAGACCGTTAAGGCAATGCGCAAGGACGTACTTGCAAAATGCTACGGCGGTGATATCACACGTAAGAAGAAGCTGCTTGAAAAGCAGAAGGAAGGTAAGAAGCGTATGCGCCAGCTGGGAACAGTAGAGGTACCGCAGGAGGCGTTTATGAGCGTTCTGAAGCTTGACAGCTGAGAACGGGAGGCTATTATGATAAACAATATCATTATCGTACTGCTTGTGGTCATACTTGCCGCAAGTCTGATAACGGTCATCACTGAATACTTCATACCAAAGAATACAGGTGCAGGCAGAGTGCTCCGCGCAGTAAGGATAAGACTGCGTGAGAAATCCCGTACAAGCCTGTGCGTAACCGCAATAGTGCTTTTTATCATAGCACTTGTTACGGGAGATGATGAGAAGCCTAAGCTGCTTGGAGCTTTGCTGATAATGCTCCTTACACTTATGGTACTGCACCCCGAGGACTTTCTGTGCATATTCAATCTGCGCAAAAAAGCAAAGAAAAAGGAAAGGCTGGGGCTTACTCCAAAGCTTGCAGGAGAAGTGCCTCTTGCCAAGCTTGCAAAGGAGCTTGAACCAATAGAGACTGAAACAGCATCCGAGGAAGGAAAGGAATAAATATGAGTAGTATATACAATTGTCCATGCTGCGGCGAAAAGACCTTTAATCCGCTGACAAAGGCAATGGCAGGAACTATGAAATCAAAGGGCAGACGATGCCCGAAGTGTCAGAAGCTTTGCGTGAACGGAAAGGGAGCAACCACTTTTTCGGCTATATATTTCCTTATTTCCTTTGCATTCGTGATATTTGTATACCTTCACGGCAAGGACAGCGTTTGGTGGGATACTCATGAGGTGCCTATCGTACTTGCGCTTATGCTGGGTATGTATATCGTTCCTAAGATAGTAAACGGTTTCTGCTTTAAGATGATGGAGACCATACGTCTTGATGCATACGAAAAATGAGTCTTGGTATATATATACACGTACCCTTCTGCGGTAAAAAATGTGCCTACTGCGACTTTTATTCAGTAAGCTGGACTAAGGTGCAGGCAGAGGATTACGTTGATGCAGTCCTGCGGAATATCCGTCATTACGGTGAAAGTGGGACAAATGTCGATACAGTTTATTTTGGCGGCGGTACTCCGTCGCTTCTTTCTTATAAACAGCTTGACAGCATTTTGAATGAGATAGGCAGGTGCTTTTCCCTTGATGCTGATGCGGAGATAACTCTTGAAGCAAATCCCTGTACACTTACTCCCGATAAGCTGAGAGAGCTTCGCAGTACAGGTGTAAACCGCCTTTCCATTGGTATGCAGTCCATGATAGACGATGAGCTGAAAATCCTCGGGCGTGTACACAGCGCAGACCGCGGAGTAAAGGCGGTTATGGACGCAGTCGGAGCAGGCTTTGAGAATATATCCTGCGACCTTATGATAGCTCTGCCCGACCAGAAAAAGGAGAGCCTGCAATACTCGGTGGAGAAGCTGACTGCTCTGCCCGTACAGCATATCTCGGCTTATATTTTAAAGACCGAGAATGGTACTGCATTTGACTGCGAGGAGATTAAGCGCAGACTTCCCGATGAGGACGAGTCCGCGGAGCTTTATCTCGAAATGGTCAGGCTTCTTGAAGAAAGAGGCTTCATGCAGTATGAAGTGTCGAATTTCGCAAAGAAAGGCTTTGAGAGCCGTCATAACTGCCGATACTGGAAGTGTCTGGATTATCTGGGCATAGGTCCTGCGGCACATTCCTGCTATAAGGGAAAAAGATTTGCGGTAGAGCGGGATATTGCGGATTTCATAGCAAGTGAGGTGCAGAATATCACGATAACTGACGAAAGTCCCTGCGGCTTTGAGGAGTATGCAATGCTGCGTCTGAGACTGAAGGAGGGACTCGTTTTCAGCGATGTACCTGAGCATAGTGCTGAGATAGAAAAGAAGCTGCCGCCGCTTATTAAGGAAGGATATGCGGAGACTGACGGAAAAAGAGTATGGCTGACTGCAAAGGGCTTTCTTATGTCAAACTCTGTTATCGAATATCTGGTGTTCTGAAAATGTCCTTCTATAAAGGGGCAAAAAAAGACGTTTTTTCAACGGAAAACCATTGATTATTGTATATATTTTTTTATTTTAATTATTTCAAACAGACGGTTGGTGAATAAATATGTCAGATGTTACCGAATATAAATGCCCGAATTGCGGCGCACCATTGAAGTATGATATTGACCAGCAGCATATGGTTTGCGGTTTTTGTTCAAATAAGTATGACTTTGAATATATTCGTTCTCATTTTAAAGAGGTAAGCGACGAAAAACTGTCGGATTTTGACTGGATAGAGCGTACAAAATTCGTATGGGAGCCCGATGTGCTTGAGGAGTTCAAAGAGTACTCCTGCCCGTCATGCGGCGGAAATATCATAACAAAAACTACTTCATCTGTGGCAAAATGTCCTTTTTGCAGCCATGATGTGATAATTTCTTCAAATTTTGCAGGGGATATACGTCCCGATAAGGTCATACCTTTCAGCAGAAAGGCAGAGGAATTTGCTGAACAGTACAGGAGCTACATAGCCGCTTCAAGATATGCTCCAAAGGAATTCAAGGACGAAAGGGTTACGGATAATATCAGGGGCTGTTACATACCTATATGGCTTTACAGCTGCACCTGCGATACCAATATCAACGATGAAACCAACGCAAACATCAGGATAAAGGACTATCCTATCCTTGCAACAGATGTGCAGAAAAATATTTTCTATGCAGCTGAGCCCTTTGATTATAACAAAGCCGAGGACTTCACAGAGTCCTGCCTTACGGGCTTTTATGCCAACAGATACTCTATCGGAGCCGAGCACGCTATTGATATTGCTGATAAAGAGATAAAGAATGTTTGCTCCATCAGAGTTGCATCAATGGTTGGGGGCGATTTCGTTCCTGACAGAGTACGGAAGAAAACTGATATCAGCCAAAGAAAGCTGATGTATTACCTTGTTCCTATATGGTTTATGAATGTTACATACAGGAAAAAGAACTATACTTTCGCTATGAACGGACAGACGGGAGAATTTGTTAATTCTGAGGTGCCATTCAACCGTAAATATTCGCTGGACAGTATCCTGATCTTTTTAGCATTGGAAATATTGTCGGCAATATGTGTATTCTCATTTTTTTATTCCAATGAATGGAATAAAGACTTTAGAGCAATTATAGCTGCTTTGATTGTAACAGTGTTGATAGTATTGCTTATGTCAACGCCTGTGAATTTTATTATTTCACTTATTATACACAGGTTGTTCTTTAAAAAGTCTATCAAGGGACTGGGCTTTAATGAGCGTGAACGAGTGGCAAAAATATCAAAATTCATCGACGGCGAAATAAAAACAACTAAACTGCATAAATAAAAACGGCTATCCTTTGTCGTGATGCTGATATAAAAGTATATATGTAATTATCGGGGAAAACCTTTCTGAAGAAAGGCTTTTCCCCGAACCCCTTTCCAAAGACTTTTTTAGCTGATTTTTTCTCAGATAGGGCACACCATAAATAAAAAAGCCCTGCAAGTAATGCAGGGTGTGCCCTATCTGAGAAAAAATAAAACTGAAAGTTTTAGGGGAGGAGTTTGAGGAGAGACCCTTTTTCAAAAGGGTCCTCCTCAATAGTTTACATAAATATTCTATATCAGTGTCACGGCAAAGGAGAGCTGTTTTTATTATGATAAGTCATTTATGATACGTTTGAATGTTGCGATATCCTTGTCGTAGGTTTTTTGTATTTCCTTTGCGGAAGCGTTTCTGAGATCTTGTGGCTTGCGGAGTGCAAAGAACATATCATCGGTGATACAATTCTTGGGTACACCTATTTTTTCAGCAAAATCTGTATCCTTTAGGTAGAAGAAGTACTTATCCACCTTTGGATTATCAGGGAACATGGTACTTAAGTCTACAAGTGAATCGTCGGGAATAAGCAGGTCTGTGACAGTCTTTTCGTTGCCTATGACCATAACAGCATCATCGCTGTTAAGGTAATTGGTCAGCTTAGTAGTAACGCCGTTCTGATAGTTGGTATACTCGTCATCACTGTAGGGGATATAGTATACCGCTACCTCGGTCTTGCCGTTTTTATTACTGTCCTCGCCGAAATCAGTGAAGTAACTTTCAAGATATGCAGAGTTGCCGACAGTTGCATTATCGCACAGCATGAGTATGACCATATCAGGACGCGGCTTTGTAAGCAGGTCGTATGTGAGGTAAGAGCCAAGAGCTACAAAGAATACCGCAAGACCCAGCCACCATTTGTTATGGTAGAAGAAATTGCCTATCTTTTTCCAGAAGGTGAGCTGTATCTCCTCTTCCTTTTCTTCATGGATAGTTTCGCTTTCTTCGATAAGTCCCTGCTTCATGCGCATAAGCTCGATCTTTTCGTCCTGAAGCTTTTTTTCGTAAGCCTCACGCTTTTCCTTTTCGCGCTGAGCGTGTTTGCGTTCTATCTCAGCCTGCATAGCTTCCTGTTCAGCTTCGCGCTGTTTTTGCAGTTCCTTGTTTACCTGAAAGATGCTCTTTTTTATATCGAGCTTTTCATCGTTGTCAGGCTGTGGTTGATTGTTCTTTTTATCATTCATAAATATATCCTTTTACGATAACGGGCGGCAATTGCCGCCCGAATTGTATATTATCAGTTAAGACTTTTCAGTGTTGGGAAGAGAAGTACGTCTCTGATAGACGGACTGTTTGTAAGAAGCATTACAAGACGGTCGATACCGTAACCGATACCGCCTGTAGGAGGCATACCAATTTCAAGTGCATTGAGGAAGTCTTCGTCTGTGCGGTTAGCTTCTTCGTCGCCCTGGCTGAGTGCCTCTTCCTGAGCCTTGAAACGCTCACGCTGGTCGATAGGATCGTTGAGCTCGGAGTAAGCATTGCACATCTCTCTGCCTGTGATGAAGAGCTCGAAACGCTCAACATAGTCAGGAGCATCGGGCTTCTTCTTTGTAAGAGGAGATATCTCTATTGGGTGATCCATGATGAAAGTTGGCTGAATGAGGTGCTCCTCAACATAAGCCTCGAAGAAGAGGTTGAGGATATCACCGCGCTTGTGGCGGCTCTCATATTCTACGCCCTTTTCGTCAGCTATCTTGCGGGCTTCTTCAAGAGTCTTTATCTCGTTGAAATCAACGCCTGAGTACTTCTTAACAGCGTCGATCATGGTGAGGCGCTCGAAAGGCTTGCCCAGGTCGATCATATGCTCACCGTAAGGAACACAGGTAGTACCGCATACTTCCTGAGCTACATGGCGGAACATATTCTCTGTAAGGTCCATCATTCCGTAGTAATCTGTATAAGCCTGATAGAGCTCCATAAGAGTGAATTCGGGATTATGACGGGTATCAACGCCCTCGTTTCTGAAAACTCTGCCTATTTCGTAAACTCTTTCAAGACCGCCTACGATAAGTCTCTTGAGGTAGAGCTCAAGGCTGATACGGAGCTTAACGTCCTCATCGAGAGCGTTGTAGTGAGTCTCGAATGGTCTTGCAGCAGCACCGCCTGCATTTGAGACCAGCATAGGAGTCTCGACCTCCATGAAGCCCTGATTATCGAGGTAGCGTCTGATTGAGGATATTATCTTTGAACGCTTGATAAATGTTTCCTTTACCTCAGGATTGATAACGAGGTCAAGGTAACGCTGACGGTATCTTGTATCAGTGTCTCTGAGGCCGTGCCACTTTTCAGGCAGAGGGAGGAGAGACTTGGTGAGCAGGGTTATGCTCTTTGCGTGGATAGAGATCTCGCCCTTGCGAGTTCTGAAAACATAGCCCTCAACGCCGATGATATCGCCGATATCCCACTTTTTCTTGAATTCCTTGAAAAGGTCTGCGCCAACATCATTGGAGCGAACATATACCTGTATACGGTCTGACTTGTCACGAACGTCGATGAAGTTAGCCTTACCCATATCTCTCCAGCTCATAATACGACCTGCGATACGGATAATATTTTCGTTGAGCTTTTCAAGCTCAGCAGTCTTTTTCTCCTCATCGTCGCCGCAGGCTGCAAGTATCTCAGCTTCCTTAGCTTCGTACTCCTTCTTGTAGTCAGCAGCATGACCTGTAACGTCGAACTTAGTAATAGTGAAGGGATCGTGTCCAAGCTCGCGGAGACCGGCAAGCTTATCAAGTCTGTCCTTCTTGAGTATATTAATATCCTGTACAGGCTCTTCTTCAGCCTGAGCAGGGGTGTTTACCTGATTTTCGCTCATTTTGTATATCCTTTCGCAAATTACTTGGAGATCTCAACGACCTCAAATCTCAGCTCACCGGCAGGAGCTTCAACGATGAAGATATCGCCGACTCTTTTCTTCATGGCAGCCTTGCCGATAGGGGACTCGTCTGAGATAAGACCCTCTCTTATGTTAGCGTGGTTTGTACCAACGATGGTAAAGGTCTCGATCTTGCCTGTATCAAGGCGCTTTATTGTTATCTTGGAGCTCATACCGATCTCGTCAACAGAGATGCTTTCGTCGTCAACGATCTCAGCGTTATCAATTGTATACTGAAGCTCCTGGATATGAGCTTCGAGGATAGCCTGTTCGTTTTTAGCTTCATCGTACTCGGCGTTCTCGGAGAGGTCTCCGTATGAACGTGCAACTTTAAGCCTTTCAGCAACTTCCTTACGTTTATTGATCTTAAGGTCATCGAGTTCAGCGACGAGCTTGTCGTAGCTTTCTCTGGACATCTTCTTTGTAGCCATATCAATGCACTCCTTTATATTTAATAATAAATAGCATTACATACAATTATACTATATTACGCAGAAAAAGTCAACCCTGAGCAGTCAGAAAAAGAACTTAGAATTAAGAACTAAGAACTAAGAGCTAAGAACTAAGAGTTAAGAGTTTAATTTTCGTTGGATTAAAGTTTAGAATTGAGAGTTTGAGGAGAGTATTTCTCCGCCTGTAAGCCTTGATGTGTCAGTAAATTCCTTTGTTATCAAACAAAAAGGCGCACAATGTGCGCCGAAACCAATCATTTATTATTGTCCGAGGAGAGACATAGCAGCGTCTATAGCTCTGTTTTTCTGTTCATCGTACTCCTCAAAGGTGTTTTCAACTGTATAATCGGGAGTAAGACCGATACCGTCATAACATTCCGAGACAGCTGTCTTGTACTTTGCAACTGTAAGGACTACCGCTCCCTTTTTGTCGAATTCTGTGGTCTGCTGCATAACGCCCTTGCCGTAAGTTCTTTCACCTACAAGGACTGCACCGCCGAAATCGCGGAGTGAGGCTGCAAACAGCTCTGCTGCGCTTGCTGTGTTCTTGTTCACAAGAACTACCATAGGTATATCAAGTTTTGCAGCGTCGGAATATACAAGAGTCTCGCTGTGGCCGTCCTTGTACTCGGCTGTAGCAATAACGCCTTCGGGAAGAAGTGGGTCAACGCAGTCTGAAAGTGAGTCAACGATACCACCGCCGTTATCGCGCACGTCAAAGATGATAGCCTTTGCGCCGTTCGAGGTAAGGCGTTCGAGAGTATCAATGAACTGCTGCGGAGTGTTCTTCTTAAAGCCTGATATCTTGATATAGCCTACGCGCTCGTTTATCATTTCACCGCTTACGGTTATCATTTCGATAGAACGTCTTGTGAAGGTATAATCCTTGTCTATACCGTCCCTGCGTATGGTAAGCTTTATCTCTGTGCCCTCTGTACCGCGCATAGACTCTACGGACTCCTCAAAGCCTGCTGCAAGAACGTCAACGCCGTCGATAATGGTGATAACGTCGCCGACCTGAAGACCTGCGTCCACAACGGGAGAGTCCTGCATTATTTCTGCGATACGGATATAGCCGTTATCGTCCTTGCTGAGAGTAAGACCGAGACCCACAAGCTGACCCTCGTCCTCACTTTGCTCGCTGAGGTATTCTTCTTCGGTAAGGTATCTGGAATACTTATCATCAAGACCCGAAATATAGCCCTTGAGGATACCGTCGCTCAGGTCGTTCTCGTTGATGTCACCGAGATAGTTCTCGCGGACATATGAGTCAAGCACCTGCAGCGAATTGTATTTCTTACTTTTTTCGTTTACATCGACGACCTTTTCGTTAAAGCTTTGCAGTGAAAAAAAGGAAGTCAGTATAAACGTTACCGCAGAAGCGATAGCAATAAGGCTCAGAGCAAGACCGAGACTGATTTTCTTATTCATATTATCATCGCTTTCTGACAAAAATTCGGGCAGTTGACTCAACTGCCCTTATTTCTGATATTAACTTTTACGGACTAACATAGCCCATAGGATCCTGAGCAACACCGTTCACACGTACCTCAAAGTGGAGATGTGCGCCTGTTGACCAGCCTGTAGAGCCGATATATCCGATGACCTGTCCCTGCGATACGCTCTGACCTACAGATACGCAAGCTGAAGCAAGGTGTCCGTAGAGAGTAGAGTAAGTGCCGTCGTGAGAGATAACAACGTAGTTACCGTAGCCGTCGCCGCAGCAGTTACCGTTCTTTGCGTAGTCGTGAGTACAGCTGTTGTTTACGTATATTACAGTACCAGCCTTTGCTGCACAAGCAGCACCGCCGTGGATACCTGCGTCACCGATATCTATACCTCTATGAGTGGTGCCCCATCTGTAGCCGTAGCCGCTGGAGATATAGCAGAAGCCCGGTGCAGGCCATGAGAAGCCTGATGCTGAAGGAGCTGGGATATAAGCGGGTTCGCTGTATGTAGGAGTATATGTCTGACCCTGCTGTGCAGCCTGCTGAGCTGCGGCAGCCTGTGCCTGACGAGCAGCCTCCTGTTCAGCAGCAACTCTTGCCTCGTAAGCTCTCTGAGCTTCCTCAGCCTGTCTCTGTATCTCAGCCTGTATCTGAGCGTCGAATTCCTCGTTCATAGCAGCAAGAGAAGCCTTGTCGCTTTCAAGAGTCTGCTGTTCGAGGTTCATGCTGTCGATAGCAGCCTGACACTGTCTTGTCTTTTCATAGTAGACTTCCATTTCAGCGTCTTTTTCTTCCTTGCGCTTTTTCTGCTCATCGAGTCTCATTTCGAGAGTGAGCTTTTCGGACTCAAGGTCTTTCTTGGACTGCTCCATGGCGTCTATCTCACCGAGGATATCATTGATAAGCTCCTCATCGTATGAAGCGATGCGGTTTACCATTTCTACTCGTGAGAGCATATCGTAAAAGCTTGAAGTACCTACTACAACTGTAGCGAGGTTGTCGTTGCCTGATACGTACATAGCGCACAGACGCTCCTTGAAAACCTCTACTTTCTTGTCGATAGCGTCCTGCTGATCTACGATAGCCTTATCAAGTGAAGATATATTGTTCTTTGTGGTATCAATATCGGAATTGATGCTTTCGAGCTCCTTATTGAGGATCTCGATATTCTTTCTGATGACCTCTATCTGGTCATTGAGAGTTTGCTGATACTGCTGTTCTTCGTTTTTTCTTCCTTCGAGAGAGTCGATCTGGTTCTGAAGGTCTGCGATCTTTGCTTCGTTTGCTTTTCTTTCCTCCTGAAGCTCAGCGATAGTTTTTGCTGAAGCCTTAGTGCTGCCGCTGCCTGATATCATAGGATAAACAGCGAGCATACCGATGGATAATGCTGAACAGGTTGCGAAAGAAAGAGTTTTTTTGACAATATTTAGCTTTTTCATAATTAAGCTGCGTATCGGACTGAGTATATGCTGCCCGAATGCACACTCCTTTCATAAAAAATTTTCATATTACTTCTTTCAGATCAAACGTCAATATGCTTTCGTGTACTTATAACACTTCCGAGGGCACCGATAAGTGCGCCTGCGACAAGGTAAGCAAGTACGACTATTAGTCTGATTTTGTCGAACGGGATAAGGCTGTTTACACCGAAGGTGTTCATAAGCATACCCTGTTCTGTAACCATATCATAGACTGAACTGTAAACAGCCCAGGTGATGAAATATGCGCCTGCGCCTGCGAAGAAGCCCGTTACCATACCCTCTACAAAGAAAGGCATTCGTATGAAAGCATTCGTTGCGCCAACGTATTTCATTATCTGTATCTCCTCACGGCGTGCGAAAACGCTTGCCTTTGTGGTATTGGAGATAATGATCATAGAGATGATGGAAAGAGCGATGATGATAGCACCTGCGATGAGGGATACCATTTTTCTGAGCTCTCTCAGGAATTCAGCCACCTGCGGAGAAGCAGATGCGCTCTGAACATTTGCTACAGCCGATATCTGAGCGGTAGTATCAGCGATCTTGTCTGTATCCTTTACAGTTACGCTGAAGCCGTCAGGCATAAAGCTTGCATCGGTTCCGATGTAATCATCGAATATTTTCTGAGCATTGGGGAGGTTAGCCTTCTGTCTTGTGAGACCGTCCTCCTTGGATATGAATGTTACTTTATCAATATTAGGCAGAGCCTTGATAGCTTCCTCAGCGGCTGTATTCTGGTCCTCGGTAGTACCTACCTTCATGAATACCGCTACTTCGTTCTGGCTTCCCAGACCATTTATCATGGAATTCAGGTTCACATAGAAGAGACCTGCGATACCAACGAGGAGAAGGGAAATGAGAAGTACGCAGAATGTAGCAAAAGCCATCATTTTGTTTTTCCAGATATTTTCTACGCCCTGATCGGCGAGATATCTTACACCGCTTAGTTTCATTCTGCACCTCCCTTAGTTTTTTCGGTCAGTGCAGCCAGCAGAGCCTCGGGTGAATTGGGATCATCACGCTTTATGCTCTTGCTGAGGTCAACGTCGATATTGTCCGCAAGCTTCTGCATATCGTCCTTTTTCTCCTCGGAATTGCCCTCGGGGATACCGCCGATAGCGGAAATGATATCGTCTGCGGTCATATTCTCGATAGGAAGGTCTATAGCCTCCTCGGTGTTGACCATTTCGGCTTCTTCAGCCTGCTGAACGGGTTCATCGTTTATTCTTTCTGCCTCGCTTACGGCAGCAGCCATAGCGTCGGCAGGCATCTCAGAGCCGATATCGGCGAGGAGCTCGTCATTAGCTCCCGAGATGACTTCATCGAATACGATCTCACCCTCGGTGATATTGATGATACGTCCGCCGAAGTGACGAACGAGATCGTGCTCATGTGTTACCATGAGTATCGTAGTACCCTGATCGTTGATACCCTTGAGGAGCTCAACGATCTCGTATGAAAGCTCGGGGTCGATATTACCTGTAGGCTCGTCGGCGATTATGAGCTGAGGGTCATTGACCAGAGCTCTTGCGATAGCTACACGCTGTTTTTCACCGCCCGAGAGTTCATCGGGGTAAGAATTTGTCTTTGCGTGGAGTCCTACGAGACTTATAACGTATGGGACTCTTTTGCGTATGTATTTGATCGGAGCGTCGATAACTCTGAGAACGAAAGCGATGTTCTCATATACTGTCATTGACGGGATCAGTCGGAAATCCTGGAATACAAAGCCGAGAGTACGGCGGAATTCAGGGATCTTTCTCTTTTTTAGCTTGTTCAGGTTATAGCCGTTAACGGTAACGACACCGCTTGTAGCGTCTATTTCCTTCAAAAGCAGTTTTATCATAGTACTTTTGCCCGCACCTGACGAACCTACAACGAAAGCGAAGTCGCCGTCGTTGATCTTGAGGCTGACGTTGTTGAGAGCGTCAACACCGCTTGAGTAGGTCACGGATACGTTTTTAAGTTCTACCAATGGGTTACACCTACCTTAATCTTTGGGACGGGGGAAACGTCCATAGTTCAAATAACGGATATACCGTTATCAGAACTTGACAGGATTAGCAGACAGGTACTTCTTTACCATGAGGGCGATCTTGAATATGATAGCGTGATCGAACTCACGAAGATCAAGACCTGTAAGCTTCTTGATTTTCTCGAGTCTGTAAACGAGAGTATTTCTGTGAACGAATAATTTTCTTGAAGTTTCTGAAACGTTGAGGTTGTTCTCGAAGAACTTCTGGATAGTGAAGAGAGTTTCGTGATCGAGAGACTCAATGCTGCCTACCTTGAATACTTCGTGGAGGAATGTCTCACACAGAGTAGTAGGAAGGTGATAGATAAGACGAGCGATACCGAGGTTGTCGTAGCTTACGATGACCTTGTCTGTATCGAATACCTTGCCGACTTCAAGAGCCATCTGAGCTTCCTTGAATGAACGAGCAAGATCCTTTACGCCTACAACGGCAGTACCGATACCAACGTTAACTCTTGTATAGAACTCGCTGCTGAGAGTATCAGCGATTGAGCGAGCAAGTTTTTCGAGATCCTTAGAGTCTACAGCACTCTTGAGCTCCTTGACGAGCACAATATCAGTTTCAGTGATATTGAAAACGAAGTCCTTGTTCTTGTCAGGGAAAAGGTTCTGGATAACATCATAAGCAGAAATATCATTAGCAGAGATTATTCTGATAAGGAATACAGCACGGCTTATCTCGGCATTGAAGTGAAGCTCTCTTGCCTTGATAACGATATCGCCGGGGAGTACATTATCGAGGATAACGTTCTTGATGAAGTTGTTTCTGTCATACTTCTCATCGTAGTACTGCTTGATATTTGAAAGAGCGATAGCGAGAATGCTTGCATATTTTGCAGCAGCATCGTCAACGCCTTCTACGAAAACCGCATAGTCGGGCTTTACTCTTGAACCAAAAGGCTTATAGGTGAAGCCGTCGCGGATAAAGATGTCGTGGGAATCGCTGAGGTCGAGTGAAACGAACTCATTTGTAGTACCTACACGAGTCAGATCGCTGCAGGCGATGATTGTAGCGGTCTCATCAACAACACCGATGGTAGCGTCGATAGAGTCGCGCATCTGATGAACTAAACCCTGAAATAATCTGTTGGACATGATTTACATCCTTTCTCTTAATAAGATCTTTATTTTGAGCGGACCTTCAAGGAGAGTCTCGGAGCATATCAGCTCCTCAACATATTACAAATTGTAACACATTTTTGACCCGAATTTGTTAACAAAGTGTTAACATTCGTCTGAAGGCTCACAAACATGACTTACATATATGTTGATTTTTATTTATTTTGCACAAAGTGATTAAATTCTTTGTAACCAAGCTGTAATTTTTAAAGACGAAAATGTAATTTTTACATTTTCTCGGGTCTGTCGATATTGAGTATCTCCAGAGCATTTCTCAGCGTCTGACGAACAGCAACACTGAGGAGGATACGCGCATCTCTCAGCTGTTCACTCTCTGCATTCTTTACGCTGCAAGCGTCGTAGAAGCGGTGGAACAGGGTAGCGAGATCAATTGCATACTTTGTTATTTTTGCAGGATCGTAGGTCTTTGCTGCGAGGTCGATCTCCTTCGGAAGTGAAGCGAGATGACGGATAAGCTCTATCTCTCGTGGGTCTGTAAGGAGGTCAAGGTCTGCGGACTGCGGTACATTTACGCCTTCCTCAGCTAAAGCCCTGAGCATACTGCAAATTCTTGCGTGAGCATACTGTACGTAGTATACAGGATTCTGCGAGGTCTTTTCGATAGCAAGACCGAGATCAAATTCAAACTGTGAATTTGCCTCACGGAGATTGAAGAAGAAACGGGCTGCGTCTATCGGTATCTCGTCGAGGAGAGTTACCAGTGTGATAGCCTTGCCGCTTCTCTTTGAGAGCTTTACTGTCTCGCCGTTGCGGACAAGTCTTACCATCTGCATGAGAACTACATCAAGCTTTGTCTCGTCAACGCCGAGAGCATTGAGTGCGGCTTTTAGTCTTGGTACATAGCCGTGGTGGTCGGCACCGAGAACGTTTATAGCCTTATCGAAGCCTCTTGTTACCAGCTTGTTATAGTGGTAAGCGATATCGGGAACGATATATGTGTAAAGACCGTTGCTTCTCTTTAATACGAAGTCCTTGTCCATACCGTACTCTGTAGCCTTGAACCATATCGCGCCGTCCTGCTCGTAAGCCTTGCCTGCTTCCATGAGCTTGTCTACTACAAGCTTTGTCTCGTTTTTGGCGTGGACTGTGCTCTCTCTGAACCAGTTATCGTAAACGATACGGTACTTTTTAAGGTCGCGCTCCAGACCTGCTATATTAATAGGAAGGGCGTAGTCAACGAGAGCCTTTCTGCGCTCCTCTTCGGATACGCTTTCCATAGCCTTTCCGTGGATATCGTAGAAGTTTTTGGCGTGTTCGATGATATCGGTGCCCAGGTAAACGTCCTCGGGCATCTGGAATTCGCCGCCTTCGCCGCTGCCTTCATAGATAACGGAACAGAGTGCATCGGTATCGTCCTTGTACTGAGCTATAAGCTGCTGACCCTTATCGGAGCAGAGCTGCAAGTATCTGAGTTCAAGGGATTTTCCGAACTTTTCGATCTGGTTGCCTGCGTCATTTACGTAGAATTCGCGTTCAGCATGATAGCCTGCCCACTGGAGAACGCTTGCGAGACAGTCGCCTATAGCACCGCCTCTTGCATTACCGATATGCATAGGACCTGTTGGGTTTGCGGAAACGAATTCCACAAGTACCTTCTTGCCCTTGCCGAGCTCGGTCTTACCGTAGTTTTCGCCTTCTTCAAGAACGTTGCGAACTACGTCCGAGAACCAGCTTCTTCCTAAGAAGAAGTTGAGAAATCCCGGTCCTGCCACCTCTGCCTTCTCGAAGATAGTGCCTTCGAGCTCAAGCTTTTCGCAGATCATCTCAGCGATCTTTCTCGGCGGCATTCTCAGTGCCTTTGCGCATACCATAGCGGTATTTGCAGCAAAATCACCGTGTGACTTATCGGCAGGTATCTCGATGTTGAAGGAAGGAAGCGGAACTGCGGGAACAGCTTCCTCAGCAACGAGCTTTCCGAGAGCGTCCATGATTATCTCACGGAGTCGGAGCGATGCGGAATTTATAAGGTCTGACATTATATCTATCCTTTCTTCTCAGGTTCAGTTCTGAGCCTGCATTGTCATGATTATCTCGTTATCTGAAAGATACGAGGAATTTAAGTCAAGGGTATACTTTAAATAAAGCCTTCCGTTTTCGGCGAGAGTGTTTTCGATAGCGTGTGTGTAAACGCCGATCTGGAGGTTTCCGTAGGGAGTACCGTACTGGCAGAAGTGCTTGCGTCCGATTTCGAGGGAGAGTACTGAATTTGCAGAGCCTTCACGGGTTATGGAGGCGTTTTTGCAATTGTCTACTTTAATAGTAGTGACCGAGCCCTCGAAGCCTGTTGCGGAGGTATCTTCGTAGGAGATGATATCCCAGCCGTTTTCTCTTTTGAAATTGGCTTTTGTGAGAAGCTCTGTCTCGTTCTTTTCGTCTTCCTGCCACTGGATACTCGTAAGGGAAATCAATACGTTATTTTTCAAAACAATCTCCTTATAGCATCATGATTTTGATGACATCTATTTGACATCAGTATGTTCTGTCAGCGTTATCGACTGCCTGTTCGATGAGGACGTCGATAAGCTCATCATGTGAAAATCCAAGTTCTTCCATAAGCTTGGGGAAAACACTGTTTTTTCTGAGTCCGGGCATAGTTCCTATTTTATTGAGGAGAATCTCGCCGTCCTCGGTGAGGAAGAGGTCGACTCTTGCCATTCCCTTGCAGCCCAGTGCCTTGAATGCTTTTATAGCGGTGCTTTGTATCTGCTTTTCGATATCCTTCGGGATATCAGCAGGAACGATAAGGTCATCACCTGTGCTTACGTTGAAGTTTGTAGGATCATAAGGTCTGTTCGGATCCTTTATCTCGCCAACAGCCGAACAGACAGGTGAATCATAGCCGTATACTGCTGCTTCGAGCTTGCGTGCCTTTACGTACTTTTCTACGACAACCTTGTTATCGCTGGAAAAAGCAAGCTTCACTGCGCTTATGAGCTGCTGAGCGTTTTCTGCAAAGCTGGTGCCTGCGTTGCTGCCGCTGTTTGCTGGCTTGACCACCATTGGAAATCCAAGTTTTTCAGCTATTTCGGCACATCTTTCGTCCAGCTGATTTATCTCACGCTGGGTTATGAGCTGCCACTTTGCGGTTTTTATATCGTAATCGTCCATTACCATGTGTGTGTGTGATTTGTCCATACATGAAGCGGAAGCAAGAACGCCGCTTCCGACGTAGGGGATACCCGACAGATCGAGAAGTCCCTGTATAGTGCCGTCGCCGCCGCGTTTTCCCATAAGTATCGGAAATACTACGTCTATCTTTTTGACAGAGGTCTCTCCGTTTTCGATAGTGATTATTCCTCTGTGCAGCGGATCGGGGGATATAAGAGCAGAGGTGCAGTCAGGATCCTGATCCCATGTGCCTGCTGCTATATCAGCAGGATCCCCGGGGAAGTAGAGCCACCTGCCCTTGCGGGTTATTCCGATGCAAATGACCTCGTATTTGTCTCTGGGAATGTTCTGTATAACTTCCGCAGCAGATGCGAGAGAAAGGTCATGTTCGCGTGAGGTGCCGCCAAAAATCACGGCAGCCTTGATCTTTGCCATATGTTTCTCCTTTTAAATAGTAGTCTCTATTTTTTATTGTCATTTTCAAGTATCACTATATTTTATCACATTTCACAAAAAACTGCAAGTATTTTTTGCGAAAATGCGGAATAGGACAGTGAATTTCGCAAGGATAACGCATAGCAGACAATTTTTAACGTGCTAATTTGTGCATAATGACAACAGATTTATACGTTTTTCATCAATTTGACGGAATACCCCTTAGTAAAAATGACGAAGTAAGAAGCTGACAAAGGCACAAAAAAGCCCTGCAAAATTGCAGGGTGTATTTTATATGTGAAAAAGCAACTGAAAATCTTTGGAAAGGGGGGCGGGGAAGAAGCTTTTTTCAGAAAGCTTTTCCCCGATAGTCTGCATAGGTGACCGGAATAATAAGTGCGTTTGCAGTCCCTTTGCATGAAAGTGAGTGATTTAAGATGTAAGCGTTGATAAAGTACCTTATCGGATGCCTGATGCGGCGTCCTCGGGCTGGAGTTTGTCATATTTCAGGATATAATCGTATATTTCCTGAACTGTAGTGAAGGCAACTCCGACGTAGCTGTCTGCACAGCCGTAATATATAGCGATGCGTCCTGTATCAGCATCTGTGAGGGTAGCACAGGGGAAGCAGACATTAGGCACAAAGCCCTGTTCTTCGTACCATTCCTCGGGAGTGAGGATATAATTGGAGCAGCGGTGCAGCACCTTTGAGGGCTCGTTTATATCGAGTATTGCTGCGCCTATGCTGTAAACATAGCCGTTGCAGGTGTTTACTACTCCGTGGTAGAAAATGAGCCAGCCCTTGTCTGTTTCTATTGGGGCAGCTCCTCCGCCTATTTTCAGGCTTTCCCACCAGTTCTCGCAGCGACCCATGACATGACGGTGACGTCCCCAGAACTCCATATCCTTGCTCTCTGTGAGAAAGATATCGCCGAAAGCCGTATGACCGTTGTCACAGGGGCGAGAAAGCATTACGAAATTACCGTTTATTCTGCGAGGGAAAAGTACCGCGTTGCGGTTGTAAGGAAGGAAGGGGTTTTCGAGTCTTGTGAAGGTTTTGAAATCGGTAGTTTTCGCAATGCCTATTGTAGGACCAAATGCGTCCTGACACCACATTATATAATATGTGTCCTCAACTTTTACAAGCCGCGGATCATAAGCGTAAATTGGCATGAAGGGCTCGCCTTTTTCATTTGTGAACGGGATCTTTTCTTCGTCGAATTCCCAATGAATGGCGTCATTGCTCCTTCCGAGGTAGATATGGGGGATACCGTTTTTCTGTTCGCCGCGGAAAACACCTATATATCCGCCGCCGTAAGGCATTACGGCACTGTTGAATATCCTTGCAACATTCGGAAGCGGGTTTCGCCTGATAATGGGATTTTCGCTGTGTCTCCACACTGGAGAGGTGCATTTTTCGGGCTTTTCCTGCCACGGGATCGAGGGCAAGCTGTCTCCGATGATCTTAATATCCGCCATAATGAACTCCTTTAATTAAGAGTGACTTAATCGCCTGATTAAATTATACCATGCTTTTACAAAAATGTCAAGAGGCAAATTAAAAATTAAGCTATTGCTTTTGCAGGTGTACCGTATATAAAATGCATATTTTCTGCTCATTTATTTACATAATCTTATAGACTATGGGCGGCATATGTTGTATAATTAAAGAAAACGGAGGGGAACGCTATGAAATACACTACTGAACATAATATGAAATTCGGCGGCATACATTACTTTTGTGCGGAAATATTGGGCTCTCCCGTGACCTGCTATGTGCTCAGAGGCAGGGAGGGCGACCTGCTTATTGATACAGGTATACCCTTTATGTACAAGGCTCTTGCGGAGTACCTTTCGCATTTTGATATCCGCTATATACTGCTGACTCACGCTCATGTGGACCATGACAGCAATGCGGAAAGACTGCGTAAAAGCTTCAATGCGGAGATACTTCTCGGAGAGCGGGACAGGGAGCTTATCGGACATTACGGCAGACAGCCTGTCCATGCAACGCTCAGGCGTTACAAACTTAGGAATATCCAGCAGAATGTGTGCGGAAGAATGAAGCTTTTCAGCACGAAGCCTTACACTCCCGATATACTGCTCAGCAGCCATAATACAGGCGCTCTTCGTGAGCTTGGTTTTGATGCTGATGTTGTTATGCTGGCAGGGCATACTCTCGGGTCTGTTGGAGTGCTTTCAAATGGCGTGTTGTACTGCGGAGATGCCTTTACTGCAATGTGGGGCAAGCCTGATATTACTCCTCATGCCGCTTCGCTGAAGGCTATGGCTAAGTCACTGGAAAAGATACTTGATATATCTCCTCAGTGGCTTGCCTGCGGTCACGGGCTGCCTGTGAAAATGAGAGATGCAAGACCTGTAATAAAGAAATACCTGTTTTCAAAACGGGAGAGTTTACTTAAATGATAGCTTAAAGGAGATGATGTTATGAAAATATACGATCTTATCAGCGGACTGTCAGGAGGAAGCTTCGATGAACAGCTTAAAATGCTCTATGGTTCCTCCGAAAAGGCTGTTCTCAGGAACAGAGCACGTTATCTGAGTGCGGCGGAAAATTTTTCGAGGCTTTATCCCGAATGTGAGGATATCCGCGTTTTTTCGGCTTCGGGAAGGACTGAGGTGGGCGGAAATCACACCGATCATCAGCACGGCTGCGTACTTGCGGCGGCGGTAAGTCTCGATATTATAGGCATAGTCAGATTTCACGAGGACGGCGTAATAAGGATAAAGTCCGAGGGCTATGCAGCAGATGAGATAGCGCTTTCGTCCTATGAGGTCAATGATGCGGAAAAGGGGACTTCGGCTGCGCTTGTACGCGGTATTGCAGCGAAATTTGCGGAAATGGGTGTGAAAATAAGCGGCTTTGATGCCTATTTTACATCGGAGGTTCTCAGTGGAAGCGGTCTTTCGTCCTCGGCGGCGTTTGAAGTTATGATAGGTACAATAATCAATGAGGGCTATAATGAGGGCAGAGCAAGTGCTGTTGAGATAGCTAAAATAGGTAAATTTGCGGAAAATGTCTACTTCGGCAAGGCGAGCGGACTTATGGATCAGATGGTCTGCGCAGTTGGCGGCTTTGTGGCAATTGATTTTGCAGACCCCGAGGAGCCTTTTATCACCTCTGTGGATTTTGATTTTGAAAAAGCAGGCTATTCGGTCTGCATTACCGATACAAAGGGCAGCCACGCTGACCTTACAGCGGATTACAGCGCTATATCCGAGGAAATGAAACACGTTGCACAGGCTTTGGGGTGTGAGTATCTCCGAGATGCAGATGAGGAGGAGTTTTATGATAAGCTGCCCGAACTGCGCAAAAAATGTACGGACAGGGAACTGCTGAGAGCTGCTCATTTCTTTGCTGAAAATACAAGGGCTGTGGACGAGGCGAAAGCTCTTATTGACCGTGACACAGAGTGGTTCTTCGAGCTGGTGGATCAGTCGGGGACTTCCTCGGCAGAGCTTTTGCAGAACCTGTATTCGTGTCAGGATCCTCAGGCACAGCAGATACCGCTTACGATAATGCTCAGTAAGCGTTTCCTCAACGGTTCGGGAGCAGTAAGGGTTCACGGCGGAGGTTTTGCAGGTACAATACAGGCATTTGTGCCGAATTATCTTGCCGATGACTATGCAAAGGAAATGGAGAGATTTTTCGGCGCAGGAAGCTGTTATGTGCTGTCGGTCCGCCCTGTCGGCGGCTGCGAATTGAGCCTTTAGACTTTTTTAGCGGCAGCTTAGGCATTGCGGGACAATGAGGGTTGAGTCTCCTGCGTATGGTCGGCACTGCTATGATGATCGTGAATTTGCTTTTATCATATTAATGGGACGCTAAGTGTAGTGTCCCATGCGTTTTTATTACTCGGAAGAAAGGAGCTTGATACTATGGATTTCCCTGGATTTATGAAAAGAATTGAAAACAAAATACCTGCTGCACAGCAGAATACTCCCGATATCGAGGGCTATTACTATACCGCTCCCGACGGCAGTCAGATGGCGTTCTGGACCTGCAAAGCAGACAGAGTCTCAAAGGAACACGTTCACGATTATGATGAATATATGATCTGTGTGGAGGGGGAGTACACCGTTACTATAAACGGTAAGGCTACTGTCCTTCATGCGGGCGATGAGCTTTTTATACCCAAAGGGTCTGTGCAGGGCGGAAGCTGTAAGGCGGGTACAAGAACTATCCATGCTTTCGGCGGAGAAAGGATAAAAAATGATTGAACTGAAGGAATTTTCGGAGGATATGCAGCAGGACGTAATTGATTTTTTTACTGCTGTTTTTCCTGAGGCTGAAAAGGTTTTTGAGCCTGAGGGGAGACATCGTTCGTTTGCGGACGTTAAAAATAATTTTATCGGGTTCTGGTGCCTTTTTGATGACAATAAGCTTATAGGTACTTCTGCTGTGAAAAAGCTCAGTGATGATGAGTGCGAGCTTAAAGGTCTTTATCTTTACGAAAAATATCACGGTAAGAGACTGGGGTATCACCTTGCAAAAATTGCGGTGGATTTTGCAAAAAACAGTGGATTCCGCGAAATTAAGCTGGATACCATGTCAACTTATGATAAAGCGGTTAGGCTTTACGAACGTCTTGGATTTGTGTATATTGACCGATATAACGCCAATGAGAGGGCTGATATCTTTATGAAATTGGTGTTTTGAACACTTTTGGTTGTAGAAATGTTCATCTTTTGTGCATAAAAACGTATACAAAAATGCTAAAGGGATATTTTTTTGGAAGTGTTTACAAAATGCTGTTAACCCAGCGCAACAAATGAGCAGCAGCAACAAATGAGCAGTATAATAATTACATGAAGACACACGGTCTTCAGATAATTACTATATTTTATTCAGAAAGGACTTACTAAAAATGAAAAAGTCACTTAAGAAAATCACAGCAGCAATTTCAGCAGCAGTTATGTGTGCACTCCCAATGGCAGGTTCACTTACTGCAAACGCAGCATCAAAGACAAAGACATTCAGAACTTACATCACAATCAAGGCTGGCAACAAGGACCTCTACGAGTTTGAGTACGACAGAGTTTTCAAGGCCGCTTACAAGAACAACATCACATTCAAGGGCTATAAGGCTGTAGTTCCTGAGAGTGAATTTGATCACACTGTTCCACAGACTGGCAGAAGCTGCCTCTTCATCGATTCTGAGCAGCTCAAGCAGTTCAACGGTTTAGCTGCAATCGAGACATATGATACAGCTAATTCATCTGTTACAGCAAGCAACTTCAAGAACACATTCACAAAGACAATCTGGGCATTCAGCGATTACAGACAGGGTCACTTCGATTACTGGGAGGATTTCGACCAGAACGTATTAGAGGACATCGTTCTCGTTGGTGATGCTAACAACACAGGTGCTGTAGACGTAAGCGACGCTGTTCTTATCCGTCAGTATGCAGTAGGCAACTACTCAGGTATCAGCAACATCCACAGATTCTTAAAGGCTGCTGACGTAGACGGAAACGGCTATGTAAACGACTACGATGCTAACCTCGTTCTCAAGTACAACGTTAGCCTTATCAACAGCTTCAGCGAGAAGCAGGTTGGCTTCTCAATGGGCCGCTAATCTGACCTGACTATATAAAGCTTAAAAATATTATTGCTCATACGGTGCAGACCTCTTTCGGGAGGTCTGCTTTTTATTTTACTATTTTTTAGCTCGGTACAACAACTGAGAAGTGCAAAATTGTGCAGGTATATATTTTTTATATAGTAAATATATAAAAGCAAAATAGCTCTAATTTTAGCGAAAAAACACAAACTTTTGTTGCCTTTGCGCAACAAATCAGCAGTTGATATCGGTGCGTGATATAATATATGTATGAGGACGAAATCCTCATAATATTACTATTTTTTATTCAGAAAGGACGTACCCAAAATGAAAAAAACACTTAAAAAAATGGCAGTAACTATCTCAGCAGCAGTTATGTGCGCACTCCCAATGGCAAATGCATTTTCTGCAAGCGCAGCACAGGACTACAGAACTTTTAGAGTAGGTTTTTTTGTAAAGTGGGATCACTCTAATGTTAAGACAACAAGCATCACAAGAACTACAAAGAAGGGTCTTACACACGTTACAAGAACAAAGATGAGCCTTACAGGCGATTTTGACGGCAAGCCAAACGGCTCAGGCGGACAGACATACAATACAGAAAATGTAAACTGGAAGAAGAATACAACATCTTACCAGACAAGAGAGCTCCTCTACAATGAAACATATAAGACAACATATGGTGATATTTTTGAGAGTTACCTTGTAAGTGATACAGCTCTCAAGCTTTGGGCTAAGGACGCTAATGGTAATTCAGCAAATGAAAGAATCACATATGAGGCAGTTGTAGTTGGTGATGCTACAGGCGGCTATAACACAACACAGTTCAAGAACTTTAATTATGACGGTATCACAAACGCTGATTACAACAAGGTAAATTCTCTTATCACAGCTCATAACATTGATATTCGTTCATATGCTCAGACTGTTGATTTCGATAACCCTGCTTCAACATCTATCAGAACTCTCAGAGCTATGATGGCTGCTGACGTTAATAACGACGGTTGGGTAACAGATGAAGATGCAAGAGCTATCAAGGCTTGCGCTCAGGGTAAGATCTCAGATCTTTCTGTTTACACAGGTTTATCAGCTTATCAGATGGATCAGAAAGTTAAGAAGCTTTGATCAAAAAGCTGCTATCACATACGATGCAGACCTCTTTCGGGAGGTCTGCTTTTTTATTGACTTTCTCACTGCTTATGGTATAATTATTTAAAAGGAGGCGTTTGCTGTGATAAGAGAAATTACCGAAAATGATTTTGACGGACTTATGAAGCTGTATATGGAGCTCCACGATAATCCGTTCCCCGAAAAAGATGAAAAGGTCATGGCTGTCTGGAAACGTATTCTTGATGACAAAGACCATCATATCATAGTTGCAGATGTGGACGGCGTTATTGCTGCGTCCTGTGTCTGCGTCATAATTCCTAATCTTACACGCGGTCAGCGTCCATATGCCTTTATCGAAAATGTTGTGACTTCTGCAAAGTTCAGAAGAAAAGGTCTTGCTTCTGCCTGCCTTGACTATGCACGCGAAATTGCTTTAAGTCATAATTGCTATAAAATGATGCTCCTTACAGGCTCGAAACAGCAGGGGACTCTGAATTTTTATGAGAAGGCAGGCTATAACAGTTCCGATAAGACTGCCTTTATCCAGTGGCTGTGAGGTGATGATATGAGGCTAAGAGAGTTTATTCCAGCCGATGCTGAACATATCGTCAGCTGGATCTCCGATGAGAGAGAGTTCAGATGCTGGTGTGCTGACAGGTATGAGAGTTTCCCGATTTCTGCAAACGATATCGTTGAGCAGTATGCTGAGGGCGTGAAAGGCGGCAGTTTCTTTCCGTTTACTGCAACAGACGAAAATGATTCGCCTGTTGGACACTTCATTCTCAGGTATCCTGATGAGGACAAGAGCATTATGCGGCTTGGGTTCGTTATTCTGAGGAAGTCAGTCCGCGGAAAAGGAATGGGCTGCGAATTGGTGAGCCTTGCTAAAAAATATGCTTCTGAGGTTTTTAAGGCTCAGAAGCTTACATTAGGTGTCTTTGAAAATAATACCGCAGCTCTTAACTGCTATTCTTCTGCCGGTTTTACTCAAATGGGCAGTTCGGGGCAGCTCCCTTTTTTGGGCGAAATATGGACCTGTATCGAAATGGAAACACAGCTTTGAAAAAACAAATTATAGTTAAAATAAAAAAATATTTGATTTGCTGTTGACATTTGCTTGCATTCGTGATATAATAATTAAGTCGCAGATGATACTGCACTCTATATCGCGGTGTGGAGCAGCTAGGTAGCTCGTCGGGCTCATAACCCGAAGGTCGTTGGTTCAAATCCAGCCGCCGCAACCAACGTAATATAGGCACTTTCGAGTATTCGAAAGTGCTTATTTTTTATGCCAAAATGAGTAAAATACATCAACCGTACATCAACGCGGTTTAGTTTTGCTCTATATATCGCCGAGATTCACTGAGAGTTTTTTAGAGTTTTAGAACGATATTGCGGAGTTTGTTAACTGCGGTTAACAAAAAACTATCCTCTATAGAATACAAATACAGATAATTTTAGAACAGCACCCGTGAGGGTGCTTACTTTTTTCTTCATTTATTCTCAAAGGCATCAAGTTCATTACATGGTGCTACAAAATCATCGTATACAGTAATCGTTTGCAAATATCGAAAATCAAGAATGTAACCTGAGGCTCTGTGCCTCAGAAAGTAAGCATCCAAAAGAGGTACAGAAATAAATCCGTCCTTATAATGATACTTTAATGGTTCAAACTTATCTATGTTAGCACGGAAATACTTTACTTTGGCCATACAGAGTTTATTGATCCTGAACAGGAGACCTATAATGTCTGTTCTTTCAAAGAATGCATCCTTTAATATAAGATGTTTATGTGAGTTTTCTCTGTCAGAATACCAGGCATTGTTTTCATGTTGTAAGTGATACTTTTCTATCAGAAGATACTTGTCGTCCTTATTTTTCTCCTTGGATTTATACATCGTATATTATTTCGTAATCCTTTCCGAGCTCTTGACAAATACGCTCATAGCCTTCATGAGCTCGCTTATCAAATTCGGCTTCTTTTTCAGGAGTCCATATTTCAGGATCTGGTGAATCAGGCGGATAATCCCAGTTTAAAGCTTCATCATGCATATTGCCTGTTTCATAAAGGAAAGCTACCAGTTCATAGCAAATATAAGGGACACGCTCAGGAATGTATCATGCAAATGGGAGATCATGAGAACTACATGGAGCTGATAAAGCTTGTCGGACAAGAAAAAGCCGATTCTATTCATAGGCAGTTTTTGACTAGGGCTTATAAGAATTGGCTTAGCGATAGACTCTCAATAGCAGGATTGTAACCGTATTTTTCTTCTGTAACTTTATCAGCAGCCCACAAGCAGTCACCGCTTGCTCCCTATTCGTACCAGTACTTGAATATATACTTTACCATGTTGCTGCCTCCTTGCTTGTGATATTACGCTTATGAAAGATAATGTTCCTTCTATGATCATTATACATTATTCTGACTTATAAATCAATTCATTTTATGCTTGACGGTATAGGAATTGAGGTATATAATGAAAATAAGCAGAAATGATAGAGATAAAAAAAAAGCACCCACGAGGGGTGCTCAAGAAGATTATTTCTCAGTGAATGTTGTATCAAATATGTCGGAGGACATCACATCGTCAAATTCTATGTTTATATTGGTCGAAGTATCAACATACACTGGAAGGTCAATGCCGCGTTTCTGAAGCTCTGCAATAGATGCGATGCCTATTTTTGCGTTAGTCGCTCTGTCATGTTCTGGTATGGGCTCAACGCTGTTTATTATGTCCTTCAGCTTATCTTCATCGCAGTTACTGGGAACAGTAAAATTGACGTTCTTGCTTGCATCTATAACAAGGCATGTATTTTCTAAAACCTCGCTTGGGAGGCTTGAAGTCTTTAACGCAGGGACTTCCTTTTTTTCAATTGTATAATCCATTGTATTTCCCTCCTGGAGAGTACTTTTAGGCTCAGGTATTATTGTTTCTTCATATGTAGCTGAGGTATAATATACTGTGGAAGGGCATGTTGTCATGCCCAGATTGGTGAGGTCATATGCGGAGTAGTACTCATCATCCGAAGTATTTTTTTCATCGAAAAGCTCCTCAAACACTGTGGCGTTATCTGCAATTACCTCGTCAAAAATTTCAAAGATCTCGAAGCCCTCACTAAGCTCGTGAGGAGTTATATCCAGCATATCTTCAACGCTCATTTGTATTTGTTCAAGGTTGTGTTCATGCAGTATATGATTGCAGTGGACCTTGAAACGGTTCAAACCCTTCAATGACTGCTTGAAAATCTTTCCCGTCCTGAAGTTGACTGAATTGAGTAACAGGTGCAGGTGATGTCTCGGAGTATCCTTATGCAGATACCATATGATCTGATAGCCTTTTTTGTAGTAATACTCAGCTATCTCTTTACCTATCTTCATATATTCCTTGTCAGTACAAGTATTACCTACAGGGGAAATCGAAATAGTTATCTGTCTGAACATTGTCGTATTCATCTGCTGATTAGCTGCTTTAATGGCGTAAAATTCGTCAAGATAATTATCCGAAAAGAATCCTAACCCTTCGATATTGCTTTTATCTTTTATTTTCAGAGGATCAGAAAGATATGCGTGCATCTCAATTACGTCTGAGAACACACAGGATTTAACGTATATGTCTTTAACGATGGTGTTCATGCCTCTTCTCCTGTTGATTCTTTGAAAATGGTCAATTCCTTACAGATTGCAACGTGCGCGTTGGCAATATCGCATAGTTTTTCGAAAATCTTCATAAGCATTTCCCTTGAATCAGGATCATCGAGTTTTGTGGTTCTCAGCGTATCAGAAATTTCAATCAAGGATCTGCTGATATAATTAGCCTTATCAAGGATGATAATCTTCTTGTCCGAGAATAATCTTTTGCGGACAAAACTGCTCTTATCTGTGTTTGCTGCCTTGGAAAGAGCTTCGAGAGTTGACTTCTCATCACCATACATTTTCATCGTGAAGATGTCGTATGGCTTTTCTTCCTTACTATCTTTATTTGAGTGATTGCTCTTTTTCTCTGTTTTCACCTTATCGGATAATTCTTTCGAAACATCCTCGTACTTAACAAGAATGTCCTTTGCGGAACAAGTCGAGCTAGGGGGGATTATATTATTATAGTTTGTCCCTGCTGAAGAGTTCGCTTCGCTCTTGGAATTCAATTTTAACATATCAGTGATTTTCATGACTTTACTCCTTTGAGATATATTTTTGGTATTTTCCATTTGTATATACGGCGTCGAATCCTGCTAACACAGTATAGACATATTACTTATTTACTACTAAACCCAATCATCACGGGGCTTATAGCCGATAGCTTTGTAATTCATTTTACTTTACCTCTTTTTCATCATCAGGAGCATTGAGCTCTTCTGTGGATTTTAATCTAATGCCGCTGTATCCCCAAAGGCGCTTCTGGCGTGGGCCAATTTTCTTGTAGAATATGTAAGGGGTGAAGCCAAGGACGTGCTCCTTAAACTTCTCTTTGTCAACGGGTGTCAGAGCATTTTCTCTGCACCACTCCAGGTAGTTATTGTAAAGAACAGCTGCTGAGCATGCACCTGCCTTGTCACAGGTTGTTCTGTCGCTGAGAAAGTCCTCAACTGAATGCAGTTCTGTGATTCTGCTTGTTATGTATGCCTTACCCTTTGCAGACATCTTAAAATCATAATTCGAGTCTACGAGTTCCTTCAATGACATCGCGGCAAGAGAAAAGATGACGTTTCTCTCCTCACGAAGCTTTTCGAACAAGTGAGGATTCTGCTCTTTTTTCGGGACAGAGTTTTCAAATGGAAGGATTATCATTCTTCTATAAATTGCCTCGTCGGGATGTTTAAAACTGAAAGGATAGTTAGATGCATATAAGAGCTTTACGGTTGGTCTGAATACAACGGGGGTCTCATAAAGTTCGCGGCCCATTATCTCCTCACAGGATGTTATGGACTTAAATACATCCTCATGACTCATTGGTTTCGGACTGTTGTCAAAGGATGCGTTTAATCTTTTGCCCAAGAGCATGATCGTGTAGTGTGAATCGGTAAGCTGGCTGAAGCTTACATTAGAAACAAGCTCGGGAGAAAATGCGCTTGCAACCAATCTTGCGGCAGTTGACTTCCCACCGTCGTGGGGTCCTACGTAAAAAAATGCAACTTTGGCAGCAGTAAGAGACGAGATTGCATATCCAGTCGAGGCAAGGAAGCATTCATAGTTCTCTTTGCCTATTGATCTTTCAACAAAGTTCTTAAAATTTGGAGCATCATTGAGTGTGCAGCGTGGCATGAAGTCAGCATCGACAACATAGTTAAATAAATATTTGCTACGATCCGTTATGATTTTTCCTGTGAGGATATCCAAAACACAATTATGAAAATTGAGGAGATTCTGCTGTCTCCAAAAAGCACCGTCAACATCGATTTGGAGATTTATATCATCGCTGATACGTTTAATGACCTCTACGATATGACTATTTTTGACTTTGGTGCGATCTTCCGGCGAAATCATATTACGGATCAAGGTCGGGAGCGATTTACGTGAGATTTTCTGCCAGTGGGTTTTAAGCCATATATATGGCGTAGTGCCACAGAACTTTATAGTTCCCCTGTTGATAAGTTCTTTTGTTAACTGTGAGGATACATCCTTGTCAGATATGATTATCAATGATATTCCTGAGAGGAACATCGTGATTACTAATAACTCAAACATTGTTATATTCCTTTCCTGGGGGCATATAGCCCCCAAATAATTATTTTTTTAAGGTGTTTTTTACAAGTTCAGTCATTGCTGCCTGAGCCTTGGCCCGACCTTCAAGATCGAGCGATACATATACCTTGGCCGTGAATGCAGTGCTCTCGTGACCGAGAATGTCGCTCAGGTATGTGAGCGGTACACCAGCCTTCACTGCCTGACTGGCATAAGTGTGCCTGAGACAGTGGGGGTGGAAGTTGTTGATACCGATGCTTTCAGCAACTGCTTTGAGCTTCTTCCTTACTGTACCGGGATCAATGTAATGACCGAGATCATTGGCTATGAGCCAAGGATTCTCCTCGTACATATCGTAGGACTTCTCAGCCTGCTCCTTTTGCCAGTACATATGAGAAATCACTTTATCAGCGATCTCGGGTAACAGTGGTACCTGTCTCTTTCCTTTAGATGTTTTAGTTTCCTGAATCCGGAGTACAGTTTTCGGCTCATCGTCTTTAGCCGTGAAGTTTGCAACACGGTTAAGGGATTTCGTAATATTGATGTAGTGTATCCCGTCATTACAGCGCACGTCTTCATGTGTAAGAGCACAGGCTTCGCCCAGTCTCAAGCCACAAAACAGCATCAACACAAGCGCTATTTGGAGCGAATCTCCTTGCATTGCGGTAGCGAATTTGCCTATCTCTTCTTCAGTAAGTACTCTTATATCGGGCGTAATGACACGGGGAAGTTCAACGAAATCAGCAGGGTTATGATAGATTAGCTGTCTGCCAACTGCGTGATCCAAAGCCTTATGTACCATATGCATTATATTCCTTATTGTCTTAGCGCTGAGCTGTTGTTCTGCCGTGTCCAAATGACCAGCATTTTGTAGGAATATAACGAATTCTTGCAAGTCATCTGTTGTCAAGTACTTGAGCTTAACGTCCTTGAGCTTGTGACGCTGGATATGACGAACATATCCCTCATAGTTCATGTGTGTGCTCTCGCGGATAGCCATTGAGCCGAACTTTTCAAGCCACTGCTGAATATAATCACCGAAAGTCTGGTCGGAGCACAGCACCGGTTTGCCGGCACTGATTTCCAATTTGATCTTAGAAAGCCATTCGTCCGCTTCTTTACGGGTGCGAAACTGGCGGTAAATCCGCTTCTTAGTTCCGTCAGGCAAAGGAACGAAAAATGTTCCTCTCCACTTGCCGGTTTTGAGCTTACACTTGGAGCCTTCCCCGTTTGCTGCCTTAGCCATTAGCAGCACCGCCCTTATCAGGAGTAGTACCGCCAACAGTGTTCTTATTCAACCACCCAACAAGAGCATCTGCCGGATATAAGATTCTCCGACCAATTTTTATGTGTGGTATCTCATCTTTACGGGTCAGTTTCCTTACCAAGGATATAGAAAGCCCGGTCTGTTCGGAAACCTCCGCAACGTTGAAACAATGCGTGGTTTTATCCATACAATATCAGCTCCTATTCAATTTTCAAGTTTCCGACGTCGGTAGTATTATTGTATCATATCTAAATTTTTCCGGATTTTGCTTCACACAAATAGCCAAAATAAAATGTGTGACTTTTTATGTCTATTTTGTTAAGGAGGAAAAAAATGAAACAAACAATAGATTATACTTTTAAAGAAGTCTCGGATAATAAAGAAGGGAAGACTTTATTTGGTTTTTCGCTTAATACGGTATCAAAATGTATTAATCGTATAGAAAATACGTATTTTGATGGTAAAAAACTATATCATGGACTTACCAATTCAAAAAATAATGCAATTATATTCCGTCATGAGATTAAAGGTCTTTTGTTATTGTTATTAAAACTTGAACTTGAGGATGTTTTTCGTGATGGAAAATCAAAAGATACGGGTATTAGTACAGCGAATGTTGAAATAATAACAGAAACCTATACTTATGCCCTAGATAACTTATCAGGTCATGAGTATCAAGTGTTGATGCATTGTTTCGATATTGAAAACGGAATAGCCTTTGTTGATATTATTAAGGATTTTAAAGATGAACTTAAAAGAGTATTGATATTATTGGCAACAAAGTATCATGACCATCCCGCCAATTACTACACAATGTTTATCAAAAGAATTAGGGATATATCTGTCTCTATGATATATGGTTCGCATGAATTGAGGTTCTTAAATCGAAGAGTTAATCTTAGATCCCTTGATTTGAGACTCCCTGTACTTAAAGCAATAACTCTCATATCAAATGACATGTATTATTATGATGATAATAATATATGCAAGAGAAGGTATACCCTACCAGAAGAATATGAAAAATACGAAGACATATGGGATGGATTTTATGATATTCGTAACATACATCTATACTGCGCACCATTGGGAGACGTAGAGAATCAAGAATATGACCTTGATATACAGACAGAGTTAAATGAAAAAGAACTAAAAGAACAAGGAGAAGAAAAAGATATATACACAATCAGAGATGAGCTTTCCAATATTCTTCAAGAGTTATATGAACAAGAATTTCCAATAAAACAGAAAAACTATGTTTATCAGTTAAGTCAGGATAAAATTGATAAAAAACTTCAAAAGATGAAAACTGAATTGAAGGAATATATTCCTCTATTCTGTAAAATGCAGAATCTTTGTTACGGAAAGCTTTCAAGTGATGAAATGACAGAAGTATTTCAGAATGATAGTTTCTTATTAGAGTTCCAGAATAGAAGATATATGTTATTGCATTCTGAGTTTTGTGGCTGGTCTTTCTCTAAGTATTTATTAAAAATTGAAGGAATTTTCTCTGACATGCTAAAAGAAAACATACCTTTTACAGAACAATTAATAGATGAGATTACCAATGTTAATATGCAACAATACAAAGAAACTGTCGATAATAGGGCTGAATTATTACGCAAGGAATTTCTTCATCTTGATGATATGGATTTCTTGCAAAAAGAATATAGCGGCATAATAGATAATATTTATGATATAGATTCTCACTGTGAAGCATTAGCTAAGAATCTCATAGCGATGATTTTAAAGCAAGAAGCTGATGACGGAAGCACAAAAAGTGTGCGGATGTGTAACTGATTCTTCTAAAGGCAAACTATTAGTCATGGCAACAATAATTATCAAATGAATATGTACAAAGCACTTGTCCAAACAGACAGGTGCTTTTTTTCATCTCATAAACGGCTATATTATTTCGAGTGTCCGAGTGTCCACGTTTTTCCTCTAATAAAAAGAAAAACTCGCCCATGAAGGGCGAGCTGTAGACAATCATTTCAAGAAATTACGCAAGTTAGCGATATGTTCAGCCTGGAGCTGATCCGTGACATGTGCATACAGATCAAGGCTTATCTGAATAGAACTATGTCCGAGCAGCCGACTGAGCGTTTTTATATCCATACCACTCTCCAGACTGCGTGTAGCAAATGTGTGCCTTATTCCGTGAAAATTGATAACACGAATATTATGACGTATCAGCAGATTTCTGAATAAGTCACCGAAGTTACTAGGATCTATAGGGAGGCCGTTTGGTGTTATGAATACAAGTCCCAGATCAGGAAGTCCTTTTTCTTTTATCGTCTTAGCCTGCTCCTCATGGTATGCTGAAAGCTTTTCAGCAATCTCAGGCAGCAGCGGTATAGTTCGGACCGAGTAAGAGGTTTTAGGTGTGCCTATTTCAAGAATAGTTTTAAATTGTCCGTTCTTATCTGGGTTTTTGATGCGGTTAAGGCTTTGAGTAATACGTATGTAGCTTTCTCCGTTAAGATCAATATGCACATTTTTCCAGGGGAGTCCCAACAATTCTCCCTTACGCAAGCCTGTATAGAGATCAAGCAATACAGCCATACCTATGCGTTCACCATCAAGGTGCTTTTGTAGTTCTTTCTGCTCTTCGACAGTAAAGTATAGACGTTCAATTTTCACCGATCTTGGTGGAGATACAAGATCAGCTATATTACGTGGAATATATCCAAGCTTATAAGCTCTATCAAGTCCAGTGTGAATCATCGCATGGAAATTTCTCATCGTTTTAGGGCTCAAACCACCTTTCCCATCAAGCCGACCGTTTTTGAATTTTTCCTGATAAAAGGTTTGTAATCGCAATGGTGTTAGTTCGCATAGTTTGATGTTACCGATTGTTGGTTTAATATGCTTTTCAATATAAGTTTCATAGTTAATAAGACTGGACGGTTTTAATGCTCCTTCACAGTAAGTATCGTACCACAACCGCATCCATTCATAAAATGTTGTCTTGCAGGGCTCAGTGTAGTTATAATCGCGAAGATCTGCCAAAGTTTTATTGACCTTTTCTGTAACTTCGTGTTTTGTTTTTCCATAGAAGTATTTTCGTTTAGGAACTCCATGGTCACAGTATAGAGTTACAACTCCACGCCAGCGTCCATTTTTATCCTTGTAGATGCTCCCTTCACCGTTACCGTTTTTTACCATCAGTAGTCACCTCTCTAGATATAGGTGTAAGTTTATTATAAAGCCTGTAGTAGCACGATTTGGAGATACCAAGCTCCCGCATAGCTTCTACAGGCTTTTTGTTTCCGCAACGGACTTCCGCAAGAACTTCACGCCAATTATCTGGCAAAGGCTTTGACGGACGACCGAAGCGGACGTTTTTCTTTTTTGCAGCTTCGATGCCTTCACGCTGTCGAGATCTTATCTTCTTACGCTCGTTTTCTGCGATAGCACCGAGTACTTCAATGAGAATAGCATTTATCATATCCATTACCCATTCCTGATCCGGTGGAAAGTCAGTAAGCGTTGTTGGTATATCGAGTATCTTCACACGCACTCCAGATAATTTGAACTCTTCAAGCTCGCGTTTGATGTCGGACTTGTTCCTGCTCAGTCGGTCCAGCTCCTTGATGACCAGTGTATCCCCCTTGCGAAGTATCTGTCGTTTGAGATACTGGTATCCTTCTCTTTCAGTATCCTTGCCTGAGGCTTTGTCAATAATGATGTTCTGCTCAGGAACTCCGAACTTGGTGAGGGCTTCAATTTGTCTGTCTTCGTTTTGTTCCCGTGTGGAAACACGAGCATATCCATATATACGATTGTCCATTTTACCACCTAACTGTTCCAAAAAGTGGTGGCGACTTTCGGAACGTTTCAAAAGTCAAAATACCACTTTTTGGAACGCTTTTTTAGTCGTTTTTCGAGTGTATCATAAAGTGTACTTTTTGAAACTTCAAAATACACCCCCATAGCAACTCTCATAGATGTCTTCACCGCATATGTATTTCACGTCTTTGAGTGCTTCCTGGAGCAGGCTTTGATCAGCAAGCATATCTTCTATCTCATCGCAGGTATAACCGTAATCAAGAAGTAACTCAACGTCCGAGCTATCAACTCCATAACAACCGCAGTATGCAAGTAAGATTTCCTCATGCATGTTGTAATAAGGAGAATCATCATAATCATACCAGCTCACATATTTTGAACGGTAAATTTTAGGCTCGAAGTGTGATCTTGTGATTTTACCGTTCCTGTCAATGCGGAGTATATCGCCTTCCTCAGTATCTACACTCTTGGACTCGAACTTGTGAAGTCCCATCTGTTTTAAAGCCTTCTTCATGATAGTTTCTGTACTTGCATATACATACAGTCCTATGCTCTCAAAGTGCAACAGATACATCGGGTTGCTTCCTTTTATAATGTATAGGTTATTGAACTGATCAAGTACAGTGAATGTGAAATTACCCTCAACAGTCTCAGCCATATACTGTAAGCTGTCAAAGTCTAGCTTACCTTGCTTCTCTATCAGCTGTACGCCGATGTAGCTGTCGGTATCTATATATGAATTAGGAATAGTACCGTCCTTACGAAGCTCTTTGTCATTCCATAAAACACCATTATGTGCGAAAGCAAACTCCTTATCAGCGTGACCTGCAAATGGATGATTGTTGTAATTCTGCTTCTTATCGCCCTGAGTAGCAAGCCGAGTATGCCCCATGACGGCTTTTGTACCGTCAGGAGCGTTGAAGTGTATCTTATGCGCGACCTTCGGTCTTTTGAAGATAATGACTTTGCCGTCTTTCACATAGCTGATACCAGCTGCATCAGTACCGCGTTCTTCAGCAGCATTTGCCAGTGCCTGAGTGAGTTTCCTCAATACCCTATACGGGACGATTCCTTTATAATCAAGCCAGCCAAACAATGCACACATAATTATTCTGCCTCCTTATCAAGAACATCAATAATCTTTGTATATTCTTTAGCATTTAAACTATCCTTTACTACATCACTTATCATATCAACAAATACTGTTCCTGCTATCAACAAAGCTATTTTCAGTATCTCTGCGACAGGACTTCCTGACGGTATAGTTTTTATCAAATCTGTAAGTTTCATTTAAATATCCTCCTCTGTATTGATATCATCGTTTACGTAAAGCTTACGCTCTTTTAAGTATTGTATAAGCTCTGGCTGCTTTATTGTGTCCACAAAGTCACTCCATGACATATTTGACAATCCTTCGTCTGTATGAGTAATAGCAATATCACATATTGCATCGACCAGTTCCAATACAGCAATAAGCGTATTATACTTCAAAGTGCCTCTGAAAAGGCGGAATTCTATTGTTGCGTAGTTCATAAGGTTTACAGCTGCATACCTGCCGTTATTTCCTTTTTTAGCCTTGTCCAGTATCTCACGACCTGTCTTCTCAAATCCATATCGAGCGGCCCAACGGTTCATACTGTATTCTGTACGGCGACTGAATTTCAGCATCTCATTCCAGTGATGTTCAATGAAGTACAGTATACGACTGATAACTTCGTCTTGTGTATCACGATTTTCTCCGAAACAGTTTCTGTTTACATGAACATGAAGTCCGCATGTACTTGTCTGATGACTTCTGTATCCAAGATATATTGCCTTTTTCATGATATCATCCCAACAATAGTTCTTGTGATATTCAAGAGACATAGGGTGAGATACAAGTTCCATTCCGTCATCTAAAGAGCCGTCACCTTTGATGTAGATATGCTCATTATCTTTATTTGCAACAGCAAGTATCTCGTCTGCGTTATCAGAGTCTTTACCTGCTCCGTCTATCTCAAGCTCTACACCGAAATATCTGGAACCATCGCCATAGAAGATAGGCTCTGGCTTATACCCGTAGTCATGAATACTGCGGCATTTGTCCACTTCATCATGATAACAATCGCTGCAATAATCATAACCGTCCAGATGATAAGCATCATCTTCGTGAAGGAGCGTATCACAGCAAGAACAGCGAGTATAGTGGTTGTGATAGCAGTTGCTGCATAGAGTTGTATAGTCATCTCCATATGATTCGTTTGTCCAGATTATTCGTCCGCATCTGTCGCAGGTAGTAGTATGGTTTTCAACACAGTCTGCGCAGACTATATCGCCGTCAATAGTTTCATAATCCTCATCTTCGCCTATAACTGCTCCACAATGCGAGCAATACATGACGTTATTGTTTTCTTCCATTGTTTATAACCTCCGAATAATGAAAAGAGCCAGCCCACGAAGGGCTGGCATAAGTTTTAATATTCACTTGCAAGTAGCATGGTACTATGATCATCGTCATCAATGATATACAGCTTCTCTGTGATAGGTGTATCCGACGGTATCATGTACACCTTTCGATATTCAGGTTCTTCTGAGCTGTGAACAATAGACTGCATAGAACCCGATGGACTAAGCTCGAACACCTGTAAGTAGTCTTTCGGAGCAGGCATATGCTCTACGCACTCCCACAGAAACAGCTGCAGTTCCAATGGGATAGTACTGTCAACACCGCATGTCAAATAGCGTTCGTTATTGAACATGGCTTATTTCTCCTTCCTTATAAAATATTGGTGACAAAAGTCTTGTCATCATAATAATATATATATTGAAAGAGAAAAAATACGGAGCAGGCTATAAACTGAGAAAAAAATAAAAGCTTTTATTATGATAATAATTATTATCATAATAATTATATACATATAGAAAATCAAAATAATAGGAATTTACTCTTGACTATGCTATTTGTAGCTCATATAATATAGAAAAAGGGCACTAAAAAACATATGCACTTCTTTATTACCGTCCATTACGGACGGCAATGATGTTTAAATAACGGATTAATGCAGTAATAATCATTGTATTACTGTCTAAAAAGGAGAATTATGATAATAAATACAGGAATGAGGACTGATATCCCTGCGTTTTACTCTGAGTGGTTCATGAACAGGATACGTGAGGGATATGTTCTGGTACGAAATCCATATCGTCAGGACTGGATCACGCGATATGAGCTAAATCCTGATGTTGTAGACTGCATAGCCTTCTGTACTAAAAATCCTGCTCCGATGCTAAAGCATATAGATGAGCTACAGCGTTTTAATCAATACTGGTTCGTGACAATAACTCCATATGGAAAGGACGTTGAACCGAACGTTCCATCGAAGGAACAAGTTATGCAGGATTTTATTGCACTTTCGAAGAATGTAGGTGTTAACTGTATTGGTTGGAGATATGATCCCATATTTATTGATAGCACATATACCATTGAACGTCATATTTCGGACTTTCAGAATATGTGTAATACACTTTCTGGTTATACTAGAGTATGTGTTATCAGCTTCATTGACTTGTATGAGAAAGTCCTCCGCAATTTTCCTCAGGTCAGAACTGTCACTCCACAGGAACGAATAGCTATCGGAAAGGCTTTTGCAGAGATAGGACAGCGTTATGGTATAACGATAAAAAGCTGTGCTGAAGGAAATGATCTTGCTAAATACGGTGTGGACTGTAATGGCTGTATGACCAAAGAGACATTTGAGGCTGCAATTGGTTACTCCCTCAATATACCAAAAAAGAAATCACAGCGTACTGAATGTAGCTGCGTTCTTGGCACGGATATTGGTGCATATGATACCTGTGGACATTTCTGTCGATATTGTTATGCTAATTCAAACAGGGAAAATGTAATACGAAACAATCGAATTCATAATCCATCTTCACAGTTTATTGTCGGTGAACTTCATGAAGGTGAAGTTATTCATCAGGCAAAACAGATAAGCTGGATAGACGGACAGCTGTCGTTTTTTGAATAGTTATTTTATCCTCTCAGTATCGAGAGGATATTTTTTTGAGAAATTGTACTATGCAGTAAGAATGTATGACAAATCGACTTAAATACCTGCAATAAATAATTATATAAATATATTATATAATATATTTCCTTTGTATTATTCTATAATCAATATTTATTATATTATATATACCTATAGATGCAATGTATTCAGTTGGTTTGTAACAATTCTAAATCAATACTAACTGGAGGAATAACCAATGAAATCAAGAACGACAGCAAAGACTATCAGAATTCCCAACGACATCTATGCTGATATCGAGAGGGAAGCAGCCAAAAAAGATACTTCTTTCTCGAAGGAAGCGATTGATCGTTTAAGACACGTTGACAACAGTCTTACCCCCGATATTCTGGCAACAATACAAACGATCATTAACAAATCACTTGAAGGGGTGAAAACAGGTTCTTGTAAACCAATCAAAGAAGCACAGGAGGAGGTAAATAAATTATGGAAAAACAAATTATCAAAGTGATAACTCACGCAGGAGCTAACAAAGAATATATCAGAAACGCTATGCATTATATTGATAATGAGGATAGCGTTGGAGTAAGGGGATATGGAGTTGTAGAAAGAGATCCTGACACAGCCGCAATGCAAATTAGCTCTACGGCTAAGTATTATGGCAATGAAGGAAAGAATCAAATGATTCATTACATGATATCATTAACCAGAGATACTGCACCAAATGCTGAAACTGCTATGGAAATAACTGATAGAGCATTAGAGCCGTTTAAAGGAAAAAATCAGTTTCTTACTGGAGGTCACAGAAAAAAGACGAAACAATCAGATTATCATACTCACACTTGTATTTGTACCACGAACTACGAGACAGGAAAAATGCTTCATTCTACAAACAAAATCAATTATAAGATCGCTCAACGTGTTGCAGATATAACTCAAAAAACAACTGAACTGATCATTGAAATTCAAAAGGATATAGAAGAAGAAAAGTACTCTCAAAGTAATAATGATGATAGTGAATTTTACACTGCAAAGAAAAAAGTATTTAAACGTTACTTTTATCCGAGAAAGAATAGCATAACAGATCAAGAATTTATCAATAAATAAGAAAGTAATTTGGCAATGATTGAATACATATCATTGCCAAGCAGCTTTTCATTAAATTAGTGGAATCTTTTATCATAATAACTAACATCATTTTTATAATTTATTGTCTTATATTCTGAATTTGAGTTACAAAAGGTTTTTATGTAAACATCTACAATATGTATATTTTAATGCTTAGATACAGCGCGTAGGGCGTATTATAAGAAAAAATATACAAATGGTAGTGCACTTATTTATGGATTGTTACAAATTCTTCTTCGGCAAAGCAATATTAACAAATTATTCTCATATATGTGCAAATAAAATGTTATTATAATAATATAAAGAAGAATTCTTTATATTATTAAATTATATTTGTAAAAGTAATAAAAAACATGCTTCGAAAAAGGGGATGAAAATATGAAATTTAATAAGCTATTAGCTGGTTTTACTGCTTGCATATGTATGATTGGAAGCATAAGCAATACCTTTACGAAAAACACATTAATTTTAGTTGGTTCAGCTGATGATAGTTCTAATACCACCAAAGTGTGGAGCGGAAATTATGATACTTCGTGGTATGACAATACAAAAACAGAATTTCAAATAAATACAGCAGAACAGCTTGCAGGTCTTGTGAATTTAAATATATCTGGTGACACATTTAAAAACAAAACTTTTTACCTCCAAAATAACTTTAGTTTCAGCAATTATAGCTTAAACTCAATGGATACTTTTGAAGGAATTATCAACGGAATGAATCATTCTATATCAGGATTAAAAAATCCATTTATAAAAAAGAATAGCGGTACTATCGAAAAAATATCGTTCAATTCGAACATAACCTCCCAGGATTCATCCAAAACTCCATTAATTGGAATAATAGCAAACGAAAGTAATGGAAATATGTTCAATTGTAATGTCAGCGGCTATATCACATGCAATACTCCTGCATCTCAAAATGGCATGAGTTACCCGTATGATAACATATATATCGGTGGAATATGTGGTAAACAAACTGGAGGAATGCTTTTAAACTGTAGCTCTTCCGTTAATATAACACGTTCTACAGATCGCCATTTCTCAGCAATGTATGTGGGAGGAATATGCGGTTATTCGTCAAGTGCCACTATAAGAGAATGTACATATACAAATGGAAGTATTAATGCAACTGCGACTCCACTTCAATCTAAAACCGTCGTATATACGAGTAATGTTGAAACTATAGACAGCGTAAATAAAAAAATATATTATGAATGCTATCTACGCTATGACAACGTTGATTCAAAACTATATGTTGGAGGTATATGTGGTAATGCTCAAATTGTGAATTTTTATTCTTGTAAAAATTCTGGAACTATTATTTGCAAAAATAAAATAAAAGAAGGAGCAACCCCTTCGATAAATTATGAAACAGGAGAAACTATTTCAACATATACTAATAATTACGGCAATACATACTATAATCTAAAAAAATGTTATCGCTTAAACACCGCTAATAAAGGTAAACCAACAGTAACTGTTGAAACCAATGTAGGCTGTATATGCGGAAGTACATCATCTTCAAATTTTTATGGATGTTCTAATTCAGGAACAGTAACATCAAATAACAGTAATTCGACACAAATATGCGGATATAAAGATCAATTCACCAAAATAGAAGAAAAAGATCCATTAAAAATAACAACTACTACAACCAAAATAACAACCACTTCAACAGTAACTAGTAAGAAAACTACAACAACATCAAAACCAACCACGACAACTAGTAAGAAAACTACAACAACATCAAAACCAACCACGACAACTAGTAAGAAAACTACAACAACATCAAAACCAACCACGACAACTAGTAAGAAAACTACGACAACATCAAAATCAACCACGACAACTAGCAAGAAAACTACGACAACATCAACAACTACAATTACATCAAAAATATCAACAACTTCAACACTGCCGCCTCTCGAACTTGAAGAAAACAGTATTTCTCTTACGGTAGGAGAACAGTTTGCTATTACCGCAAATCAATCTAACTTGACTTATGAGTCAAGTGATAAGAGCATTGCAACAGTTTCTAAATCAGGAGTAATAACTGCAAGAACTATCGGCAGCGCAATGATTTTCGTATCAAATAGTGATGATGATACTGTTATCCTCAGGGTAACTGTATCAAAAGGAAAGAATAATGTCGAGTTTGACGAAGGAACAGGTATATTGACACTCAAAGGAGCTATAACTGTTGATGATATAAAACCATATAGAAACAATAACAAAGTCAAGAAAGTTGTTACCGAAAAAACAACAATATTCCCTGAAAACAGTAAAGGCCTATTTTCTTCACTTTCCGCCGAAACATTTGAACTTGAAAATGCAGATACATCACAGGTAACGGATATGAGCGATATGTTCCTATACTGTACTAAAGTGAAAACATTAGATCTAAGAAGTTTTGATACTTCAAACGTTACTAAAATGGCAGAAATGTTTGATAACTGCAACAACCTTTCATCAGTATATCTTAGCAGCTTCAATACTTCAAAAGTAACAAATATGTGTAGTATGTTCATTAACTGTCCGATGATTTCATCAATTAATATCAGTAATTTTGATACTTCAAATGTTACAAATATGAAGCAAATGTTCTTTGGATGCGATAAACTTATTAATCTTGATCTAAGCAAATTCGATACTTCGAATGTTAACAATATGAACAGTATGTTTGCTCAATGCTATAGTCTTACATCACTTGATCTGAAAAACTTTAATACTTCACGAGTAACTGATATGGGAAGTATGTTTGCAAACTGTAATCACCTAACTTCATTGAATATCAACAGCTTTGATACATCAAATGTTATAAATATGGAGACAATGTTTTATAATTGCAGTAACCTTACTTCATTAGACCTAACAAGTTTTAATATTTCATCATTAATAAATGCAGATAGAATGTTCAACTTCTGTTCAGATCTCAAAAAGATAATAGTATCTAACAAATGGAAGATTACATCGAAAATTGTTAATACTGTTTTATTTAATGGCTGCAATTCATTAATTGGTGGAAATGGAACAAAGTATAACCCTGAAATAATCAATACTCAATATGCATGCGTTGACGAAAAAGGTAGCCCAGGTTATTTTACAGCATCAGCTGACTATGTTTCAACTATAATGTTTTTTGGCGATGCAAATTGCGATGACGAAGTTGATCTGTCAGATGCAGTACTGATTATGCAATCAATTGCCAATCCAAATAAATATGGATATGGCGGAACATCACCCAGTGCTATAACACAGAAAGGAATGCTACAGGCAGATGTCGATATATCGACTAAAGGCCTTACAGGAAATGATGCATTGAAAATACAAAAATATCTTCTCAAAATAATAAATACTCTTGATCCTAATCAATAATAATTACAAATATTCCGTCCATTGGACGGAATATTTGCGCTATTAAAGTAAGATAAGCAGCGGATCATACAATGTCACTCTGGACAATAATGTGTCTCAGGGAAATATAGTGTTCAATACCCTTAAAATTACCTTCGCTAACGGTAAATGGCTGTGAAACTATCCTCAGGGATTGACTGTAAAAATAAAGGCTGTATATACAGTGGACGATCAGTTCTTATTAGGTGACGTAAATGGAGATAAACAGATTAATGCTGTTGACGTATTATCTGTTCTTGCTTATTACGCGCTTATATTCACAGATAAGGACGGCGATTATAATCAGCAGCAGAAAAAGCCAGCCGATGTGAATAATGACGGTGCAATAAATGCGGTTGATGTGTCAAATATTCTAGCATACTATGCTTATGTATCGACAACAAAAGAAAATGTTGCAGCATTAGAAGAATACATAAAAACAAAATAATAGTCATATCATAATCCGATAAAGACTGTAATTAAATGCATATATTTACTATGCCGCCTTCGTGGCGGCATTCGTTTTGGAAAAACATATTAAAGATTCATATAATAATAAAAAAGAAACAGGAGGGTGATCCCTCCTGTTATTTTTATATTTTAGGCTCAAGTCCTGGGAGATAATCAATAAGTTCTATACCGTAATTCTCAGCTACAGTATTTCCAAGCTCTATTGAAGCTATATCACCTATAAGATTCGGGGTATGTGCGTCTATGCCGATAATAGCTGTATTTACTACTTCATGAGCTATTCTAAGAAGCCTGTCAGACGGATAATGAAGTCCATTTTTGAGTCCTATAAGGTTGATTTCTATTGGAAGCTCATGCTCCTTGAAATACTTGCATAATCGCGTGTACTGTTCTACTCTTGTGGATTCTTCACCAGCATAATATAATAGATCAGGGTGGGCTACATACTTATATCGTCCTGAGTCCATACCTTCGATAATCAGGTCTATGTATCGCGTAAACTGTTTCAAGCTGTTTGTGCCGTGTCCGTTATAGTGGGAATTGTATTCAGGCTCGTTATAATGCTGACCGAGGATCATATAATCAACAGGATAACCTGATAGCAACTGATCCTGCTTCTCCATGAGCTCAGGAATATATTCAGATTCAAAGCCTATGTATATAGTAATATCCTTTTCATATTCTTTTTTGAGCGAGAGAAGCGATGAGAAATAATCATCAAGATCTGACGGCTGCATTCTTATAGGAGATTCATAATCATTGTCATATACCCAAGGACAATGATCTGAGAAACCGAGCACCTTTAACCCGCTTGCAATAGCCTGTTCTATAAACTCTCTATCTGTACCTTTACCGTGCTTACAACGATATGTATGCGTATGATAATTCGCTTTCATACTATTCTTCCTTTCATATAATTTTATTAATGAAATTGCTTCATAAGAATAATATATATATCAAGAATTCAAATAATCATATATATTCTAACACGACCATATTCTTTTTTCAAACAAATCAAAAAGCAAATTTATGATATCAATTTAGTATTCGCTTGTGAAAGACGGTATGATCTACCTTGGTTCTCTTCCGTCAGATGAATTGATGTATATGGATTCTCAAAATGTTAGTGAAACAATATGCAATATTATAGCATATTCATTGATAAGAAATGAATATAAGGTGAGTTTGAGATCTAAAAATAGCTCTTCTTCAAAATGAAATCAATCCTAAGTATTGGTTGTTGAAGGCCGTTAAGACGACGATCCCATTCGATGATATATACATTATCGAACTGCTTGGCAAGGATGTCCTATTTTGAAAATTAGTAAGAATTATTATGGCCTCTTCGTCATTGGGGAATCTCCGTTTCTTATTGACTTTTGCGCTTAGATGTGATATAATCAAGGTGTAAAACTCAAAAGTGATATGTATTTGCGTTTTGCACAGTGGATTATTCATATACATACTCAATGCATATTTGATTCAGAGTGTTCAATAATACTCACTACAGGCAGTAAGGAGATGAGATATATGTCAAGGAAAACGTTAAAAGTCTTATTCCATATGGGAGCTAAAGAGTATAAGACAGAGTACGATAACAGATATAATGATGCTGATACTATTCACCTATCTGTAAATATCGGAGAGAATGCTGCATTCATTTGTCAGACCCCTGAGATATACAAACAGATAATATCGATTGAGCGTTTGGATAAAGGTGTTGAATCATTGACCAATACACTGCCTCAGCTTGTAATATCTCAGTTCACATCCAAATGTCTTATTGATGAAATACTCCTGACCAACAACATAGAAGGTGTTCACAGTACCAGAAAAGAGATCGGTGAAATTCTTCAGGATCTATCAACTCGTGATAAACGCAACAGGTTCGTTGGTCTTGTTGCTAAGTATGCAGCTCTTGAAGATGATCACACAATGTCTTTTAAGTCCTGTCAGGATATACGCAAGGTCTATGACGATATCTTCTATGAAGAGATAAAGGCAACTGATCCTGATAATCTGCCTGATGGTGAATTGTTCCGTCGTTCAGGTGTCGAAGTTCAGTCAGCTACTCAGAAGGTTATCCATAAAGGAATATCGCCCGAAAGTAAGATAATCGATTCAATGAACCAGAGTCTGAATGTGCTGAATGATGATGATATCGACATTTTCATCAGAATATCGGTATTTCATTACCTGTTCGGGTACATTCATCCATTCTATGACGGAAACGGTAGAACGAGTCGTTTCATCAGCAGCTATCTTCTTTCAAGACAACTCAATCCTCTGATAGGATTCAGATTATCATATACGATAAAAGAAAACATATCCAAGTACTATAAGGCTTTTGAAGTATGTAATGATCCGCATAACAAGGCAGAACTAACGCCGTTTGTGGAGATGTTTTTGAATTTAGTTGAGATATCGTTACAACAGTTGCTGGAGACTCTTGAAGATAAGAAGTTTAAGTGGGATTACTATTGCCAGCGTATCGTTAGCTTACCAAATGCTGAAAAGACTGATATCTCTCATATGTACGAACTGCTTATCCAGGCAGCTCTCTTCTCCAATATCGGTATCTCTCGTGAAGAGCTTCTTAATGAGTTGCAATTGTCAGAGAACACTGTGCGAAGCAGGTTAAAGCTTATTCCTGCTAATTTGCTTATTGAAAACCGCCAGAGAGGTAGGAAGTATTATCTTCTTGACCTTGATGCGGCTGATAAAATTTTTGAAGATTCATAATGAAAGCACCGCCTTCTGTGGCGGTGTTCTTTTACGTATATTTTGATAACAGAATAAATCATTTGAGATTTGTAATAATAAATGGAACTGCATCTATCATTTTCCTTTCACTGTCCCATGACAGTTTTCCAAAAAATGATAAGGAGTTGAAATGACCTCTTGAACCTAATATGAATGCGTTATTACTCTCTGCTCTTCGGCGATGTACAGGCAACTTATGATCTGTATTATTGAAGTAATACTTGTTGAAATAAATGTAAACCGTTATCTCCTCGTAGCCATATCTGAAACGTGTACCGACTCCATCAGGATTCAATGCGAAATACAAGTAACGAAGCTTAGATACACTAAATGAAGCATATATAGGCTGTTTGCTTTTTTTCACGGCATTTAAAATCTCTTCCTGAGTATGGTAAAGCATATTCTGCTTTGATAAATGCCTTTCGATTTCTATCTTGAAATCTACCACTGAATGACTGTTTTCCGGCTGATAACCGTCAAGAAGTGTGTCAGGAAGCTTAAGTTTTTCAATGTTCTTTTTTATTACATCTGCATCTGCAGCAAAATAGTATTTATTATCGTAATAGCGTCTCTGCCTTTCTATGGCATCGTACACTTTGTGATATACGACTTGGTTAGGATAGTAATTATAATTCGAAAAAATCGAAATGCCAGTGTGATAGAAGTATTCCAGAATAGCCGCAGCACAGCCTGCGCTTCTGCTCTGACCGTATTCGCACTGACAGATGATATCCTTACCGCTATTGTAGGCTTTTACAATGAACATAGCCATATCATCTGCCTCTGGGAAATAAATATCGTATGTATATCCCTTGCGTTTGAGAACCTCAAGATCAAGATCCTCAAGCTCGCTATAGAATACGTTCTTGCACACTCCGCTGTAATCCACATGGGTATAGTCCTTGTCGATACGCTTAATAGCAGGATCGTAGAAGCTGATTACAACAGTATTAGCTGGAAATGATCCTTCTGCTATAATACGCTCGATTACTTCTCTTGAATATACAGTTACGGTCATCGAAACCCTCCATATTTTCTCTACAAAGCCCTCGATTGATTATCTATATTTTCAATTTAAATCAGCTTGTTAATATACGCAGTTGTGATTTCTGCAAAATCACCCCAGAAAACACGACTAAACAAACGTTTTTTAAGTCCATCATGTGCTTCTTTCTGTGAGAAGGTCATCATGAAACGCTTGCTAGATTCGTAAAACGCATTGAAAAGAAGTATAAGCTCGTCCTGCGTTTTCTCCTTTCCTGCAAGTTCCTGTATATCATCTACAAGAAGAACATCTGCCTGCAAATATTTCTCACGGAACTTCTCTGCTGAACCGCCATTGCTGATTATATTTGTAAGAGAGGAAACCATATCCGTTGTTGTTGTAAGAATCACATTAAGCTCATACGCATTCTGCTCAATCGCATTTTTAACAGCATATAGCAGATGAGTCTTGCCTGTTGCTGTGCCGCCGAATATTGCAAGCGGCTTTGAGTCAGTATTTTCGGCAAACTGCTTCGCTTTATCAAAAGCTTGGCTGTTTGTTTTGTTGACCTCAAAGCTGTCAAATGTGAATCTGCTGCCCTTCTTATTTTCCTGCATAATTCGACCTCCTTATCAATAATCCCTTATTGTGTATACAGGATGGCCTGTTCCATATCCCTGAAAAACCTGATTGTTCTTAATTGTATAGACTGGATGCCCTGTACCATAGCCATGATATAACTGATTACCTCTTATTGTAAAAACTGGATGTTCCGTTCCAGAACCTTGGTATATTTGATTTCCACTAATTGTGTAGACAGGACGTCCAGTACCATAGCACTGATAGACCTCATTTCCGTTAATCGTGTAAACAGGATGACCAGTTCCATAACCTTCGTATACTCTCATAACAAATCTCCGTTCCGTGCACAGCACATATATGGCGTTGTTGGCTTATCAGCATTTATATAAAAAACTGACCTTTATGCAGAAATTCCACTGCATATCCCAGTGCATCACCGGCTACCCCGCCTATGAGGCAGCCGAAGAATTTAACGTTATTGCGCATTTGTCTCTTCTAAAGCAGACAGATTTTGTGTGTTACTTCGTATTTTTGTCAATGTTGTTTATAAACTTATCGACATAGAAGCCTTCGTACCTGTTGGAGACAGTTACTAAATTAACATCTATTTTTTGGCAGAATCGACTATAGGCATCTATGTACTCGCCGTAGTCCTTTTTATCTTTATAGGAATAATTCTCCTTTAAGTATATTGCGTTTATGCTGTCGTAAATCGGAAACATATTTGGATAACAATGATGACAATACTTCGAAGCAAATGATAGGAGAAATCGTCCTCTTGTTTTAGCAGCCTTTGCTAAATCGATAACAAGAGCTGCTGCAACATCTATATCTTTGGTTCCTATTCTTGATTGAAAACTCTTGCTAGCTATGAAGGCTGCAAGTTCTCTGCTCTCGTCTGCCAATTCTGATTTTCCAAAAGACAAGTGTGTGGAATACTTTGAGTTTATTGTTTTTATCTGTTGCAATGCTGTCTCACAATCTACTTTTATTTTGAAGCTGTCTAGAAAATCCAACTCGCTCTTGAACCAATGGAAAGCTTCGTTGTTGGTTTTGAGATCCTTTTTGAACTGCTCGTAGCCTTTTTTTGAAACCTCGTAATTTAACATAAACATACCTCCCGAAAAACAAATGTGTGTTTTAAGTTGTGATTTATAATCTGCCAGCCTGAAACCGAACTTCCGCTGACAAAAAAGTTTTTATTACAGTTCCCACACCTGTTATCATTCATCAATTAAAGTCAGAAACATTGAACACTGACCTAAACCAATAACTGATAATAATAACTATAAACTATAACACTGAACATGAACATTAACCGTTCATATTCAAAAGGCAAGTGTAAGAACTGTAAACGGAAAACACTTTAGATGTCTATCTCAAATTCTACGGTACTGTTAATGAGATCGAGTGCTGTCTGAGCCTTGGCAAGCATATCGGACAGTTCGATATAACGCTTGTTGGCTTCCTCTATATCGTAATTGGTATATTGGTAATCGAGAATCGCACTGTTACCGGAATAGCCTGAACTTACGCGGACTTTGGGCATAGCGTCCCTCATTCCGCTAAGTAAAGAGCACTGTTTGTTGAGTTGCGGAAGAAATACGAGCATCTCGTCGATGGTCATATCAAATTCTGGAACAACAGTTGTTGTGTTGAATATATTTAATGCGTGCTTGAGTTTGCGTATCTTCCTCTCAACTTCTGCCTGAGCATCACGCATTTCCTTGAAGTTATACTTTGGACGAACAGATTCGATGTCCTCCTGAAGCGCAGCAACAAAGGTCTTTGTTTTTCCCTCACGAACCTGTAATGTACGCAGTTCGTCGTTAAGCTGACGCAGCATCTTCGCTGCTTTTGCGGATGTAATTAACATAAGTATTTCCTCCTTGAAAATAGCCTTATTATACTTATTAACTGAAGGCGGTTACTTCAGCGCTCCGTATTTTACAAATGCAGAGCATCCTCCGTTCGCCTGTTTTGTCTGTCCCCGATATCCTGAATTTTGATTCTGACATTTCCCTGTATCCATAGGGCTTATGACCTCTAACCTCGACCCCCAACGGTCACAAACAATTCTTCTTCCTGACCAGCAGGCACAAGTCGCACAGTATTTCGCATCGCAAGTGTACTGATACATATACTTACCTCCTGACTTAAAAACAGCTCAATGAATACGTTTTTCTTCTGTGATTATATTATATCACAGGGCATAGGTCAAAACCGCTCTATGTCGTATATGCCATTAGCACTTTACCACTTCGCTATGGAAACGTATAAAGTCTGAAACGTCAAAAGAAGGTATCTCGTTATAAAGCTCAAGCATAAGACGGATAATTGCTACCGATTTCGCTTGAGTGTTGATGCTCCTTTGAGGATTGAATTCGATATCCGTAAAATGAGTATACCCTTTGATTTTTTCGATTTCTTCGGGAAGGAGTGTTTGTTTAACGGCATTGATATAAATATAGTCGTAGAAAACGGTTTTGGGCTCAAGCGGAAAATCTATACCAGAATAATTGAAACCCAAAAGAGCTCCTGAAATATGAAGTCTATCGTCTCTTTTTGATTCTTTGGGACTAACGTCCAACAAATCACGATATGGACCTCCGTTTGAAAAAACTTTTGAACTCTGGAAAATATTCTCTAATGTGTATCCGTTAAGCTTAAGATTGAAAGCACTCAGCTTAACGCCAAGGTCAATTATCCCCTTTGTACTTATTTCCAGAGGAGTTGCTTTCTTATTGGCTGTTTTTACTGCATTATGCAGTGCGACAATGGATCTTTGCTTCTGAGCCAAAGAAAAGCCTGCGAACCATTGAAACTCGTACTCGTTTTTGATGACCTTACCGTTTGATGTAGAATAAACTGGTCTTATCGCCATAAACTATACCTCCTGTCTAAAATTAGACAATGAATATGTGTTTTTCTCTTCTGTAATTATATTATATCATAGAGGATGGGGCGTTTCCGCCCCAACACCAGTTAAACAACTTCCCATGCGAGTTCCTGTATCTTGTAGATCATTTCCTCGCAAACATCATCTATCTCCTTGCTATTGCTATGCTTGGAAAGCGCTAAAGAACAAGATTTACCTGTTGTGAGGCAACTAAGGATAATTACTATGTGATTGCACTTGTTCTCATATTGTACTTTGATATCCCTGTTATGAAGAGTTAAGTATCGATCCACAAACACATCACTGTTCCAAATTAAGCTCGGATTTGAAAAAGGATGTCTTAATCGATTTAGCCCATTCTCTGTCTGCCTGCCTACTAACGCTTCTCTGATAAGATCATGCTCTCTTACGGAATCTGTAATACTAAAATTGATGATCTTTGGTTCTAAGGTCATGTCCTGTATCAAGCTGATAAGATACTCAGTATCATCATCTGTCTGGTCAACAATCGTTGAGATGTTAAATCCTGTGTCAAGGCAGTAAAGATTTACACAGATCCATCCGTTATCCTCCCACATACCATGAGGATAAAAGTATACATTGATTTGACGATCATGAAGTTTGAATATAAAGCTTTCTTCGCCTGCTCCTTTCCAACGCTCCTCAATGGTATCCTCATAGCAACGACAATACTTTTCTACAAGTATATCCCATAACTCACTATATTCTTCTTTAGATTCGATCGCTTCTATATTGAAAATTTCCAGTTCCTCGACATCAAGTGCGAGCCAAAGTATCATTCTTATCAGTTTTTCTGTATTTTGAGCTGAGCCGTCATAGCATCCGCTCACACTTCTCATAATGTTTGGGCAATACATTTCGACTGAAATTAAATCATTACAGTCAAAAAAAGCAATTTCTATTTGACGACAGTTGTGTTCTATTCTGTTTTTTTCGGTACCCTCAACTCGGAACTCGACATAAGCCTCGAAGAATTTCTGACATACCTCTACCCATGCCGGTCTTGTATAATAATCCATATGTTACCTCCTGAAAGAAAGTCATGGTTTTGGTTTTCTTCATTATACTACTCAAAAATTTGAAACCCGAAGATTCAGAGGGGTGAATAGAAAAATCTCCTTTTTGCACAGATTGACAGTACTCAAAATGTGCAGAATGTATATGTGCTCTGTGAAGTGCCTATGTTTTTACTGTGATTATATTATATCAAAGGAGGATGAGTATAAATGAACTTGTGCCTGCATGGTATAATAATTATTTTCGTGCTTTTTCTATTTCATATTATAGCAAAGGACATAGGGCGTTACTGCCTTATGTCCTATAGCCTAATTATAATATCAATTTTTATTCTGTTGCTCACGGATAAACTCATTTATGATATGAGCACACTTTTGATAAGACTCTGAATCTAGAATCTTGATTATTTCACGAATAGTCGCCTTTGCCGCTTCTTCGGAAGAAAAGTCAGGAGTTATCGACTCATGAAATTTAGAATTGTCTGACGCAAGAATAGCTCCTTCTTTTTCACCAATAAAGCTATAACCCTGCGCTTCAAAGCATTCTCTTGCCTTACGATATAATTCTTCATGACCTTTTTTGGTTTCCAAATGAATAGGTATATTGATTTTTGATACATTTGTTATTGGTAGTCCTCTTTTCCAATTCAATTCAAAATGGAAACTGATATTAGACCATTCATCAGCAGAAATAATACTCCAAAATTCGTTTTTATAGTTTCCAAATTCTAAATTATTGAGGAAACGATATTTTCCATTTGACAACGCTTCCAACTGGTGAGCAATCCACATATCCTCATAGTATCTTGTCATATCTTCTGATAAAAAAGTTGTACTCATAATTTTCCTCCTTATTATTATATCACATCGTATGTGACATTATTGACTTACTTATTTTTCGTACTTGCTGAGAGCATTTCTTAGTGTTTCGGCTATTTGTTCACGCAAGTTTTTAGGTGAAAGTACCTCTACTGCGTCTGCAAATTGTATTGCCCAGTGTAGCATTGAGGCTTCGCTTGCTTCAACGTGAACTATCATCATATCGTCAGGCAGCGTTTCAATCCTGTTATTCGTGCCAAAACTATCCGCAACATCGTTCATCATATACTGTTTGCATTGAAATGTGATATGTACGGGAGTACCGCTCCACAGATTCGGATGCGTTTTTATGTAATCGGAAAGCCTGATACCTGCCGAAAAGCCTTTCAACGTTCTCAGTTGAGTTGCAGGCTCATCGTTCTTGGTGCAGTCCTTGATACGATCAATACGGAAATGTGTAAGATCATCGTGCTCCGGAAGATTACATATCAGATACGAGTGGCCGTTCCTGGATACTATCTGATATGGATTGACGTTATAAAGCTTCTTTTTACCGCTACTGTCAAGTTTATATTTCAGCTTACCATCTATCCCGCAATCACAGTAGTGGAAGGATGCTTGTTTTCCGTCTGCGATAGCACTTCCAATGTTTTCGAGTGTAATATAAATCTCTCTGTTTATTACCTTATCGCAAATCTCCATATCTGTATTCTTGATAGTAGAGAGAAAAGACTTGCTTGATAAGCCTTCAAGACGACCTATTAGGCTGAGGCGTTCTTTCTGTGAAATTCCGTCAGAAGCAAGCACATTGTCGATAAGCAGACGCAATTCTCCATCCATAAACTCATGAACATAATACCAATCTGTCAATATCACTTCGCTTTTTCCGTTTTTACCTTTACGGATTATAGTATCATTTTCATGTTCGCTGCCACGATATCTTATGGGAAAACCAAATTCGATCAACTTTGAAAGATTGCGTTTAACGGTCTTTTGAGCGACATTCATTCCATATTCTGATTCTATAAGATCTTGTATCTGCTGTTGAGAGAGTCTGTGATCAATGTCTGAGTGCTTTTGTAAAATATGAAGAATGTCAAGTATAATCAATTTCGGTGGTTGACTACCTGCCATAATAAGAAACCTCCTGTTCAGATATTTAATGAATTAAATGCGAGATGAAAAGGATAGCCTTATATACTAAATTAAACTTCATCGTCATGGTATTTATCATATAAGACAATTATAACATTTTAATTCGATGCATTAAAGGATATTTTGTTAACAATATACCAGATTTGCTGTTTTGTGGTAATGTACAAGTGTATGTCATTAATGTTGTATATAATGAATATAAAGTGTCTTCCTGTAATGTGAAGATCAGTTGTTTGATACTATATCCTATACTGTGAAAGAAGATACTGTAACTGATGATGTGTATATATGTATCCTCAGTATAACTATAAAGAATTCCGCCCATGACGGGCGGAATTTCATTTTATATGATTTCTAATTGTATCTTGCTGCCGCCCCATTCAACGACTGTAAAACCTGTTCGCTCAAAGGTCGATAACTGCTGCGGTTCGATATCAATTGCCTCATCCAACGGAACATATGCCATAAATACACGCAGTAAGCTGTCAGGTGCAGGTGTTATGTTCAGTTTGGCAGAATCAGTATAGGCATCGCTCTGGAAAGAAATGAGATTATACCTGTTATGCTCCATTAAAGGCAGCCAGTATACTATGAACTCGTTCATTTCATCTTCGGTCAGTCCCATATATGAGAGCTTTTCCTTGAGGAAACTCTCTGTATCGCTGCCTGCGACGCAGAAGCCCTTCGAGAAGTCGAATCTTGTACGGCAGTTTACTGCGTCCCAGAACAAATACTTATGATGTGTACCATCAACCTTGTTCAGGAGTGTGCCGTTAGGATATGCTGTTACGTCCCAGCCGTTGTTGTACCTTGGGTAGGTCGTATAAAGGTCTGAAGAAGTCAGTTCAAGCTCAACGTGAACGTCGGTCTCTTTCTCGGGGTAGAGATAGATGACTGGCTTATCCATGTATACCTCGTAAACGATCGTCGGAGTTTTGCCATCGTCTTCTACTGTTCTGATCCAGCCATATTGACCGCAGTATTCGGTAAATATCCATTTATCGTTATTATCCTGATATCCTAATTCTGAGAGATGAGTACCTTTATAAATAATTGCTACATTCTCATAGCTCTCATCCGGGCCAAGATATAATCTCAGACAATCTGTAACAGTACGTATTGGTCCGCCGAAACTGCGCTGATCAGGTTCTAAATATTCTGTAGCATTCCGATTTATGAGTTCTTTTCGCATCATTATTAAGTCAAATATATCTATCTTGTTATCACGGCAGAAATCAACTGCTCTCCAGTTGAAAAGTGTGATATCTGATGCAGAAAGAAGCCACTTTTGCATTATCAAAGCATCTGAAACAGTGAGACAGCCGTCTCCGTTGACATCACCGTTCGGTACCCATTCCAGTTTGCATGACAGTTCGACCTTGTTGTTCCCTTCATTTACGACTTCAAACTCAGGTTCGCAATAGCCGCCTCCGGCCATATCAGATATGATGTAATAATAGCTGTCGGGATCGTATACGTTTATATCATCGACTGTACAGGGGTTTGACGTTATACCATAATACTCTGTTTTACCGCTTGCAGTGACCTTCATAATGCGGAACGCATCATCACATTCAGGAATACCGATCAGTTCACCTGTATCCTTATCATACAGAGTGATAGTTGTTGAATATGATGTGGTCTTTTTACGGCTTTTTAGTTTTATTACAACATCGGCAGTTCCATTGTCGTATTTTGTGACGGTCATATAATCTTCAGGGATTATTCTGCCATTTTCATATCTCGGATGAGGATCGGCCGTTTCAGGGATCAAATATCCTTTTGGCGGATCACTCAATCCGAATGAAAAATTATCTGCGTCAAGGTGAAAACCTGTGCTCTTGTCAATTGCCGGATTTGTATAAAGCCAGAATGGCTGACGGTTCATAATGCACTCGCCTTCAGGTGTGTCATAGCTTACATTTGTCCATATATAAGGAGCGTCATCTTCGGGAACAGAAATAGGCTTGCCGGTATCATAGTCAACAAGTGTATATCTCATATTTCCCTTAAGCAGTACGGTCTGTGCATCATCTATAACCACACAGTCGGCAAGTAATGTCTTTTCTATTGCAGTGGGTGAATTGGAAATAAAGTAATTTTCGGTATAGTCATACGCTATCTTTGCATACCCGTCTTTTTCAGCCTGAAATACCCGGATCTCATGTTTTGTACCGCCGTCCAGGGGTTCGGTTGTTTCCTCACTGCAATCTGTTGAGCACAGAGACGATATGACAGTACTATCATAATCACTTTCACGGTTAAGGATCCAGTAATGCCCTGTACCGATATCAGTATCAAGGCAGAATACAACATAATTGTCTTTTGCTGATATACAGGAATTAATACTTTCATACTCCATGTATTCCTCGATGCAGTCGGGAAGCCAGCCGTAGATATCGGTTTCTACAGCCTGCGTTCCGAAACTTGTAAAGGAGTATTCCTGCTGCAATACAGAATCACGACTGAATTTGACCTTGAAATCAGGCGGCGTTTTCCATGCGCTTTTATATACCACAACTTCATATGCAACATCGATGTCTTCATTAACAAATACATCATGGCAGTATTCGGTTACCAATGCTCCTGAAGTTTTTATCTCATACCTTGCTTGGCTGCGATACTGCTCTTTGAAAACAAGACAGATCAGATTGCTTTCATTTCCCGAACCGATGTGAGTTGCACCGTACTTATTGCGGAAGCTGACAGCTTCCTCAAAGGTTGTGGGTATCCAGTCAGGAATAGAGCTTTCTGTCATGAATTCTTCTGCATATACTTTTGATGTATTGCTCACATCTGCATTATCTGCAGAAAAAGGGATAATTGCGGTTGCAGCAGCGGCAATTGCAGCAGCTATCTTCTTGAATTTCATAATATTCACCTGCCATTCTTCTGATTTACAGTATATAACTGCTTTATTTCATTATACAGCGATATCTCGCTGAATGCAAGAGATAATTGTACTTTAGTCTTATAGGCTTTAACGTATGATGAAGGTAAAATGTGCGGCTGGATTCGTAAACTTTCTATGAACACACATTCTTATCTTTTTAACTCTCAGAGAATACTGTACGGAGCAGGCTTAAACTTATACCCGATACTTTTCTGATTGAAAACCGCCAGAAAGGTCGGAAGTATTATCTTCTTGATCTTGACGTGGCAGATAAACTTTTTGATGATTGATATTTCGGTACCGCCTTCGGGCGGCTCTTCTTTTTTACCATCAAAACTAATTATTTACAATTTAACATAGAAATATGATTTGTCGTGTGATATAATTCAATTAAGAGTCACAAAAAAGTCAATTGATTTTAAATTTTTTTGCTGTATTTTGCATATAATCTCGTCTTGTTAGAATAAGATAATTCTTTGCGTTTGGCTTTTCTATTTAAAGCAGTTGTCGATTTAGAAATGGCATGAAAACAGCGGGAATTAAAAATGTTAAACAGGCTATTTCGTTGACTTTTTTGCGGATTTGTGTTAAAATATAGGGTGCTTTTGCGCTAACATATTAGCAAATGACAGGATTCTAGCTTGAAGGGAATGATAGTATGCGACAACCTATTTGGAGCTCATTTGAAGTTGCTCTTTTGATTGATGCATATTGGCGTATAGAGAACGGCCAAATCACAAAGAAACAAGCTGTTTATGATATATCATCAATGTTTCGTCAGTATGCTGTCAACCAAGGAATCGATATTGATGATACCTATCGCAATGAGAATGGCATCAGCATGCGTTTTGAAGAATTACGATATTTGTTTACTGGAGGTAAAACTGGAATAAAGAACACCTCAAAACTTTTCCGTATTATGATAAATTATTATCAGCATAATCAGGAGAAGTATCAGAGAATTCTTGGTACAGCTAAAACAATGTTTGATGATTCGTTTCAAAGAAATAATGGAACGGATAATCATGCTGATACCAGTATTGATAATCATGCTGAAGAAAGTCAGACTGTCAAAGATTGTTCCGATGACATTTTAAACAGTATTCGCGCTCTTCTTGACAAGCGTTTTTCATACGGTTTCAAAATTGATTCAATGCGTGATTTGATACGCTTTAGAAAATTTGCAGAAGAAGAGGATATTGGTAGCATACCAGAGAAAGATGATGAATTAAGATTATTGATTCTTTCTGCTGGCACGTTTATAAATGACAAATTGTTTGCAGAAAATAAAGATCTGTCTGTTGAGCTCCAGAAAATAGTACAGGATATCTTTAATGATGGAAATGCTGTAGTCTATTATGAAGCTCTGTTAGAGCATCATTCAGAATGGATGAATAAGCAGCATATTCTTTCAGAAGAAATGCTGAAAGAACTGTTGCAAAAACAATTTCCTGAATGCTATCATGCAAAGCGCTTCATGATAAATGGGAAAAAGCAAACGGAAAAAGAATGCGTTTCATCAGAATTAAAGAGAATCTGGGGAGATTCAGTCACTCGAACAGTAGATAGCCTCGGTGAGAATCTACCGTATATTCCTACTGAGAATATATGGCGAGCTATTTCTGGTAGTTTGAATTTTACGAGAGTATCAGAAGGCTTGTATTTTCTCAATGATAAACTGATCATGACAGAGGAAGAATGTAGCGCAATAATTGAATATGTTGATAAGGCTTATGAAGAGGAGGGATTTGCGTCATTGGGCGATCTACCTATTGATAGCGTGGAAGAAACTAATTATGAGATCCCTCTTTCTACAATCCAATCAGCAATATATGGAAGACTACTGTCTTCAAAGTACAATCTTAACGGAAGAATCCTAACAAAGGAGAACTCTGAGCTGAATTCAATAGTATTGCTTAAACAATACCTTGCTAAAAAAGAGAGCTGTACATTTGATGAACTATCAGAGAAGAATATTGAACTTACAGGTGTTCCAAATAGAAAGAACGTGTTTCAGGCATTGTATGAGAGTATGGTGCGAATTGATGTTGACCAGTTTGTAGCTCCGGGCTATGTTGAGTTTCCGATAGAGGAGATAGATAGGGTTCTTTCGGGGCTGATTACTGATCATTTCTGTGCAATAAAGGAGATCACTTCATTTGCATTGTTCCCGATGTGTGGACAAAGTTGGAACCATTACTTGCTTGAGAGCTATTGCTATCTGTATAGCAAGCGATATTCTTTATGTCTGATAAATTTTAATGATAAGAATGCAGGTATTATTTCCGAAAAAGATTTCGGGAAAAGCTATATAGAAATGCTTGCAATTGCTGCTGCAAAGACAGATCTGGAATTGACTCCCGAAACAATAGGTGCTTATCTGTTTCAGAATGGATATGCCGCCAAAAGTAAGTTCGGGCAACTGGATGAGGTTGCGGCAATGGCGAAAACACTTAGAAAGGATCTTTGATTCATGTATTCATATTCCTTTGATACACAAACAGGAGGAATTTTACTTAATTCAACCCCAACAAATTTTTCAAAAGAACCCAGACCGGTATACAGCCCGGAAATGGAACTGCTTGGTTTTCGTAACTACTGGGATTTTGATCCTCAAGAAGAAATCCCTTATCTTTGGGCAGAGTCTACTGCGTATTGGTATCGTGGCACTTTAATTGCAAGAATAAAAGGTGGTGACTTATATAATGCACCAGAATTACAGCCGGTGATAGAAGAGGATGGCAGTATTCCATATAGTCGTGAAAAGGGAAATATTCTTCGACCGATTGACATCGAAGCAATGTGTGAAAAAAACAAAGACTTGCTCACTGTCATCGAAGATTCAACGGTTAAGATGATCGTTAAAGAATATGAAAAATTCAATAAGAAACTTGATATCTTTCATGTTGCTTTTTCCGGAGGAAAAGATAGTGCCGTTTTACTCGATTTGGTTAAGAAAGCATTACCTAAAGGCAGTTTTATCGTCATCTTCGGAGATACCGGTATGGAATTTCCTGATACATATGCAGCGGTAGAATATACAAAGCAACAATGTGCGGATGATGGAACACCATTTTATACAGCACGATCTCATTTTGATCCACATGATTCATGGAGAATCTTCGGTCCGCCTGCAAGGGTTCTTCGCTGGTGCTGTAGTGTTCATAAAAGTACACCGCAAACATTGAAAATGCGCGAGATAACAGGCAAAGACGATTATATCGGAATGGATTTTGTCGGAGTACGCGCACATGAAAGCCTTGCCAGAAGCAAATACGAGTTTGAAAATTTTGGAAAAAAACAAAAAGGTCAATACAGCTTTAATCCGATTCTTGAATGGACATCAGCTGAAATATGGCTTTATATGTTTTATAACAAGATTTATATTAATAATACATACCGTAAAGGAAATGCTCGTGCTGGCTGTTTGTTTTGCCCTATGGGTGGAGGTGCAAGTGATTATTTTCGTCATTGTTCCTATGAAAAAGAAATTGATAGATACATTTCGTATATAAAAGATTCATACAATTCAACTGATCCGAAGCAGGTAGAATCATATATTACAAATGGCGGGTGGAGCGCGCGTAAAAACGGAAGAGACCTTCGCGATAATAAATTTCGTTGTGTTGAAAGCACAACAAAGCATATTTTGACAATTACTGTTACTAATCCTTCTACAGACTGGAAAGAATGGATTAAAACACTTGGAATGCTTAGTGTAAATGAAGAAGATTATTCTATTCGTTTTGAGGGGGATACAATCCATTTTCAAGTTAAAGAAACAAAAAATGGGTATGTTGTATCAATCCCTGATTCAATCGTAGTTGAAAAGCCAAAGTTTTCAAAGATGTTCAAGCAGGTTTTCAGAAAATCTGCATATTGCGCAGCTTGTCAGGTTTGTGAAACAAACTGTAGAAATGGTTGTATAAAGTTTACTGATGGAAAACTGACCATTACAGATTGCATTCATTGTTATCAGTGCCATATGATTGACAGTGGATGTTTGTTATTCCATTCGCTGCGTCATCCACAAGGAGGAGGAAGAGCTATGAAAAGTCTCAATTCTTTTGCCGACCATGCACCTAAGCGTGATTGGCTTGTTGCATTCTTTGATTTAAAGGAAGATTTCTTTACAGAGCATACGCTTGGACCGATGATGTATGACATGTTTAGACGCTTTTTGAGAGATGCTGGGTTAAATGAAAAGAATCATTTTACACCATTTGCTGAACTGATAAGCGAGATTGGCTGGGAATCCGATACAGCACTGGGACTAATGCTTGTAAACTTAGCAATGGAGAATCCACAGATAGCTTGGTATATCAATAATATGGATATTGGATACTTCTATGAGCGAAATCAGATAGAAGAACGTCTTATCGCTTTAGATGTTAAACCTAAGGATGCAAAATCAATTGTTAAAGCGTATAAAAGAATAACTGACACTCCATTCGGTACCAGCTTGAATTTTGGTTATGTTACCGATGATGATGACATGGTACGCGCGAAGTGTTCAGTAAGTGACAATCGTGTAATTCTTTATGCTCTATATAAGTTTGCTGAAAAATGCAATATGGATAAGGAGTTCCATGTGTCATACCTTATGGATGATACCATCGATAGGGATGGCGTAAGTCCAATTAGGATATTCGGCCTTTATGACGAGGAAGAGTTGAAATCTATTCTGCTCGGTCTGTCTTCAGCTTATCCGGAATATATCAATGCAACATTTACAAATGATCTGAAGACAATTACTCTTCGTGATAAAACATCAGATGACGTATTAAATCTCTTCCGGGAGGACTAAACCATGGCTACAAAGTATATGAAGTATTGCGAATACTTTGATATTGATGAAGATTATTTCCCATGTATTGACGAATCCGCTATCAACAGCGGTGCAAAATGGGATACTACGTACCCTCATGATACTTTTATTTCGCTTTTAAAAAATACTGAAGCTATGCTTGGCGGTAGCACTAACCGTTCAATCTGGATTCATGGTGCATATGGTACCGGTAAGTCTCAGTGTGCTTTTGCTCTTAAAAAGCTTTTAGAAGTATCGGAAGAGGAAGTTAGAGCATATTGGGGAAAATACGAGCCTCTTAAAAAGGAACCAGCTTTGCTTGAAAAGATTATTGGTCAAAAGAAGCAAGGTATTCTGACAGCGTATCGTTATGCTTCAGGTAGTATCACAACACCACAACAGCTGTTCCTTGCAGTTCAGGAAAGCATTAAGAATGCACTGAATGCAAGTGATTGTGCTTATAAGGGTGAGAATTCTCTGAAAGAAAGTGTTATAGCCTGGCTTGAAGACGATATTCATGCAAATCTTGTTGATGCTCTACTTAAAAGGCCTAAGTGGGAGTCGACCTTTTCACAGTCAACTGCGGAAGAAATTGTAAATAGCTTGAAAAAAAGTTCAGATGTATCTTCTCTTATGAGCAATATATTTGATCTTGCTGCAACTGAGGGTATCACAGCCCTGAATCTGACATCTGATTCGCTTCGTAACTGGATAATTGATATTATTCAGCAAAACAATATCAAGATAGTTTTTATATGGGATGAATTCAGCGATTATTTCCGCCAGAATGGTGATTCACTTGGTGAATTCCAGAAACTCGTTTCTATCTGCCAGGAAGCACCGTTCTATCTTATGATTGTAACTCATCCGCTTTCTTCTTTGACTCAGAAGTATGGATCTGTTAATGATAAAACGAATCCCTGGACAGTTGTGCAGCAGCGATTTGATAAGGTTGAAATTACTTTACCTGATAATATAGCATTCGACCTTATCGGTCATGCGTTTGAAGTTAAGCCTGCTGCTATGGATAATTGGAAGGCTATGACAGACGAGCTTAATTCATATGATAATAATGCACGTTCAGCGGTTGTTAAAGCAGCAAGTATAAAGAGTGAAACTGTTATGCGGGAAATACTTCCGCTTCATCCGATGGCTGCGCTTGTGCTGAAAAATATCGCATCTGCTTTTCAGTCGAATCAGCGTAGTATGTTCGATTTTATAAAAACTCCAAAGAATCTGGAAGTAAAAGCTTTTCAATGGTTTATTCAGAATACAAGTCCTTATGACGACAGACCTTTTTTGACTGTTGATATGCTATGGGACTTCTTCTACGAGAAAGGACGAGACTATCTGACATCAGATATCAGATTGATCCTTGATACATTCTCTCAGCAGAAACAGCTTACAGAGAAAGAAGAAATCGTCTTGAAAGCTATTCTGATTCTTCAATCGATAGATCTTCGCCTTGGCGGAGCATTGCCTATACTTAAACCAACTGATCAGAATATCAGCTATGTTTTTGATGGAGACGAAGAGCTACAAAACGAATGTAAGGGCCTTGCCAAAGGGCTTGTAACAAAGGGAATCTTGATTGAGAACCCTATAGCTGATAATAAGAAAGCATACTCAGCTGCTGTTCTTGCAGGAGATAGTGTCAAAATTGAAAACTACAAGAAAGAGATACGTACATCTCAAGGTACAACTGCAAAGCTGGTTTATGAGGGACCTGCCCTGGCTTCTGCACTCAATCTTACACCTCCACTGAAGCTTCGCTATGCAGTAGATGTTGAATCAGGTAAGCTGCCTGTTGTAACAATAGCCGATTTTAAGAAGCAGATGGATGCTCTAAAAAACAAGGATTCAAGTTGGCACTTCTTTGCAGTTCTTGCCGTAGCAAAGAATGAAGATGAAGCAATGAGTTTTCGCTCTCTTATCAAGAGTACAATCAGTGATCCTGTTTATCAGAACATTGTAGTTATTGATGCACTATCAACTCCGCTTACAATGGAATTGTATGAAAAATATGTGGAGTTTTCAGCCATGTCTCTGTATTACAGCGGCAACAACAACCAAGAGTCAAAGAAACAGAATAAACAGGCAAAAGATGTATTGGAGCAGACATGGAAAGACAGGATTCATGATGGACATTTTATTGTCTATACTCATGCTAATCAGGATGGTGAAAAAGCTGTTGGTGCAGCTGCTGTACATACTATCCTTCAGACAATTGTTCTTAATAAATACAGATATGTTCAGGATTTCACTAAAGGCTTGAGTGAATCGCAGCTCAAACTCTCTACCCCAACAAAGATAGCACGTTATGGTATTGGCGGTATTGATGTCAAAGGCTTAATAGCTGGCTGCGAAAAAAGCGTTCTTGGTAAAGTTTGGGAGCGCCCAGATTATTGGAGTGAAGATTCACTTTCAGACGAACCTATAGTTATTATTAAGAAAGCAATCAATAAGATGATTGCAGACAGTTTTAAAGAGAGCGGAAAAATCTCTATCGGTTCAATTTATGACTGCCTAGAATCAACATTTGGTTTCTCTGAATGCAATCTTTCATGTTTTCTTACTGGATTCCTTCTGAAGGAGTATAGTTCCGAACCATATCGCTGTATGGATGCCGAAGGACATCGGGATTCAATGACGCCTGATAAGTTATCTGAAATGATAGGCAACAATTTCGGTGCAAAAAAGAAGCAAAGCTATATTGTTAGTCTTACAGAAGAGGAAAAAGCGTTCTATGAACTGACCGAGTCAGCATGGAGCATTGAGCCTAATTCGTGTTCTTCTCCCAGTCATGCAAGTTCTATGGTGCTTCAGAAAATGAGAACACTTTCATACCCGGTTTGGTGTCTGGAAGATGTCGATACTCAGGGTGTATATGATCTTGTTAAGATGTACATGGAACTTGTTCAAAGCAAGGGTGACGATGCGCATGACATTGCAAATAGAATAGGCAAGATTGCTATTCAGCGTCAGTCTTCTGCACAGAATCTGAAGGAACTTCTGACAACAGACAACTGCAAGAAGGGCATGGAGCTATTCCTGAAGCGGTTCGAAAATAATAAGCTGCTTTCTCTAACAGAAGAGATCGGAGCTCAGGATGTTGTTTTTACTGATATCAAAAACCTTTTCAGTGTAGAGTATTCCGCAATATGGAACGGTAATACCGGTGAGGACGAGCTTAGAAAACTGACAACTGAGTATGAAGTGATTAAGATGACAAACGTCATGCTTAATGTTCACGAGCATTCAAAAAATGGTGCTTTCAGTGCATGGAGAGATACTCTTAAATTTATAGGTTTCTCTTGCGAGTCTATCTGTGCAAAGTATCCGGAATTAACATCATTCTTCAATCAACTCCGTAAAATTGCTAATTATGATGACATTCTTCCGGACGATATGAAAACCATATTTACGGAGATGACAAATCATAGTGCTGAGATCAGAGAAATTCTCAATCATTCTCTCACAGTATTCATGGATGTTTACGCACCGTATCTTGAGGGATTCACAGAATCGGAATGCGAAGAGATCAAGCATTCAATAAAATCCGAGTTGTTTATTGAAACCGCAACTTCAAGCAATGCAATTGTCAAAAAAGCGGCAGAAGATTTCAGAAAGAATCAGTTGAAGGCACAGTTGTTTGCTCTTTGGAAAGAAAAAGCCGGCGGTACAAAGAATCCGCGCTCTTGGTCAGAGCATTTCCGTACACCGATACTGATTTGTGTGAATTCTGCTGATTATTCAGATGCGAAAAAGGCATTTTCAATCTTAAATAGTAATACCTCAAGTGAGTCGGATATCAAGTTTGCGCTTGAGTTTATACAGAATGCGAATTTCTTTACTGATATTGCAGATGCTTCTTTCAGAGATCAAAGATTTTCACAGGCAATAGTTGGTGATTTCAGCTGCTTGTTAACAGATCTTAACGCTGTAAGAGATAATCTTGAAGATCTCGCCATAAGCGCTTATGAATGGAATGACAATCCGCGTGTACGTGATCAAATTACAGCTTTGGCACATAAAGAGTACAATGCAGGCGGAAGTGATCATGTGGTTAAAGAAATCGCTGATATGGATGACTCTGAATTACGTACATGGCTGACAGAGATTGTTAAGAAGGATATGGGCTTAGGAGTAAAGATTATCAATAACAGAAAGGGGTAAGTAGTATGCTTTGCAATGAAGTTTTGAATTATATCTCTTCTGCAAAGGGCGTCCCTTTTTTCTATGTTGTCGGCGACGAAGACTATGCTTCCGTTCTGGACGAATTGAAACAGAAAGGTGTTTCTGTTGTACGGATGAGCGATTTCTGTTTTAAAGACGACAAGTTTCCGAGTATAGATGAGTTGATTGACAATTTCAGAACATCTGATATAGATTATCGTGACAACAAGTTTGTCGTGATTGGGTTAGGTGAATTTCTTGCAATTAAAGGAGCTATGTTTGCTGACAAGGAACTTCGTCGCCTGAAAAGTACTACACTCGGGACTGCAAGAGTAATTCTTCTTCTTCGTGGTGTATCAGAACAAGCCTGTCGGATAATTGAAGATGACAGTAGGATGAGATCACAGAATAGAGCCTATATTTCTGATAATATCATTACTAATGCTAGAATAATGAACATAGCCCCGGAAGCGGGGCTGGTTAAGGATGTAGGAATTAAATACCTTCTCCGCAAGCTTGAGGATGGTGCATGTGAGACTGTTAATGTTGCTACATCATTGAATATGAAAGAATCATTGTTTCCAGTTACAAGTTTATTTGATGCGTATGCGATATTGAATACTACAATCAAAGGTTTTAATCTGAAAAATGAGATAGGAACAAACGAGCAGTGGTCACGTCTTCTGAAAGAAGCGAATGATGCAGGCAGAAACTTAGATGCGTTGTTTGATAGATTCTATATCGATGATAGCGTCTTTGATAATCTACATGAAGCTATTACAGGTATTGAATTCAAGAACTGGCTTGCCTTTATTTACTGCAAGTACCACCAGTCTAAGATAGCTAACTCCTACCTTAGATATGTGGTCGAAAAAACGGTAAATTACGAAGATTTTAAGGATAATATACTGACCATGATCGTTTCATTTGTTCATACTGATCCTGAATTCCGCAAAATGTATGACTGTCGCAAGCGATTAGTACGTGAATTCCCTGAAGAGGATATTGCAGTTTTCCTTAAGGCAAACGAGGTCGATCCAGAAGAAAGCATATATCGTTATACTGATAACACTTCTTATGAACGTAAGGCTGTTGTCAAGTGGGTGGCGCATCATGGAATATCTGATGCTATAGAATATGTTTATCCGGCTCTGGCTGCGTACTTGAAGAAATACACCTTTACTTGCCCGGTATTATCCAAGGAACTCACAGAATACGTCTATGCGTATAAGCTCCAAAAAGTTTCAAATAAGCTCAATACTGAGTTTGTGAAGACTGTTGAAGACTATGCCTCTAGTTACCTATATGCTCAACTTCCGACTAGAGACAGTGCGATTCAATCTATTCAAGATAAGAAAAATGCATATTTGTATTGGATAGATGCACTTGGTGTTGAGTACTTGTCATATATTGAGGCATTAGCTAAGAAAAAAGGATTATCCATTCATATTGATATTACTCGTTCAGATCTTCCAACGATTACAAAGCTCAATAAACAGTTCTTCGATAACTGGCCGGGTGAAATGAAATACAAGGAACAGATGCTTGATGATATAAAACACAAGCAGGAAGGCGGATACTTATTTACAAATGATGAGGATCCGATTCATATCCCAGCTGAATTGTCAGTTATTGAACGTGCAATCAATACAGCGGCTATTGAATTGACAATGCGAAAATGCCGTTCATTTATAATTGCAAGTGACCACGGTGCTTCACGCCTTGCTGTATTAAAAAAACAGGAGATTCCATACGAGACAGATACAAAAGGAGAGCATTCCGGTAGATGCTGTGCATACTTTGAAGGCTGTGATGTTCCGTATAAAGTTGTCGAGAACAACTATATTGTTTTGTCAGACTATGGCCGTTTTAAAAAGAGTAGGGCTGCAAATGTAGAGGTTCATGGAGGCGCAACACTCGAAGAAGTCGTTGTTCCTGTAATTACACTTACACTGAAGAAGAACGTATCTGTTCAGATAAAAGTTGTTCAGCCTGATAATATAATACTCGATAGAAGGAAAGGCGTGTCTTTAACGCTTTATATTTCTGAAACGTCTTCAAACAATATATCTGTTGTTTTAGATGATAAAAGATATGCTGGAAGTACTATTAATGGTCAGCATTTTACATTTGATATGACAGATATCAAACGTGCAAAAGACTATACTGTTGATGTCTATGATTCTGAAAATCTAATTGGTACAATTAAGTTTACGGTTAAAGGCAAGACGGCAACAGTAAATGATGACTTTGATAGTCTGTTTTGATAAGGAGAGAATCAATGGAATTGTCAGAGAAATTGCGAGATAATTTTGATGAAATGGTCGTTTTTAAAGACCTTAAGAAAACCAACTTTTTCTCGACGCTAAGTCTGCCAGCATTTATGCGTGACTGGCTTTTAAAAAAGTTTGAAGACGAAGATGGTAATTTCGATAAAGAAGATCTTGCAAGATTTGTGAAGAAATTCATTCCGCGCAAGGATGATTGGAATGCAATCAAGAATGATATCATTATCGAAGGAAAAAAAGTGAAGTTTCTTGCTAAGATCTCAGTCAATATTGATATTAAAACAAGTGAAGTATCATTTTCGTTACCAGATTTTGGACTCAGTTTCAAAGAAACTATCATTGAGAATGATGTCTGGGATGATTGCAAGGATGATTTGGTAAAAGGCCGAGATATATGGGGAATGGTTGAGCTTGGATATCGTTCTCCTGATGATTTCGATATTTCATTTGAATATGAACGGAAGTCATCAAAAGCCAAGAGTTCAAAGGAAGGAAAAATCAAACTTCTTTCGTTTAAGAACTTCTGCCCATATAATATTGACCTAGAAGATTATAAAGATGCAAGAAAAGAGTTTACGATTGACGAGTGGATGAATGTGATTCTTGGCGCAGTTGATTATAACGCAGCTGGTTACGAAACAGAAGAACAGAAACTCACAATGCTTACAAGGCTTCTTCCTTTTGTAGAAAAGCGTTTGAATCTGATAGAGCTTGCACCGAAAGGAACTGGAAAATCATATCTTTTTGGTAATGTAAGTCGCTATGGTTGGCTGTCCAGTGGTGGAGTAATGAGTAGAGCGAAGATGTTTTACGATCAGACAAAGCGACGTGAAGGATTAGTTGCAGGAAGTGATTTTGTCACATTGGATGAAGTTCAAACAATCTCATTTACTGATACTGACGAGATGCGAGCAGCTCTTAAAGGTTACCTGGAACAAGGATATTTCACAGTTGGAGATTATAAGGGCGTCGCTAATGCCGGTATGATTCTCTGTGGAAATATCAGAAAAGAGATTATGGATGCTGATGGATACAGCAATATGTTTACGGAGCTTCCCGAAGTGTTTCATGAATCTGCATTGATTGAACGTTTTCACGGATTCATTAAGGGCTGGAATATCCCTAGAATGAAGGATGATCTTAAAGTAAACGGATGGGCTCTCAACTCTGAATACTTCTGCTCAATCATGCATGAGCTTCGTGATGATATGACTTATAGAAGCATTGTGGACGAGTTTATTATAGTTCCTGAAGGAGCAGATACACGAGATACAGAAGCTGTAAAACGTATAGCAACTGCATATCTGAAACTCTTGTTTCCTAATGCTCAGAGTGTTTCTGATATCTCACCAAGAGCGTTTAAACGCTATTGTTTTGATCGAGCTAGAAGAATGCGTGATACGATCAAATATCAATTGGGATTGCTCGATAGTGAGTATGCGGGTAAGGATCTGCCATCTTTCAAAATAATGGGAATGGATACAATGTGATATGAACCAGAAAATATGCTATGTTTGCGGTAAGGAACCGCTTTCCAAAAACGAAATAGGATTGACAAAGAAATTGATCAATCAGAAGGCAAAGTCGTTTTACTGTATTTCTTGTTTAGCTGAAGAACTGGATGTGACTGTAGAAGAATTGCAAGCTAAAATCGAGGACTTCATAAATGACGGTTGCAAATTGTTTTCGTAGGTGATTAAATGAAACAGTTTATTTACGCTGATAATGCAGCAACAACTAAGTTGGATCCTGTTGCATATGAGGCTATGTTACCATGGTTGAAAGAGGAATACGCTAATGCTTCGCAGCCATATTCGTTCGCTAGATCAGCCAAAAAAGCTATTGCAGAAGCAAGGAGTTTAATTGCAAGGTGTATTAATGCTGAACCTGAAGAGATATTCTTCACGTCAGGAGGTACGGAAAGCGATAATTGGGCGATTAAGGGGGCGGCATTTGCTGATACTGAGCATAGGGCGATGATCACATCTCAGATTGAGCATCATGCAGTGCTACGCTCTTGTGAAGCTATTGAACGGTTAGGCTATCCTGTTATATATTTGCCTGTAAATAAAGATGGAACAGTTTTACCTGAAACACTAGAGCAAAATATAACAGATAATACTCGCCTTGTGTCGGTTATGTTTGCAAATAATGAGATTGGCACAATTCAGCCTATAAAGGATCTTGTTAGAATTGCGCATAAGCATGGAACCATATTTCATACTGATGCTGTTCAGGCTGTAGGACATATTCCAATTGATGTTCAAGAATTAGGCGTAGATCTTCTGTCTGCTTCAGCACATAAGTTTAATGGGCCTAAAGGCATTGGTTTTTTGTATATTCGTCAAGGAACATCCATTGTGTCGTTTATGGACGGTGGCTCACAGGAAAATGCTTTGCGTGCCGGAACTGAGAATGTTGCCGCTATTGTTGGTATGGCAACTGCTTTAAAGGAAAACTGTGACCATTTAAACGAAAATATAGAACATATTCATGAGTTAGAAAATCAGCTTATTACAGCTATGAACGAATCAGGAGTTCAGTATGTTCGTAACGGTGGAAATACTATACTTCCTGGTTTGTTGAGCTTATCGTTTATGAATCAGAGCGGCGAGACCATGTTACATAGGCTTGATCTTAAAGGTATTGCTATATCCACTGGGGCTGCTTGTAATGGTGACAATGATGAGATTTCACATGTGCTACAAGCAATCAATTTAAAGGAAGAATTTGCTTTGGGAACCATTCGAGTTTCCATTGGAAAACAATGTAACGAAGGCGATATTTCAGAAATATTAAATAGTTTAAAGCAGATTATTAAAATTAGACATTAATGTTGACATCGTTTTGGGATACCAATCAATATGATCTCATGTATTTAAATATCTTAACGGAGGATAATTATATGTCAAACAGAAGATATGTCGATTATAAACCAACTATATATGAATATGATAGAACGAATAATTTACGTTTTGTTTTAGGGAATTATGGAAAAAAGACATTGGTATGTGTGGGGATAAATCCTAATACTGCCGACGCAGATACATCAGATAATACTATGAATGATTTAATCAAGTTTTCACGTCAACAAGGTTATGATGGGTGCATAATGATTAATCCTTATCCATTAATATGTAACAGCCCTTCAAAATTACCGATAGAATTTGACAGAAAAATATGTGAAGCTAATTTAAAGTATATATCTTCGGTATTTGAACATTGTAAAGGAGGCGATCTTCTTTTATCGTGGGGAGATTATATATTAAAAAATCATGATTTTAAGGAACAGGTTGCCATAATATTGAATAAAGCTAAAGAAAAGAAAATGAGATTAATACATATTAACAGTTTGACCAAGGGTGGAAACCCAAGACATTTCCGTAATTTATGCAGGGATAAAGAATATAATGCTGGAAAATATAATGTTAATGTAATAAAGTATTAGCCAATATATTGAATGAATCTTAAGCTCGCCTATTAAGGGCGAGCTTGTCATTATTATCTTTATATAAAACTTATGAGAGGACATGGGGATATGGAACTTATAGGTCTGAAAGTTGTACATAAAACTTTTAAAAACGGAGTTATTACAGGGCATCAAGGCAATATCATCATAGTCAAGTTTAAAGAGAATGGAAATGAAATGAAATTCCTTTATCCGGATTGCTTTAAAACATACTTAACCCTTGAGAACTCAGATGCAATTGAAAAGGTCAAATTTGATACGGCTTCCAAAATAGAACAAGAAAAAATAAAAAAAGAAAACGAGCGAATTCAAAGAGAAAATAATCGTATAATAAGTGAAATGAATCGTTCAAAAACAAAAGGAAGCGTAGTAAAAGATACACCTGTTATAAGGTTTAAATCGTATAATGAATTTTGTGATCATTATTCTCAAAAGATTGCATCAGAAGTTGCCTTTTTACGTCGAAACGGTGGCAAACGAATAACAGTCTATGATGGACGATATTTAAGCCGACAAGGTCTTCGTTTTTCTTATGAATTCGATACAGATACAGAATTAAACTATCCAGATGGCACTCAGATAACTTTATATGTCTCATTAAAAAAAGACTCAGTTCAAGGAGAAGTGGAAGTAAAAGGAATACTTGAAAATTGTAGTGAATTTACAGTTATTATTTCAACAGACGCTGATCTTGGACATTCTGAAGACACAGAAATATCAAGCTTGGAATTTTCTGTTGAGAGTTGGCGTTTGTTAAATACTCTAAACGAAAGGCTTGTTTTACTGCGGAATAAGAATAATTATATCACTGATGCATTAGTAACTCAGGGTTTCAATCAAATTGAATATGGTGCTAAATTATCTACCGGTCAAGAAACAGCGGTTGATATGACATTAAAACAACCAATTACTTTCATTTGGGGACCTCCTGGAAGTGGAAAAACCGAGACCCTTGCTAAAATTGCAATTCAGCACATAAAAAAAGGAAATAAAATACTAATGCTTTCGTACAGCAATGTATCTGTAGATGCAGCTATACAAAGAGTGTTTAAATTATTTCCTCAATCAAATCTCGGTGATATCCTGAGATATGGTTATCCGAAGGATAATGATATTAATGAAAGTCAATTCAAATCATCTTTCAACTTTGCTCTTTATTTATGCCCGGAACTTGTGAAAAAACGTAAGGATTTAATGAATGAAAGTAAAAAGTATGGTAAGACGGATCCTAAGCGTAAAGAAATAAGTAAGAAAATTCGCGAAATAAGAGAGGCGCTTGCTGAAAAAGAAATTGATTCCATAAAAAAAGCTAGATTTGTTGCAACAACCGTTTCCAAAGCTGTTGTTGATAAAAAGCTCACCGAGATACCATTTGATGTTGTAATATTCGATGAGGCAAGTATGTCATATATTCCTCAAATCATTTTCGGTGCAAGCCTTGCAAAAAAGCATTTCGTTTGTATGGGTGATTATTGTCAGCTCCCTCCCATAGTTCAAGGAGATCGTTCTGAAAGTCTCTCTGTTGATATTTTTAGATATTGCGGTATAAGTGATGCTGTTGAACGAAACTGTGGACATAAATGGCTATGTATGCTAGATATTCAATATAGAATGCATCCTGAAATTGCCAATTTTGCTAGTGTAACAATGTACCATGGACTTTTAAAAACTGCAAGTGGAATAAAAGAAAAACGTGATGAAATACAAGAAGCCGTTCCAGAATTGAAGAAGGCTTATGGTATAGCTGATTTAAGCTATATGATGTCAACTTGTATTCCTATGAAAGACCATTCGAGAGTAAATATATTAAGTGCGTTTATTTCTTTTGCTTTAGCTGAAAGAGCATATAATAACGGTTTTAACGTCGGTATAATTGCTCCATATACATCTCAGGCAGGATTGTTGAACAGCATGGCACTTGATATGGCGGAAAAGATTGGTGAAAAAAGAACTATCCCTTGTGCAACAGTACATCAGTTTCAGGGCTCAGAGCAGGACGTTATTGTTTATGATGCAACCGATTGCTACAGGCAGACTTATCCAGGAATACTACTGACAAGCACAAAGGACAATTATGCCAACAAGCTATTTAATGTTGCCATGACAAGAGCAAGGGGTAAATTTGTAGCCGTTACAAATGCAAAGTATATGATAGATAAAGGTGTTAAAACAAATCTGATGTTTGGGCAACTCATATCAAAATCAAGAGTTGAAAGTGGTGTTGATGGATATTCACTTGAATATTTCAAAACAGATGTTGATTCCTGCCTTAAGTTTTACAGACAGGCTAATGCAGGGGATGCTTTTCTTGATGATATATCGGCAGCAAATAAATTAGTTTATATTGATATTCCAGATAAACCGATGAACGATACTGCCTTTTATGAGAAATTGATACGGATAATAGACGAGAAAAAGAAAAACAATGTTAAAGTAGTTATTCGTGCGGAAAAACGTTCTTCACTGCCTTTAAGCATACGCTCTATTGCAATAGAACATAGCTTCTCAATGAATCCTGTGGCAGTAATCGATAAGTCTGTTACATGGTATGGTATGCCATGGTCAGAAGCAGTTTTTAAAACGGAAAATGGTTCTATTCAAACTAAATTTCATCCAATAATCAGATTTGCTGGCAGAAAAGCTTCAAGGAAGATATATGGATTACTTGAAATGAATAAAACCACAGATGAATCAGTAGAATTACTAGATGAGGAAGAACCAAATACTTTAGCCCAGTACATTTTAAAACATGAAAAATGTCCTATATGCAATAAACCTATGCAGATGAAGAAAAGTAAAAGTGGAAAGTTCTTTTTGTCGTGTACAGGTTATCCAGCATGTACACAAACAAGTTTCCTTTCAGTAGATTTGGTTGAAGAATATCTATATGTACCAAAACCTGATGGTAGTAAAGTACTTGTTGCAAGATGCAAATGTAATAAATGTGATACTTCACTCGAAGCAAAGCTCGGACAATATGGATTGTATATCCAGTGTTGTGGCCTAAACCGTCATAAATATAAGCCTGATGAAATATGATATATACAATTAGCAATCTACCGCCCTATTAATTATGGGCGGTTTTTCTTATAGCTTGACAAAGCGTATCTCTGGTGGTATAATAAAACAGAACATACATTCTGTTCGAATACTGGGAGGTGATTTTTATGTGTATGTCACTGCGTATAGAACTAAGAGAAATGGCCGAGGTACTCATAAAAGTACGTAAAATGGCTTTTGCTCTGGAAATGTCGATAAAGCTTGGAAAGAGCCTATCCATGTCTGGTGACTTGTACCCGTCAGATATTGCCCCTGTTTTGGCACCGAACAAACACGGACAAATGGTTATATTCCCAATGGTATGGGGATTTACACATAAAGCTACTACCAAGCCTCTTGCAAATTGCCGTATTGAGACTGCTGATAAAAAGGCGTTATGGAGAGACTCCTGGTACCGGCGAAGGTGCGTTATACCTGCATCATTGTACTATGAATTTGGATATCCTGTATATGAGGACGATAGTCGCAGTATGCTTGAACATCGAAATACCAAGAAGGTCAAATTTGCCATACAGACGGAAGGATCGGATATCACTTATATTGCAGCGCTATACCGATATGAGGATCATGGAGGCATGCAGGTACCTATGTTTTCTGTACTCACTAGAGAAGCAGCAGGTACTGTAAGGGATATACACGACCGTATGCCTGTTATACTGGATAAGGAAGACGTGAAGGAATGGATACGCCCCGACGGAGCCCCTTTCAGCATTGCTGAGAGAGCACTGACAAATATGGCCTTTGAGAAGGCAGTTGAGTATCATAGATCGCCGAATGAATTTATTACAGCATAGGAATAATAAGGCCGCCTTTATGGCGGCTTTTCTTAATAACAGATAATACAGTAATAATTATAAACAGCGTGAATTGGCGCAAATTTAATAAAAAATATTTTGTTCATTCTACATTCATTGACATTGTAAATAATAAATGTTATAATATGTACATAGAATAGTTAATAAAATTATACATATATTGATATTACTGGCGAATAATACTAATTGACAAAGTGCGTTTCAGAAGAAGATTGAAGTATAATAAGAAGTAAAATGATTGCTACTGGATAAAAATTGTTATAATGGGGCTACCTATGATATCTGATAATCTATTATAGCTTTCCGCCCTTCAAATTCAAAGTAAAAAGGAGAGAAGTTATGCTGAAAGAGTGTTTTGAACCGATCCTGATAGAAGAATCAAAAGCTGATTCCAGAAGTCTGATTTTACCACATCAACAAGCAGCTGTTGATGCTATGACATCATATTTCCGAACTAGTATTGACACAACAAATAGAAATGGTCTTGTTGTAATGCCTACAGGAAGTGGAAAGACCTTTACGGCAGTCAATTGGCTTCTGTCCCAAGGTGTTGCGAATGGATACCGGATTATTTGGCTTGTTCATAGACAGGAACTTGTTGAACAGACGTATCGAGAATTCAGGAGACAAGCACCTATTCTGAAAAGAAGTGGGATTGAAAAACTTAAAGTATACCCAATTTCTGGCGAATCACAACATATACGAATGGTGAATGCGTATAAGGCAGATATTTATGTGTGTAGCATTGCATCAGTGGCAAATAAGTATGGATATAGATTTATAGAAAGAATGGTCGGAGCAGCAGGAAAACGTAAATTGATTATAGTTATAGACGAAGCCCATCATGCAACTGCTGCTGGATATCAAAAAGTAATAAAGCGGTTAACCGCTTTGAATCCATTCCGAATCCTTCTCGGGTTGACTGCTACACCGACCAGAATGCAGGAATCAGAAAAGCGTATTCTTGATAGAATGTTTAATGTTGATACTAATATTAAAAACGGAATAGGAAGAAAGGGATATGTTTATGAGATTACGCTCCCTGAACTCATTAAGAGCAAATTCTTATCTAATCCTCACTATGTGTTGGTAGAAACAAATATCAATGGTGAGATCGAATTTCAGATGACTCCAGAAGATGAAGCTTTTTTTGCCGAATATCATGAGTTATCTGAAAAACTGAAAGCAAATATAGCACGCTCTGCTGTTCGTAACAAGATAATTCTCGACGAATACTGGAAGAATCAAGAAAAGTATGGTAAAACTCTGATATTTGCAGTAAATCAAGACCATGCCAAAACATTGTATGATGATTTTAAAAAAGCAAATATATCATGTGAATATGTGATAGCTTCAAAACCTAATGCTCAAGAAACAATACGTGATTTTAAGGATAATAAATTCAAAGTCCTAATCAATGTACTAATTATGACTGAGGGAAGTGATGTGCCCGATGTTCAAACAGTATTCCTAACTTGCCAAACCAATAGTGACTCTCGACTAATGCAGATGATTGGTCGTGGGTTGCGAGGTGAAAAAGCTCATGGAACCAAAGATGCATTTATTGTTTCTTTCCATGATGTATGGAATAGATTCTTGACATTTCTTGATCCACGCGATATCGGTATTTTTGATGTAGAAGAAAATGAAGAAGTAATGGAAGCTGAAACAGATATTCAGGAAGAAAAGCCAATCGAACCTGATAATGTCATGCTTGAGTATTTAGCTAAAATTGGAAGCGGCGAAATAACTCAACCTGAAGAGGTGAGTGACATCACAAACGGTTCCTCTATTTCATCAAGCGAATTGTATTTGAAACTATATCACTTGATGCATGCCTCTTTGACTTCAGAAAGGAAGAATTTGGAATATCCTGTTGGATGGTATTCTGTTTTGGATAATGATGGTAATGATGTATCTGTTCTTGTCTTCAAGAGTCAAATAAAGGTCTATAACGATATAGAAAACAGTATTGATCTTATCAAGGGTAAAATTACTGTTGATGATTTACGAGAAATCTATTTTGGCGATTTGGATGCTATTCCCAATGATGAAGAACTTCAATATATTCTGGATTATATTGAAGAAACAGACAGTATGCCTATGTATTTTGCGTTTGAACAGAGAGATGCACTCGACCCTAAGAAAATTGGAGAAAAAGCTAATGAGTTATTTACAAAGGAAGAAGACAAAGAAGAATGGCTGAAAAAGCTATTTGATTCTCATAATGTTCTTCAAAACATATATCATACTTTTTTTGCTTTCAAAAAGACTGTGTTTGATTCAATGAAAGAGCAGACAGAACCTGTTTTGAAAACAGTTCAAGAAGAACTCAAGAGTTATGAAATAATTGAGAATTATCATCATTTGAATGAATCGCTGAAAGAAGTTATGGAAATGTATCCTTTATTAAGTACCAAGCAGCTGGTCAAGATTGCATGGACAAATGAAATAGTTCAAGACTACTTTGCTCTGACAGAATGGACGGAGGATTACAAGTATTATCAGATTCATGTTAACAAGATCCTTTCATCTCCAAGAATTGACAGGGAAGTAATAAAATACCTGATTTTTCATGAATTATTACACGGAAACGGATATATGGAACATAATATTGACTTTAGGCTAAGAGAATGGCAATATCCTGATTCTGCTAACCTGGATGCAGTTCTTGATAATTTACGTGTGGAGTATAATGTTGATTCCATATTTAATTGCGGCGTAAAAGATGAACGCCATTCTTTTGAAGGATTAAGCGACACTAATTGTGAAATCCTGCCAAAAGAGAATGCATTACATGAAGCTCAACCGACTTTTGATTCAAATGCTCACGGAGTAATGAAAGGATTCAAATACTGTATGAATTGCGGTATGAAACTTCCGGAAAAGGCAAATTATTGTTCTAAGTGTGGGACGAACGTTGAATATTAGCCTATTTGTTTGATGTAGATAATGTTATTACAACATTTGAGTTATCGAATGTTCTCTTCAAAATATGAGATATTTATAATATGAAAAGGACTCCTCACGGAGGATAGATAGCGGTTTTGTGTGGATAGGAGGTTAACTTTATGGAAGAAGAAAAAGAAATGGAACTGGAATTGGACAAAGTCTATGCTTTGCCAGATTTTGAATATATTGAATACAATGGCTATTGTCTTGCCATTGCACCTGAACTTGCAAAATGGATAGTTTTAGAGAATAATGAACAATATGAGATCCTTAATATGTTTACAGAAGGATTTGATATTCAGACTGCTTTAGCGCGATTTGAAGACAATCAAGAGGATGTGATTGCTGTCCTTACACAGCTTGAAGCAAAGCAAATTGAAACATCTGAAACAAGGTCTATTTTCAGTAATACAAGGCTGCATCTTCACCTTACGAACAAATGTAATCTACACTGTCCGCACTGCTATATGAATTCTGGTGCTGCATTAAGTAATGAATTGACCACAGATGAAATCAAAATGCTATGCGATGAATTTAAAAGTTGTGGGGGTACTGATGTATCATTAACTGGCGGAGAACCCACATCTCGTATGGATTTCCTCGAAATTGCTGAATACATATCTTCTATTGGAATGAAAGTATCAGTTTTCACGAATGGCTTTTCTTGGAATGAGAATATGGTAGAACGCTTTTCAAAACTGAATGTTGAGGGTGTGCAGATAAGTATTGACGGATATGATGAAGCGACAAATTCAACTATCCGTGGAAAAGGCGTTTTTAGGAGAGCGTTGGACACGATTGACCTTTTTGTGAAAAAACATATTTATGTTAAGATTGCAGTTACCGCACCCTATGAGATTATCAAGGAACATCAGGAAGAATACATTTCTTTTTCAAAAGCTCTTATTGAAAAATACAGCACCGATGCTATAGAAATTAATTACTCCTACTTCTTTATGCCTGGCAGAGAACTGGTACCTGATAGAATCAGTGAGATTAAAGACGAATACTATAATCTTGTAGATAAAGTTGTTACATCTGTTTATGGGAATATTGAAGAAGACGCTTTTGTTTCCAACCTCACAGATTGTATACAGGATAGCTGTGGTTATGGTGGACTGAATGTTATGGCGAATGGGGACTTCTATTTCTGTGATAGAATACCGGATGTCAATAAGTCAGGGAATATCCGCAATATGCCTTTCAGCAGAATATATGAGCTTATGAAGATAGCTGAAGAAGCGGGAAAGATTATTAATTTTAAACCTTGCGGAGATTGTGAGCTCAGATTCATCTGCGGTGGAGGTTGCCGTGCTGAACACTTCCAGACTTTTACTAAGATCGAGGATGTTAAAAAAATTGATTTCGGCAGTATTCCGCCTAGGAAGTGTGACAAGGAACATAAAGAGAAATTTTACAGGCTAATGATAAATACGAATGAAAGGTTCTTTTGTTGATTATGAGCGATTTAATGATTACGATAAATTCGTCAGCTTCAAAGAAAAATGGCTTTTTGATAATTGAAACTTATTACACTAAAAAAGTGGATTCCAATAAATCTGGTAAATTCAAGGGCGGAGTAATCTCTTCAGCTAATATTTATAGCAATATACCAATTGAAAATTGTAGTCTAAGCGCTATTGCTGCACTTTTCAAAGAAGAATGTCAACGATTGTCTGAGAATGCTTATTATGTCACAGTGCCTTCATTAAAAAGAATTGTAGACAAGCTCAAGCCTTACAAAATGATTTTTTTGGATAACCGTGATAAATCACTTGTTCTTGTAGAAAACATCATTTTACAGAAGCACGAAAAAAAAGTCAAGCATAAATATGCTTTTGGCGATATATCCCTTTGCTGGTATGCTGATTGTACGCTCTATATTGAGGAAGAGAGTACGAGCGGAATGATTATTAAGCAGAAAGAACCTGTTCCTCATATGCAGTATTCTAAAGAAGAGCAGATTTACAGCCTTTATTTTTGCTATAACGGGGAAAATATTGCTTTTCTGGATAAGAAGCTGTCTATAACGAATGGAGACATGATACTGCTTCGGAATTATTCCTATGAACATGAGATCGGAGAAAGCATCCTCAAAGAGAAGTTTACCAAACTTGCAGGAAGCCGTTTTATCTATTCTGGGCATAAAAATACGCGTGACATAGTTGCATTTCTTTCCTCTAAAAGCATAGTTCTTGATGACGATGAAAACACAATCATACCTGATATCAAAGTTACGAAAAACGAATCAGGTTGGTTTGAAATTGATCTTTCGTACCAAATTGACGGTGAAGTGTTTGACCTTGCTTCTAAGATACAGCTCTTTTCATCTCAGGACGAAATAGAAGATGATGATAAGAAGATACTTCTCCCAGATTCTATCATTCAGGCAAGAGAATACTTATCAGTCGTAGGAAACAAGCTGCGTATTGATCAGAACCATATATTTGAATTGCTACATATCATCTATGACAGCAATTCAGATATTTCAGAATTCTTTTCATATAGTGATATTATGCTGGCTCTGCCCGATCATGTGACATCGGCAGCCTACCCATATCAGCTTGAAGGAATAAAATGGCTAAAATTCTTGTTTCTTAATCATTTCGGAGGATGTCTTGCTGATGATATGGGCTTGGGAAAAACATTTCAGATTATTTCTTTTTTGGAAGATCAGGAAGTAAAAAACAATATCAAAAAAGTGCTTATCATTGTTCCAAAGTCGCTCCTAACTAACTGGAAAAAAGAATTTGAAAAGTTCAATTCAGTTTATAGAGTCGGTATATACCACGGCGATAAGCGGAATGAATTCGACTTTGAGAATACAGACGTTATTATCACCACATATAACACGGCATACCTTGACTTGAAAAATCTGAATGAATTAGTGTATTCACTGGTCGTATTTGATGAAATACAAACAATCAAAAACCACAAGAGTATTACTTCCGATGCCATGAAGCAGATACGATCGGAGATGAAGATCGGTCTGTCGGGTACTCCTATGGAGAACAGTATCTCAGAGTTATGGAATATAATGGACGTACTCAATCCTAATGTTTTTTATAGTCACTCGGCATTTATGAGAAGATACAGTGGAAAGAACTATGATGAACTGAAAAGTATACTGAACCTGTTTATCTTACGCAGAATGAAAAAAGATGTCCTTAAGGAATTACCTCAGAAATCTGAGCAGATTATATACTGCGATATGGAACAGGAGCAGAGAAAACTCTATACGAGTATCAATGTTGCAGTAAAGAAGGCTATTATGAGCTTGAAAGCATTTGCAGCTCCTGTTGTGTTGAAAGGTCTGACTTTGCTTCGTGAGTGCTGCTGTCACCCTATGTTGTTGAACGATGAAACAAACGTCGATAAGGTGTATGAATCATGTAAACTCGACGCACTGGATCTGCTTGTAGATAATCTTGTAGGCTCAGGGCATAAGATACTGATATTCAGCAACTATACCTCTATGCTTCACCTGATACAAGAAGAATTAGAAAAAAACGAACACTACAAGAAAATCATTTATTATCTCGACGGAAAAACAAAAAACAGGGTTGACGTAGTAAAACAATTTGAGAGTGCTGATGAGGGCATCTTCTTAATTAGTATCAAAGCTGGCGGAGTTGGTCTGAACCTTGTGTCAGCTCAGGATGTTATCATTTATGATCCGTGGTGGAATCCATTTGTGGAGCAGCAGGCAGTTGACAGAGCATACCGTATCGGACAAGATAAACCGGTCACTGTATATAAGCTCGTTGCAGCCAATACGATCGAAGAACGAATTGTTGAGATGCAAAAAGACAAGGAACAGGACTTTGATGAACTGATTAATGGTATATCCACTGATAAGAATATTGATCTGAAAGATATTATCGAGTTGCTCCAATGAGGTGAATGATGATTAACGTATCCGATGCATTAATGTATTTTAAATACTATACTAAAACTATATACTTGGAAATTTTAAAAGCCTGTAAAGGGTTGGATTACACAGGAAGGATAGAAAGCAATATTTCTTCTTTGAGAGGATATGAAGGCTGTTATCCTATCAAAAGACTATTAAAAAAGCTGAATATCAATCTGGAGGATAGAATTTTGGATATAGGCTGCGGTAAAGGTTTATCCTTGTATTACTCGTCTATGTTTTGCTTTGAAAGGATTGACGGAATTGAATATTCAAAAAAGCTGACGAAAATTGCTAAACGCAATGCAAGGATGCTAAAGGACAAAAGAGTTCATATCTATAATTGTGATGCTAGGATATTCAAGCATTATGAGCAGTATAATTATTTCTTTATAAATAATCCTTTTTCTTCAGAAATAATGGAGCAAGTTGTCTTTGCCATAATTCAAAGCTATAAGATCAAAAAAAGAAGAATAATTGTAATCTATCAGTTCCCTTTCAGTATTGATGTATTCAGAAAGTATAATTTCAAAATAATATACAAAAATTTTCCAAATGTTATATTGACATTTGGATGAATTTGTGATATAATTAATTTAAGCTAATAACTAGCGTATATTATTTTCCGGAGGGGATTAAATTGAAGATTAAATGGAAAGTAAAGCCCAAGCCGAAGAAAACTGTAAATTCGTTTGGGTGTTTTACACACTGTGAAAAGATGAGAAACAGTTAATGGGGGGTGCGTAATGAAAAAAGTTATACTCAAATGGAAGGTTGCTAGGAAGCCTGAAAAAGCTGCTAAGAAGTCGGCAAGTCATTTCACATTTAGAACTTGTACTACAAAGTGCGGTGAATGATAAACGTATGACTATTTGTCATTTGTCTATACAGGAGGGTTAAACTATGAGTGAAAGATTTCCTGATATTGACTGGTGGTGCGATCGTTGTGGAGCATATCTGAACGATCAGGATGGATTTGACGACAATAATTACACACATAAGTGTACTGAGTGCGGACATAAGAATAGCATCTCTAGAGATAATATTTATGATTCACACGAGGATTATTGGAATACCAATTCAGATGATTAATTAAAAAACGGCTGAACCACGAGGATCAGCCGTTTGCTATTTTTTGATTCAAACGTAAACTTATAATATCTGCGCTTATAAATAGTCTCTTCGATGACAAGTAAGTGTCAACCAATGAACGTGTTTTTACGTTTTCAAAGTTATTGTTGTTATTTATTTGATTTGAAAGTTGGTAAAATAATGGAATTATTATATTTATGGATTTATAGAGATAATTGTTTTTATTGCAATGAATTTAATTTCTCACCTGAATACCATATTTGTGTTGATGATTTGGAGAATCCTCAAAAAATATATATAGAAATAAAAAGTGAAAAGGTTTTGAATATATTTAAACAGGAGCCAATTTTGAATATTACATCGGTTGTAGGTTCAAATGGATCTGGTAAGACGTCGCTATTATCTTATATAGCTTGTAATAGCTGCATTCAAAAGTTCTCAGGTGAAGAGGGATATGAACTATTTCAAGAAGAAGAATATAAAGATAGAAAATCAATATATGTATTCAAAGATGAAAATGAAGAGATATTTGTATTTCACAATTTAGAAAATGATCTGGATACTGGAGATTATAAAGTTTTTCATGCAAATGGAGATGATGACGTTTTAACATTAGCCGAATTACGAAAGCAAACAATAGTATATCTTTCCAATAGCCTATATGTTAATGAACGTTTAGAAGGGTATTCTACTATTAATCCAGTAATTAATTATAATATTCATCCATCTTCTATAAAGCTTATTTCAAATAGCTTTTATAGGAGAATATTTGGTAAGGGCAAATTAGAAAATATTACTCAAAATGACAAAGAGTTTGCTTGGCTAATTTACAGGGATAGCAATTCATTTCAAGATATTTTGGATATTGCTTACTATAGTTTTCTGTTAAGTAATGATCGCTTAAGAGAGATTGACACAATAAAAATCCCTTCGATAGGAATAAAATCTATTTGGGAAATAGAAGAAAAATATAAGAAAGAATATAATGAACATGAAAAATTCAATAGAAAGAAAACAGAATTCTTGAATAAGTATACATCAATTCGACAAGATATAACGAAAAATATATCGAACTTATTATATTATAATTTGCTTTTTGAAATATATTTCTATCACGATATTAATGAGCTTCCGTCAAATGGTATTGATGAAATAAAAAAGTCCTTAAGAGACGTAATTGATTCCATTAAAGATAATAAAAAATATAATGATTACTATGCCGAAATAGAAGAATTTACAGGTATAACTTCTTCACTTGATCCATATGATAATCTTATTAATAATAATTATGATATGGCTATAAGATATGATAGAAAAATCGATTATTATAGTAAACATAATGAGTTTAGACGATGTGTAGATTTCGTAGAAAGAAGATATGAAAGTGGTAACTCCTATGTTTTACGCTATTTAACAATAAGAGATAACTACATGAGTTCTGGTGAAAGAGCCTTAACAAATTTCTTTTCATGGTTAGTAGCAATACCGACATTTGATAAAATAATGTATAATACTCCTGAAGAAAATGACGATGAATCATCTGAAGGCAAAATAAATAACAGTACAACTACATTCAATAATAATTATCTCATTCTTATAGACGAGATTGATCTATATTCACATCCTGAGTGGCAGAGGCAAATCATCAAAGTGTTGATTGATAGAATTGGTATAATATTAAAGGATAAGAAAGTTCAGATTATACTTACAACACATTCACCATTACTATTGTCTGATTTTCCTAAATCAAATACAATATATCTTTATAGAAAAGAAAATGGAAGAAGTTATGCGTGCAATCCAGATGCTAGAAAGGAGACTTTTGGAGCTAATATTTACACTATTCTGAAGGATGCATTCTTTCTAGAAAATGGTGCTGTTGGTGAATATGCACGTTTAAAACTTCTTGACTTGTCTGATAGACTTAATAAAGGAAAGAATAGTGATAGCGATGAGCTTTTAATTAATATGGTTGGCAGCGATATAATAAGAAGTGAACTACGTAAAAAGTTGATAAAAACAAAGCATGGGATGATTTCAGTTATAAAAGAAGAAAAAACATCGAAAGATAAAAAAGAATTATTACGACTTCAAAAGCAGTTAACGGAATCGCTTACTGTTATTAATGAGATTCTGAATAGTGGTGATATAGATGATTAAAATTAATTTATCAATAAATCAAATAGAAAGGATTAACTCAATAATTGATAATGATATTGACAGTTTTTTATGGAAAGGATATAACGAATGTGTTTTAGAAGTTCTAAGGAGCAACAAGCTTACTCAAACATTAGAACTAATAGGAACAAAAGAGAAATTGAAAGAAAATTGTAAGATTTTTGGACGTAAAAAACTATTAGCTTTTGGTAATAAAGTTAAGACGGTCTTTGAAATAGAAAGTGCCAATAATCTAACTATAAAAGAGAAAATAAAAAAGGAATTTACTAAACAATACACAAATTTTAGTCACCGTGCCTGTGCATATGAAATATTATCCATTATAAATGCTTCAGTGTGCCCTTACTGTAATCGATTGTACACTTTTACCGTAGAAGAAGGAAAAAAGACACGTCCTGAATTTGATCATTTCTATTCTAAAGATGATTATCCTTGGCTGGCTATTTCTATATATAATCTTATACCATCATGTGGTATATGTAACAAAAGTAAAAGCAGTAAAGATACTATAAATTTGCTTTATCCATATGAGGAATCTTTTGAAGAATATGATATTCATTTTAATTTGATTGATACTGTTCCTCTTCTTCTTGATGAAATGAATATCAAGAAAAAACGATTAGTCAAAATGTGTAGCAAGAATGCAGATGCTTCAAGAATAATTAATAAGCATAATAATTGCTTTAAACTTGAGGACATTTATAATGAACATAGGGAATTTATTATTGACTTAATTAAACGCATATACATTTTTAATGATGATTGTATTGAAAGCATTTATCAATCATATAACGATATTATTGATGACATTGATGATTTAAGGAGCATGAGCCTCGGAACGTTACCTTATCATGACTATTTAAATACACCACTTGCCAAGTTAACAAATGATTTGATTGAACAGATGTTATATGATGATTAAAGTATAATGTAAGCAAGATATCAAAGAGTATAGGATAAGCTGTATTTTCAGTGAGCATGTGAGTATCAGACAAACGCAACTTCAAATATTTTTAACAGAAGTGCAGATGTCGTAAAAGAAACCAGAAAGCGAGCAAAAGGTATAAGCCAGTATTGCAGCCTGCTCCAGTTAACGATAAAAAGATTGAACAATATTTGTGGTACATCACGTTATCTGACTATCACTAGGTGGGGCAGATAGCACTGACAATACAGTTGCTCTGTGTCTGAATTGTCATACAAAAATGCACATTCTGGATAAGTCGGAAGATATATTAATTCTACAAGAAATCATTAATACAGCAAATAATCTTAAAACTATATAGAATAAGCTCCCTATATGGGAGCTTATTAACCTAAATAAATGGCAATAGAGTGCTGATATCAGATATCCGAAGAATTGATTATGAGAGGAAAATACTATGTATATTACATTAATAATCCTATTAATAGCTTCTGTTGCTGCAGCATCGATGTTGATATATTGGAAAGCTACTAATCAGATGTATCGCTATTGGAAAATTGTGCGGTTCTTTAAGCGGCGCGAAGTTCAACCTCATATCGATAGTATTCGAAGCATTAATGAAAGTATAAAAGCAACCAACAGTGTTGTTCAAAGTAAAAATACACAAAAAGGAATTGTCAGTTTTGTTAAACATAGCGCTGAAAAAAACGTTGCAAAGGGAAAGCACACAATCGACAAAATAAAATATAAGAGAGTTTTTGATACACATAGGAATGCTTATCAAGCATATCTTGATTTTTGTCAAAGTAAGAAGCTTCCATTAAGTGATGAAGAGGAAGCTTTCATTCCATTTATTGAGGAAACAGAGGATTTACTTTATCCTGAAAAAGCCCTTGATCGACAGCTTCAAAAAGCAAATGATGAGTATGACAGTGCATATTCTGCTTTTAGTGCTGCAGGAGAAGAGTTATTTCAAATCCGTAATGATTCGGTTGAAATAATTGATAGGGTTACAGCTTTTATTAATAGCCTAGCTAAACATCCAAAGGAGTATGATACAGATGTTTCTGAAATATCGTCCAAGAAAGAGGAGTTTAAAAAAGCGATTGATTTTGGAAAGGAAGAACATAAAAAGCTAAAGCAATCTGCTGTTGGGGCTGGTACAGGTGTTGCGGCCGGAGCTGCTGTTGCAAGTATGGCTCCAACTGCTGCCATGTGGGTAGCTACAACTTTTGGAACTGCTTCAACAGGAACAGCTATTTCCGCATTAAGTGGTGCTGCTGCTACAAATGCTGCACTATCGTGGCTCGGTGGCGGAGCATTAACCGCAGGCGGTGGAGGAATGGCTGCGGGACAAGCGCTTCTAGCACTTGCTGGCCCCGTTGGATGGGGATTAGCCGGAGCTTCAATTTTTACAAGTGTTCTCTTGTTTTGGAGAAAAAAGCGAAAGATTCAAGAAAGTAAGAAGCAAGAAATCGAAAGAATGAAAAATTGTACATATACATTGAAAAAACTGCAAACAGATATTGAATTACTAAAAGCAGAAACTATGAAGTTCAATCATAAACTCAAGAATCAACTGATTGATTATAGTTCGTTATCAAATCAAGACTATTCGCTGTTTACTGATGAGCAAAAAAGAGCTATCGGAGCAATTGTAAACAATACAAAATCATTATCCATGCTTATAAGCAAAGTGTTATCATGATGGAGTGATAATATGAAAGATGGAAAAACAAGCAAAATAGCTAAATCTGATCAAGAGCAAGCGGTTGCATCGTGGATCAATTATCTTAATCAAATTAGGTTAGACCGTTTATTCAAGGCAATTCAAGCACAGAATACAAATCTTAATCAAGCTTTGCATACATTAAATAAAACACTTTCTACGATAAAGGAGGATATTATCATCAGAAATCGTGGCGGTGTTAAGGGGATGCATGGTTTTATTGCTGAGGTGGCAGAGTGTGGTATAGGAAACGCACGACAAGAAATTGTTGGTAACGCTCCAGCATATGAATGGATAAATGATAATGGACCTGCTGATCTTATACGTGATGGCATTCAAATCCAACAAAAGTTTGTAAATGCAGAAAACCATTTATCTCTCCAAGCAATTAAACAACATTTTTCCACATATCCGTGGTTTATAAAAAAAGGCTGTCGCTATCAAATTCCACAAGATCATTATGATAAAATAAAATATCTGCTATCCATATCAAAAGAACAGGCAAATAGAATGCCTACTGAAACAGGTGAATTCTCATTAAAACAGTGGAGAGAAGTTCATAGTTTCTTTGAAAATGGAGATGTGAAGTTTTCAGATATAGAACCTTCCATCTTAAAATATGAGTCGGTACAATCTAACACGATTGAAAAAACAATATCCGATGAAAGAAAAGCAATCAAGAAAAAAGATGAAGCTATCAGAGATGAGGTTTATGCACAGAGCAAACCGACATTACAAGAAGGACTAAAAGCAGGTGCAATTTCAGCAGTTGTTGAAGGTGGAGTTACTTTCGGTCTGGAAATACGAAAAATAATAAAGTCTGGAAAGTCTATAAAGGATTTCTCAAACGATGACTGGGCAGAGATATGTAAGAAGACTGGACTGGGAACAGTTAAAGGCAGTGTTCGTGGAATTTCCATATATGCCCTTACGAATTATACCGCAACACCTGCTGCCGTAGCAAATGCGCTAGTTACAGCTTCGTTTGGTATTGCACAGCAAGCCTATTTGATGAAGGAAGGTAAGATTACTCAAGAAGACTTTTTAAGGAACTCAGAAAAGTTGTGTGTAGATGTGTCGGTAAGCGCATTGTCATCGTTTATTGGGCAAGCAGTTATTCCGATTCCGGTAGTCGGAGCTGTAATTGGAAATACGATAGGAAATCTAATCTATCAAACTGCCAAGGAAAGTTTGAAAAAACAAGATAAGCAATTAATTGAAAGCTACATTCTAGAAATCGAAGCACTATCTCATTCGTTGGATGTTCAATATAAGCTATATGTTGAGCAGCTAAACGAAGCCATGAAAGAATATTTTTTGATATTAGAGGATGCATTTGCGGTTGATTGTGTTCAAGCTTTTGATGGTTCTATTCAACTAGCAAGATACATTGGAGTTTCTGAGAATGATATACTGAACACAATTGAAGATATAGATGATTACTTTCTGAGTTGAAAGTTTAATTTGAGTTTTGAACAAGTAGATTGTATAGTAGCTGATAAACTGTATCCTTAGACACAGTATATAAAATAATTAGCACAGAAAACACAGTGGCTCTTCGCCGAAACTGGCATACATAGATGCATTTTTTGATAATCTGGAAGATATATGACAACAAAAAAGCTTTGATAATATTTAAAATACTCGCCCTTAAAGGGCGAGTACAAACAAATATAATGGTTGGATAGGTGGCGTTTGGTGCCTTCTGTTTGACATTTTATTAGTTTTTTGATATAATTTTGCGTATAGTGGAGTATAGACTTTATGTATGAATTATACTGGAAAAAGTTATATATGGAGCAAGTAAAATGATTGAGAAAATTATAATAAAGAATTTTAAATCAATTAAGGATGTTACATTTGATTTTAGGGATAATCATGAAAATATTTTATGTTTACTAGGTAAGAATGGAAGTGGAAAAACTAATATCACTAAAGCTATATTATATTTTTGGGAGCATCTTTGTGATGATTTTTCTTCAAATTCGATATGTGATAGTGTGAATCCTTATAATCAGACGGCAGAAATAACGGTTTCTTTTGATATTAGTCTGCTAAGAAGAAAGGCTCAGAATAATTCTAAGTTGAAAGAAGAGATAGATTATATTGATAAAAAAATAGGAGGGGATAGCTTTCTTAATCCAGTAAATAGTATTGAAATAAAGATGATTCAGAACAAAAATGGAAATATTATTTGGTCCGATGCGGATTATAATATTAGAAAAACTATAAAAAAATGTTTCCCTGTTTATTTAATAAATACTAGGTCGTTGGATATATATACATGGGAGAAAATATGGAACATTATTAGCGATATATCCATGACTAAACCAAAGGTTTCAGATACAGAAATAATTGATTCACTAAATTTAGTATTTGAAAAAATATTTGGTTCAAAATACTTGGATGTTGAAAAAGCTTTGAGTGAGATTTTTGAAAAGCAGAAAATTTCATTTGACAAGTATCATTTTGATTCAAAATTTAAATCGGCATTTGCAATGAGATTCGGTGGAAATATATTTCAGTTCGATAAAATGAGTCTTGATTTTTATTCTGAAGGAACAAATTCATATAAATACTTATTATTATTTCTTGAATTGGTATCTAAGGTGACAGCATTTAGTAGTAAATATCCTATAATTCTATTAGATGAGCCAGAAATAGGAATGCATCCTAATTATATTTATGAATTCGTGAGATGTGTATGTGATAATATTCCAGGAAATGCCTTGTTATTTATGAATACGCATTCTCCGGAATTAATTAAGGATATTATAAAAACTATTTCTGATACAGGTAATACAAATTCATTTTCTCTTTATCAAGTAAGCTATAATAAGCGTTATTCAATAATGCGAAAAATGAATACAAAATTTCTTTTTATCAATAAAGAAATCATTTCTTTAAACGAAACGGAATGTTATTTTTATGATGCGATTGTATATGTTGAGGGTAAAACAGAAATGCAGCTATTCAATAACTATTATCTTCGCTTAGTGTTCCCTAAGCTTAGACAAGTTTGTTTTTATTTGTCTGGCAGTGATAATGTTAATCTACAAAATGTTTCAGTTGAAAACATAAATTTGGGATCCAAATTTAAGTTTTTAGTTGATATGGACAAGATTATTTCATATAATAAAACGAGTGAACGTTTTGTAAAAAAAACCAGAGAAACTATAAGCCCATTAATTGATGAGTCTAAATTGAAAAGATTGAATTATGGTTATTATGAAAATAAGCCTATATCCAAAAAGCAATGCATTGATAAAATAGAACTATTATTGAAGAATAAATATACATATAAAAAAAATACACATTATATTGAAGATAATGATTTTAGTGAATTAATGAAAATGATACTTTGGTATTGCAGAAATGAAAACTGTATAGTGAATTGGTCAACTATAGAAGGCGAATTGATAACATACGAAAATATTGATAAATTCATCTTGTTTTTGAATGGTAAATCTATTAGCAAAAATAAAGTGACTCAGCATAATGGAATATGTAAAATAGCTGATTATAAAGAAAAAACTGTTTTAATTCTTGCTGAAATGAACGGAAAAACGGAGACACAAGAAGGAACCAAAAATAGTAAAGTTCAATATCAAGGAAATGATCTTCAAAAAGATCTTTTAGATAAAAAGACAAGCGGATGGGTCGGCGAATGGTTAGAATACTATTATAAGAACTACCTTTATGGGAAGATAGATCAAAGAGTAATTTTTGAAAAGGATTTTCCTTCATTATATAAGACTTTACAAATAATAGAAAATATGGTATAATTATTAAGTGAGTAGTAACTGGTATAAAATGTGCATAATTTTATATCGCCTTGTAGATATCTGGTGATTTTATCATTAGAGAATCCAAGGGTCGCATATTGCTATTTAAACTTGCATCAAGATGCTCGTTTATGCTTCGAACTCGCGGTGCGGTATTCTGTGAAGTACTCACGAAAATATGAAAAGAGGGTATTACTAATACCCTCTTTTTATAGAATATGAGGATTGCTTATGGATTCATTTAAAATAGCTAATAAAGAGGAATTTATAGAATTAATTGATGTTTCAGAGGATGAATTAAAGGAGATATTAAAGAATAAGCAGAATTCATATCATAAATGCTTTGTAAACAAGAAAAAGAGAGATTCAATACGGATAATATTCGCATTGGATCAGAAATCAAATCTTTTCAAAATACAACGCGCTTTACAAAGAAAATTTTTTTGTAATTTTTATTTTCCAAGTAATGTATATGGATTTATTAAGCAAAGGAACTATATTGATTATTTAGAACCTCATTGTTCCCGAAATGGTACAAGAAACTTTTTGCGGTTAGATATAAAGGATTTTTTTGGTACAATCGATATTAATCATATAAAAGAATGCTTAAAATACTATATTGCCGATACATGTGATGAAAATGAAAAAAAGTATATTATTGATTCTATTGCAGAAATAGTGACATATGAAAATAAATTGATTCAAGGAGCAATTACATCACCTGTTATTTCAAATTTAGTGTTTAGAAAACTTGATATTCGAATAGAGAGATTTTGCGAGAAAAATAATGTTATATACACTCGATATGCTGATGATATGTTGTTTTCGGGAATAGATTTTGATGTTCACAAACGTACATTTATTAATATGATTGCAACAATTATAAAAGACTATGGTTTCTCTTTGAACTATAAGAAAACTATTAAAATGCATGAAGAATTATCTATAAATGGGTATGTTTTGGGAAGAGATATTAAAATATCAAGAAAGAAATATGAATCGGTAAATTGCCTTTTATATTATATAAATTCTAAAATAAACAAAATCCCTATTTCAAGATCATTTAAATATCAATTGATTAATATCTTAGCTGGATATAGATCCTTATTCATCCAAGTACTTAGATATGTTCATGATAGTCATAACAAAGAGGTTATCCAAAAAAAAATAGCGGAGATTGAAAAAGGAATTAATAAAATAAGCCAATTTAAGGAGAATAATATTGGTGCTAATAAAGATTATGAAGATAAAATTCTAGAGGAGATTTGCAGTAAAAAATAAACATCAATGCATGAGAAAAAATAAAGCCTCCTTCATTTACGGAGCTGAAAAGTAATATTTTAGATATAGTTTAATACGATTACTGCCTTGATAAAAGGTATTAAATGTGATAAAAAAAGTAACAATTTATTGATTAGGACAATGTTGCTTTCGAATAATAGAATTGCTGTAGAGCAATATAATACAAATTAGATTTGGTTATTCAAACAATATTGCGCCTTTATTCTCAAGACAATGTTTTTTCAGTGTTGTACATCAACGCGCACATCAACCCAAAGCAAAAATGCTCTGCGAAGCTTCGTTGAAGCTTTTGAACATACGGCTATTTTACGCGCTGTATGCCTCTAGGTGATTCTCTGTAAAACATAGGATAGTCACCTCATAACCCGAAGGTCGTTGGTTCAAATCCAGCCGCCGCAACCAAACATTTGGCACTATATTGCAAAATATAGTGCCTTTTATGTTTGCCTGAATATAGGCTTGTATTGGCAACAAATAACTGCTCACAGGATTGATTTTATATCATCTTGCGAGCAGTTATATTTTTTGATTATATGCCCAAAATTGGTTTTATACATCAATTATACATCAATTGTGTTATTTTTTCCCTATTCTACCAACTAATATCAGGGTGTGTTTTTCACTATTATAGAATTCTTTGTTAACCTCGGTTAACGTCATCTGGAAAGTAACGTAAATTAGCCAAATACCGCAGCCTTATGGCTGCGGTATAAAGTGAATAATTGCTTGACAAGGATTCTATTGATATCAAAGAAATGCTTCTTTAAATTCAACTTGCTCATTAAATAGACTCGCTGTTTTTTTGCGATTTTGAATTCGAATCATAGAGCAGTTACTTTTTATAAGGTTAGATCAGATCACAGTTAACGTGACAGGCATGGAATTAATAGTGTATCCGTCTTGATTCGTAATACAACAATAAAACTTCATTCCGTTTGTATCTTCATCAGCCGGCCAACGAAGGGTCGGTTCAATGCCTTCGGCGCATTGCATATAGTCCCAGCAACCTATCCTGTCGTTATATACCATCCACTGATAATGCAGATCTTCGCCGAATAATGTAACCTTGAATTCTGCGGTACCGCCATTTGATACTTTTACGCTGACCGGTGCTGCATCGTTTACATAATCCCAGTATCCTTTATGAAGTGCATGGAGTTGGGAAAGCACCTCTCCCAGCCTGTCGTTGATCTGTTCTGGTGTGCTGTCAAAGCCGAATGCAAATCGCAGCATTCCCTGATATGCATTTAGATCGTCCATGAAATCATGAGCAAAGTCAGTGCCATCCAAATCGAAGTCATTATCCAGAATTCCATCCCAATTGCTGTCAGGATAATCTTGCAAACACTTCGGAATTTCTTTGCTGATATCATTATGGTACACCTCAAGCAACGGATGATCGTATTCGAGATACTGATCATAAGTGGTACACGGCGTACTTTTGAGAAATGAATCATAGGAAATTTCATACTGTGCATCATTGGTTACATCAACAGTATAATACTTATCATTTATTCTGACAAGATTTAAGACATGTATGTTACACCCAATTATATGAGATTCTATTTTCGCTGTGGTAAGCAACATTGTATATGCTTTTGCAAAACCTTCACATACAGTTTCTCCCATTCCCTCGCCACGGGCATTAATGGCATAACTAAGAAATATTGATGAAGCAACATGATTCTCAACATCTCCGACATCTTTTCCGTCATTGCTGTTTTCTTTCTCACAATGACAAATGAGCCAATCATGTAGTTGTCTTGCCTTTAACGCATCATTCATCCACGGATCGGTTTCTGTTTTGACGATATATTCACAAAGCTTCGTACAGTATTCATCAACAAATCCTACATTTTCACTTCTGCAAAAATGGTCACGGATAGATTCGGTAATGGCAGGATTGATAATTGGGTATATCTCACCATTGCTGTCTGTTTCGTACTGTAATGCTTCTTTTCCATTGACAATATGTAGACTCGGGCAGTCTATAAAACCGCACTGATTTGAAGGAGTTCTAGAATTAGGCGAAAGCTGTACTTTTTCCAATTTAGAACAATTCCAAAAAGCACCGCTTTGGATTTCAGTTTGCCCCTGAATTGATACTGAATTTAAAGAAGAACACTTGTAAAACGCACCAGGTTCAATTGTTTTAATGCTTGAAGGGACGATATAAGATTGTAAAGATGTGCAATTAGAAAAAGCACTAGAACCAATCGTTTTCACGCTGTCTGACAGATAAATATTCTTCAGTGATGTACATCCAGAAAAGGCACTCACGCCAACTTCTGTTGCACCGTTTATTGTTACGGTATGCAGGGAGGTGCAGTCAGAGAAAACACTTCCGCCCATTTTTATATCAGCCGGGATCGTTAGAGTCTTAAGACCTTTGCATGCCTGAAATGCATAACTGCCGATGCTTGGCATATTCTTCGACAATGAAATATCAGTCAATACCGGACATTTATAAAATGCGTGTTCATCAACTTTCGTTGCACCTTTGAATTCCACGGAAGTCAGCGAATTACACCAGCCAAAAGCAAATTCTTTGATTTCTTTCACATTTCCGGGGATCGTCAGTTTGGTAATTTTATGACTTTGAAATACCCCTTTTCCAATTACTGTGACGGTATAATTTCCGACCTTTTTAGGGATTGTTAATTCCTTTTCATTTCCGTCATATCGTGTAATGGTCGCTTCTTTCGTAACAGTATCGTAGGTGTACGAGAATCCGTCATCTGTTGTGCCGTTACCTTGTGCAGCTTCAGCCGTCAACCTTGGCGAGAATGCTGTAATAGTCAAACCAAGCATTGTGGCGGAAAGCCATGTAATGATCTTGCTGTGTTTCATGTAATATTCCTCCTAAAATATTATATACCGAACTATCCTCCGTTTGCAGATAGTAAAGCACTGTGCTGATATAAGTGTTGTTTTCGTCATTATATAGCATCATTGCATCCATAGTCAAACGAATTTCGGTAAGCTGCATTTTTAGAACGGTAAGTTGTATTTTTTAGCAGGTAAGTTGCATTTACCTGTGATGAATTAAAAAAACATACATAATCGTTTTATTATCGGTTTTTAGTAAGTGGAAAACAAACTACGTTTCACTGAAAAAGCAACTTACCCTATTCTGCACTGAAAATGACAGCTTGAAAATCACAAAGACTATCTGCAATTTCAGAAAGATAAAGTCGAGTTTCTGTGCAATGAATGCTGCTCGTTTTACTGCAAAGACAGAAAAGCGTGCTATGAAAATGTTAGCCGGAAAAATCTCGGAGAAAACTGTTCCGAGCACATCTGTACTGCACCTGATGCCAGAGACGGATACCGTTTTTCAAAAGCAATGAAAAATCCCGGATTTATCAGTACAGATGACATCATCAAAACATATCTGCCCCTCGGTTTTTCTAATTTCAAAATAGAAGGCAGAGGGCTCGGAAGTGCTGTCAATCTTGAATTTCTGCTTTATTATCTCACAAAGCCGGAATACCAACTTACTGTCCGTGAAGAGATCTATCTCGACAGTATGCTGGATCTTTTCTGAATAAGGTGATTAAAGTATAAAATGTAAAAATAATGAAAGTGGGTGAATTATGCTTGGTGCGTTCTATGGTGATGTTATCGGCTCGGAATACGAAAATGCATGCACGAAGGATTATGAATTTCCTTTTAAACGTGAAAGCCATTTTACTGACGCCAGTGTTATGACTGCAGCTGTGTGCAGGGCTATACTCAATAACGGCAAAAATATCGGCAAGTTCGGGGTACGTAAAAGAGCTTTTGAGTATGCGGCTCAGTACAAGCAGTATTATTCTCGTTATCCTCACGCCGGATACGGGAGCATGTTTACACGTTGGGCGAAGGAGAAAAGTCTCAGAAGGCAGCACAGCTATGCTAACGGAGGTGCAATGAGAGCAGTTCCTATTGGTTACGCTTATGATGATATAGAACAGGTCATGCTGCAAGCTAAAGCAAGCTGCTATTATACTCACGCTCACCGCGAGGGTATCAGAGGTGCTCAGGCTGTTGCCTGTGCCGTATTTCTGGCCCGTCACGGCGAATCCAAGGAACTTATCCGCAAATTCATCGCTGAAAAATTCCGCTACGATCTTAGTTATACTATTGAGCAGATACGTCCTGAGTATAGCTTTGACAGCAGCTGCGAATACTCAGTGCCGCCATCAATTATTTGTTTCCTCGATTCCACTGACTACGAAAGCGCTGTGAGAAATGCCGTATCCCTCGGAGGCGACGCTGATACTATGGCTTGTATTGCAGGAGGCATCGCCGAAGCTTATTATAAGAATATTCCCGAAGAAATAAGACGTTTCTGCGACAGCCGTATCGAAATCTCTCTCAAGGAAACTGCACGTGAATTTAATCTCAAATATAAAAATACCTGATATGATTTTTAGCTTCTAAGCAGAAAGGAAATCTACAATTATAACTGAATATATGAACTAAGGCAGCCCATTACGGGCTGCCTTTCATTTTCTGTAGAGTTTTGGTATATGGTCGGGGACTATAGAACTGAGATACGTAGTAAAGCGTTCAAATCCTTCTTTGTCGAAAACAGGTGCGGAGCAGGCTAAGGTGAAATTGGTAATAGAGAATATCAGGTAGAATTTAACTATAAATAGCTAGTTATAGAAAATATCTATTAGCATATGCGCAGCAATAAAAACTAAAATTTAAAAATAATGTTGACAGATATATCAATATGTGCTATAATATATTTGTGGTAATAATTGTTTTGGAAATATCATGATAAATATAAAATATTAAACATCAGATCTTAGTATTATATTCTAACAAGGGACTGATACAATTATGACTAAAAATTATACTTTTCAAATTTCGTACAAAATAGAAATTCTTCATAATATAACACTTGGGGATTTTGCGCATTTTTTTAATGGACAAGTGAATAATTTAAAAATGATATACGTCAAATTTATCAGGGTTTTTATGCCTTGTTGAACTTGACGTTTTTTATTTTATGGGTATATATGATTAAAGGATATGAGTAACAGAATGATTGAAGTAGTTTTTGTTCTGAATATATAAAGAAAAGAGGGGATGCTGTATGAAGTAATTATTTCCATTAATTAGCAAAGCAATATACCATAAGTCTAAGAAATCTTTTATAACTTACTAAAGGAGGAAGTATTATGTCGAAATCAATTACAATACAAATTCAATCTTTCCCAGCAGGATGGTTCGTAAGTTGGAATGCTACATCTCAATGTTACAATACAGGTACGGTTCAGATCAAATCAGGCGGAGCAGTTTTACAAACTCTCGAAAAAAACAATCACAGTACAAGTTTACAGCAACTTGGTTGTGGATGCTGTTTAATTCCATCACAAAATATGGAGATAGTAATTACTGTAGATGAAGACGATAAAGAGCTTGATCAACGGCTTATGAGTTCGTCGATATTAGGCAAAAAAGGTCAGACTGTAGGCACTGTTATAGGTATATGTGTCGAGGACGGATATGATGAAGATTATAATGACTTTTTTATCTGTCTTTCAGGTTGGGCAAGTAAAGATTAAAATCTGATAGTACAATTTTATGCCATTTCACACCATTTAAACGATATAACAATAAGGGGGATGTTTATGGATATTGCATTTCATTATTTTGCATTAAAATCACTTGCACTTAAAGCGGGTTTTTCAGATGATGAAGCTCAGTTGATTGCACAGTATTCTCAAATGACTGATGATTTTGACTATACAGCATGGTGGGATTGTCGTAATGTTCCGGAATATATCAAAAATCCTGATTATGATATTATTAATATATTGGGATATTTTAACCCTGTTCAAACAGGTTTTTTAACAGATGGTATATTGGGAAAATTTGATTATCTTAATCTTGTTACACCTCGTTTTCAGAAATTATCATGTACTCCATTTCACTTCATATATAACTTAAGAAATGAGATAGGTAATAAAGAATATCGCGTCTATCCAGCAGTTATGAATGATTTTTCAAATATTTGGGAGATGTTGAAAAAAGCGCGTGATGAATATCAGGCAGCGTTAAAAGGAGAAACCTCTCAATACGGTGATAATAAAAAGTACAAAAGAAAAACTCTCATGAAAATTGGTCTTTTACTTCATATTTTTGCGGATACTACTGCACATCAAATGTTCTCGGGTTTCAATGCTAACGTTAATAATGTCAAACTTATAAAAGTTCAAAATAATATAACCGGAACTGATGAAACAGAAAAATATAAAAATTCTGTTATCTATTATCTGGAAAAATTAAGTCAATATTGCCCGTGGATAACACCAATGATAGGACATATGATGATTGCACATATACCTGATCTTACGCATTTAACGTTTACGATGGAATACAAAAATAATGAAGGCATAATTAGCACGTACACTCGCAGCAACACTGCTGAATTTATCATGCGTAGCGAACAAATACTGCAATTTCTGCTTTCATGCCGTAATCAGGAGATGATACCTGAAGAAGAATGGAGAGACTATTCAGATCAACTCAGTAAATGCTTCTTAACTGACATATCAGAATGTTCAGATGAAAAGTCTATGGTCAAAAAATTAAAGCCTATATGGATTAACTGTGGCGGAACATATGATTACAGTAGCGAAGAAATTAAGAGAAGTTTTGTTCTGGAAACTTTCCCTCTTGAAAAAGAATTTCCGCAAGGATATGAAGATGTTCCAGAGGAAATACGTCCTGTATGCTCAACAAATGCAAGCGATGATTTTTATTTATTCAACGTATGCGCTGAAGAGGTATTGATAGATCTTTATGGCGTAAAACCTCGCTCATGATTATTTTTAGATAGTATATTTTTAAACGCCCTGTAAAAATCACTTGATTATATCAGGGCGTATTTTATAAAACTATAATATTTTTGTGAGAATTGAAGAATTACTGAATATATGAACGAAGGCAGCCCAATTGGGCTGCCGTTCTGTATATCAGTTTCATAACACAATGAAGATAGCGTATTATTAGATTGATGCGAAATCTGGTTAAAAAAGGATAGAAGAAGGCATAAATGAAATATAGATATATTCTTGACTTATGAAGACGAGAAAGTTTTTCAATATAAAAATTTCTCGATTACAAATTTGTAATTTTACAACATGACCTCTGTAGATATGCTATAATGGCATTGTCAGCAGAGGTTATTTACATATAACTCAAATATATCAGTGAGAAAACAGAACCATACAACAGCCATCGGTTATGCTGCCAGGAAATACATTTCAAGTATATAAAATGCACACATATTTACTATGATAATCTGTATATAACATCTTCAATTTCTTTTGTTCTGCATAAGGTCAGGATGCTGAACCTAATAATTGAAAAAGATGTTGCAATATAATACTATTATTTCTAAAATTAAAGGAGGAAAATTATTATGGGACAGGGTGGACACATTACAATTATCAATAATACAAATTCAAAAATGATTCAAACATATAGTCATTCATATCAGATGGAAGCTTGGGATTTCCCAAAGGAGATAGCCGCTGGAGAAAGAAAAAGATTCTATGTTGAATGGTGTGATAACATCTTCAAATGCACGAGTGATGACAGAGGAACAGCTGTTTATCATCTGGAAAACGATCAAAATAAGACTCTCGAAATAACTATGTATAATGCAAACACACGTTCAATATCAGTTGAACTGACTGGTATCGAAGGACCTGGCATCAAAACCTCGTGTCCTATGCAATGGCAGCACGACGGAGAAATGTATGTGATCATGGATGATCGAATGGATCTTAAACGCTGGATGGGAAAAACAGCAGGCAATACGCCTATTAACATGATGGATATTCCAGGTACACATGATTCTTTAGCTTTTGATCTTACCGGTTTTGTAGGAAGTATCGTTCCTTCATCTGCAAAAACTCAGAATATGAACATCTGGGATCAGCTTTGTTTCGGATGTCGATATTTTGATATCAGGATCGATCAGGAGCTGAATGGCTGCCATGGTGTTGTAGACTGTAGAAATGGTCTTAATGATACTATTGAATTGATCAGCAAATTTCTTGAAGCAAATAATACCGAATTTGTTTTGATGAGAATAAAAAATGAGCGTAGTGTTGAAAACAAGGAAGCATTCAATAAGAAAATGGATGATCTGTTCAATTCTTATGAAAATTTGTTTTGGAAGAATAATCTCACAAGCGGATGGCCTTTACTTAATGACGTAAGAGGAAAGGTAATTGTTCTTGATAATCTTAATGATCATTACTTCTTTAGCAAATGATATGGATATGAATATGGCAACGTAGGTAAATTTGTTATTCAGGATGACTATGATGCGCCAAATGAGGAGGTAAAGCTGAGTGAGATAAAGGAAAATATAGATCTTCCGTATGATCCTGAAAAGTTGAAGATAAATCATGTCAGTGCAGTTGGAACAGCGGCAGGAATTATGTGGCTGGGATGGACACCTGAGGATTATGCAAAATATCTTAATCCAAAAGTAATCGACTTTACAGTCAACAAAAACGTTGATTGCGTTATGGGTGTCATAGCTTTTGATTTCTTTGATTCAATGGTATCATCGCCTATTGTTATCAATAATTATAAGGCGTAAAAGAGTTAGTGTGTTAATTGAATATACTTTGAGCAGTCCTTCGGGACTGCTCTTTCTATGTACATATTTACGAAGTAATTACATTGACGTTTTCTTCGTTTTTTGCTATAATTTGTGAGAAGAGAAAGCACTGGCTTTGATATTGATGAGCATGGATAGGTAACTTTCAAACAGCTAATAAGCAGCGTAAACCTACATAGCAACTATAAGATCAATCGTGAACTTCTGGAACAGATATTTGTATAGGATAATAAAGGTTGCAACAGATTTGATGAAAAACATGATTGCAACTCCTTGTTTTTGTTATGAAATGTATCTGTTGTCTCGGTGTCCGAATGTAACTGTAATGGGGATTACTTCTTCTAATTCTTTACAGGCAACAGGTGGAATATGTTACCGTTCAGATGATATGTTTGAGGTACATTATCTCATAATTTACGCCCTTGATGAAAATAATGAATTTCTTGAAGTAACTGCTGATCGTAAGGCAAAAGTTGGTTTTGATCTGAGAATACCTGTTGATTATGATGCGGCTATGATGATTTTTAGTGATTCAGAAAATGACTATGAACTTGAATATGCTATTGATTATTTGCTCCAAAACTATAATTAAAAATGATACAGAAAGTCTCCGCGAGGGGAATTCTTCGTTCATATATCACGGTTGCGAGGAGTCGTCTTATCGCGGACAAGCTGTATCAGACGGGTGTTTGTCGTGCGGATTCCCTCAATCTCATTTCAATAATGTTAATGCTTGGCATTCCGGATAAGTATGCAATGGAGCGTGGAGGTTGGTCTACAGACAGTGTATTGAAGTCTGTATATCAGCAGACATTCAGTTCTGAACGCAAGAAAATTGATAAGATAATAGACGGATATTTCAACGGAATAGTTCTTAATCCTTGAAGAAGTGGCGTAAGCGACGATATATAGCTAAGTAAATGCGTCACACGAATTACTTTTTCCCATTCAAAATCACACGCGTCACACAAAATAGGTTATTAAATGCCTGATTTCAGGCGGTTTATACAGTTGGGGCAAAGTTCAAATCCAGCCGCCGCAACCATATCGGATCCCTTATTTTAATACAAAATAAGGGTTCTTTTTTATGCCCGTAAAAGCTGTAAATATAGGGAAATATGGCTATATGCCGTTTTCTTTTGGCTGTGTAAGGGCTGTTTATAATGGCGGGATTTACATGAAATTTGCTGTATTTCTTCGTTTAGATAATAGCGCATTATGATGTATTTGGTAAGGTTCTTTATGAGTACACACATAATGTTGAACTCTTATTTGCTCTAAAAAAAGCATTTATTAATAGCACAGCATTAGAAACAATGTATAGATCAGAATTGGTAAGAATTGTTAAAAAATAATTACGAAATATTGAGGGCGTTTAAAGAAATAAAGAATGGCCCACTAAAAAATTAGTGAGGCTCGTAAGATTTTTTACTATAGAACTGAGATATGCAGTAAAGCGTTCAAAAACTTTTTTGTCGAAATCTGACTCGAAGTAGGTTATGTTTTTAATGTGAATTCATAAATTAATAAGAAAGGTTTAAGTTTCTGTTTTTAGGATGAATAGTATGTTTGATATACAAAAGCAATATAAAACATTATACATGTTGAAAGAAAATGAATAAAATTAACATGAAATTTACCTGCTGTTCACGTTTTGGCAATATGCTCTTGTGTTAAACGTGATATAATGAATCATAAATTCATTTATTCTATTTCTATAATTCCAGATTTCGTTGTAAAAGAGTTGATAATATATGAATAATAATCGATATACAACATTGCTTCATAATAATATGATTTTTTTGATTAAAGCGTACTAAAGGGAGTAACTATGTCCCTTTGAGTACGCTTTTATATTTTATCATCTGATAAAAGGGGGAAGACCAATGATAATATAAGTTTTTATTAAATGCTATACAACTAACATTAACATATCTGCTGCAAAAAACATATAAGGAGTTTTTTATGAAAGAAAATAATAGTATCGATAATAAAAAAGGATATTGTACAGTTTATACCAAATTTATGCAGAATTATAGACTTTCTAAGCCTATTGAAATGGGGGAGCAGCTGCAAAGCATCAGAAATGAACATAATCTAGATGATTTTTTCTGTATGAGAACAGATGGATATGCAGAAAGCTTTTATCATAATAAAGAAAGCAGTACAGGTTATGATTCTATTAAACTTGATGTTCATGGAGCTTTGATTTCTTCAGTTATCTGTGATAACGGGGATATTATAGTTTTTTCATCTCAGGTTGAAGAGTTGTTTTTTTCTTTAAAGCAAAAAGATAATGATAATTTTGAGCCGCCCAAAAAAGTTAACATTAATCTTCCATATCAAGCGATAAAAATATGTGGACTTTCTGTTAGAAAAATAGGAACAGAAGTATGGATAGCCGTTATAATGCAGGTGGGGATAAGTGAAAGCGAAAGTGATTTGCATGTTTTATGCGGAAAATGGCAAAATGAAAGCACTGTCTTAAACACTACCGGTATAACAGTATCATCTTTAAACTTTGTTTGGCTTCTGTCAGATGAAAGTGATCCTGTAATAGCTTTTTTCGGAAATCAGCTGATAGGTATACATGCACTGTCAGGTCAGATTGAAAACTATACTTCTATTTCTGTAAATGGAAACTGTACGGATATCTATTCTTCATTTGATCCGACAACAAAATCAGATATTATTTCGATCATAGTTGATAAACAACTATATATTTTCAATACTAATTCAAATAAATGGTCGCAATATACTTATAGTGCTGATTTTTCCAAGGCAAGACTCCATTTTGAAGATAACATTGGAATGCATATTATTACTCTTGATACTAATTCAAATGTACACCATGGCTTTTATATCACAGCTGATTCTGAGGTTACTATTTTATCTCCGATTATCAGTAATATATCAGACTTTTGTATTTCAGACTGTAATGGTGGATTATTATCTGTGCTTTGTAACAGCAATAAAAAAGTGATTCAGATGATATTGGAAAACGCATCAAGCAATTGGAATATACAGGAAATAGGCTTGCAGACTGTTAATGAAGTATATGAATATAAATCATATATGATTGAAATAAGTGCTTATGATTCATGCGGACTAACATATCCTAATGCTAAAATTTCAATATGGAGCAATGAGGAGACACGAGTTGAAATTAACGGCGAGAGTGTAATGATAGGACCGGACAACAAGTTTTCATGTTATACAAATGAAAATGGTATGGCATATATTGCACAGGAAACATGTATGTTAAGTATACCTGAAATATATGTTTCTTTTGCCGATAATTTTAAAAATGGCCAAAGTGTTTTTGAAGATAAATCGGTTGTAGCCATTTCTCAATATTCTCCTGTGCAGAATGTTCTTAAAAACATTGATGCAGATGGATTGCTTAATGCGAAAAAGAATGATGGAACGCCTCTTTTATCGGATGAATATAGAGATGAAGAAACAGCTCAAAGTCTTGCGGAAGCTCTAAAGGAATGTGTGGCTTTGATACCAGCATCCAATTATAACAGTACACTTTCAAATGAAGTTAAGTGGATAAAACTGGATCAGATAAATACTCATCCACGAATAATCCCAACTAGTGTTCTTGAAAAATCAGGAGGCTGGAGTCTGAAAAAAGAAGGAAATAAGATCACATATTCTTTGAAATCACAGGAAGAAATAGATTTACTGTTAAAAAATGTGAATGATCAAGCTACTCTTGGAAAATCTTTTTTCCAGCGAATAGGAGATTTTTTCAGAGCAGTTGCTGAAAAAATAGTTGATGTTGTTGAAGTTGTGGTAACTGTTGTAAAAGATACTGTAAAAACAGTTATTACATATGTCAAGGACAAGGTGAAATATCTTTTTACTCAGATTGTTGATACAGCACAACAAGTCTGGGATGTAGTTGAAAGTGTATTTAATGAAGTTAAAGTATTCTTTACCGATGTTTTCCAGTGGTTAGGATATATTTTCAATTGGAATGATATTTTAAGAACCAAAAAGACGATTGATTATTGTATGGATCAGATTTTTGAATGTGCTGATAGTACGCTTGAATATATTGAAGAAAAAGCGGACAGTTATCTTGATAATATGAAATCTCTAATTTCTGAAACATCAGATAAATTTTTGAAAAAGCTTGATCCAAATCTTTCGTTAGGAGCTGTGATTTCTGGAAATGGCAAAATTGAAAATGAAGATTTGACAAGATATAATACATCTAATAATTTCCTTTATAATCAGTATATACACAGGGATATACCATCTATCTCAACGGTTGAAGATTTATCAGCAGCAGAACTATATGACTCTTTTGAAGGCGAAAAAGAAGACTTTATGAAAATTCTAAGTGATTTTGTTGATGAGGTTGAGCAAATAGATGCTTTCAAAGAAGCTTTTAAATACTTTAGTTATGTATTTGAAGGAAGAGACAATATGTTCAATAACATGTTTTGTGGACTTATAAAGCTCTTTGAAGGATTGGCTATTGCTGTTGTATCCGCTGCAAAAGCTGTTGTGAATGTGATTATTGAATTATGCCGTAAGTTAGTTAAAACCATTTATACATTGCTGACACAAGAAATCAAACTTCCGTTCCTTTCAACGTTTTTCAGTATGATAACAAAAGGTGATAAACTAACTGTTTCAGGAGTTTTTAGTCTTATCATGGCTCTTCCTGCTACTGTTATATATAAAGTAATTAACAATAAAGCTCCTATTGCGAATGAAGAAGAGTTTAATGAATTTAAGAAGTATATAAATGCAGATTTATATAAATCTGCGATCTTAGGTAAGCAAACTTCTATTACAGAAGTAAGTGCAGCATCTGTGATTGCACCGACGTGGGTGAGATCTGTTTTACATTTAATCAATGGAATTTCAAGCTGTATTTACTATTATATTTCTGCATACGGTGATAGTTTGGCTATTGTAGGAGCGGCATTGCCGTTTTCGACTAATATAGGCTGCTTTGCATGCGAAGTTATATGGGCTTTGGCAAGTGCAGTGTGCTGGTTTACTGATCCGTCTGTTGCTGAATGGGTAAATTATGGTTTTGTCTGTGGAGGAGTTATTTTGGATTTGATATTCCTAATACTGGAAAGAAAAATGCCTGAAAATTCATCCTGTGATGTTCCAAAAGTCATTACTCTTATTTATGGAGTACTTTTTGAAGCTGCTGCAATTTGTGCTTTATGTATGCCATCACAAAAACCAGGAGTATATGATTATTTTCTCAATATAATTCCACCTTTGGTATGCTGTCTGAAAATAGGTCTTTTAACGTCATTAATAAGTGCAACCGAGGGTGTATCCGGAATCGTACCTGTAGTAGGTGATATTATTGCTGGAACGGCAGTACCTGCATCATATTTTATACTTTCAATGCAGGCTCTTGCAGATGAAAAACAATTATTTGATGATAATACATTATGTGAGTCGATATAAAATATTCTAAATTTAAATCGCAATATTTTTAATAACAGAAAGGAAAATAATTATGGCTAGTTTTGAAAAAGTATTTATGCGTCCGAATCTTTCAAATTACGGTACTGTTCCAGCTGGAGGAACACTATCGAGTTCACCTGATATCTGGATAAGCGGTATAAAACCATTAGCAAATTATCAAACCGTTCTGACATCTGATGATTCTTATTCGCAGGAAAGTCATGAAGGAGTAACTGCAGGAATGCTTTTTAGAGCGTGGATATACTGCGCTTGTAACAGTAACTCTTTATAATGATAATAATAAGACTGTTCCAGCAGGAGCAAAATTTCCATTCGAACCATTTTTGGTTACTTCAAGTAATCTTCTTAGACAATTAGGACTTATTCATTTATCAACTCCTGAAACACAGTTAAGAGAAAAAATGCTTCTCTCTAGAGATAATGAATATACCCCAGCCAACTGGGGCATGAGAACACTTGTAAATATTGGTGGTTACACTGGTTTATTTGTTTGATAAACAGAAATGCTTTTGGAAACATATTTCTGATTCGACTTTCTTATAATAAATAGCATAAAACTGATTTGGATTGTCCATTTTTTTCTTAAAATCATTTTTTAAAACTTTATAGAGATTCGATAAATTGTTACAGGAAGATATGAGTAAAGCAGCCCGTAATGTGCTGCCTTTCATTTTCTGTAGATATTTGTTAGCGTGTCAACACTAAGTGGATTATATCACTCTGGCTGGCATTAATGTTTCATGCTTTTATGTTGTTTACTCTTTACTGATAATAGATATTGTAAATGCTTTTAAGGTGTGTTATAATTTGAATATCAAGATGACAGCACAGATCATGACTGAAGTAAAAGCAACTATTAATGCTGATATATGATTTAAAGAGGGTGACAAGGAATTATGGTCGCGTTCGTTTTACTATTGGTGGTGTGTATCGTATTCAGCTTTGCAGGTGTAGCTATAAAAGAACTGTACACACCTGTCAAAAGACTTCAAGTTCTTCTTTTGACATCGTTTTTATTGCTCACATTGACCACACAGCTGGCAGCGATATATTATACCGCCAAAAAATCGCCGTTTTTCTCTATGATAGAAATAATGGCCTTTGACTACTACTGGTTTAATTTTGCACCATATTATCCACATAGTGACCCTGCCGGAAACGGTATGGCGCGGGCTTTCCGCAGTATTTTTAATACGGCAGCGTCTGTTCTTTACGGGGTGATATCCTATTTTCTTATAAAGTTTTGGGCGTACGACAGTAGGCAGACTGGTCTGCATGTAGTTTTGTTTTTAGCAGCTTGCATCGGTCTTAAAAATATATTTGCTAACAGGAAGTCGTTTCTGTCGGGCGATTCTTTTAAAGAATCTGCACGATGGGCCAAAATGAGCGAAGAAGACTACAGAAAATCTATGTTCAGAGCAGGTATGCTTGAAAAGATCGACTCATGGGAAGCAAAGGAACTTGATGCAAGTCGGGAAGAATTAGAGCATTGGGATGTATACGGATGCAAAAGTATTGTTGTCAGAACGCATGAAAAGCTTAATTGTTTATTACTGGAGGGACAATTTGAATTCCCTGATGAAATAGCCGATATAAGCCCATCTGGATTACTGTGCGGATGCCTCGGATTTACAGATGACGGAGATATTAATGATACCTCAGTCTTTGTGCCAAACTATGTGAAACTTGCTTGGCATGATCTTTCTGACGGAAAGACTTACAGGGTATATAACTCATTATCCAAGGAACTTAACCACTATTTCGATGATACTGAACGTTTTGGACTTGATGATATTGAATTCCGCATCATGCCGAGAGGAAAAGTCCTGATGTTTCATAATATTCGTAATCAGATACATAATATCATGATTGATTACCCTTTGCAGGGCGAAGTGACAAACGATTATGGGCATGAATTTTCTGATCTCATTTCAGAATACAAAATCGATATAAATGAGTACAGAGTAACAAAAAAACCATCTCTTGATACGATTAATGATTATCTGAAGCGTTTCAGATATCATCCGGTATTCTGCACTGAAAATGACAGCTTGAAAATCACAAAGACTATCTGCAATTTCTTCAATGGAGAAAAGATATTATCCGACAACGAGTGGAAAGAGGATATGGAACCTGCGCGAATTAAAGATGTTTTCATCAGATTTGAAAGCGAACAGCACAGATATGCAGCTTTTATTTACTTTAACGAGGATGAAGTTTCAGAGACTTTTGGTGAGGCTTATAATAAATGCGATGACTCTTTGCAAGGAGAATTTATTATCCAAGTGGGCATGGTAGAAAATGATTTTTCGTTTGCCTTAAAGCTCGGCGATAAATGCTATCATCTGAAAGCAACTGAGATAAGGCTCTATAAGGTGAATGCAGACGACGCAGGTAAGCTCATGTTAAAAAACTATAAAGGCAATCATAAAAACCTGTTAAAGGGTCTTGAAGTGCAGTGAGTATATGCAGTTTGATAGCCTGAAATTAAAGAAAATGGTATGATCATATATGAAAAACACTGCAAAAAATAAAGCTTATTTTCATCTTCCGGGGCTATTTGAGTTCTATGACCTTTACAGTGTGTTTCTGCCGCTGTACCGTGAGCATGGGATCACAAAGAAAATGTTAAAGCAACTCTTAATCTGACAACAATAAACGATCTTAGTTCACTGCTTCCACCTACCGTAAATAAGCAATAATTCGGATTTGGGGACTTTTTTGTTGTAAAAAAGACCGCAGTTAATTCTGCGGTCATAACTTTTTTATATGCAAAATGCTGCATACAACGGAACGATCTTCTTGTTATCCTCAATTGCAAAGTTCTTTGCGGACAGCTTTATCGCATATTCAGGCTTGAAAGTATCCATATAAACACGCAGGCTTTTGGCTTTTGTGTTGTCGGCGCTCTTGACTTCAATAGGAATAAGCTTCCCGTCGCGCTGAATGATAAAATCGACCTCAGCACCACGGTCAGATGCCCAGTAGTATGTGTGGTAGCCATTCATGACCAGTTGATTGTTAACATAATTCTCGGTCATACCACCTTTGAACTCATTGATATCATCAACCATATACAGTACATCATTAGCATTCAGCTCCTTTTTTGCACAAAGCAGTCCAAGGTCTGAGACATATATCTTAAATGAATCGATATCCTTGTAGTTCTCAAGCGGCTTCTTTATCTGCTCTGCCCTGTACACCTGAGAAACGATACCCGAAAGGCTGAGCCATTCGATAGCGTTTTCAAATTCCGAAGCTCTTGCTCCTTTCTTTATCAGCTTATACTGGAAACGGGTATTCTTCTTGGAAAGCTGAACGGTGATATTGTCGTAGCACAGGCGTGTTTTCTTAATCTCGTTTGTGGTGTTGTACTTGCTCATATCGTTAAGATATCCGAGCAGAATGGTGTCCTGAGTGTGACGCACAAGCAGAAAGTCCTTCGTCTGAGCAAACTGCTGAACGCACTCCGGCATTCCGCCGACTATCAGATATTGACGGTATAACTGCATAGCAGAATCATGCAAAGCACTTGGCATAGGAGTACCGTCCTCAAAGTGATTACGTATCTTCTTGACAAGAGCTTCCTCACCTAAAGCAAGCAGGAATTCCTCCATATCCATTGGATACATTGTTTTTATATCGACCTTTCCGACAGGGAAAGAGAACTGCTTACGGTTTACAGCAACTCCCAGCAAACTTCCTGCAACAATGATATGATACTGTGGAGCTTCCTCGCAGAAGTATTTGAGTGAAGTAAGAGCTCGTTCGCATAGCTGTACCTCGTCAAGAATTATCAGCGTTTTTTCGGAAACGATAGTTGTTCCTGCAATATGCGAAAGTATCGGCAGCAGATATGCAGGACTTATATTTTCAGCAAATGTATCTGCAAGCTTCGGATCAGTCTCAAAATTGAAGTACGCTACATTGTCGTAGTTGTTTCTACCGAATTCAAGCAAAGCGTAGGTCTTGCCGACCTGTCTTGCTCCCTGAAGTAAAAGCGGCTTACGATTGGGACTTTCCTTCCATTCTGCCAGATATTCGGATATCTTTCGGTACATATCAGCACCTCCCATGTTATTTTCAGAATTATTATAGCATATATTCATGTAAAAATCAAGAGGATATTATTGATTTTATATGTATATTTACACGAATAATTCAATAGTATCTTTGGATTATAACACAATTCATATTATTGGCGAGAATACCCATGAATAATTGTCGCTTTCTTGCCGATAGTGTAAAACAGCTAAATTCTGATGAAGACCTATCTACATGACAGGCAGGAACAAGGGGTAGCTACCATTTTTCTAGTCTTATTAAGTTTTACGACATAAAAAAGGAAGTCGGATTTTGAATCGACTTCCCCAATTTTATAATCATTATTTTGTCCTCAGGAACTCTTTAAGCAGAAATGCACAGAAATACGGGAATGAATACACATTGTCCGAATAGCCGATATTACCATTGAACAGCTTAACTCCGAATTGAATATCAGCATATTTATCTGAGTTTATCAGCGTTTTCAGAGACTTAGCTTTGCCATTCTCAGCTTTTACCTCAACAGGAACCAGACAATCTGTAGTTCTCATGAAGAAATCCTGTTCAAGTGTGGAATCCTCACGGCGATAATAATACAGATCACAGCCGCTTTTGACAAGAGCTTCGCCTACGATGTTTTCATAAAGAGCTCCTTTATATACGCCGAGATTCTTATTGGCGCGGAGATCATCCTGTGCTTCGTCGTCAAGCATTGCTACAAGTAGACCGCTGTCTGCGAAATAGAGCTTGAATTTATCTTCATCATAGTTGCCCTTTAATGGCAGTTCAGGGAAGTTCAGACAATAACAAGTATTCACCATACCTGCGTCAACGAGCCACTCCACGCAGCCGCGATAGTCACGGAAACGAGCTCCTGAAGCAACCTTCGAGATCTGAAACTTCTTATTCTCCTTAGCAAGCTGCGGAGCTATACGATTGAACACATTAATGATTCGTGTTTGATCTACGCCTTCTGCATGAGCGAGATGTTTTTTATAATATCATCTGTCTTGTAACCGTCGGAAGTGATCATCATATATTTTGGCTCTTCTACGAAGTTTATCTCTATTATGCTTTCGTAGTTTTTTCTGCAAAGTGTTTTATGGACTCGGTCTTGCCGACTTGACGAGAACCTTTTACTATAAGAGGCTTCCTGTCAGGCTCAGCCTTCCAATCGCTGAGAAATTTATCTATTTTACGAGACATATACATACAAACGCACCTCCTGTTACATTTATAATACAATAATCTCAGCCAAAAATCGAGATAAAATCACATTTTTATAGCGAATAATCATTTGAAAATCACAAAAACATAGTTATTTATCTCTGATTCACCACAGGTTTTAGGAGAAATGATATATTTCAAAGCTGATATTATAACTCTGAATATAAGAACTAAGGCAGCCATAAAAAGGCTGCCATTTATTTTCTGTAGAGCTTTGGTATATGATCGTGGACTATAGAACTGAGATATGTAGTAAAGCGTTCAAATCCTTCTTTGTCAAAAACAGGTGCGGAGCTGGCTATGGTGAACTCGGTATCGTCATAGAAGCTATACCAGCCTGTTTCGTAAAATCCATTTCTCAGGTAAAAATCGCGTCTGCGAAGTCGTAGGGAATTGTTATCGCAACTATCATCAGGTGCCTCGAATTCGGTCACTATCTGTGTGCCATGATAGCGTTCTTTCAGAAACTGTAAAGCCTGACTGCCGATACCGGAGGAGCGTTTCTCACGGCTGACAGCAAAATATGCAAGATAGCGTATATTCTCGTATTTGCGCACCGTGAAGAATCCGACGATGGTATCATTATCATATATGCCCAGCATATCGAGTTTTTCGCTTGTATCGGAAGCGTACAGGTCGTCAAGGGAGTTCCTTTCACATTCGGGAAAGGCTTCTTCGTTTATGGCGTCTGCAATGCGTTTATCTTCCGAATCCTGCTGTAATATTCTTAGCTCCATTATGTTTCTCCCGTTTCTTTACTCGTTGACGATATTGCAGAAATAATAAAAGTCATCATGCATTCCGTACCAGCTGGTCATTACTTCGTGGCGTTTTCCGTTGTCTTCCGTGTATATGAGCTGGGTTTCTGCGACATCGCCCTGAGCGCTCCAGTAACGATACAGCAGATGTTCGTTCTCGAATTCGGTATGGACTTCTTCTTCATGTGAGCCGAATTCCTCGAAAAAAACGGTCAGCAGTTACGGTTTCGGGAATGTATTTGTATAATTCGTAAAGGGGCATGACGTTCAGTATCTCAACACTTATGAAGGCTGAAAAATCATCTGCACACAGAACTTCCTCGAAGCGGCAGAGCACAGCTGCGGCTTTGTATATATCCTCAGGAGACGCGGCACTGTCCCAGCCGTTGAGAAACATTTGCCATGGTTCATATACATTTGTGAATACTGCTCCTATCTCCACATCGAAGGGAGCTTTTACCCTGAGTATGCGCTTGTCTCCGACCTTCGGAGTAATATTTGTCTCTGACCATTTTCTCTCATTGATTGGTTTACTGTTTTCTTCTTCATCGAAAACAGCCCATTCCATGTGATAGCCTCTTTTATGGATTCCTGCAGACTCTATATATTCAGGACGTTTGTCCTCAGTTACACGCGATTTGCAGCATTTGCATAAAAAATTCATATCCATTCTCCATTCATATATCGCTTCTTGTATAGAAAGTGCTTCGACCGCTGCCATGCTTTAATAAAAGTCCCTGTTCAACCAGCTGCTTTATTGAATTCTCGACAGAAGCCTTACTGATTGTAGGACAAAGCTCCATGACCTCACTTTTCGTGAACTTACCGATTCTCTTATATGTATCGGCAATTCAGTTCAGAAAATAAAGCTTATTTATCAATTCAGACAATGAACCCGCAATGGGTTTATCGTCAGCCACTTTGTTTTCTGCCATACTTTCAAGGTATATTTCTCCTGTCGGGACTTTATATAAGATTTTAAAAGCAGAATACTCTGTCCAGCCAATACATATATAATTCTTTACTTCTTTTGCGAGAATATCATGAAAGTGAGCGTCTTCATCTTCCTCATAATCCTCGTACAGTTCTTCAGTGAGTTCATAAACACCGTTCTTCTGAAAAAGCACGTCATCATCTGATTCGCCTTTATGCTTCAGCACCGGAAACAATACCAGTCCTTCATCAAATTTATAGTATCCGTCACCGCTTTCTTTCTGCTTATAACAATCACATGCTCCGTAGATCGACGTATGCCAGAATAAGCTTATATAATCATTTATATCATCAGGAAGTTCAATATCAAATCTCTCCCGGAAAGGTTTCGTATCTGTTTAGCTGTCCGCGGAACAAGAAACTTATTTTTTACTTCAGTGACAAGCTCCGGAACAGCGTCTTCAAGATCGCGTTGGCACCTGATAAAGAAGTCAGGTCGCTCCATAGCTTTTTTGCTGAAATTCATCATTGCATCTATCAATTATCATCACCTCTGTGTGTTATTAAAAAAGATATTTCTTTAATGGTGTATTTCCAGTTTGCAGTCATAACCGCTGTTGTCGTGGTCAGCGATATTATCAAGTATAGCCAGCATAACGCTGTCTCCAAGATCTGCTCTGCTTTTTTCGTAATGAAGCCATTTTATCACAAAGGGTTCTTCCGGTTCGTGACATCCTAATCCGCCGTACAGTATATCTCTGAATGCGTTGAGATTATGACCTGTCTTGAAGTCAAGTCCTTTTGTCATTATATGGTCAACTTCACAGTAGAAACCTTCAAGGTCAGAAAAGTTGTTACCGTCTATTATGTAAGTTCTCATTGGTATATTCTCCTGTTTCTTCATTTTCAGTCATCCATAGGCATTCCGACAGCTATATATTCTTTTAAAGGAAGAATAATCCCATGGTCATTATCGACATAAACGTTCTGAGGAAAATCTGGTTGAAGAAGTTCATTTCTGACATTCTTAGAGTTGGTATATATCATCATAATACAGCAGGTGGCCTTGAATGGCAGATCTGCGAGATCATCCTGCCAGTCAGAAAGATCTGTATCAAAGTCGTATAAAATATGACCGTCGGAGTACTCTAAGCAGAAGCGGTTCGTTTTTACATCGTATGCTTTTAATGCTCCGGTATGTTTCATATCTTTTATAAGTTTAAGTGTGAGCGTATCATCACCAATAAGTGTTATCCATTTCATAGTATTTCCTTAGTAATTGATTGACCTGCTATAAGATGCTTCCTCATTGCGATCATATCGAATACATCAAGTCTGTCATCCTCGCAGAGATCTCCGGCTTTCCAGTTCTTCAGTTCGACATTTGGAACAGCCAAAAGCCATTTCTGAAACAGTACCACATCGGAAACATTGAATTCGCCGTCATTGTTTACATCGCCGTTCAGCTTTGCTGCTGTTGTTTCCGGCACAAGCCAGCCTCCGTCATCGGTAATCAGGCAAAGCATGGCGATCGTATTACCAAAATAGGAATCTACGCCGATGTCCAGAACCTCTTTGCGTATCGTATCATGCCACTTGGTATCTCCGGAAGCTGCAGCGGAAAGCATCAGCGGCGCAGTAAAACAAAGATCGTCCCAGTCTGCGACTGCTTTGCCGTCCGGTGTATAGCCCGCCATGATCTTTTCGGGGTTGCAGCCTGTTTCCTTTACGATAAATGCGTTGACTGTTTCCGCATACTTTTTGGCATCTTCGTTTTTGCCGACGAGCGCATCAGTGCTGATACGCCACGGAACACGGCAGGAATTGTATTCGTAGACACCGTCGTTTTCATTTTCAAGGAAGTTTGCAGGCGCGGGTATCCACTCGCCGCTGCTGTCCTTGATGATGAAATCAGGCAGCAGACCTGTCTGATATTTCTCCACAAAATGATTAATGATGCTGTAGGTGTTGTCATAAAGCTGCATCCAGCGTTCATCGCCGGTCACTTCGTAAAACACCGGAAAATACTGCATGATGAAATCCGAAGCGCGTGTCGCGGTGTAATATTTGTCATTTTTATCGACATCGTATGCCCAGTCACCGAGCCGCAGAATGTTATCATCATGACTCACATCATATTTCATAATGTCATCGATCACAAGCTCTGCCGCCTGCCTATAATTGATTTCGCCGCTGCTTCCCCAGACCTTATCCGCCAGCAGCAATGCATAGGCAATGTCCAGATCCCCGTCCGTTGCAGAATCCGCACCGTTGGAATCTACGAGTGCCTTGCCGTTGTCACTCTGCTGCCACGCCATCAGATGTGAGCCGATGCTGCTCGGATGCGCCAGATAATAATGGTACATACCGTCGAAAATGTTTTTGGCTTCGCTGTCATAGTCTGACATCAGAGCCGTGATCAGCATACCGTAGCCGTGCGCTTCGGAAACAGTGACCTCAACCGTGGAATGTGCTTCCGCATATTCCTTTTCTCCGTAGAACACATAATATTGCGTTTCATCTTTGACGTATGGATTTTGACGCAGATAAGTTTCTTTCCAGTCTTCGTAATAATGTTTTGTATCATTGGTAAGTGTTTGTGCTGATGCAGGAATCGGAATGCTGATCATGTTCAGCAACAGCACACAGCCGAGTAATGCAGAAAGTTTCTTTTTCATAGCGTGACCTCCTTTTCAAATATTTAAGACATAACGGGTGGATTTTAGAAGTTTGGCGCAAGCATATACACATCACGGTCCTCCCATTCCTTTACCGAATGCCGTAAGATAGCCTATCATGTATGCTACACTTATCATTCCGCACAGACAGCATGATGTGAGAATTATCTGAGTAGTATTACCTGCAAAGGAGAAACGGCATAGTATGCAAGATACAACACCAAGTATTCCTGAGATGATACCGGTAATAATTGAAGGAATATGAGCATAAGTACTGCTTTTTGCAGTTACAAAGAATAACAATACAGCTGCGGCAGCTGCTATACAGCACAGAACAGCGACAATTACTGCAAGGATCAAGTATCCTTTACGATAAAAATATATGCTCGATATTGCAATCAGTTCAGGTATCGCTGCATATATCGCCGATAGTATAAAATCTCCGATGGAAAGATCAGATATATCGATCACTGCATAAGCGATACCGGCGAGTATAAGCGAGAGCAGATACAGCAGCCATAGATGAGAAACAAGATAAGCCATATTATACACCTACCGTTTTGAGTTGCTTTTATTATATCACATGCTGGCTGTCTCTTCAAGTAATCTTCTTAGACAATTAGGACTTATTCATTTATCAACTCCTGAAACACAGTTAAGAGAAAAAATGCTTCTCTTCAGAGATAATGAATACACTTCAGCCAACTGAGGCCTGAGAACACTTGTAAATACTGGCGGTTACACTGGTTTATTTGTTTGATAAACAGAAATGATTTTGGAAACATATTTCTGATTTGACTTTCTTATAATAAATAGAATAAAACGGATTTGGATTGTCCGTTTGTCCGTTTTTTCTTAAAATCTTTTTTTGAAAACTTGATAGAGGTTCGATAAATTGTAACAGGAAGATATGAGTAAAGCAGCCCGTAATGGGCTGCCTTTCATTTTCTGTAGAGTTTTGGTATATGGTCGGGGACAATAGAACTGAGATACGCAGTAAAGCGTTCAAATCCTTCTTTGTCGAAAACAGGTGCGGAGCAGGCTATGGTGAATTCGGTATCGTCGTAGAAACTGTAACGCCTGACTGCCGATACCTGAGGAGCGTTTATCACGGCTGACAGCAAAATATGCAAGATAGCTGTACATTCTTATATTTGCACATCGTGAAGAAGCAGAAATTTATATCAGGAAATCTTCATTAATTCTGTATCATCGCCAACAGTATTATCCCTTAATTCCTCCCAGATCAGATTACCATTGCCATTGAGTCGGAAATGTGCACATCCGTTGGTATAACGTACGGTGTTAGATTCATTTCCGTTCTCATCATAAATCGAATCAACACAGCGGCCGTTTGTAGAATCGAGGTATTTACCGTTGAATTCACAACTATATGTCCAGTTCGTCGATTCTGCCGCACTGCTCGACCATTTGACAGATGCTTCGTAACCTGCACCGCTTTTTACAATGGTGATATAAATTCTACCTACACTCCATGTACCGAGAAAATCATCACCTGAATGTTTTGCTATGGAAGATTCACCGGTCATATCGTAATTCTCTATTGCTTTGATATATTTGCTTTCCACATAGCCTACATTATACTGATAATTTACAACACACCAGTTTGCATCCGAAGGGAGTAGATAATAATTAACCTGTGTGCCGTTCGGGATCGTGATAAGGCTCGTTGCATAGGAATGTATGCCGCTCATCAGATTGACATCTTTGGTAACAGAGCCGCCAAGTACATTATCACCGCCGAGTGCCGGATCATAAGGAGTAATTTCTTTGACATTGTTTGCGGGGATGTAACCTACTGTGTCCTTGAAATCTGTCATAAACCAACCGTCAATACCGCTCTCAAATACGCCTATCTGCGTTCTGTCAGGGATTGTCAGCAGCGTTTCAGAATTTGCATCTGCTGCCTTTTTTATTGCTGTATCAGCTGTGACATAACCACCGAAGATACTATTTCCGAGCTTTGCAGCTCCTGTTGTGGTGCTGTTTCCTTTGTTTTCAGATTTTATATTATCAGATTTTTTATTTGCAGCAGTCGTTGTTATCTTATTATCTTTTGATGTAACAGATGTAGTTGTTGTTACAGTTGTAGTTTTTTGGGAAGATGTTAAGTTTTTGGTCGTTGCGCCGCTTTCTGTACTTCCGCATGAAACCGTGGAAGCTAATAATGTGAGTATTGCAAGACAAGATATCATTTTTTTCATAATAATTACCTCATTTCAAATTTATTTTGCAGACTTGATGTTCTTGGTGTAATTATATAATACCACATTGATCACGAAATGTGTTCAGAATTACAAATTTGTAATTCTGAAAATTACGCTCCGTTTTTGTAACGGCAAAGCTTGCTGATAAATGCTCTTTCTAAGTGGTATGCAAATTAGATGCCAATGAAAAAATCAAGAAGATAATAGAAGCAGGCGTTATATCCTCCAAGACCGGTATTGCAGTAGCGGGTACAGTATAAATCTGTACAATTGAACAGGTAATATTACGAATCAAGACAGATATTCTCTCAATTCCATGCCAGTCAAGCTGACAGTGATCTAAAACTATACCGAAAATGAAGCGGCAGCCAAATGGCTGCCGTTCTGTATTCCAGTATTATATTTTTATGTAATAGATCATGAAACAGTAAGCTTGGCAATATCGGAGTAAATACAGTTACCGTTTTTGTTAGTTACGATACAGCCGAATTGTCTGTTATTCATTCCGCTTTTTACTGTAATTTTCAGTGTAGGAGTTTTCGCAGTCGTTGAGTTTACATTTTCCCATTTTCCTGTATTGGTATTGTAATACTGCCACTGATATGTCAGATTATCGCCGAACAAAGTAACCTTGAAAGTTGCAGTAGTATTTACAGCAGCGGATACATTCTTCGGACTTGAATTTGCAAGGTATGTATCATAGGATTCGTGATTACGGCGGAGATAATCAAAGATCTCGGGCAGCTTGTCGTTAAGTGTATCCATTGAACCGCCAAACATGAATTCCCAATGATGCCATGCATTAAGATCACCATTGAAATCACCATACGACACGCCTGTGCCGTTCAAATTGAAATCATCGTCCATAATGCCGTCACGGTTTTTATCAGGGTAGTCCTGTGGGCAATTTTTTATCTCATTATTTACATTATTATTGTAAACCATGAGCAGTGGATGATCAGAAGGATGATTCTGAACGATATTGCCGCCATGCAGAGATTTCTTCAGGAAATAAGTGTAATTAGTTCCATATGGTGACAGATTTGAACCTGCATAGGAGTTGTCATTCGTTACATCAACATGATAGAATTTACCATCTATCTTGACAAGATTCCATGCGTGCATAGTATGACCTATGTGATATGATTCAATGCCTGCTGCCGAGAGGAGCATCGTGTATGCTTTTGCAAAGCCGTCACAGACTGTTTCGCCATTACCTTCTCCACGTACATTTATTGCATAGCTTAGGAAAACAGAAGATGCTACATGGTTTTCATTATCACTTGTTTTTTCTCCGTTTAATCTGTCTTCATAGTCGCAGTGACGAACGATCCAGTCATGAAGCTGACGCGCTTTCAGTGCATCACACATCCAGTCATCGGTTTCCGTTTCAACTATATAATCACAAAGCTCCGTGCAGTAATCATCTACAAATCCTACATTTATGCTTCTGCTGAAGTGATTGCGTATAGACTGTTCAATAGCAGGATTGATGACAGGATACTCAATACCATTACTGTCCGTTTCGTATTGCAGAGCTTGTACACCGTTTACTTTATAGAGCGAAGGACAGTTATAAAAAGCTTCATGTCCAAAATATCTATATGTTTGTGAATCGTCGGAAAGCTGAACTTCTTCCAGTGCTGTACAGTTTTCAAATGAGTGGCAATTCAACTCAGTCGCACCGAGGACTGTCAGAGATTTCAAAGACGTACAGTTCAGAAATGCTCTCTGGTCAATTGTTGTAACACTTGCAGGAATTGTTACAGACTCTACAGTGGATTTCTGAAATGCGCCATAGTCTATTGTTCTTACTGTATCCGGTATAACAACTTCAACTACATTTTGGTTATAAAATGCAAAAGTTCCGATCTCTGTAACAGTGTAGCCATTGATTACTGAGGGGATTTCCACTGTACTATCCGAACCTCTGTAATCCGTTATCTTTGCTTCATTTGTTTCAGTGTCATAGGTATAATCGAGTCCGTTGAATGTACCATAGTTCGATGCTGCTCCGGCAGTAATGCTTACAGGTGCAGCAGCAGCTGATGCTCCGACCATTACTGTTGTCAGAAATGAGAAAAATTTGTTGTGTTTCATGTTATGATCCTCCTAAAAAAATAATATATTTTGCTGCTTCTTCTTTATAAAGAAAACAGCTTTTAGATTTGGTAATAAAAATCAAACGACTTTCAGTATAACAACGTTAGAATTGATACTCTGACCGTTTTTGTTTTTGACAATACAACGGAATTTTCTGTTATTCATGTCTGTTGCAGCTGTTAAGCACAGCGTAGCGGAAGTTGACACATTAGACGGGCTCACATTTGTCCACTTACCTGTGTTTGTGTTGTAATACTGCCATTGATATTTCAGATCATCGCCAAATAAAGTGACTTTGAATGTTGCTTTAGTTCCTGAGTGTACGCTCTGATCTGACGGTCCTGATTCGTTGATATAAGTCCAATAATCTTTATGGGCTGCGTGTAAATAGGCGAGCACTTCACTCATTCTATTGTTGATCTGCTCCGTATTACTGCCTGTTCCGAATGCAAACTGTAACATTCCCTGATATGCGTTCAGGTCATTCAGGAAATCATACTGAATATTTACGCCGTCAAGATCAAAGTCATAGTCCAGTATACCATCATTGTTGTTATCAAGATAGGACTCATTACATTCTTTGATCTGACCTGATATATCATTCTGATATATATTGAGCAGCGGATGTTCGTTTAATGAAAGCTGTTTTATTTCGGTGCCTGAGCGAAGTGTACTTTTTAGAAAGCTTGAATATCTGATACCTGAGTTTCCGTAATCATCAGACAGCACATCGGTATGATAATACTTGTTACCTATCTTAACAAGATTCCAGGCTCGACTACCGTTATGGATACAATATGATTCAACACCTGCTGTAGCGAGAAGCATGGTATATGCTCTTGAATAGCCTGCGCATACGGATTCGCCTACACCCTGACCTCGCGTGTTTATTGCATAACTAAGAAATACTGAAGATGCGATCTGATTTTCAGCATCACTGTTTGATTCTCCGTCTTTACCGTCTTCAAGTTCGCAGTGACGGATTATCCAGTCGTGAAGCTGACGGGCTTTCAATGCGTCACACATCCAATCATCTGTTTCCGTTTCAACTATATAATCACAAAGCTCTGTGCAGTAATCATTTACAAATCCTACATTCATACTTCTGCAAAAATGATTGCGAATAGCGGGTTCAATAGCAGGATTGATGACAGGATATTGAATACCGTTACTGTCAGTTTGATACTGCAAAGCCTGAACGCCATTTACTTTATAAAGTGAAGGACAATTATAAAAAGCACTGTACCCGTTACGTCTGTATGTGCTTGAATCATCTGAAAGCTGTATTTCAGCCAGTGCCGGACATTCACCAAATGAACACCAGTCAAGTTCTGTCGGACCGAGTACTGTCAGAGATGTTAAAGAAGAACAGCCATAAAATGCTGCCTGATCTACTTTTGTAACGCCTTCGGGAATCGTAACATTTTCCAGAGAAGTACAATTGTAGAATGCTCCGATACCAATATAAGATACGTCCGACGAAAATGAGACATCTGTTAATCCTGTGCAGCCATAGAACGAATAATTATCAATCTTTGCTGCTCCTTTTATCTCTGCGTGCGTCATTGACTTGCATAAGGCGAATGCATCTGTACCGATCTCTTTAACACTGGAAGGAACAGATAATTCCTGTAAGAAAAGGTCCGCACAGAATGCCTCATCTTTAATAGCTTTGACCGTATTTGGGATAGATACAGAAGAGATCATCTTGTTATAGAACGCTTTTTCACCTATAACTGTAACGGTATAACCGTTGAGTTTGTCAGGTATCTTTACTGTTGAAGACGCGCCATCATATCCGATGATAGTTGCTTCATTTGTTTCAGTATCATAGGTGTACTCAAATCCGTTTGATTTTTCTGCCTTTGCAATAGTGCATGGAGAGAAAATCGCAAGACAAGTTCCGAGTAGTGTAACTGAAAACATTGTTATGAGTTTGCTGTGTTTCATTTTTACCTCCATAATACATTATTTTTTATTCCGAACAGTTTCTGTGCGCATCAGAAACTGCTGAAGTACATAAATAAACTGTTTTGCAGTATTAGCTTTAATTCTATGCAGGTTTCCTTTTGTTTTTGATTTTCTATTATTATATAATAATATTGCGATGAAAGGCAACATAATATCATTAAGTTGCAATATTTCAATGGTAAGTTGTATTATTTAGACGGTAAGTTGCATTCGTCTAAGCTTCATGGTTTATTCCGTATAGGGAAGCTATTTGCTTACATCCTACATTTCCGTTTAGAATATGCTCATATGATGCGCCGAAGCGGTCTTTTATTCGGTCAGCCATTATCGTATAATCAGTACCTGATACAGAGACATTTCAATGATATATAGCTGGAAAAGAGTATGTCAACAAAAAGAATTCGTATTCCGGTTCTTGTATTCTTATTTACGGTGTGCTATAATAATGGAAAGTGAACGATAATGAGTCGTGATTTATGAGGTGACAAATATGAGAAAAATCATCATTAAGATAGGAGCGGTGATATCATCTGCCGTATTGCTGATATCATGTGTTCCGAATATTATGGTAAATGCAGAAGCGGAACCGAAATTGCTTGCACTGGCATTTGATGACGGACCTAATACTACAACCACTAATGAAGTGCTCGATGTTCTGGATAAGTATAATGCGAAAGCGACTTTCTTTCTCATAGGAATGAATATCAATAACGAAAGTGCCAAGTCTGTCAAGCGTGCTTATGATATGGGAATGGAGATTGCCAATCATTCAAAAACGCATAACAGCATGATGAATATGACACCTGATGAGATAAAGGCGGAGATCGCATATGTAGATGAAAAGGTCGAGGCGATAACAGGGGAGAAGACCAAATGCTTCCGTCCTCCGTTTATCGGTGTCAGCCAGACTATGTATGATAATATTGATATACCGTTCATTTATGGTGCTGATACACAGGACTATATGGGACAGGTCGATGCAAATGAAAGAGCGGAGAATATCCTGAAATACGCCAAAGACGGTACTATTTACCTTATGCATGATTCCACAGGCAACGATCAGACGGTCGAAGCGTTGAAGATAGCACTGCCTAAACTTGTGGAGCAGGGCTATGAATTTGTAACGATATCCGAGCTGTTTGAAAGGCAGGGAGAAGCTCCGAAAAAGAATATCCTGTATTCAAGCGTTACGAAATATCCTTGCAAAGGATATTCGCTGTATCAGGAGATAAATTCCGGAAATGATAAGATATCGCTGGATATGAGCACATTGAAAAAACTGGGGGATACATATGCGGTAGAACTGAATTATGTAAGCTCTACGGGAAATCCGCCTGTTATCGCTCTTCAGCGCTGGACATCAGAACCTTCGCTCTGGCACGCTGTACAGCCGTCATATTTTAACGGCGATAAAGCGGTATTTCTTGCGTCGGATATTCAGTCAGCCTTTGATGAACTGGGAATAGGCTACAGTGACATTGACGGTATTTCCATCTCAGCTTATGGCGGAGATCTAACTGCCTCAGATATAAAGCTGCTTGTGAATTCGGGAAGTAAAGAGAGCGTTAAGGGCGATGTTAATGCTGACGGTGAATTCAATGTCTCAGACCTTGTTCTGTTGCAGAAATGGTTGCTTGCTGTTCCCAATACAAAGCTTGCTGACTGGCAGGCAGGTGACCTGTGTACAGACGGCAGGATAGATATATTCGATATGGTCATGATGAGACAGCTTTTGCTGTCTTAAACGAAGCATCAAAATCAGTCATAATGATATGTTTTATGCATAGCCGGCTCAATGAGCCGGCTATTTCATAGTAAAGGTGAGTGACAAACAGAAATATATGTGGTATAATAGTTTATAACAAAAAGGTGAGCTTTGATAAATTATAATAAGTAAGGTGATACTATGGGAATGTTTTTTTCAAATATACACATTAAAATGAAAAATGACAGAAGATTTTAGTATTAATGATGTGAAAAATTTTATGAACGCAAATATGACCGATAAAGGTTATATCTGTACTGATGACAATAATGAAGCTGAGATAACTGTAGCTCTGTACTATTCCGAGGATAGCAAATGGATAACAATTATTTCAGATACTTTTATGTTCGATGAACCAAATGATGCAAAGAAGATAGCTGTGCCTTTTTCAGATAAATTCCATACATACGTAATTGCAGCTTCCTGTATAGATAGCGATTATCTTATGATGAATCTTATCAATACGTCTGATGGAACTGACGGATTTATTAATGTCGGCGATAACTACGGAATGCCATATCAGAGGAATACAGAGTCTTTGCCATGGGCAAAGGTCATTACAGATTATGAAGCCTTTTTAGCATTGATCAATGATAACCACGTTTTTGCAGAAGAAGTTTTTTTCAGTGCAGCAGAGATGCTTGATATGAACACAGAGCAGTGCTGCCTTAGTACGAAAATGCTTGAAATGGTCGATGTTCAAAAACTCGTTATATTAAAATATAAAATGGATTCCGCTTCTGATAACAGGCCGCCCAAATTTGAAATACCAAGATTTAATTTGATGCCTTGTAAGATCGGAAGAAGCCATTGCGTTTCTGTTAATAATAAAGGCGGAAGTTCAAAGGGAATTGCTGTACAATTTCAGGGTGATTACATCGAAAATGATGAACTTACATTTGAAGATGTGGTATTTGAATATAGGCAGAATGGTGAGAGGATTACTGTTCCGATAAAGCTGAATAAGTACTATCCTCCCGAAGGTAAGCCTGTTCTTTGGTGGTATGATAAAGATTTTATTATTCCTCCTGCTGTAAATCCTGACATACCACAATTGAAGAAAATGGATCTTGAATTTGAAAAAGAATTCGGTATACGTTTTACTCCTTGCGGTAACTCAAGAAAAACACTTGATGTAAAGGTTTTTATCTATCCTCTTGATAATCCGAAAGGAAGTGCCTGTTGGTACGTTTATAAAGGCCATAAAACTAAACGAAATTATATAGATAGTCATAATGAGAATTGGAATAGAAGTCACCTGTCAGAAGCACATCGTGCTGAAGTAATGCTCAGTCCTGATGATTTTGATTTGGATGATTAGTTATATAGTTTAGATGATTAGATAATATTTGTCCACATCATAAAGCGGTATAAACTCATAACAGGAGAAAAGTAGAATGGATACAGTTGAGATCAAGGAGACTATATCTAAAATTAAAGAAAATGGTGTGATCACATATGGAAAACACTGCAAAAAATAAAGCTTATTTTCATCTTCCGGGGCTGTTTGAGTTCTATGAACTGTACAGTGCGTTTCTGCCGCTGTACCGTGAGCAACGGGAATTTTTCTACGACTGGTGCGAAATAGCATCTGTCTATGGTGCTCCAGCAGACTGTATCTGGGGGGGCGGACGTGCAGGATTCGGCAAATGTAAAGCTGAAGATGTACTCGCACTTATGAATGAATACGGTATTTCTTCAAGGCTTACTTTCAGCAATTCGCTTTTAAAACCTGAACATCTCACCGACAGGAAATGCAATGCTCTGTGTGAGCTTTTCGCAGGAAGCAAAGGTGTACAGAATGGTGTGATAATCCACTCTGATCTTCTGCTTGAACATATTAAGAATAATTATCCCGACCTTTACTTCGTTTCCTCGACTACGAAGGTACAGACTGATTTCAATGAGTTTTTAAAGGAAACGGAGCGGAGTGATTTTAAATATGTTATTCCTGATTTCAGACTGAATAAGATGTACGATAAACTTGATACACTCTCGCAGGTCCAGAAAGATAAGGTCGAGTTTCTGTGCAATGAATGCTGCTCGTTTTACTGTAAAGACAGAAAAGCTTGCTATGAAAATGTAAGCCGGAAAAATCTGGGAGAAAACTGTCCCGAGCATATCTGTACCGCACCTGATGCCAAGGACGGATACCGTTTTTCAAAAGCAATGAAAAATCCTGGATTTATCAGTACAGATGACATCATCAGCGCCTATCTGCCCCTCGGATTTTCCAATTTCAAAATAGAAGGCAGAGGATTGGGAAGTGCTGTCAATCTCGAATTTCTGCTTTATTATCTCACAAAGCCGCACTACCAGCTTACAGTTCGTGAAGAGATATATCTCGACAGTATGCTGGATCTGTTCTGAATATTTGGCATGATATAGGAGGAAAAAATGAAAAACAAACTGTTACCTTTTCTTTTGCTGCTGTTCTGCTCAGTCAATGCATTAAGTGGATGCAGTGGTGATAAAACATCGAAAAATGATGTTTCTGCAAGCGACAGTATCCATGTACAGCAAAATACTACCGACACTAATAAAGTTGAAAACGAAAAATCTGATATCACAAATATAAGTATTTGTGAAAATACGCTTGTTTTCCCTTTTAAATTCGGCGAGCTCGGCAACGATTATAAGCTTGAAAATGGTGTTTATATTCATGATGACGATTATACGATCTATGATATGTATAACAGTAAAGACTACATTTGTACTATAGCTATCGAAGGAGATAAAACTGATAATAATTCAGAGAAGAAAGTAGTTTTAGTTGATGCCAAATCGCCCGAAAATGATTATATCAAGATCAATGGCTTAGATTACAAAACGTCAATTGAAGATTTTACATCAAGCTTTGGCGAAACGAGTATACAGACGGAATCTTACCTCGAATATAAAAAAGATAATATTATTTTAAGTCTTTTATTTGATGATACAAAAAGTGAATTATCAGATATTATGTTAATCGAAGAAAGAAAATAAGAATGAGGTCAATTTATCCGGTCGATAAATAGAAAAAAAAGCTCCCTGTGTTTATTACACAGGGAGCAGTTTTGTATATGGTCAGGAATTATCAAAAGGAGATATGCTTATAGGTTGCCTTCTATACAGAACCAGTCACTTTGTTCCATGAAATACGTTAAGTACTTGATCACTGCGTTATAGAATTCTTTTTCTTCTTCCGCAGAAGTTTCGATACATTCAGCCAGATTATCTATAAGCTTTTTCCAGTCATCTTTTCCAAAGAAATTTATAGATGTCAGATCGAAGCATTCCTGAACGCCAAAGCCATTGGGATCAGGATCCGTTACAGGAAACAGCGGACGGATAGATGACAGGATAAGCTTTTCATAGTCCGTTTTATAGATATATATGCTGTCATAGAAGTTCCAGTCTTCCCATTGCATGGTACTGTCTGTTTGGGAATAAATACGAACAGGCTTGAATTCTATTTCAATTTTTTCATTGTCATCGGAATATAAGCGAATATCTGTAACCTTGTGCTTTATATCGCTATCATTTGAACTGAATGTCCATTCTTTAAATCTCAACATATTTTTTCTCCCGGAGCTGCTGTATCACAGGAACTCTACTTCGCCGCTTTCAAGGTGGTAGATAGCTCCGAGCACTTTAAGTCCGTATTCCTCTTCGTCCTTCTGAATCTGAAGGCTGTGCTCGATAATATCGCAGCTGTGCTTTACATTAAGACAGCAGGCTTTCACTTCGTCTTTTTCGTCACCGATTGCTTTTACTATCTCGTCCGTGATGTACTTGATATATCCGTCTGGCTCGTGGTTCATGGCAGCGTCAACCGCTCCGCAGTGATCGTGTCCGAGCACAACGATAAGTCCCGTGCCGAGATGTTCAGCCGCATATTCTATACTTCCCAGCTGGTGGGAGTCGATGACATTGCCTGCAACTCTGATAACAAAAAGGTCGCCTATCCCTGCTGAGAATATCAGCTCCGGAACCACCCTTGAATCAGAGCAGGTAATTATAATTGCATAGGGCTGCTGACCGCTCTGACTAAACCTGAGAAGCGTATCGGGAGAAACATCGCTTGATAGCTCGTTAGACTTGATATATTTCTGATTGCCGATAGTGAGACGTTTCTTCGCCTCTTCTGCTGTTATTCTGTATTCTTTCATCGTATTCACCTTTATTTCTTTCCTGAGCTTGCGAGTTTTTTCGGTATCTTCATTTCATCTATTATAACACCAATGTCTGGTCTTGTAAATAGCTAAGACCTATGCTATAATAAAGAAAATTTGTGCACGGTTTGTGTGTGGGAGATTTAGTATGGAAAAAATTAAGAGTTCATTGAAGAATATAAACGGAAGAATGTTTATCGCTTTGCTCATAATGGGACTATGTCCGACGCTGTATACTACGCTGAGAACCTTTTTCCTCGGGCAGCTGCCGGGAGAATGGCCTTATTCCATAGCAGGACAGCTTTCATGGGTAAATCTGCTGTACGAGGTCATAAATGAAGCTATAATCCTGCCGCTTTACTTTTTTATGGGACAGGCTGTTTCAGATAAAGAGGAGTATTCCAACAGGATACGAAGCGGCTTGATCATATCGCTCGGAATATATACGGTCTGCTCTGTACTTGTGCTGATATTCGTTGAACCGCTTCTTAAATTTATGGCAGTATCACAGGATATACTTACGGAGTCTGCAAGCTATATCAGGATAGAGTGCATAGCGAATATATTCGGTATACTCTATAGCTTTATCTGTGTCGCATTGATAACTATAGGCAAAGACAAGCTTGTCTTTGCTATTACGGCTGCGAAGCTTATCCTGAGTATCATACTTGATACATTACTGGTTTCGTCGCTTCCTGTATCGCTGAAGTGCGGAGTAAACGGTATTGGTATATCCAATATCATTTCCAACCTGCTCCTGTTCATTATTGCGGCAGTCCTTATAAGCAAATGCGGTTATCCTGTATTCAAGAAAACAAAGCTGTCGTTTGCTTGGATGAAGGATTTCTTTAAGATAGGCAGCATATCTGGACTGGAATCATTCGTCAGAAATATCGCATATATGCTTATGGTATCGCGTATGGTGAACATGGTGGGGGAGCAGGGCACCTACTGGGTAGCCAATAACTTTATCTGGGGCTGGATGCTGCTGCCTATAACTCAGCTTGGCGAGCTTATAAAGCAGGAGACTGCTAAAGATAAGAATGCTGTCAGAAATAATACTTACGGATACTTTGCTATCACTGCAATGACTTGCTTGCTCTGGGTAGTAACTATCCCACTGTACAAGCCGTTCATGCAGTATGTCCTCAATTACAGCGACGTAGACAAGCTGTTTAAGCTTGTAATGTTGCTGTTCGGGTTCTACGTTTTATATGCGTTTCAGAATGTGTTCGATGCAACGTTCTACGGCAGAGGCAAAACAAAGTATATGCTGTTTGAGTCTGTAGTTACAAACAGCATTTATTACGGGACATTCTTTGTTCTGTATCTCTGCGGGGCATGGAAGCCTACCCTCATCGGTATAGCGCTGATGTTCGGCTGCGGAAATGCATTTGACACAGTTGTATCTTATCTTGCATACCGTTACTTCCTCAAAAAAGAGAATATCAGTATTGGTTTTAAAGAATAATCATTAATGAAAAAACAATAAGGAAGAGCAAATTTATGAGACTACTTATAGTACCTATGGCAGCAATGGCTGAAACATCAGGACCATTCTCTCGTTGCAGACTGCTTGCTGAAAGTGCAGCTGCGGCAGGGATAGACGTTGTGACCTGTATAGCAGAAGATGTCAACTATTCCGAAATATGCGGTATAAAGAACTATTTCCTTGACGTTCCTGCTCCGCTTGGAATGCCAAAGATCATAGCTTCAAATGTGTTTCATGTTGCGCAGAAGCTGGGGATAACTTCAAGAAAAACGGTAAAGAGCTTTGATGAAGTTCTACGATTGACAGGAAATTCGGTTTATAGATATCTTGTGAAAAGCGTTGCAAGCGTTCGCAGAGCTATAAGGAGTTTCAAACCTGATATTGTTTATTCGGAATTCAGTATACCCGCTATGATTGCAGCAAAACTTGAAAAGAAGAAGCTGTTTACAACTGTCAGTTATCCAACGCAGCCTGAATATGCAAATTCTCCTAAGCTTGCAAAGGGCGTGAACAGGTATCTGAAAGAGAAAAAACTTCCGCAGGTAAAGTGTGTGTTGGAGCTATTTGACTGGGCTGATGAGTGCTTTTGTCCGAGTATCCATGAGCTTGAACCTATTGAAAAAGAAAACGTAACTTTCTGCGGTGCGCTGAAAAATATCAATACATCTGAACGGCTCAGAGACAAGATAGTCGTATATATGGGAAACGGAACAGTTTCAGCAGGGTTGACAGAAAGGGAGTTAAGCAAAGCTTTCAGCGATTCGGAGTATGAAGTGTATATAGCTTCAAAGTACCTGAAAGCGAAGAATACAGGCAATATTCATATAGCTCCGCGCTGGAACTTCAATGAGCTTCTTGACGAGGCGGTATTGTTTATAAACCACGGTGGTCAGAACAGTGTAGTTGATGGTCTGCTTCACGGAGTTCCGCAGATGATAGTTCCGGGTAAAGTCTTTGAACGAAGATACAATGCGGTTTCTGTTGTGAAAAACAAAGCAGGTATCATCATTCCGCACAGGCAGTTCAGAACTGATATCATTCGCAGTAAGGCTGATAAAGTCATAGGTTCAGAAAATGTGCGGAGAAATGCGTCTGAACTCGGCAAGAAGCTAAGTTCACAAGGCGGTATCGATATTATAATAAAACATATTTTGAAGTATAATTTATAACGATTTGGCAGCTAAAAAACAGTCTCCTGTGTTTTTTATCACAGGAGACTGTTTTACAGCCTTTTTAAGAGGCTCATTATATTTTATTGCTGAAAATAGGTGTACTCTTAAGGAGTATAATTATCACCGCGATTGAAAGTTAGGTCAACATATTTTATCACATCTAAAAGGTGCAAATCCTTTGACATTCCATTTGTGAATGCATTAATCAATAAATTTCTGATATAAAAAGTGTGGTCAGTCAGATTATATTCGCATTCACAAGCTGTTGCAAAATCCAGATATCCATATGCAGCATTTCTTTGGAGATTTTGTAAAGCCTTGCCAACACCTCTTTTAGAACAGTCATATCGTGATTTAAGATAATTTTTGTTATCTGCTTTTCCAACTTTTCCTGTTCCACCGTCATGATTGATTTTTTTGCCGTCTATGGTATATGCAGAATGAGCGAATGTATCCGCCATAATATGCATAGAAAGACCATAAATGAAACATCTTCTGTATCTTGAGGCCTGTTTTCGTCCGGATTCCGTATTTAAGTCGTATGTTAAATGACATTCTTCCTCGATTATACTTTTATAACTCCTATTACAAAAAGTCTCTGACTTTCTTCCAAAACAATTTTTTATTGCCAGATAATCATCATTATCTAAACCTGGGATTGGATTGTTGTTATCTGAATAACAATCGATATTTCCAGCACCCTTGCCTATTCGCTGGACAAGCTGGTAACATCCTATATAATTACAACCGTTTGCAAAATATCCATGCCATTGGGGATGATCTGATGCTTTATTTAATACAATATCAGGATATATAGCACCTTCTTTAATAACCTTAAGCTCATCATCACTTATGCCCAAATTTGCCACTACACTACCGACAATTTTTTGATGCTCTTTTTTAGACCAACGGCCTTCGACATAATTCTCATCATCATCAATTTCTTCATATGTAGTTGCAATCTGCTCATTTTGTGGGATAGCCAGATCATTTACTTTTGATAGTTCATTATCAAAATTCTCCGTAAAAGTATCATAGATGCTTAAAGCATAATCCGCATCTAAAAGTCCGCAATCGTCGGTATTATCAATATTTTTAGCACTATATTCAATAAGCTGGCGGATAAACTCATTTGATTTTGACTTATCTTTTTCCCAGAGAAGTGAAGCAACACCAACAACGTGTGGAACGGCTATGCTTGTTCCGTGAGTAACACTTGTGCCGCAAAAGAAACTTCCTACTTTGATCTTTTCGCCTGGAGCTGCTATTTCAAGTTCTTCTCCGGTATTGCTGAAATCACTCATCTGAGCATTTGTATTAACAGCACCTACTGCCATTACTTCATCAAAAGCCGCAGGATATTCTACTTCACCTGCATTATTTCCGGCAGCTCCGATCATCAGGATACCTGCATTATAAGCATCCTTAACAGCCTGCTCAAGGGCAGGTGAAAACCTGTTTGTACCAAAGCTCATGTTAATAATATCGATATCATTATCGATACACCAATATATTCCTTCTATAATACGGCTTACGGGTGCATTATTATTTTTATCCAGTACTTTCACCGAGTATATTTCCGCATCCGGATTGATTCCAAGAATACCGTCCTCTCCGCTGCCTGCAATTATACTTGCAATTGCGGTACCATGTCCGGTAAGATCCTCAAACATGGTCGTTATCTGATCTTCTTCAGGAACCAAGCAAACGGAATCTTCTACATAAATATTGCTGATACGATCCACACCGGAATCAATGATTGCAACTTTGACTTTATCCGGCGATTTTACCTGCTCACTAAGATCTTCTGCATTTATCAGCTGAATATTCCATTCATGATCATTGTGTTCCTGATTTTCATGAAAAGCGTGCGGCCTTCTGTTCTTTGGATTATAATAATTTGTGTTAAGAGGATACAGGCTATTTGCGGAAACAATGAAATCTTCTTCAAGGATAGTGACATTTTTATCATTAGATAATGCTTCAGCTTGCTCACTGTCAAGATTTACCACATACATTTCCTGATCCGAATCAATAGTTTCGGGAGTAAGCTGTACTGAGTCAACATCTTCGGACAGTTCGTCATTTGTAACGATTATGTATTGATCATCAATAGTTTCGCTGTCATGGACAGATGTATCGTATAGAGTCGTCATGTCATAGTTTTCAATATTATCCGAATTTGCTCCTGCATTATATGGGGTAATATTGTTTAAAATTGAAGCGATTAAAATTGAACTGATAATAGTTTTTTTCATGCGATTGTTCATAAAGTATTATATCCTTTCTGCTACAATAAATTTGATATAGCTGAGTTATTAATTATTTGCGGTAATGTTTGTGAATGCAAATAATTTTGTTTTTGTGCAGCCTTCATTAGCAAGATAACATCTTCCCAAAACAAGAACCTTGTTATTGTCAAGAGTTAAAACATTCTGAATTTCAGTATTATTAGGTGTTAGATTAATGTAATTGATAATATTTTCATAGTTTCCTTCTGTATCATAAGAGAAAAGACCTATATCGGAGCTTAAATACAGAAGATCGTTTCCGTGCCCGATGGTTCCTGCAACTAAACTAGAAGATCTTGATTCGCATCCAAAATCCACACATTTTATATCATATGATTCAGTTGATTTTGAACTCTCCTTATCATAAAAATAAATTTTATCAGCAGGTTCAGTAGCATCATAGTCTGTACCAATCATACAAAATCTGCCGTCTGAGGTTGCTTTTCTCACAGTTGGACCATAATATGAGATATAGTTTTCTATTTCTCTCTTAATGGTACCTTTTGGAGTTATAATATAATAAACCGCATTTTTCTCACCGTTATATGCTCTTATTCCGGTAATTACGATATTTCCGTTCCAGTAATCATCACATATAAGCCAGTTTATAGGTCTTTTTCTGTTATAGTCAATGTCAATCGTTTTTTTCGATATAACTTCACCGCTTGTGTTGATTTCAAAAAGCTTATAGTTAACATTTTTTGCATGATTAAATAGGAAATCTATATGATCTTGTGCGAAATTTTCTTCCTCATCATGCCCCGGATCTTTTCCGGAGCTATATTCGGGCTCAATAACGGCAATGAAGATCTTACCATCTCGTGTACCCATTGCAGAAGAATATGCTGTTTCATTCACGTTCAAATTTGGAGTGATCTCAGTCACACTTTTATTTGTGTCATCAGCAATATACAATTTCTGATATTTGAGAGCTCCGTATGCCTCACCGCCCGCTGAACATTCTTCAGAGATAACAAGGAAACGATTGTTATTCAGCGGTGAAATACCTGTAATATCTTTTATTCCGCTTAAATAATCTAACTCGTAACATTCGTATTCACCTCTTGGAAGCTCATCAAGTTCAATGGGGGCAACTGTCGAAACATCGATAATACTATCTGCCGTTAACTCATTTTTTTCTGTTTTTTCGCATGAAACAATGAAGCATGACATAATACTCATTGTTGCGATTAGCGCAGTAACTTTCTGATAATTCTTCATAGTACATCTCCTTATAAATTGAATACAAAGATTAATGCGTATATAATATTTTACTCTATGATCACTACTTTTGTCAAATACAAAATATCTCTTATGCTGTATTATAAAAATTCAATTTTCAGTTTCTTTCCCAGCTCAAAAGATAGGAATCTTTAAAAGAATACGAAAACAGCCCATTCCATGTGATAGCCTCTTTCGTGGATACCTGCGGACTCTATATATTCCGGACGCTTGTCCTCAGTTACTCGTGATTTGCAGCTTTTCATCAACAATAGATGTTCATTCCTCGACATATCGGGGAATTGTTAATATATTCCTTATTGATTTTTGGTGATAGTATATTGTATAATATTAAAAACGCGTAGTTTTCCCTTTTTATATCGTCTAATAAGTAAAGAATAACTGCACTGTATCAAATTGCTATCTTTTATATTGATGCAGAATTCAGCAAAGTATTAAAAATGAAACCGAATAAAAAACGAATAGGAGTAAGGTTATGAAAAAAGGAATATCATTTATTATGTCACTTGCAATCGTTGGTTCATGTTGTATGCTGAATAATACTGTTAATGACAGATGCTCAGCAATTACAGCAGTTGAGATCGTTGAACTCGGAACATATGAAGTTGATGAAAAAACATCATTTGAGTATACTGTTGATGAAAATGGTGATACCTTTATCCGCAGGTATACAGGTACTGCCGAAGCAGTTGTTATCCCTTCGGAGATCTACGGCAAAAAAGTTAACGGAATATCAGGCTCGGCGTTCTATAATCGTGCTGATGTAACTTCGGTCACTATACCTGACGGTATAACAACAATTTCAATGTCGGCTTTTGAGAAGTGTACAGGCTTAACGTCAATAACCATTCCCAACGACGTTAAAGAGATATCAAACAGCCTTTTCATGGATTGCAGCAGCTTAAAATCAGTTACGCTGCCTGACAGCATTGAGTACATCGATTATAAGGCTTTTAAAAACTGTACTGCATTAGAGTCTATCAATATTCCCCAAAATCTGGAATATGTTATGCCTGATGCGTTTGCAAATACCAAGTGGTACGACGATCAGCCTGACGGAATGCTCATCACAGGAAAGACAGTATATAAATATAAAGGATCAATGCCTGACAACACATCAATAGTTATTCCTGACGGTATCAAATGTATCGGCGGCGATGCTTTTGCAAACTGTATAAATCTGACCTCTGTAACGCTCCCCGATACTGTTGAATCCATAGAAAATAACGCTTTTGAAAAATGCATCAATCTTACCTCGGTAAATATCCCGAACTCAGTTAAAAACATGGGACATTATGCTTTCTGGGATTGTCAGGAACTGACTTCTGTAACGCTTCCTGAAGGGATACAATTAGGCTACGCTACTTTTAAAGGTTGTGTGAGCCTGACTTCAGTAACGCTTCCTGATAGTTTTCAGGTAGTTTTTCCGGAAACTTTTGCAGGCTGTACAAGTCTGACATCAATAACCCTTCCTGATAATATCAATGAGATTTCATTTAATGCCTTTAATGGCTGCACTAGCCTTGCTGAAATAGTCATTCCTCAAAATCTGACAGTGATCCTTGAAGGTGCATTTGGGGACTGCACAAACCTGACTAAAATAGTCATTCCCAAAAATACAGTAACTATCGTTGACAGTGCATTTGAGGGTCATAATCAGAATCTGACTATCTATGGATATAAGGGCTCTGAAGCCGAAAAACACGCTAATGATCATAATATCAAATTTGTTGCGCTTGATGCGGAAACTACCCAGAAAGCCGCTAAAACTACAGCAAAAGCTACGACCACAACGAAAACAACTACTACAAAAAGCAACTCTCCCGAGACAGGAGATAAAGGCAGTGCAGGACTTGTTTCGGCTGGTTTAGCTGCATCTGTACTTGCATTCGTATCATTCAAGAAGAGAAGAAAATAACAAAAAGCCCCTATGGTAAATTGAATTAAGAAATGAACTGGCTTCGCAATTCAAGCGGAGTCAGTTTTGTTTGATTCATACCGGTATTACTCCTGATAAGCTTATAAGCAACAGAAGGCTTGAATTCCTCGATAAACTTGTTAAGCGACTTAGTGGCAGTATTGCCTGCCTTGATATCATAATCTCCTGTTTCTTTTGTGACTGCCTTTGCTTCACAACGGACATGATATTAATTTTTGATATTTTACATCAAATATGTATATATTATAAAATATATTATTAAACTTGTCAACATCTGAAGCCGCTGATGATCTTTGTTCCCTTAGATGATTTTCGGCTGCAGAAACGCCTTTGATACAGTAATAGCTTTCATATATAGCTTATAGGAAATGAGACAAGGTTATGAAAAAGCTTGTTGATAAAGAAATTTGTTTACAAAAAAATGATATATAATTAATGAGAATGTGTTATATTTATAATAGAATGTCATGACGTTACATTATCCTGCCTGACAGTGCTTTATTGACATAAAGTTTAAAGCGGTTTAGCTGGCTTATGCTCTGTGAAAATTTGTGTCCATCAACGAATGAAACACAATTACGGAGTATGTGAAAGTGCCTTTTACCGGTATCAAAATGCATAGATACTGTGCAATGGAAACCATCCTCGTAAATGGGAACAGCTATTTCTTTAACCACTTCGAAAAATTTCTCATCTGAAATGTCATTTCCGACTGGAGTAGGTGACAGTATCATTTGAGTATACTGTCGACCGCTTGTCTTGCCAAAAATGTTCTTTAAAGCAACCATTTCGGCAAACGGATCATCTGTGATCGATTCAAACGCATATACAAAATGCTTATTCTTAGTCTTGAAAGGGTCAGTTGCGTAGTCATACATAGATTTGAAGTCGTTGATGGTACGATTGTCCCCTTGACGAGCAATGAGTAATGACATTAATCTTCCTCCTCATCGGCATTGTTGATGATTGTTAGTTGCTGCGATATTTCAACAAATTTTGTCATGATATCCTTTATTCCTGCAATCAGCTCGTGGCCAAGAGCATCTGATATTTTTCCGTTTCTTAATGCCGCGTTAATCTTGTCATTTATTTCTATGAGGTTGCGAGGAATGTATCCTCCCTTGTCGAGGAATATGACCTTACCTTCTTCAGTTGCTATTGTTCTCAGGTATTTACTAAGATCTGTGTTGGCTTTAGCTGAATTGTCAAGCATAATCTGCTTTTCTTCAGGTGTTGCCTTAAACTGTACATTTTCACTGCGTTTCATATGAACGCCCTCCTTTATCATCTGATAGAATGAGGTGTTTTGGGATCACATAACCCTAAAAACGTCTTTTGTGAGTATTCTCCTGTTCTGTCACTGAATCTGTTTACGGCTTGTACTACTTTTAGCCATGCATGATCTTTAGACTCAAGGTGAACATATGCCCATTTCAAACCAAACATTTCGCCTTGCCTCATTCCGGTATAAAGTGCAAGAAGTACAGGCATTTCAAGGCGTTCTCCCTTCAAGGCATCTTGCAGTAACTTTTGCTCATCAAGAGTAAGATACCTCATTTCACTCTTTTTACGTTTTGGAAGGGTAACGAAGTCAGTAGGGTTTTTAGTGATCATTTCAAGATGAACAGCTTTATTTAACGCTCTGTGTATCATGTCATGCATATTTTTTATTGTTTGGGGACTCAGCCCACCAGAACCGTTTAATTTACTGTTTTTTAATTTCTCGTTAAAAAACACCTGCATAGTAGAAGTGTTTAGATCACAAAGTTTGTATCCGCCTATGGTATTATCTCTTCCAAACAGTATTTCTTATGAAACTCAAGACTCATGGGATGAGTTACTATCTCCATGCCGTCATCAAGAGAACCGTCACCTTTGATGTAGATATGCTCGTTATCCTTATTGGCAATAGCAAGTATCTCATCGGCGTTGACCCACGTCTATTTCAAGCTCAACGCCGAAGTAGCGCTGACTGTCGCCGTAAAATATCGGCTCGGGCTTGTAGCCGTAGTCATGTATGGAGCGGCATTTGTCCACTTCATCGTGATAACACTCACTGCAATAATCGTATCCGTCAAGATGATAAGCATCGTCTTCATGGAGCAAAGCATCGCAGCATGAGCAGCGAGTGTAGTGGTTGTGATAACATGATGAACATAAGTTGGTGTACTCGTCACCGTAGCTCTATCATTTGTCCAGATAACAGAGCCGCAGCGGTCATAGGTAGTAGTATGATTTTCAACACAGTCTGAGCAGACAACTTCACCGTTTATTGTTTCATAATCCTCATCTTCACCTATGACAGCGCCGCAGTGTGAGCAATACAGGACGTTATTGTTTTCTTCCATTGTTTTAAACCTCCGAAAAATGAAAAGAGCCAGCCCACGAATGGCTGACATTAGTTTTAATATTCGCTTGATAAGAGCATAGTGCTATGGTCACCGTCATCAATGATATACATCTTTTCTGTTATAGGTGCATCTGACGGTATCATGTACACCTTTCGATATTCTGGTTCTTCCGAGCTGTGTGTTATACATTGCATAGAACCCGACGGACTCAGCTCAAATACCTGTAAGTAGTCCTTCGGAGCAGGCATACGGTCAACGCACTCCCACAGGAACAATTGCAGCTCCAAAGGGATAGTGCTGTCTACGCTATAGGTCAGATAGCGTTCGTTATTGAACATGGCTTATTTCTCCTTTCTAATAATATTTTGGTGACAAAAGCTTCTGTCATTATAATAATATACATATAGAAAATCCAAATAACAGGAATTTCAAATGCGCTATCGACATTGCTTGACAGTTTTTTGTTTCAATGCTATAATTAGGGAAAAATCGGAGGTGTATCAACGATGTCCAATAAGATTTCAAAAATAATATCTTTATTAACAGCTGCAACAATGCTTCTTCCGACAGCATCATGCGGAAATAAGAATTCAGCTAATACCATTTCAGGCATAAAGCTTTCAGAATCCGTGAGATCATGGTCAAATAAGGAAGATAAATATTCCGAGCTGCTTGAAAAATATGGTACAAATAAATGCAACGGTGCTATGGTAGTTGCTACAGATGATGATATTGTATATTTGTATTGCGGAAACGCCACTGAAAAAGACGGTAAAACTCCTGTATCTCAGGACACTGTATTTGACATTGCTTCCGCAAGCAAAACTTTCACCGCAGTATGTATATTGCAGCTTGCAGAGAGTGGCAAGTTAAGCATAGATGATACTCTTGACAAATATTTCCCAGAGTATGAAACCGGAAAAGACATTACGATATATAACCTTCTGCATATGAGAACAGGTATTTCAGATTACATAAACAATCCCGATCCATTCTGGAATATTTCGGGTGCGGAAGCAGCAAATAAGCAGCTTAGCGATATTCTTCAGGACAGAACTACTGATGAGCAATTCCTGAAGGCATTGTATAATGCACCATTGCTGTTTGAGCCAGGTACTCAATTCAGTTACAGCAATACGAATTACCGCCTGCTGGCATTTATTATTGAGCAGGTAACAGGTATGAAGTACTGTGATTACGTTCAAAAGAATATATTTGATAAATGCGGCATGAAAAAGACCACATCAATGGCCAAAGATGATATGACATATGTTCCTGTAAATTATGAAGAACAGGCTTCTTACGGCTTCACTGATGAAAACGGATACCCTGCCTGTCCTAATAACTCCAGAGGCGACGGTGGTATACATTCCTGCATTTCAGATATGGTGGCATTTGACCGTGCCCTTTTCGGAGGAAAGTTGCTTAATAAGCAATCAATGGAAACATTGCTTAATGATGATGATGGTTACTGCTGCGGACTTTACAGAGATAAGAACGGCTACTCTCATGATGGTTCATCGCTGACCTGCTCGGCAAATAACAAGATATTTGAATCCGAGAAATTCGGATATGTCTATCTGATAACACTAAAACGTACAGAAGATACGGTTCAGAACAATGCCGATATTGCAGAGCCTTTGAAAGACACAGGCTATACCGAGGGTACTGTAAATAACGGGGTGTATGTCAATGAATACGCAGGCATAAAAATGACTTTACCCGAAGGATCGTACATGGAAGCAGTGATCTCGGGTCGGCTATGTCAGGCTTTGAAGAAGAAAACAAAAGGATCGAATCTGCTAAAAAATGCGACAGCTTATTCTATGACGGAAACGGCAGCGGAAATGCAATAGAAATTGATTTTCTGAATACAAATCTTGCTGTTCCGGATGACAGCGACTATACCGAGGAAGAATACCTTAATGATTATATTGATCTACTGGCTCGTGCAGGTGAAAATGATCAGGATGGCTGGTCAATAATAAGCAGAGACATAAGTAAAGCCACTCTCGGAGACAAAGAATATATCTGTGCAAAGGCTGTTATCGATTATCACGGTAATACTGAATTTCATTACTTTGCAAGAAAGATCGATGATGAGCTTATGTGCATTATCATGATGAGCCTCACTGATAATGAGAGCATTTTGGATTTTGAAAAGCTGTTTGAATAATATTTCTATTATCTTATTACCGTCCCATTACGGGACGGTATGATATTATAAAAGCAGCTGCACCGTTAATGATGCAGCTGAGAGAATAAGGAGAATTATGATACTAAACACAGGAATGAGAACTGATATCCCCGCATTTTACTCTGAATGGTTCATGAACAGGATCAGGGCAGGATATGTTCTTGTGCGGAATCCCTATCGTCAGGACTGGATAACCCGATATGAGCTTGATCCTGATGTTGTGGACTGTATATCTTTCTGCACTAAGAATCCCGCCCCAATGCTGAAACACCTTGACGAGCTCAGTCGTTTCAATCAGTATTGGTTCGTGACAATAACTTCCTATGGCAATGACATTGAGCCTAACGTTCCGCCGAAAGAAAAGGTTATGCAGGACTTTATTACGCTGTCGAAAGCTGTAGGAGTCAACTGTATCGGCTGGAGGTATGATCCGATATTTGTTGACAGTACATATACTGTAGAACGCCACATATCCGACTTCGAGGAGATGTGCAGAACTCTTTCAGGTTATACTACAGTATGCGTTATCAGCTTCATCGATATGTATGAAAAGGTTCTTCGCAACTTTCCGCAAGTCAGGACTGTGACTCCGCAGGAGCGTATAGCTATCGGAAAAGCTTTTGCAGATATCGGTAAGCGTTACGGCATCACGATAAAAGTCTGTGCTGAGGGAAACGACCTTGAACCATACGGCGTGGACTGTAACGGCTGCATGACGAAAGAGACATTTGAGGCTGCAATTGGCTGTTCTCTGAATGTACCCAAAAAGAGATCCCTGCGTTCGGAATGCAGCTGCATTCTTGGTACTGATATAGGCGCTTACGATACTTGTGCTCATCTTTGCCGTTACTGCTACGCCAACTCTAACAGAAATAACGTAAGACGGAACATGAGCTTACACGATCCGGCTTCTCCGTTTCTTGTAGGAACTTTACACGATGGGGAAGTGATACATCAGGCGGAGCAGGTAAGCTGGATCGATAACCAGTTAACTTTTTTCTGAATATTGTTATTTTACTCCCGAATAATCGGGAGGTTTTTTTATTTGAAAAAAGTACTATATAGTAAATTCTGTAATACAAACGTTCTATACTTATATCCTGTGATTAATATATTTAATCATATATACTGATTACGGGTTTACAAGTACATGAACTAAATACAGGATTAATATTTAGTATAGGAGGGATCTGTATGAAAGATCATAAAGAAGAAAGCAAAATGCTGTCATTCAGAGTTCCTAAATCTGTGATAAAGGATCTCGAGGATACAGCAAAGGAAAACAACAGAACACGTTCTGAGGAGGCGTTATACCGAATCAAACATTATCCAGTTCCGCTTACTCCATCACTTATGGGTGAACTGGAGAATGCAAAGAACCAAAAGTATGGCAATCTGAAGCCAGATATGCCGCCAGAAGCAATACAAACATATGAGGAGGTTGCAAGTTTATGGAGACGCTTAAAGTAATTTTACACACAAATGGTGATGACAAGTGCTTAGAACATGTAGTGAATTATCCTATTGGAAAGGATCTTTACCGGTGTGAACAATTTTGCATCATATTCTGTAATGGATGAGGAGTTTTCACAATATTTTGGTTTTACACAGGTTGAAGTGGAGAAATTCCTTGCTGATTATGAGCTTTCGGATAAAATTGGGATTGTCAAGGAATGGTATGATGGATATTTGTTCGGAAACACGGAAATGTACTGTCCTTGGGATGTTTCAAACTATATTAAAGCACTAACGACCAACAGAAACAAGGAACCCAAGAACTACTGGGAAAACACAAGCAGCAACAGTGATATCAAAGCATTTTTTGAGATGCCGAACTGTGACCCATCGGAGAAGTTTGAAGCTCTTCTGAATGGCGGCACAATTTTAGAAACGGTTACCGATGCTTTGACCTATGAACAGGCGTATGATTCCGAGAGCAATCTGTGGAGCGTTCTGCTGATGACAGGATATGTGACTCCGGTTCGACATGATCAGGTTTCCTCAAAGCAAAAGGAAATGCGTATTCCAAACAAAGAAGTTGCAGATATCTTCCAGACTGCTGTGGTGGATCAGTTTAAGGCTTCGGTTGATGAAACCGAACTGCATGATTTGATGACTGCACTATGGAGTGGACAGGAAGAACGTGCAAGTATAATTCTTTCTGATTTACTTTGGAGCACCATCAGCTATAATGATTATCATGAGGACTATTATCATACTTTCCTTGCAGGAATATTTGTAGGACGCGGTGGATATGCCGTGGATTCCAATAAGGAACGAGGACTTGGCAGACCGGATATTGACCTTCGTGATAAGAGAAATCGCAGATGCATGATCATTGAAGCAAAGCATTCTGAGAGCGAAAAAGACATGGGGAATGATTGCGATAAGGCGATCAAGCAGCTCAGAGATAATCAGTATGCGTTAAAGCTGACTGGATATACACAGGTTTTGCGATATGGTGTCGCTTTCTATCAGAAGCAGGCTATGATAAAACTGGATAAGGAAGATCTGGAAACTAAATAAAACCGAAAATAAGCGAATGGAAGATTGGCTCACACTGATCAATGCAGAAACGGAGGGCGATTTTATGGCACTTCAGCAGAGTACATCAATTCCGGAAATCCAGAAGACTATTGTAATTCTTCGTGAGATGAGTGCTGACGAGCAGATTCGTGAAGAAGCACGCCGCCGTGAGAAACGCTTGCACGATGAAGCAACTGCACTGAATTTTGCGAGAAAAGAAGGTGTTGCTGAGGGTGAAGCAAGAGGCAGAGTTGAAGGCGAAACAAGCGCTTTTGCAACTGTTATTGAAACTATGCGCAAGAACGGTTTCACCGAAGAACAGATTAAACTTGCCCTTGGCGAGAACTACACAGGCTAACACCATATTCTCCTAAAAACGGTATGAATTTAGGAGAATAACTGCGATTTAGGAGAAAAAATAGGAATAATAACCACCTCCGCCCACTGAGCGACTGCCGAAAAGATTGGCAGCAGCTTAGTGGGTAATTTTATTTATATGGTGAAGAGGCGTTTCAGTTTAAGGATAATGCAATATTGATAACAATACCATTTGCACGACTCAACTTGTGGAATTCAACTTATGGAAATCCACAAGATAATCCACAAGAAGATCTCCAAATTGCTGATAACGTGTCTGTTAGAATAATAGAATTTTGCAAAGAAGATCTCCGAGTTCTTCCTGTGACATATTACGCTCTGTGCGGAAGTGCCTGATTCTTACACACAGGGAGTGATTTGTATCAATTATTAAGCAAAAGCAGATTGTGCATATTTTTTATGAAAAATACTTGCATAAAATATTGTTTAGTGGTATAATAAAGAAAATGAAGTATTAGGAGCTGATATAATGCTTATCTCTTTAAAGGTCAATAACTGCTTTATTTATAACACGGAAACAGAGTTTACTATGCGCTCTGATATGCGAAACAAGCATTTTCCAAGCAATGTAGTCTCCGTAAACTCCACTAACGTATTGAAATCTGCAATAATTATGGGACCGAATAATGTCGGAAAGACTAACTTTGTTAAATGCATTGATGCTGTAAGGGGCATCATGCTCAATGAGGGAAAGCGAATGGTTCCGAATATATTCAATGCAGATAAGAATTGCGAATTCGCAATATCTTTCTGCGATAACAGTTTTGAATACAGCTTTGAGCTGAAGTACGATTTCCCTAAGAATGACTATATTTTCGAGAAGTTCTCAAAAATCACCTATGATGTCCATAAGAACAAGAAGGAAACGATAATTCTGCTCAGGGATACCAAAAACAAGGAATACATCTGCAATACAGAAGACGAGGAAGAAAAGAATGCTGTTATTTCAGCAATGAAGGTAACTGCAAAAAATAACCTTTTGATCTACCTTCTTGATACCTCTCAGTTCTCTGTTTTGTCTGATATAAAGGATATCATTACCTCATTTGCCAAGAAGATAGATATCGTGGATATGAATAATATTCCGATGAAAAAGACTATCGAAATGCTAAAGATATCCGATGACAAGACACAAAAGATAGTTAATTTCATTATTAATGCTGACCTGTACCTTGAGAATTATCAGTATCTTAAAGCTGGTAATGCCGATAATGATATCATTAAGGTATTAGATCCGAATGGTGAATTAAATTTACAGGAAAAGGTTTTAAAATGCTCAGAAACATTTATGGATCAGCTCCATTTGTTCTCGACCTATAAAGGTCTGACTGTTCCAAGTCTTACTTTTGACTCAACCGGCACCAAGAAGATAGCTTGCCTTGCAAGTTATGTGATAGACGCTCTTGAAAACGGACGTATCCTTGTTGTAGATGAGCTTGATAACAGCCTGCATTTCAAGCTCGTTAGAGCTATAATAGCTATGTTTAACAACGAGCTCAACACAAAGGCACAGCTTATCTGCACGGTTCACGATATTACTCTGCTTGATTGCCAGAAGCTGTTCAGAAAAGAGCAGATATGGTTTGCTCATAAAGACATGGAGAATGCGTATCTGTATTCATTATCTGAGTTCACAGCTGAAAAGGACGGAGTAAGAGATACGAGCGACCTTGTTGAAAAATACAAGCGTGGCGTATTTGGTGCTCTACCTGAGCCTGATTTGTTTGAGTCTTTGCTGGAGGTGCAGAATAATGGCTAAACCTCCAATTAGTTATAGACACAGAGTATGTGTTATATGCGAAGGACTTGAAGATACTGAATACTTCAACAGGCTTCTTCAGCTGAATGTATGGCGTACAGACATTTATGACTTCTATCCGATTAACGCCAAAAGTGCTTCAAATATTTTCGCAAGATATCAAGATGCGTACAATAATGACGCTTACGAAGTTATATTGGTATTCTGCGATACAGACAAGGCTCCATACAGAGAGTATTCTTTGATCAAGAGCAAGATCAACGGTTTTCATGCTAAAACCGGAGTAACCGACAAGGTGGTCATCTTCGCCGATCCATGTACAATGCAGATCGTTCTGTCGCATTTTGGCGATGCAGATCTGCGAAATCAAGGAAAAAAGACTAATGGAAAAATAATAGAGGAACTAACCGGAGTTGCCAATTATGATGCTCATGCTGAGCAGGTCAAGGAGCTTTGCTCAAAGATATTCAAGCGAAGCTATCCAGAAATGCGTGAACGTGTAAAAGAAATGGATAAGGGTGATGAAGTATCAGGAAGCACGAATTTCATTCATTTCCTTGATAAGTTTGAAAATGAGGATACTTCATGGATAAGTGATATAAAGGAATTATGTTGAAAAATGTATTCGAGTCTGATGAATTAATTATATCCCGTCCAAATCCAGAGCTTTTGGATCAAATTACAAGACATAATCAAAAAATCGAAAAGGTTGAAAAAAATACAAAGTGGATCGCTATTGCCTTTGTCCTTTTTATGGCAATTCTTTGGATTGGCGGCGATCTTGCAGGATGGAATTCAGGCTTAATCATGTTATCCGGATTGCTTACAATATTCGGATTTCCGCTGATCTGGGGATTATGCGCGATATGGATCAGCAGACCTTCCGTAAAGCGGCATTCAGAAGAAATGTGTACAATGGCTTTATCCGAAATAAGTATTCCGGATGACAGCGACGAAATAGAACTGTTATTTCCAAAGCTATTACAGGATGATTTTTACCGAAAAAAGGAGCTTCCGTTTACGAATGGTATGTACCTCACTTACACTGACAATGAGGCTTTGTATTTTGTTGATGTTACCGGAACAGTAAGGATACCATACTCACTCATGAGTCCATGGTCAGAATCAGATAACAAGGCTAAAACTCGTCATTGGATACGCAGCGTATCTCCGTCATCGTATTCCAAAGTCGGAGTTAAGAAGAAAAGCAGCCTTTTTTCTCTGATACCCGTTATAGGTAGTTTTATACCAGATCACTACTTGATTCCATATTCATATTCTGTCATTCGCACTGTAAATTCGGAGTATGTGTTATGTATTCCGTCATACGAATTAGACAATCTCCCGAAACTTTAATTTAACACCAACACTGTCAAATCACTTTAATTTTATAAATGAAGAATCATTGAACGAATGGCTGTCAGAAGCCGATGAGAATGATCCTATAAGGTGCGTTTTTTGAAATGTTAGATACATGATGCCTATAAAAGGACCATCTGATTATCCTGTGCCTTCTACGGAGACATCAGCCTGAGAAAGCTGAATGGTCTGAATAGAAATTATACTTGATATTCAAATAATAAAATGCTATAATATCTATAACATGACTTATCTCTATAATACGCAAGAAAGGAAGCAATTTTAATGCTCAGAATATTCTACGGCGAACTCGATACTCCGGAATACATCTTTAATACAGATGTTTATTTTAATAATACATATGATGATGAATGGATCACAGATCCGATGTCTGTAAAGATGATCAAGGATATTGACGGATCTGAGGTCAAGGGTGCGAGACTCATAGATAGTCCGTATCTCGGTGGGATTCCAACGGAACGACTTTCCGGGGGAGTTAAAACGCTCATGCTTATGAAGTTTGACTCAGAGCATATCTTCAATGCATCAGCTTGCGGAGATAACTGTGCTTCTTGGATACTCAAGATCGCTGAAGAGAAAGATTTAACGATCAGACTTGGGTATCTAATGGATTTTGGCGATGATACTTTTGAAATTGAGATCGTTAATCTTCATAAGATAGTTCACACTATGAAAGAGCTGAATGAAGCAGTGCTTGACAACAGACTTATATGAGGTAATGGTTTTATGATTGGAAAATATGATATTGAACTATATAATAATAAGGTGCATTATTTTCTGACCGTAAAGAGAAATATAACCATGCTTCAGGGAAATAGTGCAACAGGAAAAACAGAACTTATAAGGTTAATTGGTGATTATGAAGCGAATGGAGCGTCTTCAGGTATTACGATGATTTGCGACGTAAAATGTACAGTTCTTACTTCAATTGATTGGGAATTAAGATTATCAAGACTGAAACAGCATATAGTATTCATAGACGAAACGGCTTCATTTCTGAAAACAAAAAGATTTGCCGAATTGGTTAATGGTTCAGATAACTATTTTGTGATAGTAACTCGTGATGAATTGAGTCAATTGCCCTATAGCGTAGAAGAGATATACGGTCTTAGAAATGTATCTGATAATCAGAAGTATAAAAGCTATAAACGAGTTTATAATGAGATGTATAAGCTTTACAATTTCGATGTAACTGAGGATTATGAACCAGAAATAGTTATCTCAGAAGATTCAAATGCTGGTCATGATTTTTTTGATCTTATCTATCCGAATAGATGTATATCTGCACAAGGCAAAAGCAATATATATCATATGATCAGAGAGTCTCAGGAAAAACAAATACTTGCAATTGTAGACGGTGCTGCATTTGGACCTGAAATGGGAAAGATATATCGTTATCTTATGTCAAGTCAAATAAACTGTGTTCTATATGCACCTGAATCATTCGAATTTCTGCTGTTAAGCGCGGGGATTGTAGATGTTTCAAATGAGATACTTGAAAAGACGTATATGTATGCTGATAGTTCTAAGTATTTGAGCTGGGAAGCGTATTATACTTATTATCTATCTGAAGTAACAAGAAATACTGTGTTTCAGTATAATAAATCCAGATTACCAGCCGCATATAAAACAAGTGGTGCTCTATCAAGAGTATTAGCTTTAATGCCAGATAAGATAAAGTTAAAAACAACTCATAATGATTTGGCTGATTAAGTTCGATAATGTTTTATTCAGTCAAGGAGATTTGTTGGCAAATTAATATGAATACATATTCGCTTAAATTTTTCAGTTTTTTCTTGACAAAGTAATCATAAGAAAATTCATTAGTATTGATCGGGGCGATTGATATGTTCAGCTTTCTAAAGCACAAAAATGAAAAAGTCTCTCCTGATCCGCAGCTGATAGTCCATACGGATAAAGCATATGAGAAAAAGCTCCCTACAATTGGCGAGGAGCGTATAACACTATCTGTAAATGAACTTCTGGACGGAAAATATACTTATGCACAGCTTCTGCTGGAAAACTTCTTCTATGTAAACAAGAAACTTCAGAAGATCGTAGCTCAGTCTCTGCTTGAAATGCTAAACAGCCTTTCAGCGAAGAAGTGGTATACTTTTTCCGATTCATGCCGAGGCTACTGTCGCTCAAACTATCTTATTCCCAGAAGCATATCTCAGGCTGACCTTACAATAGAAAAATATCCTCATTTATCGGACGAGGAGTTCGCTGCACTGCTTAGCATTGGAACATTTCACTACAACGGTTATTTCAGAGAGGAGTGCTTGCGTAAGCTTGCTGATTATAACGATCATCTTCGCTATTTCTACATCCGCATGAACGACTGGGTGAAGGAAATACGTGATGCTTCTACTGAGATTTTAAAAGAGCTTTTGCCTAAATGCTCACTGTACCACATTATCAGAGACACCTCAATATTTGAAAGGCTTCATTTCAGTAACAGGCGTTCGGAAAAGCATTTTGATGAGATATTTTCAATAATATGCGAAAGAATAAAAAATGAACTCAATGCTGAACACATAAGGCAGTTACTTGGAGAAGAGCCTTTTGTAAGAAATTCTTTCTACAGATTCGGATGTCAGAACGAGCTCTTCAGCAAAGAAATACTTGAGTTTATTATTGAACACGAACCCTTCGGCAACAGCAAGGAGCGTGTACTCTTGCATAAGCTCAGTAAATTCGGCTGTTCCGATAGTGATTATGAAAGATATATACGTCACAAGTGTCCCAATGTCAGATATATTGCTCTGCTTAAGAGATACGAAAAACTCAATAACGCATGGGACGGACTTGAAGAACTTCTTACTGATAACGCCTCAAAGGTCAGATCGCTTACAGCTTTTATAATGAAAAAGTTTAAAGGTTTTGACGCACGTAATTACTATCTCGGACTTCTCGGTACGAAAAACACGTCAATAGCTCTTAATGACCTTGGAACATACGGCACAAAGGCAGATGCGGAAACAGTAAAAAACTTTGTTTTCTCAGATAATAACTCCATAGCACTAAAAGCCCTTCATTCTTACGGTAAGCTCATGGGAGCGGACGGAGCAGATTTTTACTGGGAGCAGTTATGCTCCGAAGATACCCAAATGTGCATTGAAGCTTACCGTATAATCACATCAAACCGTATATTATTTGTTACTGATAGTATATGGAAAGAATATCAGCTTCGTTCAGGAACTGTAAATGGAAACTATTTCATTTTTCTGCTTTGCAATCAGACGGACTGGGAGAGAATGAAATATCTTGTAAAGCTATACGCTGATGAAACTCTTGATGATACTCTGAAAGCAAAAGTATCTTTTTCATTGCATCGCAGAAATATGTATAAAGTACTCCCAGCTAAGACCGCCAACGAGCTGACCTCGGTAATCTATGAGCATAAGAATAAGCTCGGAAAACTTGCTGATGAACTTCTTTTTGATATATCAAAAGCAAAAAGATAAGACGTGGCTTATGGATTCAAGCGACTTTTGGGATGCTCGCAAAGAACATGGTAAAGAGAGCCAGATATTTGGCGGCACGGCATAAGGATTGCCCGGAGTTATTTGTGATTATAAGTTATGTATGTAAGAATAACACGATAAAAATATCGTTTTTCTCTTGACAAAGTAAGCGTATTGTGTTATAGTAAACAAGTACTAAACAGGAAACTATTTGATTTTGACGCAATGATGATTCGGAAACAACCGAAAAATAGCGAATTATTATGTGTCATACTTTTAGTCATGGACTGACAAAACTCAAACCGCTTGAATTCGGAAAAATACCGATTTCAAGCGGTTTTCTTGTATTAGGAGTGCAGTTGAAATTCCATATTTGCACTCCAAAATGCAGTAAAAATACATGATTTCCCAAAAAAGTCACACGGGCAGTCACACGAAAGAATTGTCAAGAGCGTGGAAGGTGGTATTGAACTATACATTGAAGAGTAAGATATCAACAATAAAAAGTCTAATGTCGGAAGATAGATAAAACAATTTATTAATACAACGTGATACACAGATATAAGTGTGAATCCTGATAGACCAAAAGAAAACGGCATATACCAAAAGAAAACGCACCAACCAAAAGAATTCGCGGTATAGCAAAAGAAATCGCGAGGTACCAAAAGAATACGCCCTTCTGGTTGTATCAAAATTGGCGTACTTTGGCATATCGGAACCCTTATTTTAATACAAAATAAGGGTTCTTTTTTATGCCCGTAAAAGCTGTAAATATAGGAAAATATGGCTATATGCCGTTTTCTTTTGACTGTGCAATGGCTGTTTATGATGGCGGAATTAATATGAAATTTGCTGTATTTCTTCGTTCATATAATAGCGCATATTTGTCAGTTGAATGCCATTGTTCATAAGCTAAACGGGCTTATAGTTATTTTTGTTTCTTCATTCCAAATTATTGACAAATCCTTATACGGATATCCTGCAAATTGTGCTATATATACAAACTACGCCTATTTTTCTTGACAATTAAGCTTAAAAGTGATATAATTTTATACTGAAAATGTTATATTATTGTGTCACGTTTGTGATTGTAAACTTGATTTCGCAGGAGTGTGAGGATTGAGAAATAAGAAGAGTCTGATCACAACAATAATGTGAGATCACATAGATAATGGTGAATATATAGAAAACACCGCAGTTGATATCATGTATGATTAGGAGGCTATCTATAGTGCCTGCAATGAAAAATAAAACGGCTTCAAAAGAGCGTGTGCTGATGGTACATAATTTCTATCAGATAGGCGGCGGTGAACATACTGTTTTCGAGAATGAGAAAAAACTGCTTCGTGAAAACGGTCACTATCTCGTGGAATATACCCGTGATAACGCCGAACTGAACGAGTCAAAAATAAAGAAAATACTGCTCCCGTTTACAGCAGTGTTTTCGTTTAAGACTTACCGTGAGATAAAAAGGATCATCAGGAAAGAAAAAATTGACATCGTTCATTGTCATAATACATTCCCGCTGATCTCACCATCGGTTTATTACGCTGCGTGGAGCTGCGGAGTACCTGCCGTTCAGACTATCCATAACTTCAGGTTTTTATGTCCGAACGGCGTTTTCTTTTCAAATGGCAGGATATGTGAGGATTGTCTTCACAAAGGATTGCACTGCGGTATAAAGAAGGGCTGTTATCGTGAGTCAAGGATACAGACCATCGTAGTGGCGAATATGCTTGCCGTACACAGACTACTGGGGACATATAAAAAGCTAAGATATATCTTTCTCACTGATTTTAACAGAAAGAAATTCCATAAGCTCTTAGGCAGTAAGATCAAGCATGAGTTTATAAAACCAAATTTTGAATATATTACCACGCCTGATGTCAATAAAACAAATGATGGCTCATTTGTTTTTATCGGTCGTTTAGATAAAAACAAAGGTATAGATTTTCTTATGGATAACTGGGATTTACAAAAGGAGCTTTATATATTCGGAAACGGAGAACTTGAAGAATATGTCAGATCACAGTGTGAGAAAAATGAAAAACTTCATTACATGGGATTTCAGCCCCAGGAAAAGATATGGGAGTATTTAAGCAAGGCTGCTGCTATGTTGTTTCCCACAGATCTGTATGAAGGATTCCCAATGACAATTATTGAAGCATTTGCTCTTGGCACACCTGTTATTTGTTCTGATATCGGTAACGGCGCTGATATTATAAAAAAAGAAGATGCGGGTACTGTGTTTAAACCGAGAAACAAAGAATCGTTGATGTATGCAATCAAAGAAGCAGAGAATAATTATAAAAAATTTAGCGCTAATGCAAAAAAAGCGTATGATTTACATTACACCCCGGATTCAAATTACGAAAAACTGAAATCGATATACAAGGCGGTCAAGAAGTGAAAAATGAAAGAGTAAAAATTATAGGCGTACCTATATCAGCGGTGAATATGGAAAGCTGTATCGCTAATATATATGAAGATCTTGACAAAGTCAAAGGTCAGTATATATGCGTTTCAAATGTACATACCACGGTAATGGCACATGACGATCCCAAATACTTTAAAGTTCAGGCTGATTCATTCATGTCTGTTCCCGACGGAAAGCCTTTATCGATGGTAGGAAAAAAACAATATCCTAATATGGATCGTGTCACAGGACCCGATCTGATGAGACGCATATTTGAGGAATCCAAAAACAGACTGACCAGACACTATTTTTATGGTAACAACAAAGAGAACCTTGAGAAGCTTATCAAAGTAATAAAGAAGAAGTATCCGCAAGTTGTCATATGCGGATACGAGCCTTCTGTTTTTCGTGACATGAGCAAAACAGAGGAACAAGAGCTTGCTGAGAGGATCAATACAACAAATCCCGATTTCGTATGGGTCGCTCTTGGCGCACCTCGTCAGGAGTTCTTTTGCAACAGGATGGTCGGTAAAATAAATGGTCTTATGATCGGTGTCGGCGGAGCTTTCAATGTTCTGGCTGGTATCGTTCCCGAAGCACCGATATGGATGCAGAAATTATGCCTGGAGTGGTTTTACAGGTTCATTCAAGAGCCCAGAAGGCTTTTTAAACGTTATGCAGTGACGAATACTAAGTTTATATGGTATTTGATAACTGATCATTAATAGTATTTTTAGAAAAAATAATATTAATTCTCAGAGAAGAATAGAACAGTGGACTGAGTTCTGCAAATATTTTGATCATTCTATTTGGCGTTTAGGAACTGGACTTGGTTATGTCACTAATATTCTATCAATATAGAACTAAAACAACATGGTGATTTTTTAAAAGCAGAATTAACGAAACCAATGACGGGTAGTCTAAATGTTATTCCTGTAGCAATTGAAAAGTATTTTGTAAAACAAGGTATAAAAATTCAAAACATAACTCCAGGTAGTTTAATAATGGCATATGGTTTTAACAGCATTCAAAATATACTGAAATCAGATGGAGGATGTAAGTAATGAGCGCATTCAGCGGAGCGACTTTAATGATCACAGGAGGAACCGGCAGTTTCGGAAACGCGGTACTCAATCGCTTTTTAAAGACCGATATCGGTGAGATAAGGATATTCAGCCGTGATGAGAAGAAGCAGGACGATATGCGTCATGAATATCAGGCGAAGTATCCGGAGGTCGCTGAGAAGATCAAGTTCTATATTGGTGATGTTAGATCACTTGAAAGCTGCCGTGCTGCTATGTACGGAGTTGACTACATATTCCACGCAGCTGCACTCAAGCAGGTTCCTTCCTGCGAGTTTTTCCCTATGGAGGCTGTACGCACCAACGTTATCGGTACCGAGAATGTACTGACAGCTGCGATAGAAGCAGGAGTAAAGAGCGTTATTTGCCTGTCTACCGATAAGGCAGCATACCCGATCAACGCTATGGGAATTTCCAAAGCGCTTGAAGAAAAGGTCGCTATCGCTAAGTCAAGAACTTCGGGCAAAACAAAGATCTGCTGTACCCGTTACGGCAATGTAATGTGCAGCCGCGGTTCTGTTATTCCGTTGTGGATAGACCAGATACAGAATGGTCAGCCGATCACTTTGACTGAGCCTAAGATGACCCGTTTTATCATGTCTCTTGAAGAGGCTGTTGATCTTGTGCTGTTCGCTTTTGAGAACGGCGAAAACGGCGATCTGCTCATACAGAAGGCTCCTGCCTGTACGATACAGACACAGGCTGAAGCTGTATGCGAACTGTTCGGCGGCAAGAAAGAGGATATCAAGGTCATCGGTATCCGCCACGGTGAGAAGATGTATGAAACTCTGTTGACCAACGAGGAGTGCGCAAAGGCAATCGACATGGGCAATTTCTATCGTGTTCCAGCGGACAATCGTGGTCTGAATTACGACAAGTATTTCAAAGAAGGCGACGATAAGCGCAATACTCTCACGGAGTTCAACTCGAACAATACCCGAATCCTTGATGTTGAGGAGACAAAAGAGAAGATCGCTTCGCTTGCTTACATACAGGAACAGCGGGCTGAGATGGGGATAGTATGATGAACATATTAGTTACCGGTGCAAAAGGTTTTGTAGGAAAGAACCTTGTTGCCAATCTGAATAATATAAAAGAAAATAAGAACCGCACCCGTCCGAGCATCAAGATCGACGAGATATTTGAGTTTGATATCGATACAGACAAGTCCTTGCTGGACGAATACTGTGCAAAATCAGATTTCGTGTTCAATCTTGCTGGTGTGAACCGTCCTAAGGACAATAGCGAGTTCATGGCGGGTAATTTCGGTTTTGCGAGCGAACTGCTTGATACGCTGAAAAAGAATGGAAACAAATGCCCCATAATGCTGTCATCGTCCTTACAGGCTACACTCATAGGACGTTATGACGGCGAATACGGCAGAAGCAAGCTGGCAGGCGAGAACCTGTTCTTTGACTACGCTGCCGAGACAGGCGCAAAGGTCTATGTATACCGTTTTCCGAACCTGTTCGGCAAGTGGTGCAGACCCAATTACAACAGCGCTGTGGCTACATTCTGCAACAATATCGCAAACGATCTTCCTATACAGGTAAATGACAGAAGCACTCAGCTTGAACTGCTGTACATAGATGATCTTGTGGAAGAAATGCTTGATGCAATTGAGGACAAGCCTCATAGCTGCGAGTATGACGGACTTACTCCTTTAGCAGGGGAGCAGGGAAGGTTCTGCTATGTGCCGACTACTCACAAGGTGACTCTCGGTGAGATAGTTGATCTGCTTGAATCATTCAAGGCACAGCCGAACACTCTTGTTATGCCCGAGATACCGAACAACAGCTTTGCGAAGAAGCTCTATTCGACATATCTGAGCTATCTGCCGAAGGAAAAGACTATCTTCGATCTAAAGATGAACTGCGATGACAGAGGTAGCTTCACCGAGCTTATGAAGACTGTCAACTGTGGTCAGTTCAGCGTGAATATAAGCAAGCCCGGCATTACAAAGGGTCAGCACTGGCACAACACCAAGTGGGAGTTCTTCATCGTTGTGGCTGGTCACGGGCTTATACAGGAGCGCAGGATCGGTTCCGATGAAGTGATAGAGTTTGAGGTATCCGGGGACAAGATACAGGCTATACATATGCTTCCCGGCTACACGCATAACATTATAAATCTGAGCGATACGGAAAACCTTGTAACCGTGATGTGGGCGAACGAGCAGTTTGACCCTGCTCACCCCGATACATTTGGTGAAACTGTATGAGGCTGATAATCATTGGCGAGATCGTCAAGGGTGAAAACTGCATTCCAAATCTTACAAAAATTGAAGCAGGAGAGGTCGTTCAGCTGAGGTCTTTTCCGATTGGAGGATAACATGGACATCAAGACAGATTATTCTGATATAAAATGGCAGAACAACGGCAAACTGAAACTGATGATAATCGTCGGCACACGTCCCGAGATAATACGTCTTGCTGCCGTAATAAATAAGTGCAGACAGTATTTTGACTGCATCCTTGCGCATACGGGTCAGAATTACGACTACAATCTTAACGGCGTATTCTTCCATGACCTCAAACTGGCAGATCCCGAGGTGTACATGGACGCAGTAGGCAACGATCTTGGCGAGACTATGGGAAATATCATAGCAAAGAGCTACCAGCTTATGGCTGAGATAAAGCCCGATGCAGTTCTTGTGTTGGGTGATACCAACAGCTGTTTGTCGGTGATAGGCGCAAAGCGTCTGCATATACCGATCTTCCACATGGAAGCAGGCAACAGATGCAAGGACGAGTGTCTCCCCGAAGAGACTAACCGCCGTATAGTTGATATCATAAGCGATGTTAATATGGCTTATTCCGAACACGCAAGAAGATACCTTGCAGACTGCGGTCTGCCAAAGGAGCGCACCTATGTGACAGGTTCACCTATGGCAGAGGTGCTACACCAAAACCTTGCAGAGATAGAAGCAAGCGACATACACGCAAAGCTCGGTCTTGAAAAGGGCAGATACATACTTCTTTCTGCTCACCGTGAGGAGAACATCGACACGGAAAAGAACTTCATGAGCTTGTTCACGGCCATAAACAAGATGGCTGAAAAGTATGATATGCCGATACTTTACAGCTGTCACCCGCGTTCCAAGAAGCGTCTTGAGGCAAGCGGTTTCAAGCTTGACAGCAGAGTTATACAGCACGAACCTCTCGGATTCCACGACTACAACTGCCTGCAGATGAATGCTTTTGCAGTTGTGTCCGACAGCGGCACGCTTCCCGAGGAGAGCAGCTTTTTCACAAGCGTGGGACATCCGTTCCCTGCTATATGCATACGCACCAGCACCGAGCGTCCGGAAGCGCTTGACAAGGCTTGCTTTATCCTTGCAGGCATCGACGATAAGTCACTGTTGCAGGCGGTGGATACAGCTGTTGAGATGAACAAAAACGGCGACTACGGCATACCTGTGCCCGATTATGTGGAGGAGAATGTCTCTTCCAAGGTAGTGAAGATAATACAGAGCTACATGGGCGTTGTGAATAAGATGGTGTGGAGAAAATGATATAAATTGATGGTTATTACCTTTTACTCTTTATGGATGTAATTTTTTTTCTATTTGTTCTGTAAATAACAAAGGCGTATCATATTTTCATAGAATTTTTATGATGATTGCATCAAAAAAGAGTATTAAATGAATACATGGTTTAGTTGATTTATGGATTATTTATCATATTAGATTAAATAGTAAATAGCTAAAAACGTGTAATAGAAAAGGAGTGGATATATGGTTTTTACATTTTGTTCTTTAACTTTTAATCAGGAATCAATGATAATAGAGCATCTTGAAAGTATCAAATATCAAATAATCAAATATGGTAAGGGCATCGACATTGAGTATGTTTTGGCTGACGATCACTCCAAAGATAATACTGTGCTAATAGTAAAAAGATGGCTGAAGAAAAATGACTCCTTATTCAAGAAAATAACCATATCTGTTGCTGAAGCGAATCAAGGTACCGTTAAAAACTATATTAATGCATTAAATTTGATTAACACTGAATACTATAAAATACTTGCAGGGGATGATTTGTTTTATAGAAACAATATTTTCAAACTAATATCCGATATGAATAAGTCTAATATCATTCTTACGCCTATTATGTATTATGACGAAACAGATGTAGGCAATAAACATTACAATTATAATTTTTTTAGAAGTATTATTGCCTGCGGAAATAACAGTGAATCAATTAAACATTATTTAGCCAGACAGTATCAATATAGTGGAAAAATACCAGCGCCAGGAGTATTTGTCAAAAAAGAATTGATTGATCAAGAATTTTTTAAAGCATTAGATGGATATACTTTGATAGAGGATGCACCTCAGTTTAATTATCATATACATCAATCAAATTCCAGATTTGCATCAAGTATTACTCCGTATATTCTATATCGAGTCAATAGTGGAGTTTCGCATAAAACACCTAGCAAAGCATATTTAAATGATGTTGATAGAATTGATAGATGTATCCACACAAAAAAGGCATCATCAGGTATTGGAAAAGCGTATTGTAAATTCCTTGAGCGATTTTTAGGTCTCTCAAAAATTATTGTGGGCTTTATTAACTCGGATAAAAGAAAAGAATTATTATCATTTAATAAAACTATCAATAAAGAAATGCGCATAGCTGGTACGTATCTTAATGAAATTAAAACTAATGCACAGTCATTTATTAAAGACAATCGGTAATGGCGATGAGGTCATCGTTCCTTCAAATACATATATCGCAACTGCACTTACCGTTACATATGTCGGTGCAACACCTGTTTTTATTGAGCCGGCTATATCCATCATAACAATCTATTATTGGAGAAAGATATACTTTCCCTTCAGGTAATGCAAATTCAGTTATATCGGTCAGCCATTTCTCATTTGGATTATCGGCGTGAAAATCTCTTTTTATCAGGTTATTACAAGCCGGACTAATCTCACCGATATACGAACTATATTTTTTCTTCTTTATCAAACTTACTGTCAGACGCTCTTCCTCATGATCCTGCGTATAACTTTTTCTGAAAGGATCACTGACCTCCTTTGCGATTCAGCATGGATGCGTCTGCATCAGTTTCTGTCACAGTTTTCATAGAATATTCTTTTGGACAGTTTTCGTTGAGATAAATACAAATCAGGCTGTTTCATTACAGTTTTCTGATAATAAAAACTGTTTATCGAAATTGAAAAGTATTCCAATAATCTGCCGAGCTTGTACTTGTTTCTTAAGGTATTGATCAGCTCGGCTTTTTCTTGATTTTATAATGCTTTGTAATTATATTCTTCTTTTAAAGGATCTGAAGCATCATCTTTTTCGATATATACCTTTTTCTGCCATAATAGTATTCTTCCATTTCCCTAAAGTCGATATGCTCATCCATTTTACTATACGTGCGGCATTTGCTTTATTTAGGGTAAAAACGGAAAGATGTATTGTAAACATCTTTTTTGTATGATATAATTAAGAAAAAACACAGGAGCAGGTTATGTCAGTAGAAAACGGTGAATGGATAATGCACGGGCTTGCGTGGGATGATCCCTACAGGATACGAAGTCCTAAAGAGCTTGTTGATCGGATAAATGAAGTGGGATTTCTGCCTTTGTTCGGCAACGGAGTCAAGTGCTTCTCCGTTGAGGAGCACGTTGCGTCCGATTACTGGTGGACAGGGGACATGGAGCAGGATCCCTGGGAATGGCGTGAGATACTTGCCGAAGGTCACGAGGTGGCATACGGCAAATTTTTCGATAAAAAGGCAGGCTTCATCAGTCTTGAATGGCTGCCGTATTTTGCTAATTACAGGCGCGACGGCTACGATTTTGACTCTGCATGGGAGGACAGCAAGGTCAATCGCCGCGAGAAGCTGATAATGGAGGTTCTCACCGATACAGACAGCAACGGAGATATCATCTGGACTGACAAGCAGATACTTTCAACGGAACTGAAACAGCTTGCAGGCTTCGGAAAAGGCGGTGAGAAGAACTTTCAGGGCATTACTACCGATCTGATGATGAAGACGTATCTGGTCACTGCTGATTTCCACAGACGCAGGAACAAGAAAGGTGCAGAATACGGCATGGCAGTATCGGTGCTGCTGCCGCCTGAGGCTGTATGGGGCTATGATACGGTCACTTCCGCATACAGCGAAGCTCCGCGGGATTCTTGGCTGCGCATAATAAACAGAGTAAAAGAGCTTTTTCCCGACGCTGATGAAGCTGAGATCATTAGGCTTATCGGGAAAGAGCCGAAATAAAGGAATGATAAAATGAAAATACTGAATCTTCACGGCTTCATGGGAGAAGCAGATAACAAGAACTATAAGGCACTTTGCGGGATTTTTCCTGCTGAGGATATCATTTCGCCAAAGCTGAATTACATGGAAACATCTCCCGAAAAGCTTCTTGACCAGCTTTCGGATATAGTTGATACCGATGATTTTATCTTTGTGGGACAAAGTCTCGGAGGCTGGTATGCGGACAAGCTGAGCCGAAAGATCAAGCGTCCGTGTATACTCACAAATCCCTGTAATTATCCCCATAAACTGGAGATTATCACATCTTCGGGCATACCTGCTGACTTCGTTGAACAGTATGGCAAGATGTCATCTTTTGATGAAAACGAGCGTGCTTATACACTTTGCAGCGACGCTGATACTATCCTGCCCGATAATTATGCAGACTGCGTGAAGCTGTCACGTATGGTGAAAAGAGTTCATGGCAGCCACAGTACTATCGAGAATATAGGCGAGCATATTTCAGAGATGCTGACTGAGATACAGAATGACAATTTGCTGCTGTTTTTAGGCAGAGGTTCGGCGTTTGCAGACGAACATAACTCCGCCTTTTTCGTAGAGGATAACGAGCTTGTGCTCATCGACTGTCCTGCGACCTCATATCAGAAGGTCAAGAAGATGAACTGGGAGCAGTACGACAATATTTATATCCTCATCACCCACACCCACGGCGACCATAGCGGCGGAGTCGGAACAATGCTGCAATACGTCTGGTTCGCAAGCTATAGGAAAAAGAAAGTCACTATAGTTGCACCTTCGGAAGAAGTTAAAGAAGACCTGCTACTGCTGCTTATGAGGATAGAGGGCTGCGAGCAGGAGTGGTTCAACATCGTTACTGCTGACGAGCTGAATAAGAAGTGGTTTATTGCTGCGATACTTACTACCCATGTGAAGCCACTTGAGGGAAGGTGCTTCGGTTATCATTTGAATATCCACGGAAACAACGTAGTTTATACAGGTGATACCGCAACTCTTGAACCCTTCAGACCGCTGCTGAAAAGCGGTTCGTTCCTTTATACCGAAGCGTCGTTCTACAAGAGCGAAGTTAACCTCTACCTGAAAGATATGCTGGCTGAGTTGGTCGGACTTTCGGACAGCGGAGTTAATATTTACCTTATGCATCTTGATAATGAAGAAAAGCTAAAGGAAATAATTGATGGAAGTACTATCAGATTTGCAATGCTTTGAATTGTATCTCAATTCGAGCTTCGATGTTAAAATGAGATGAGAGCGACCGTTTTCACGGTCGCTCTCATCATATACTCTTTGATATTGTACGTTTTTATAAGGGATTCGGGACTTGCCTGATAAAAATATTCCAGAAGCGTTTTTCGTAATTGGCACATTTTTCAAAAATCACACAGAGTTTTTCTTCCTCATCGGGAGTGATATTTTTTGCGGCATGGTCAAGAATATCTATCCAGAGGCAGTTCGCTCCGATGTATTCTTCCGATGTGTAGGCATGGAACCATTCTGCATACGGAGAGCTTTCGAGTTTGTCTTTATACCTGTCCGTTACAATGCTTGCGATATATGCATAGCTCCATGAGCACTGGAGCAAAGCTGTGATGCCGTATATTATACCCTCACGCGCTTTGTCCATCATGTAGTTCAGATATTCCTCACTGTCGGGAGCTTTTTTGACGTTGTTTATCTCTTCGTCTGTTATGCCGAGTTTTTGCATATTTGGTACATGGACAGAGTCCTTTTCATTACGTGTGCTGTCGGCTGCGCTTTTCAGAAATTCTGCGACTTTCTCATCATCTGTATTTTCGTACATCCATTTCAGTATTCCGATATAGTCTGTCAGATAGCAGTAGTCCTGAAGCATATAGGCACGATATTTTTGCTTGTCGAGAGTTCCGTCAGCCATTGCGGCAACGAATTCATTTTCTGCTTCTTCGTTCCACAGGGGAACGGCTCTTTCATATAGTTTTTCGGATAACTTCGACATGGTCAACCTCTTATTTTTCTGCGATTATCGCAACATAACCGCCGCTCTTATAGCCTTCGGAAACTTCCTCGGGCTCTTCGTTGGTGTACATCGGATTTTTGATAAGTGTCTGATAGAATGAGAATTTTGTGACACCCAGTTTTTTCAGTACGTTTATTTTTTCTTCTGTTGAATGCCAGATGCCCGATGAAGCAAGTGCGAGAGGATAGGGAAGACCCGGCATAGTGCCTTCGAGGTATTCATGCTCATATGTACCGAGGCTCTTTCCGAGGAGATACATAAAGCCGAATGCGCTCTCCTTCGGAACATCGAGCAGTATCAGCTTTCCGCCTTCTTTCAGGGCTGCAAGGCTTTTTTTGTATACGGAAGAAAGGTCTTCCATATAGCTTGAACTGCCGTTGAAATAGATGATATCATAGCTATCCTTCGGCAGGTCGATATCCTCGATAACGCCGTAGCATATAACATTCACGCCGCGCTTTTCGGCTATCTGTCCCATATCGCGGGAAGGCTCGATACCCTCTATCTGTGAGCAGTCGATGAAGCTCTCGAAAAGTCCGCTTCCGCAGCCTACCGATAAAAGCTTCTTACCCGAAATATCACCAAGTACCTTTTTAAAGAGCCTGAGCTCACTTTCAAAAAGGTTTGAATTTTCCATGAACCAGTAATCATACTGATCTGCATATCCGTCAAACTTCTGCTTAGTCATTTTCATTTTTCCTCCATGTGATCTTATTCAATATAAATGCATGATTCATCGGACCGCTGCCTTTTCCGGGATCCAACTGTGCGGTAAGTGTTCCCGAAATGCTTTTTCTGACATTTCGGGCATAACTCCGAGCATATTGATATCTCAGGAAATTATTGATAGCGGATAAATGATGGCATAAAAAAACAGGCGATATCTGTAAGATACCTCCTGTAAAAAATCGCAGTATGACTTCCTACGGCGGCATTATCCGCATCAGGTCATAGGGTCGGAGTTAGTTTGCTCCCTCTCAGCCCAACGTTATGAGCTCCCCTTAACATATAGCATATTTATTATAACGCTATCAAGTGGAAAAGTCAACACCTTTATACAGACATTTATTTGTTGACGGATTCATTTGCGGATAATAAACGCCAAATTTATATTATGTATGGTTAAAAAAATTGATCTTATATACTGAATGATTTATATAACGGATACTTGATTTATAAGTATTCATGTGATATACTAATCATATAGTGAGAGATTGAAATATCTATCCAAGTATAGGTGTAATTATTGATAAATGTACATATAGAGATGTTGTGATTACAGAAAAACTTGCTTTTGTGTGTAGAAGTATCTGATCATTATAAGGCTGCGGACTATAGCAGAGATTACAATGAGTTTAAGAAATATATATATAAAATTATAAACTAACGGGAGGAATCTTGTTTGACTTTATCCATTCATAAGCTTAGGCAGAAATGGGGAACTATGTCAAAAGAGGCGAGAGCCTCTTTAGCATACACATTATGTAATATTGCTCAAAGATGTATTGCATTCATTAATATGCCTATTTTTGCAAGACTGATGACAACAGATGAATACGGCGAAATGACTATTTATACATCATGGTCCAGTTTATTTGCAATCATATTAACTTTGAATTTGGCATACGGATCTTTTGCACCGGCTATGATAAAATTTGAAAAAGACAGAGATAGGTATATTTCCTCTATTCAGGGCATTTGGTTAGTATTATGCGGCTTTTTCTTAGTAATATATCTGCCATTTCAAGGATTCTGGAATGAGTTTTTAGATTTGTCTACGCTATTTGTAATATTCTTGATTCTTGAAACGATTTCTATTAACTCGATAAATCTGTGGAGCGGAAAGAAAAGATTTGATTATGAGTACAAGCCGGTTATTATGTTAACGCTTATTATGGCAATAGCGGACACTGCTGTTTCAATTGCTTTTGTTTTGCTTAGTGAGCAAAAAGGAGAGGCGCGAATCATTGGTCATGTGGCAGCTACTTTAGCGTTCGGTCTAATTATATTCAGCTTGAATGCAGTCAAAGGAAAAAGCGTTTTCCATAAGGAATACTGGAAATATGCATTGGGTTTCAATGTGCCGTTATTAGCATATTATCTTTCACAGATGATATTTAATCAAAGCGACAGATTAATGATAAACCATTATTGCGGAAAAGGCAAGGCTGCAATTTATGGTGTTGCTTATACATTAGCGATGCTGCTTATATTTGTCTTGAATGCTATAAACAATTCGTATTTGCCATGGTTTTATAGAAAAATAAAAGAAGGAAAAGAAGAAGAAAACGCAAAAGTTGCAAATGGGATAGCAATATTGATGGCGGGAATGATAATGTGCGTCGTCATTATGGCACCGGAAATAATACTGATTACAGCCGGAAAAAAGTATAGTGAGGCTATTTGGAGCATTCCTCCTGTAGCTATTAGTTTACTTTTATTGTTCTACGCTCAGTTATTCATTAATGCACAGTTTTATTATGAAAAGAAGAAGAGCTTAGTGTACGCTTCAATTGGTGCTGCTGTTGCTAATATCGTTCTAAATATGATATTGATACCCAAAACTAGCTATCTTGTTGCCGGGTATACAACTATGATTAGTTATATACTTTTTGCATCAATGAATTATTTTGCAATGTGTAGAGTTGCAAAGGAAACGGGATTCTCGATGAAAGCTATTGATCTGAGGCGGCTTATTATTCTTTTCATAGCTTTTAGCATACTTTGTTTTGGTTTTATGCTGTTATATAACTATATGATTATTAGATATCTTTTAGTAATAATAATCTTTATGGTATGCGTTAAAAAGCGAAAACAGCTTATATTATTCGTAAGAAATACAATAAAAAGATAATTATGAAGAAGGGACTGCTATGTTATTAAAAGAAACTATAAAAAGGGTTCTCGGTGGTAATGGAACTATTAAAATTATGAAACCGATAAAATCAATGCGGTTAAAAAATAAGTCAAGTAAAGCATATTCAATTTGGAAAAAAAATAATTCCTATAAGGATATTCATAAGGGTAAGAGATGCTTTATTTTAGGAAATGGTCCATCATTGAAGGATATTGATTTATCATTATTACAAGATGAATTTGTTTTTACAGTGAATAATTTTTCTAAAGTTTCTGGATTTGAAAAAGTTAAACCTGATTATCATTTGTGGATAGATGGGGCTTTTTTTGCAATTAGAACGGATATGTATTATGATATGAAAGATGTAATGGTAAATTATCAAAAAATGAGTAAATTGAATCCGGTATGTTTTGTCCCTGTTGACGGATATGAGTTTATAAAGAAACATAAATTGGATAAAATTCTTGATATTCATTATATATACAGTATAGGTTCGATAGAAGATATAAATATCAATGAAGAAAAATGTGATATATCGTCTTTCATTCCGGGAATGAGGAACGTTGTTCAATATGCAATTATAATAGCATTATATATGGGTTTTGATGAGATCTATCTTTTAGGATGCGATTCGACAAGTATAGTTACGACAATTAACTGTGCGTTGAAACAGAAAAATGATGAAATGCACGCATATGATAATGACAATACAGAGAAGGAAATAAGCGGTTTACTTCAGAATTGGGATATGTCTGATGTGTTTTATGATCAGTATCTTCTCTTTCTCGGATATAAAAAGATAAATGAATACTGTAAAAAGAGAAATATTAAAATTGTAAATTGCAGTTCTACTACATTGATTTCTTCTATTCCGCGAGAAGATATTAGTTCGGTTTTGAAAAGAAAATAATACCGGAGATGATAAAAGATGAAAACAGTTGCAATAGTTCCGATGAAACTAAATAATCGTCGCCTTCCGCAAAAGAACACTAAATCGTTTACTAATGGAAAGCCTCTATGCTGCTACATTCTTTCAACTCTTCTTACTGTAGAAGGCGTTGATGAAGTATATGTTTATTGTAGCAATCCTGATATTCAGGAATTCATTCCCGAGGGGGTTAAATATCTTCGCAGATCAGAAAGCCTTGATCAGGATACAACAAAAATGAATGAGGTTCTTCAGTGTTTTGCAAAGGATATTCCAGCTGATATTTATGTAATGACACATACAACAGCACCTTTTATTTCTAAAGGATCTATAGAAAAGGGGCTGAATGCAGTAAAAAGCGGCGAATATGACTCGTCTTTTGCGGCAAAGAAACTTCAGGATTTCCTATGGAAGGACGGAATCCCTTTTAATTATGAGCTTGATAACATTCCGAGAACACAGGATCTCCCTCCAATTTATGAGGAGACAAGTGGTTTCTATATTTATAAAGCTGATGTAATTACAAAGCTGAATCGCAGAATTGGAAACCACCCGTTTATTGTCGAAGTTGGTGAGATCGAGAGCGTGGATATTGATGAATCAGAAGACTTTATGATTGCTGATGCTATCTTTAACCACTTGTTTGCTAATAAACAGGAGAATTCTAATGAATAACATACATATCTTAGATTGTACTTTGCGCGACGGAGGCTACTGTAATGAATGGAGATTTGGGCTTAACAATATGAAAAAGATCACTTCAGGTTTGCAGGAAGCGGGCATTGAAGTAATTGAATGTGGATTTATTACGAATCGCATTTCATATGATCCTGATGTATCTAAGTTCGTATCTTTATCAGATATTGCCGGAGTAATACCATCGAATAGAGAAGGAAAACTCTATGTAGCTATGATGAATTATGGTGAATTCAATGTAGATGATCTTCCAATTTATGACGGATCATCTATTGATGGGATTAGGGTTGCCTTTCATAAAAGGAATTTAAACGAAGCTTTAGATGTTTGCCGCAAAATCAAGGAAAAAGGATATCTCGTATTCATACAGGCAATGGTTTCTTTAAATTATAGCGATGAAGAATTTCTATCTTTAATAAGATCCGTAAATAGTTTTAATCCGTATGCTTTCTATATTGTTGACAGTTTCGGTATGATGAAAGGGAAAGCTCTCACGAGACTGTTTTATATGGTTGAACATAATCTGAACGATAATATTTGGATAGGCTTTCATAGTCATAACAATATGCAGCTTGCCTATTCCAACGCTCAGCAGCTTGTTTCGGTGCAAACTAATCGTAATTTAATTATTGATTCTTCGATCTATGGCATGGGACGAGGCGCTGGTAATCTCAATACAGAGCTGTTTATTGAGTATCTTAATGAAAATGCAGGTAAGAATTACAATTTGAAGCCGATCCTTGTATTGATAGATGAAATATTAAGCGGTTTTTATCAGATGAACTATTGTGGGTATTCTCTTCCAAACTACATATCAGCAGCTCATAATGCACATCCAAATTATGCGGGGTATCTTGACGATAAAAAAACACTTACAATAGAAGGTATGAATGATATCTTTGATATGATGGATGAAGAAAAGAAAGTTTCTTTTGACAAAGTGTATATTGAAGAATTGTATCTGAAATATATGGCAAGAGGGCAGACTCAGGAAGAACATAAAAATGAATTGATAGATCTATTAAGAGGCAAGAGAGTTCTTCTTATTGCTCCGGGAAAGAGTTCAGTTGAAGAATCCGAAAAGATCATTAAGTTTATTGATGAAAATACAATTGTGATCAGTATAAATCATGTATATGAAGCAGTAGCTCCGCATTATATTTTTATTTCCAATTCTCGAAGATTTCGTGATTTGCCGGAAGATAAAAGAAATAGCTGTATTATTACTTCTAATATCACTGCTGAAGGTGTTTACTATCAGGAAAAGTATAAAGAGCTCACGAATCAAGAAGAATCAGTATTTGATAATGCAGGATTAATGGCTATAAAATTTTTTATGAGATATAATGTTGAAGGCATATACTTAGCTGGATTCGATGGCTATTCACATGATGCGGCTGAAAACTATGGAAGTAGTGATTTAGCATTTGTAACTCGTAATGCAATATTGGATGCAATGAATGTAGGAATTACAAAAGTTTTAGGAATATATAAAAACAGTGTAAAAATAGAGTTTTTGACTTCCCAAAAGTACGTACATATATAAGGAGAAATACGATGAAGATTGTAACTTTTGGAGAACTTCTTTTACGACTTGCTGCACCTGGATATACAAAATTGTTACAGAAAGATAGTTTTGACGCTACTTTTTGTGGCAGCGAAGCAAATGTTGCCGTATCGCTTGCAAATTTTGGAGTCAATGCCTCTTTCGTAACAAAGCTGCCTGATAATGATGTCGGGATTGCGGCGGTCAGGTCCTTAAACTATTTCGGAGTTGATACATCTGATATAGTTTACGGCAATGGCAGAATGGGACTGTATTATCTTGAAAAAGGAGCATCTCAGCGCCCTTCAAAAGTGATATATGACAGAGAATATTCTGCGATAGCACTTTCTAAAAGAAGTGAATTTGACTGGGATAGATTATTTAATGAAGCTAAGTGGTTTCATTGGACCGGAATAACTCCTGCTCTTTCTGATGAACTTGCAGAGATATGTCTTGAAGCTTGCAAAATCGCTAAGAATAAGGGATTAACAGTTTCTTGTGACCTTAATTATAGAAAAAAATTATGGACCAGTGATAAAGCAAAAGAAATTATGTCGAAGCTTATGCCTTATGTTGATTTATGTATCGCGAATGAAGAAGATGCTGACAAAGTACTTAGTATCAAAGCTGAAAAAACAAATATTGAAAATGGTATCATCAATAATGAAGCTTATGAACAAGTTGCAAAAGAAATTTGTAGATCTTATGGGTGTAAATATGTTGCCTTTACTTTAAGAAGAAGCTATTCAGCAAGTATGAATGGTTGGAGTGGAATGCTTTATTGTAAAGATCAGGATACTGCATTTTATTCAAATGAATATAATATACAAATCGTTGACAGAGTTGGTGGTGGAGATAGTTTTTCAGGTGCATTGATTTATAGCCTCCTCTCTGATTTTGATAATCAGCAGTGTATTGACTTTGCTGTTGCAGCAAGTTGTTTAAAGCATTCTATTGAGGGCGATTATAATAGAGTTACAGTTCAAGATGTTGAAAGCCTTATTAACAATGGTGGTAACGGGAGAGTTCAACGTTAAATACATATAAGAAATCGTTTGTCTTTTATCCACATGGATAGACTTAAACGGAAGCAAGGTCCTTATCAAGCTTGAACATAAAGGACTTCTGCTGTTCATTTTTCGGTACATTTACTATTTCATTGAAGTATTCTTTGTAATGCTCACAATTATCTGCGGACAGAAAGCCTGCAAAGTAAGGTTCGGCAAGGAGGATATCCCATAACTGAATATAAGAACTAAGGCAGCCGGTTAAGTGTAGGCTGCCTTTTTAGTTTGAATTGTTTTTTGTTGGATGACCATTTTTATGTAATGACATTTTATTCTCTCTTTGAAGTTTAAAAGCTGTCAGCGAGAGAAATTTTATTGTTTATTACGTCTTCGGAAAGTATTTTCTTTGCTCTTTCAGGTTCTTCGAATAAAGGGCTGTGCGCGGAGTTTTCAAATGTGTAAAATCCTTTTTATCAGCCTTAACAAGGTCGAAATACTCTTTCTGAAGTTCATAATCTGTGGTCATGTCATATTTGCCTGTCAGTACATAAAAAGGTATGTCAAGCTGTTTTGTTACATCAACTGCTTTAAAATTTCCTGATGAAACTTCAGCTTTTGACACAAAGGACTTTCCGCGCCAGATATTCAGTCTTTCCTTCTGCGTGAAATCAGTCATTTTCAGAGTAGGGAAGAATATACCCGTAATAACGGAATCCATATTATGGAGTGTTCCCACACCATTTTCGTGCATAGCCTTATCGCGTGTCTTGGCAAAATATGTGTGCATTTTTTTACACGACATATCAATGTCATTATTTTCGCCGCTGAAAAGATCGTAATATTGCTCCATTTCGGAGACCATTTTTTTGTTGCCGTCTTTTTTGTACTGTTCAAGCATATAGTGATAGGCTTTTTTCTCTGATCTGACTTTATCCACGCTTATGCCCATAGCTATATATCAGTATTTTCTTAATGATCTTTTTTAGTTTTTTATTCATTACAGTACGTGAAAGGAACTCCACCGGAAGCGTATTCCTGTGAATCATACCAGTAAGCTTTATTATCAGCAGATTTGAATACTATCGTACCGCTGCCGTCCGTATAATTTATCGTATTGCTTATGTTTGAGCCGTCGCCTGCATAGCTGACGGATTCCTTTGTACAATTGTTGTATGTCACTGTAACTGCTTCATCAGTCGCTGTAACATTACCGCTCATTGTCCATACAGAAGTATCAGCAACGTTGTCGCTCCATGTTACCACTATCGAAGCCTGATCCATGCCGGTGCAGGAAACAAACATCTTATTACTGCCGTTAGAATAGTTGCCGATGAAATTCATCATTGGATTCTGCTGACCGTCCGTCTGGACTCTGTTATCCGGATAGCAGAACTGATAGCCGGAATAGTAAGTTACCGTATCAGGACCGTTTTCGGTCGTTACAGGCTCAACAACAACTACCCAGCACTTAAATCCTTCAAGGCTTGTTCCCTCTGTAACGCTGACGATTTTTGCACCCGATCCTGCCAATTCTTTTACGTTGCTGACAGCTGTTTCACGGTCTATGCCGATGCTTTCGGAATTGTTGTTGGCGGCAGTGCTTTCTTGTTCATTACTATTATCGGCACTGCCTTTTGAAGTCGTTTCTGTTGTTGTTGCCGTTGTTGATTGGGATTCGGCAGTGGTAGTAACTGCTTCGGCAACTGTTGTTGTAACTGAAGTTTTGCTCTCAGTTGCAGTAACTTTGCCGCTTTTTCCACAGCTTGTAAGTGCAGCTGCGAGCATAAGTAATGTGATAATATTTCTTCTTTTCAATGTTTATTTCCTCTTTCTTTCGGTTTGATTCTGTAATTAACCTTATATATCGCTTAGAACGCTGTCATGCTTTAATGGAAGTCCTTGTTCGACAAGCTGCTTTTCCCGAAGCCGTTAAACCATATTCTGCTTTCAAATGGCTTTTTAACTGCCTGGTGTGTTTTTTCGGCAGGTTTACCCACTGGTAAAATACATACGATACTGTAGTCGTCAGGTATACCCATATGAGCAGCGATCTTTCCTGCTATATCGTCATCATCGGTTATGTGACCTTCGTACCAGCAGCTCTCATAGCCAAGCGCTTTGATCGCTAACAGCATATTTTCGATAGCAGCACTATAGTCCTGTATATTATAGCATTTATCTCGATAAGCAAATATTCTTTGCGTAAGGACAAGAATAAAGGCGGGTGCAGTTTCAGCGATCGGTGGTTCGATCAGTAATTTTATTTCCTTCAACAGCACTGTATCATCAACTGCAATAAATGAAGCAGTCTGCTTGTTGCAGCCTGACGGTGCAGCTGCTCCTGCTTCAAGTATCTTCACCAGATCGGCTTTGGGAACGGGAGCGTTTATATATTTCCCGCGATAACTGGTCCTGTTCCTTATAATATCAAATATATCCATATTATTAGCTTGTGAATTACGCTGTGCAAGCAGATTTTTTTCTTTTTCAAAGAAAGCCGTTTTCAATTGTTCATATTCAGGATCAGTACAGACTTCTCTGCATTTCGGTTCAAATGATTTTGTTACAGCAAAACATTCTTTCATGTTATCACAAGGAAAATCGGAACATTCAGAGCAATTCCTGATAGCTTTTTCCTTACAGCACTTAATGACTCCATATCTGCACCAGTTCTCAGGTTTGCATCCGTTGCAGGATATTTCGCCATTGGAAACTAATCTGTCACGGTAGCCTATTTTTAGCCATAGTTCTGCTGTATGCCGTAATTCTTCTTCTGTTTTCTCATACGGAGCGGCGATATATCTCGGACAAGCCGAGCAATCGTTTCCGCAGGCTGAAATTATCTTATCCATAGAAATGCCCCCCGTTAAGTTTTTCCAGATATAGTGAATGTTTATCATTAATTATATCACATATCTGCTGTTTCTTCAAGATAAAAGGGAAGATGTATTGTAAACATTTTTCTTGTTCAGTGAAATACGGGAGCGATTAAATGTTTACGCTTGCCACATCTGATACCGAGAAATTTGCCGAGATAAAGGAATTATCCTGTATCGGTAATAGCAAAGCAGAATAAAAACTTCTGAAGATTTACGTTATAAAGCTGTATCTTCGTTTACTTAAAAAGCTCCCTGTGTTTTTGCACAGGGAGCTTTAAATAATAATTGTAAAACTTATAAGTGAACAATACGGTTAAGGTCGGAAGTTCATTTTGTATTCGTATTATATTTGCTGTTATCTTATTTCGCTTCCGCCCCATTCAACGACAGTAAAGCCTTTTCTTTCAAAGGTAGGCAGCTGCTGCGGTTCGATATCCACGGCATTTTCCAGCGGAACATATGTCATGAATATGCGGAGCAGGCTGTCAGGTGTTGGGGATATATTCAGTTTAGCAGAATTTGTATATGCCTCGCCCTGGAAGGAAATGAGATTATACTTGTTATGCTCCATTAACGGGAGCCAGTATACGATGAACTCGTTCATTTCATCTTCGGTCAGTCCCATGTATGTGAGCTTTTCCCTGAGGAAACTCTCTGTATCGCCGCCTGCAACGCAGAATCCCTTGGAGAGATCGTATCTTGTGTGGGAGTTCACTGCGTCCCAGAACAGATATCTGTGATGTGTACCGTCAGCCTTGTTCAGAAGCTTGCCGTCAGGGTAAGCTGTTACGTCCCAGCCGTTATTATACTTCGGATATGTTGTTGAGAGCTCTGCTTCTGTCAGTTCAAGTTCGATATGAACATCTGTCTCCTGTTCGGGGTATAGGTATATCACAGGCTTTTTTGCTACCATTTCATAGAATATCGTCGGAGTTATACCATCATCTTTTATGGTCTTTATCCAGCCATACTGTCCTCTGTACTCTGTGAATAACCATGTGTCATTGTTCTGCTGATAGCCCCATTCTCTAATACGGGTATTCGCCGGTATCGAAGCAATTTCCTGATAGCTTTCATTTGGTCCGAGATACAGTTTCACCTCGTCTTCCGCAACAATAAGTGGCATTCCGAACTCAATTTTTTCGTCAGGCTCAACATAAGAGGGTGGGAGAGTTGCGATGAGCTTTTTTCTCATCTTGATAAGGTCAAATATATCGAGCTTGTTGTCGCGGCAGAAATCAGCAGCTTTCCAGTTTGCAAGCTTTGCATCAGCTGTGCCGAGCAGCCATTTTTGCATTAACAGCACATCGCCGACACTTAATGAACCGTCTCCGTTTATATCACCGCTGGGCTTCCAGTTCATTCTGCAAGCTAACTCGATATTATCTGCATTTTCAGAGATGATCTCAAATTCCAGGAAATCATACCAGCCTGCATTTGTATCTGAGTGGAAGGAATAAGAGCATGATTTTTCATATACACAGTCCGAATCCACTGTACAGGGATTTGATTTGATATAGAATATCTCGCTTGTTGACTGTTCTCCTGATGTGCATTTCAGAAGGTAGATATTCTCATCTTCTTTTGGGATATCTATAAGTTCACCTGTGTCCTTGTCATAAAATGTGATCTTTGTTGTCTTTTTATTGATATTGCTGTTCTTTTTCAGCTTGAAAACGACATCAGCAGTATGGTTGTCATATTTTGTGACAGTCATATGATCTTCAGGCAAAATAGTTCCGTTATAGTAACCGGCGGACTTTTTATTTGTATCGGGCAGAGAATACCCAACAGGCAGATTATCAGTTTTTAAGCCAAAGGAGAAATTGAATTCACCGAAAAAATCTCCTAAACGTACAATTGCCGGATTGTTCCTGAATCCGACAGGCTGCATTTCGCAATAGACCTCGCCCTCGGGAGTGGTCTTGCTTATATCTGTCCATATGTAAGGCATCGTATCTTCATCGAATGTAAGCGGTTCGCCTGTGTCATAGTCAACAAGGGTGACTCTCATATCTCCTGAAAGCAATATAGTTTGTGCGTCATTTATAACCGCACAGTCAGCAGCAAGAGTTTTTTTGCCTTCGGCGCTGCTGGAATAGACTGCCGTGAAATCGTAGGATATCTTGTCATAACCGTCCTTGACTGCTTTGTACGCATAGATCGTATTGATCGCTCCGCCTTCAAGCGGAACGGAATACAGGGGACTGCAATCGCTTACTGTTTCAAGCTCAAAGCATTCTTTTCCCGTATCGTTCAGGATCCAGTTATAGGGAGTACCTGCGTTATGAGAAAGGCAGAACACAACATAATTATCCTTTACGGATAAATTGTCGTTCTTGTCTGTGTAATCCTGATATTCCTTCTCGCAATCGGGCAGCCAGCCATAGATATCGGTTTCGGTAATATCCATATCATTTTTTGCCGAGAAAGAATAGCGGGCGACAGCATGACCGTATTTAAGGTCCTTATCGCTTTCTTTTGCCCAAGTGTCGATGACTGCGATATCAAAATCTTCGGATTTCTGCGGATCGAATACAGCTATATCATAGTAATAAGAGCTTTGTTCCGAGCCGAAATTTGTATGCCGCAGTTCTTTTACCGATTTAGATGTTGACTGGACTTCGTAGCGCAGTATGCCCTGTGGTTCGCCTTCAGGGACTTTATCACGCTGTAATATGGATACGACGCATATGAGACCGTTGTCGATATGTGTTGCTCCGTAGGTGTTGCGGAACTCAATTGCCGATTCAAGATTATTAGGGATCCAATCAGGAAGCTTTGCAACAACTCCTGCACCTTCTGCAAACGCGGTGGAAGGAGTTGAAATATTGAAATCGTTTATTGAGAACTGGGTGGTTGCGGTTGCTGCTGCTATGATCGCAGCAGTAAGTTTTGCGAGTTTCATAATATTCACCTGCCATTCTTAAATTTTGAAGCATGAAAATGCTTATTTCGTCATAAACGATATATCTCTGAAAGCAAGAGATGATCGTATTATAAGTTTATATTGAGTTTAACGTATGAGAAGGTGAAATGTGCGGCAGAAAATCGTAAACTTTTTATGAATAAAAATAAATGCTATATGGTGTAGGGAGAAAATGCGTCCGATTCAAATATGTGTATTTAGCTGACCGTTTGCAAGCGCATTGCCGTGAGCCTTTGCCATATCGGAGATATTGACATTCTTGTAGCCGTTTAGGGCAAGCCATGGTAGAACTTCTTCCATAGCTGCTGCCGTTGAAGCATATGTCTCATGGCAAAGAACGATAGCGCCTTCAAGTGAACCGTCCTGAGCAGCCTTCTTGATCGTATTTACTATTTGTTCTGTTGTTGCGTTGTCCCAGTCGCGTGTATCTATCGCACAAGATATAAGCGGTATATCGCACAGGGCAGACAATACGTTTTCGTTAACGTCAAGATAGGGCGGCCTCATAATGTGTGAGGGCTCGGCAGAGATTATATTTCTGAGTTCGGTGTTGCACTGCTCCCACTGTTCCCTTATTTCATTTGTATCAAGCTTACTGAGATACGGATGTGAAATAGAGTGGTTGGCAACTTCCATGCCGTTTTTGTATGCGAACTTTACTTCTTCAATGCCGCCTGCGTTTTTTGTCCAGTCGCTGACATAAAAGAATGTAGCTGTCATTTTGTTTTTGATGAGAGCCTTGAGTATTCTCATTGAAGGATCAGTTGGAGCATTGCCTGCTGCACCGTCATCAAATGAGATAGCGCAGAGTTTTTTGTACGCCTGAATGTCCGTTTTATTATTTGTGTGTGGATCCATAAGGTGATCTGAGCCTTTCTTGAATTTATATTCGGAATAGATTATAATTCCCCGTAAACAGTTTTTTTCATTTCGATAAGGTCATATATATCCCATTTGAAGTCGTTATTGAGGTCGAAGTCTTTGCCTGCTAAGTCACATTCCTTGCCGAGGAGGAAGTTTTGGAACAGTTCAATGTCTTCCTGAGTAACTGTTTGAGGTTCGCCTTTTGTGATCTCATAGTCACAATTTTTGAATACGACTTCACCTTTTCCTGCACCGTTAAAAATAACATCGAGAGAGATACCTGTAACAGATCCTGTCTCATATCCTGCGTCTTTAAATGCTTTTGCATGGGCTGCAACGTCAATGTTGCTTCGTATATTTTCATGGTTCTTGACTTTATCCTTGCAAACACTGTAATAAGTCATGGTATTGTATGTACCGTTGATAGTGTGTTCTTTATTTATATAATTGCTGATATACAGCTCATAAGGTACGCCGTATAATTCAAATTCGCCCACCTTTTTTGCATTTGATATACTGCGGTCCTGACTTGAATAATCATAAATGCAAAGATTTATATTTGTGTAATTATCCTCGGTAGCCATATAGACGTTTCCGTTGATATAATAATCACATTCTGTGCTGACATCGGCATCATATATTATATTTAATCCGTCATTTTTATTGATGTATATTTTTTGACCGTCAGGGAAGACCTTTGTTCTTCTGTTGGTTGAACAAACAGGCTTGGCGTGGTCGCAGCTGAATATGAATGTGCCGTCTTCTTTAAGGATACAGGTATCGTTAGGATAATATGAATATCCTTCTTTTTCATATTTTGAATCCTGAATTCCCAGTATCACATCATTCTTATCCTGCGGGGACTTGATACTGATGTCGACATCTCCGAGAATAAACTCTCCTTTACCCTTGCCGAATGATTCTGCAAAGGACGAAACTTCGTATAAAGTGTGCCTTTTAAGGCCTGCTTTTTCCCATGCTTGAAAATGCTTGATGAGATCAACTTCGCCGTTTCCCTCATATACATTTTTATTATATACCTGCTGTGATACGCTCCAGTACCTTTCTATTAAAGGGGCGTCAAAAGCCAGCGGCATAGCGTATCCCTTGTATATGTCATATTTGACACCGTCTATAGTGACTGTTTCAACATACTTTGCATCTCCGAGAAAATCGTCAGAGTTTCTGAACTGGACAACATAAAACTCAACAAAATCGTTTTTGAGCCAGCCGTAAACGCCTGCTGCGTAATTATCCTTTGCCTTTATGGTAGTTTTATAATTGATACTGAGATTATCGTACTCATCATATGTTAAGCCCTTTTCTTTGATGATACCTTTTTTGAAAAGGCAATCCGAATACTGGTTGGTATTGTCATAGATACATTCAGCACTTCCGTCACTGTTGAACGTCATTTTTCCGTTTGAGATACTGTCGTCCTGCCAGAAAGAATATCTGAGTCCGTCATAGTAAACGTAATCCAAAGAATTGCTGTTAGGCACGGTAATTCTTTCAGGCGGCTGAATAATATTGATATTGTTTCTGTTCACTTTTATGCTGCCTTTTTCACCGAGCCCCTCAATATACATAATGGCAGTATGAGTATCATGAAGTTTATAGCCCTCCATATTCAATGCTTTGAATATGCCTTTTATATCAATATCTCCGCTGATCTTCTTTTCAGCAGCAAGCTTGTCGGAACGCAGTACATATATTGTACGGAGTTCAAATCCATAGCAAGGAAGCGAGCAGTTATATACATTATAGCTCACACCATTGACTTCTATAGTCTGAGTTATCTCATGGCTGCTGTATTCCTCACCTGAGTATGCTTCAAGTACGCGTACCTCTGTCTGCGGTGAATCTATTTCATTTGAGCAAACGAAAGAAGCTCCGAAACCGTAATCGTCTTCGCAGTTTATTTCGGCAGAATACTCCATTGAATATCTCTTGTAATTATCAAAATTTATCCTGTCGTTTTTGCCGATAAGATATTCAGCACGCTTTGTTCCGTTCCATGAACATTCAAAGGAAAGGTCTGAATTATTAAGGTCAAGCGATAATTCGCCGTTATCATCTTTTCCTTTCCATATGTTGTAGTTTTCACCATTATCAGGACCGATAATATGCTCGGTTAAAGCTTCTTTTTCTGTCTCAAGTCCGACTGTTTGCTTTTCAGCGGCAGACATATTTGTATTTCCGACAGCGTGGATATGAAATACAGTCATTGACGCAGCAGTAACTAAGCAGGCTGTCAGTGCGGATAAAAAGTGTTTTTTTGTGTTGTTCAATTCAAATCCCTCCTAAATCATAAAAGTTCCCGATATCAATATTATAGTTTATTTTTTTGCGTGATATCAAGTCTTTTATTGCGGCATTATGCATAAAACGAGTCGGATACGTCAAAATTTCTGTACACATATAAGGTGAGGCGGAAAGAGATGCTTTAAAGACAAAATAGTTCTGAATATGCTATTTTAGTGATAGATAATCTGAAAAAGGTCTCCCGTTAACGGGAGACCTTTTTGTGCTGTTTGGTTTAATAACTTGTTACTTAGAGTATTTTGCCTCAAGAACTGACAGCTTGTCTTCATATTTTTTCAAAATAGTCTCTTTGTCATTTTTATTGAGGAAACTGTATGTGATACTGTTTTTACAATTCCTTTTATAGTTTCATAATCAAGATCGTATCTATAAGCAGCAAGGGCATATTCCTCCGTAATAGATGTTCGCAGTATTCCGGGATCATCGGTAGATATTATTATCGGAACCCCGCTTTCCTTATAAATAGTAAACGGGTGAGAATCGCCCTTAACACCGAGTATGAACTCGTTGCTTGTGAGATTTATCTCTATGGGGATATTATTCTCCTTCATATGCTTCTCATAATAAACTTCCGTATTAAATAGATATAATTATTTTTATTTGCAGCGTATGCATAATAGACAAGAACATCTGAAGCTTCTGTCGCCTCAACACATTATAACTATTAACATCTGCTGCAATCATTTGCTTGATTCTTAGACAACTAAAAACTAATTTTGTCTCACCCTTTTTCAAAAAATTTTTTGTGGGTATAATTATTGGGATTATGTAGAATCAGTTTGAGACAAATCACATCTTTATTTTTTCTCAGAAAAAATTTACCGAAAATAAAAAGCCCTGCAAATAATGCAGGGCTCTTTTGGAAAATTTTATTGACGGTTTTATGTCAGAATGTTTTTTGTATATCCTTCATATTGCCAAGAAGAAGTATTGCATCGTCAATTGATAGCATCATATCCGGCATGGGAACAACAAGCTGATTTGATTTGCGGACAGCTATGATATTCAAATGATGCTTTTTGCGTATATCAAGTTCAGCAATTGTTCTTTCATTCCATGCCTTAGGCACACGGACCTCATAGATATTTATGTCGTGGTCTAACTGGAACACATCAAGAATATCGTCTGAAGCCTCCTTTGTTGCAAGACGGATAGCCGTTTGCTTTTCAGGATAAACTGTTTCATCTGCTCCGTTGCGAAGCAGGAATTTCTCCTGAACGTCATTCTGCGCACGGGATATTACCTTTCGAGCTCCGAGTTCCTTGAGAAGAGCTGTAGTTTCAAGCGAATCCTGAAAGCTGTCGCTTATAGTAACGATACACACGTCATAGTCAGGTATTCCCAATGAACGCATAAAATCTGCATTTGTGCTGTCGCCTATCTGAGCATTGGTAACAAGCGGCAGTATAGTGTTGATGCGTTCTTCCTCGCTGTCTACCACCATTATCTCACAACGTGATTCCGCCATGCGTCTTGCTATATGTATACCGAACTGACCTGCGCCTATTATTAAAACTGATTTCATGGTTATTTCTCCTTTTATTGTTTATTATCCGACTGTTATCTTTTCCTGCGGGAGTCTTGATGTCTCACTGCTTGATGAAAATGCAGCATATATCAGTGTCAGTCCTCCGACTCTTCCTGCAAACATCAGGATCATGAGTATGATATGAGAGGACAACGAAAGGGATGTAGTTATTCCAAGTGTCAATCCTGCTGTTCCGAGTGCAGAACCTGTTTCAAATAGGCAGCTTATCAGCGGCAGCGACTCTATCATAGAAATTGCTATTCCCGTTGACATGAAAAGCGTTAAGTACATAAACAGTATCGCACCTGCTGTTCGGATCGTATCTTCAGGAATACGCCGCTTAAAGCACTCGATGTCATTCTTTCGGCGGAACACGCTCAGTGCAGCAAGGAAAAGCACGGCAACCGTCGAAGTTTTCATACCGCCTGCGGTAGAACCCGAACAACCTCCTATGAGCATGAGTACCGTCATTACCATTGCAGCAGGTTCGCTCATTTTAGAAAAATCCGATGTATTGAAACCTGCTGTTCTTGCCGTGACCGACTGAAAAAATGAGTGAAGTATACGTTCCTTGATAGGTTCGTTTGAGTATTCCGAGCAAAAGAAAAAAATCGCAGGCAGAATTATAAGCAGTCCCGATGTAACGATTACGACCTTGGTCTGAAGGCGGTATTTCTTGAAGTGAAACTTATACTGTACAATATCGTCCCAAGTGAGGAAACCGATACCGCCAATTATTATAAGCAGCATAATTACAGTATTGGCATAAGCGTTGCTGCCTAAAGTTGTAAGCGATGAGAATTTCTCTTTTACGCCCATAAGGTCGAAGCCTGCATTACAGAACGCCGAAACGGAGTGAAAGACAGAGTACCATATGCTCTTTACCGCACCGAACTCACGGAAGAATACAGGATAAAGCAGCACTGCACCGGTAAGCTCTATAGCCGCGGTCATTTTCAGTATAAATTTTGTGAGCTGAAGTATTCCGCCAACATGAGGAGCTGAAATAGAGTCCTGCATCATGCCTCGGAACCACAGCCCAACTTTTTTTCCGGATAGTCGCGTTATCATTAGTCCTATGGTAATAACTCCCATACCGCCTATCTGAATAAGGGTCAGTATGACCGCCTGTCCGAAGAACGACCAGTGTGTAGCAGTATCACGGACAACCAGACCTGTTACGCATGATGCTGATATTGCCGTGAAAAGCGTGTCCTTGAACGGCGTAATACTTCGGTCCTGTGATGATATCGGAAGCATAAGCAGAAGTGCTCCGCTTAGTATCAGTATTACGAATCCAAGGCTTATAGTACGGAATGAATTACGGTTGTGTAGTCCGTTTTGTGTTTTATCTTTTTTCATACGAATTCTCCAACTAAAAAATCAAATAGATATATTTTATTATATCATTATTTTGGTGATATTGCAATATTATAATTTATAAGCTGTAATCTGCCATATATCTACAAATCATAGCATGGGCCGAAAAAATTGCAAGTACATTCATCAAAAACGGGAACAGCTTGAAACTGTTCCCGTTTTAGTTTTATATAACTTGTTCGCCGCTGTGCAGTGCGATGAGCTTTCCGCCCAATATTTTCTTCATCAGTTCAAAGGCAGGCTCACCCGTACAATGTCCGCTGTAAAAAACAGTGTTCATTTTTGCAAGCTCACGAGCTGTCTGAACGATGACAGTCTTTTCGTCCTCGGTGTGCTCGCCCTCGCGCTTCATCATGTGGAATCCGCTGAGAACGCAGTCGGGCTCACCGCCGAAAATCTCCCTGTAACGGTCAAGAATGTTGAGTATTCCGTTATGAGCGCAGCCCGACAGCAGCCAGTGCTTGCCGTTCTGTGTGATGACAAGGCATTGTTCGTGGGCGAAATCGTCCTCTGCTTTCTCGCCGCTGCGCATACAGGAAAGCTTTCTGTTGCCCTGAGGGTAGCACCTTCTGCCTGTAATTCCGCTGAACAGGAACAGCTCATCGTCAAGCCTTAGATCGCCGTCTATGAGTTGAACGTTCGGCAGTTTCAGGATATCCGTATCAATTCCGATATAGCGTTCGCCGTTGTAATGTGGTTCTGCTGCGGACCTCTGCATGATTATCTCTGCATTGGGATTAAGCTTTGCAAAGGGCAGGATACCGCCCGAGTGGTCGTAATGACCGTGACTGAGTATGGCTGTATCAACAGCGGTCAGATCAACGCCGAGAGCTTCCGCATTTTTCACAACTGCGTCAGTCTGTCCCGTATCGAGCAGGAGTTTGTGCTTTTCAGTCTCGATATATATACTGAGGCCGTGCTCTGCGATACAGCTTTCGCTTGCGGAAGTATTCTCGACAAGTGTTAATATCTTCATCAGTGATTACCGCAGGAGTGACTGCCGCAGGAATGACTTTCGCCGTGTTCGTGATGGTGATCGCAGGTTGGATTTGAGTTCTGAGCAAGATCGTTTGCAAGGAAAGCAGCAACTGCTTCGTCAGCACTTCCAATATTGCCGCCGTAGAGAGCGATACCAGCCTCCTGCATAGCCATCTGAGCGCCTCCGCCGATACCACCGCAGATAAGCACGTCAGCCTGTGCATTCTTGAGGAAACCTGCAAGAGCACCGTGACCTGTGCCGTTTGTGCCTACGACCTGCTCGTTTATTATCTTTCCGTCGGCGATATCATAGAGCTTGAACTGCTCTGTTCTGCCGAAATGCTGGAATATCTGTCCGTTTTCATAGGTAACTGCAATTCTCATGATTTTGCTTCCTTTCTGAGTTATCTCCTCTGAGATAGTGTTGTCAAGTGTGTAATTTCCGCCCGAAATGACGATGCGTCTGCCCTCCACCAATGCAGCAGCGAGTTTCTTTCTTGCGCTGTCGTATATTGCCGTAACAGTAGTCCTTGCGACGTTCATCTCGGCGGCGCATTGCTCCTGAGTTTTGGCCTGATGATCTATCAGACGTATGGTCTCAAACTCGTCAAGTGACATTGTTACCGTATCGTTTGCGGTATCCTGATCGGGGGCAAAGCTCCAGTAATCGGGGTAACAGCATATACGGCGGGACTTCTGAGGTCTTGGCATAGGCGATCTCCTTTCTGACTTATGTCAATTATATCACTGTTTCTGACTTATGTCAAGTATAAACGCATAATTTTAAAAACCAATATTATCTATAATGACACAGCTATTTCTTAAAATCATTTTTAATTAAAGTGCCGTCTTATCATAAGTCCTGTCATGTTCGATGTCATCTTTTGACCTGAAGTAAAAATACGCTGCGAAACACATTGCTATCTGCAATACCGTTGAGCATGGTATTGACATTCCGATGAGGAACAGGGAATTATGTCCTATTTTTTGCATCAGAAAAGCAAAAGGTATTCTGACAAGGAATGCTCCGCAAATGCCTTGTAACATAACGAACTTAGTCTTTTCGATGCCGTTATAATAGCCGATAAAGCAAAACAGGAAGCAGGTATTGAGACAGTCTATAGCATAAGCTTTCAGGTAATCCCATGCCGCTTTAACTGTATCTGCTTCGGGTGAAAAGATGCCTGCAAGGAGGTCTCCGCGGAAGAATGTGATAAAAAACATTGCAATTCCGAACGCAAATGAAACGGCAATACCTGTTTTCAGAGCAGTTTTCGCTCTTTTCATCTGTCCTGCTCCGTAGTTCTGAGCAACGAATGCGGTCATTGACTGCATGAAGGAAAGTGGGACGAGCATGATAAATACGCATACCTTTTCGGCAACGCCCACTCCGGCAGATGCCGTAACACCGAGCTTGTTTACAATGGCAAGCAGAACGAGGAAGGAGATGCCCACAAGGAAATCCTGCAAGGCGATCGGTGTTCCGATCCTGATGATGGTTGACGCATAGTTTTTCTCAAGAGTTACATAACTTTTATTAAATTCAAACGGTAATTTGGTACGACGTATCATAAGCAATATGATGTGTCCGGAACAACAATGGAAAATTCCGCGAAATAACGTGAAATCGATGGGACATAAGATAGTGTATACATACTATATGCAGATTGGAATATAAATAGTGAAGTTAAATGGTTTATTTATGTATGCTAAAATAAAACTGAGCCAAATATGGCACAAATGATAATAAAAAAGTGAGCCACTAATAATAATAATCCTGTATAATAAGAGAAAGAGCTTGTGTACAGGAGGAACAAGGAGTGGCAATAGCAATGGAGATCTATGAAAAGATCAGATATTACAGCAGTCAGAGAAGTAATATCTCCGGCTGCTGTTTTTTTGTATAACATAACAAAAAAACGCAGAAGTATTGACATTGTTTACAAAAAATCTTTATATATATTGATTTATCATGTTATAATACAGCTGTAAAGATTCTTTTATATTTAACAAAATCAAAGCGGCCATTATTAAATATATTGAGTTAGTTGTGTACTATTTGCTTGCCGATTACAAATCTGTAATTATCCGCATTCGGGAGAAAAAATATGCTACAATGACTTTGTCATTAGAAAAAAGGACATAAATGCTTCCAATAAAACATAAAACAGAAGCAAATATATCTGCATAGGGGGATTGATGATATGTTGTAGCAATGATTTTATGAAATGCACAGATAAAAAAACGGCTTAAATTTAAAAGGAGGAATTGAAATTGTCTAATCGAAGAATACTCAAAAAAATGTTCAGCTTTACCACAGCAGCTCTTACCTGTACAAATCTTATGTTCGCAGGTAATTGCGGTCAGCTCTTTTCACAGGAAGGTTTTACAGTATTTGCAGCAGAAACAGAAAATACTGGGATAAGTATCGACAAAACTTACTTGAAGGTCGGAGAGGCTTTGAAGATCAATAATCCGACAGGAAGCATGATAAGATGCCTTGCGGACGGCAGCGAGGTCGATCCTGAGAGCTTTGTTCTTACAGAAGAATTCTATGAGAAGTGGATAGAAGTTCAGGAATTTGACGGTGAAGGATACGAAACAGTGGACAAGGTATACTTCAGCAAGCTTCCCGTTATTTATATCAATACAGATGACGGTCAGGTCCCTGCATTTAAAAAGGACGCCAAGAGCGGCGAAATGTTCATACAGAACAACGAAGATACAGCAGAGCCGATTTACAACGGCAAAATGACTATGCAAGGCCGCGGCAATACTACATGGGGTTGGGAAAAGAAGCCATATAAGATAAAGCTCGATAAAAAGACCGACTTTTACGGTATGGGTAAGAGCAAAAAATGGTGCCTGCTTGCAAATTATCAGGACGAAAGCCTTCTGAGAAATACGACTGCTTCAAAGCTTTCCAAGGAGCTCGGTCTCACCACTATGGAGACAGTCTGGACAGATGTAGTCATAAACGGTGAATACGTCGGAAACTATCAGCTCTGCGAGCAGGTAGGCATTGAAGAAGCAAGAGTGGATATATTTGACTGGGAGGGCGAAGCTAAGGACGCCGCTTCTGCTATCGCTAAAAAGGAAAAGATAAAGGGTGACAAAAAAGACGAGCTTACAGATATGATGACAGAGGATATGTCATGGATAAAAGAAGGCGGTACAGTTACTTTTGACGGAAAAGAATATCTGGTATCGGACTATTATGACTTTGAAAGCGACATTTCGGGCGGTTACCTTTTTGAGTCCTCTGAGGAATACGACGAGGAATCAAAATTCATGACAGATTCGGGACTTAAAGTAATGCTCAAATCTCCCGAATTTCTTGCCTCAAACGACGCAATGATGAGCTATGTTCAGGATTACTGGCAGAATTTTGAAAACGCCTATCGTTCCGAGGACGGATATACCGAGATAGACGGCAAGATGACTCATTACACCGAGCTTGCTGATTTTGATTCAATGGTATCCTATTGGCTGCTTATGGAGATAATGGGAAATGACGATTCGCGCTACAAGAGCAGATATATCTATAAACCGCATGATTCTCTCCTTAAATTCGGGCCTCCATGGGACTTTGACACAGGCGCAGGTTCAATAATCGTAAGTCAGGAAATAAGCAGTAATGCAACAGGCTGGAAGGTATCGCAGTTTGAGGATCCGCAGAATTTCTACAGAGAGTTCCTTGATGATCCGCTGTTTATTTCGGCAGCAACCGACAGATACTGGCAGATAAGGCCTTACCTTGAAGATGTTATAAAGGAAAACGGCGCACTTGAAAGAGACAGCGAATATCTTTACGAATCAGGTATGGCTGACAGTGCGCTCTGGGACAGAAATAATCAGTGGCCCGGTTACGGCAGAGGCTATATAGCCGACAGAGACTTATTCATATCGTATATGCGCGAAAGGATAGCGTGGCTTGACGAGCAGTTCAGCTCGGATGACGCATTGCTTGCAAGCACATATAACGAAAACAGCGCTTCACCGTATATCAGATCGGATGCAGTGAATATCTCGACACCAAATGCTGTTGATGATACGATATCAGCAAGTGCTCCTGCCGATGCTGTTATCAAGCCCGAAAAAGACCTTATCATGCAGATAGCCGTAAATGATCCGCAGACAACAAGTCTGAAAGTATATGTAAACGGTTTGTACTATGATACTTTTGCACTGTCAAACGGTTCTGTAAGATTTGAGCTTCCTGCCGATAAGTTAAGTCAGGCAGCAGAAAAGAAAAACGTGATATCCTTTATCGGAAAAGACAAGGATAATAATACTACAGTCAGAAACTTCACTACTGTAAAACAAAGCGAGTACGCTGCTGAACCCGTTCCTGAATTCAAGTCGCAGAGTATTGTTCTGAGCAGACAGATCAGCTTTAATTTCTACCTTGACATTACTTCTCTTACAGAAGAAGAAAAGAATAACAGCTATATGGAATTCAATATCAATGGCAAAACATACACAGATGCCTTTGACGCTGATTTTATGAGCTGTGACGAAAAATATTATGGCTTTACTTGTTCTCCCGATTCATTTGCAATATCCAACAGGATAACTGCGGTATATCATTACGGGGACAATAAGACCATAACAAATACGTTCTCGGTTTCCGATTATATAAATACGATAATAAGGAACACATATAACAGGTACAATGAGAGAATAATTTCTATTATCCGTTCATTGCTTGGTTTAAGGAACTATTTCTGTCCGCCGCGCCAGAATAATAGTATTTTCAGAACATGGTACTAAAATGATGTAAAAAGATGGAGCCGCTTTTGCGGCTCCATTATCATCAAAAAAGCTTTTGCGGCAACTACCTGTTCAGTATTTGATTTTCCTGCAGCTTTACGGATAAATACGCTTGTTCTCGGAAGAACATTGTGTATCACTGCTCTGTCTCCGCCAGTTATATCAGCCATAACATAATCGCCTACGGCAGGGAAATCAGATACAGTTTTGACGTCGTATCTGAATTTGCCCGATACCTGTGCCTGCATCATCCCGTCTTTATGTATGACATGGTAAAGCTCTTTTTCCTGCAAAACTATACGGCACACTGTAAGATCAGGATATTCTGCACTGTATGCCTCATATACAGGCGGTAAGCTCTCTAATTTCATTTTTATCTCCTATCTGTTCAGTGCTCGCTTTTCGGAACTTTGAAAAGCATTATCCCCTTAACTATAAGCAGCAGAAACGCTACTGTTGCCGCATAGGGTATTCTTGCCATGGTCAGGAATAAAACCGCGATAATGCTAAGTACAAGCGATGCCACTGTAACAGTACTTCTACCATTTTCTATGTTTCTGTAATTCATAAACAGCTTCACTGCACCAATGATGATAAGAGCGGCAAACAGTCCCCAGCAGACACAGCTTATCCCGAAGGAAATATTCGTGTAATCAAACAGGGCAACTGCCGAGACTGTCTCTCCTGTCTTTTTCGGATAAAGCGGCAGGAGAATAAGCATAATGCTCATTATATCTACTATGCCTATCAGCAGATCTATCATTTTCCCGATATTTGAGCGGTTCTCGTCTTTTGCTGCGGTAAGGAGTTCCTCCGATGACAGAAGCTCATCTATGGTCACAGAAAAGAACTTTGATATCTCTTTCAGCGAATCAATATTCGGATAACCCTTTCCCGATTCCCATTTCGATATAGCTGTACGTGAAACATAGAGCTCCATTGCAAGCTCCTCCTGAGTTAAGCCTTTTTTCTTTCTTAATTCCTGCAATTTCTCGTGAAATTCCATTTTCATTTCTCCGTTAGTTATTTTTTGTCAGTGAGTCGGACAGCACCTTGATATATGAGATAAAGTCCCAAGCTCAGCAAAACAGAGCCTGCTATATCCGTCAGCCAGTGTACTCCTGCAACAGTTCGTCCCACCACCATAAACGCCGTGAATAAGACCGTAAACGCATAAATACCGTATCTGACTTTAGTATTCCTTATCCTGCGATGCACCTGAAAAGCCAACGTAGGCATTACGCTCATAACAAGGAGCGTTGTTGACGACGGGTAAGAAGCCTCCATACGTCCTTCTATAAGTATCGGTCGGTAGTTTACAGGTATCATCTCAAATATGAGATAACCGAATATCACAAGGATATAGTAAATACCAAGCAGGATAATATCCTTATCAACTTTAAGAAGACTTCTCCGCTTTATAAGCTGGACAAGACCGACAACTCCGAATATCATACAGATAAAGATCGGCACAAGTCCAAGCCAGTCGGTGACAGTATACACCCACATATGAACGCCTGTCATTTTATGGAACCACACGTTCAGACCTGCAAAACCGATGTCGGTTCCGTTCTGTCCCACTGCCTGAACATCAACCGTCTGTATCAGTACAGTCCAGACTGCAAACAGTAT
>NZ_FRCT01000010.1 GCF_900143025.1 Ruminococcus flavefaciens | reverse complement strand
GATATCCTAAGTAAACTTAAAATATCTCCGTTCGACTTGCATGTGTTAAGCGTGCCGCCAGCGTTCGTCCTGAGCCAGGATCAAACTCTTTATTAAAGTTGTATATTTAAATCTTTCGATTTAGATATCTGATCCAGTTCATAACGCTTGCGTTATTACTTCAAAGTGTTTTTTAGTCTTTTCTTGACTTTTCTTCTTTTACAAAGAAATCTCAAGGGTCGTTACTTTTTCTTATTCGCATTGTTCAATTTTCAAGATGCTGTTCCATACTCTCTCTTCCGAGACAGCTTTAATATTATATCACTTTCTTTCAGAGTTGTCAAGGCTTTTTTCAAAATTTCTTGATAAATTTTTCTCGACTCGCTGTTTTCTTTCAGCTCTCTGTCGGACAGTAAATATATTATATCATCAAAATACGCTTTTGTCAAGGATAAAGTTTTCAACTTTCTGCATGTTTAAACGTTGAAAACTCCTAATCAGAAGAATATACGCATAAAAAAACAGCTGCAAAAGCAGCTGTTTTAAATTCTTATTTTGTAACAACTAATTTTTTCATAATCGCATCATTGATGGACTTTATAGAAGTTGTTCTGACATCGCCTAAAGTTTTATTGTCGAGCTCATTCATCGACTTGGGATATGTACCCTTATAATTTCCGTTTTCGTAGGCTGTATATACTACAGACTGAACATTATAATCCTTGACGTAAATCTTATAGAAGCCTTCGCCACCTGTAATATTATTTACAGCTCTCGCAAATGCTCCGTTATTAAGGTTGTTAGTAGTTTCATCTACAGCAGTTCCCGAAGCACTTACCTTTACGCCTTTTTTACCGTCCCAGTAAAAATAGAACTCACCACTGCCCATATAGATCTGCTTTTTCAATTTATCACGAAGCGTCGAGTCAGTATTCGGATCATTGATCTTATTTAAAGTGCTTCGCTCACTGTTACAAACACGAGTTACCTCTGTCTGAGCAGCATTAAAAACTACCTTTGCTCTTGAATTCGCATCTCTTTCGCGTGCTCTTCTAATAAAATATCCCCAAGAAGGAATAATTATCGCCATCATTATGCCCATTATTGCAATAACGATAATAAGCTCCATCAAAGTAAAACCTTTGCGAGTCTTTTTCGCCTTCATAGATATGCACCTCCCAATACAATCTTTACATATATTATATCAAAAAGTTCACATTTTGTCAATAAAGAATTGGTCATTCCACGACAATTTTTTTGCAGTATAATTGTGCAATTTAGCCGAGAAAAGCCCCCCCTTATTCATTGTAAAAAAATGCTCCTCCCGATTGGAAGGAGCATCTTATTATTCATTTCAAGAATCTAATTCAATTAGATTATGAAGCCTTCTTTACAGCCTCAGTAAGAGCCTTGCTGTAGTCTCCGCTATACTTCTCATAGCTATCAACTGTAACTACGCCAGCAGGTGATGTACCTGTGTATGTCTTGTCAACTTCGATAGCAGCAGCGATACATACGCCACCTCTACAAGCAGCACCCCATTCCTTCTTCTGTGCCTTTTCCATGTAGTTATCTACCTTGGTCTTGAAATCAGTTGCATCAGTCTTTTCGCCAGCATTATCTGCGTAAGTAATTGTAACAGCCTTACCATCGCAAGCAAGCTCCTTGATGTTAGCTGCACCCTGATTCTCTTCATCAACTTCTACGAGAGCTGTGTTGATAGCCTTGAGAAGTGAGTTAGCTGCTGAGTTAGCTGAAGAAACCTTTGACTTCTTAACGTAACCGAGCATTGAAGGAACGAGGATTGCTGCGAGAACACCGATGATAGCGATAACAACGATGAGCTCAATAAGTGTAAAACCTTTCTTTGTAGTTTTCATAAGAAAACCCTCCTTAAATAATATAGTTTTGTGAAAGCTTTTTGCTTCCACCTCATTTTTGGGTTCGTGGTTTTTTTAACTCCCTTTCCCTTCCCTGTGATTATAGTATACCACCTTATTCACATAATGTCAACAGTTTTTGAAAAAAAATTCCATATATCAAGGCACTTTTTACATTAGAACGGTAAATAGGCATATTTTTTTTAGCGTTTCCGTCGAAATGCACAAGTTTCTGTGAATATGTAAATTCTTTTATCTTGTTTTTGTTATATTCACAGCTGATTATACTTTTTGTAAACGGGTATTTTGACCCCCATATGAACATTTCATTTCCTTTTTACGTTGCTTTTCTTAATATTTCTTTATCTTCTCACAGCAAAAAAACAATTATTTCTGTAATATTGTGTTAATATATTACGTGACGTAATAATTTTGGCGTATTATTTAAGTTACGATAATTTAAGTCCATTTAAGTGATGAGCAGTAAAATCAGTGCTTAGTTGTTAGGAATTAGTGAGTAGAGAGCAGTAAGTAGTGTGGCTTTGGAGCTGATAATATCTGACCATACAATCTTAGCTCTTAGTTCTTGCTCTTGAATTGGCGCTTGAGGACTGCCAAAGGCAGCCCCTACAAATAGTCCATTTATTCTTTACACGCATAACGTGGGACGTCGAGGACGCCGTCCCCTACTAATCTCTTTTATATTATAATAAGAAAGACCGTCGGAATTTTATCCGACGGTCGGTTTTACTTATGCAGTCATCAGCCCTGCATTCCACCTCTGGGTACTCCGCCCATCTGTGAAAGGAAACGATAGAATTCCTGCTTGTCGAGGCACTTTTCGAGAGCATCGACTTCGCCGATAACGTTCTTGGATACGAGTCTTGCAAGCTCCATATCCAGAGACATCATGCCCTGCTGCTTACCTGTCTGGATAGCAGACTGTACAAGATGGATCTTGTTATCACGGATCATAGCCGAAATAGCGTCTGTTACGTTAAGGATTTCCATACAAGCGATTCGTCCTGAACCGTCCTTCTTTGGAATAAGGGTCTGTGAAATAACAGCTACAAGGTTGTTAGCGAGCTGTGTTCTGATCTGCTGCTGCTGATGCTCAGGGTAAACGTCGATGATACGGTTGATAGTATCAGCGGCAGATGTTGTATGAAGTGTTGACATAACGAGATGTCCTGTTTCAGCGGCAGTTACAGCAGCCTGGATAGTCTCGAAGTCACGCATTTCTCCTACGAGGATTACGTCAGGGTCCTCACGGAGAGCAGCTCTAAGAGCAAGAGCGAATGACGGAACGTCGTCACCGATCTCTCTCTGGTTTACCATACATCTCTTATGCTCGTGTACGTACTCGATAGGATCCTCAACAGTTATAACGTGAGCACTTCTGTTAAGGTTAACGAAGTCGATCATAGCTGCAAGGGTTGTAGATTTACCTGAACCGGTAGGACCTGTTACGAGAACGAGTCCACGAGGACGCATTGCGAAATCTGCGAGTATCGGAGGAAGTCCGAGATCCTCAAGTGTAGGGATATCGTTTCTCAGAAGTCGGATAGCGATAGCAGGCTTACCCTTCTGGAAATATACGTTTACACGGTGACGGTAGCCGCTTCTTGTTGTGAACGAGAAGTCGGTATCGTGGTGATTGTTAACGCTTGTCTGCTGTGCATCGTTTGTCATCTGGTGAACGATGTTGAGTATTTCCTCTTCATCCATTTCAGGATACTGTGAACGCATGGTTCTGAGTGTACCGTTAAGACGTACAACAGGAGCGATCCTGTCTGTAAAGTGAAGGTCAGAACAACCGAGGAGTCTTACCTCGTCAAGTATTCTATGAATTTCAATTGCCATGTTATTATCCTCCCTATATAGATAAAGCTATTATACTGTGTATGTAGCTCTTACAAGCTCATCTATAGATGTTTCTCCTGCCATTACAAGCTCAGCAGCGTTATCACGAAGCAGCTTTGTTCCGTTTGCCTTTGCTGCCTTCTCGATTTCTTCCTTTGTACCGCCTGCTGCGATGATAGAAGAAACGGTTGTTGTACAGTGAATGATCTCGTGGATAGCAGTTCTTCCTCTGTAACCTGTGTTATTGCATACAGGGCAGCCGCCTGCCTCGAAGATCTGAATTGAATGATCTAATCCCATGAGTTCATTTTCTTCGGGAGTTGACATTCTTGGCTTCTTACACTCAGGGCAGAGAACCTTTACAAGTCGCTGAGCGATTACACCGATAAGTGAAGTTGCAACCATGTATGGAGCAACACCCATATCAACAAGACGAACAACTGTTGAAGCAGCGTCGTTTGTATGAAGTGTGGAAAGAACCAAGTGTCCTGTGATAGCGGCACGGATACCGATATCTGCTGTCTCGGTATCACGCATCTCACCGATCATTACTACGTCAGGGTCCTGACGGAGGATAGATCTAAGAGCTGCGGCGAATGTCATACCAGCCTTCATATTAACCTGACACTGGTTGATACCGTCGATAGCCTTTTCGACAGGGTCCTCAACTGTTACGACGTTTACGTTTGGCTTAGCGATCTCACCAAGAGCAGCGTAAAGTGTAGTTGTTTTACCTGAACCGGTAGGTCCTGTTACGAGGATAACGCCGTGAGTAACTCTCAGCATTGACTCGAACAGTGTATAGTTATAATCAGACATACCCAGATCCGTGATCTTACGGAGTGCGATCTGTCCGGTTGAAAGAATTCGGATAACGATCTTTTCACCGTGTACCATTGGAAGTGAGGATACACGGACATCAAGAGTTGTTCCGTCAACGACCTGTGTGAAACGGCCGTCCTGAGGTACTCTCTTTTCAGCGATGTTCATGCCGCTGATAAGCTTGAAACGTGTTGTCAGCGCACTATGAACTGCACTTGAGATATTCATGAGCTCAACGAGGTCGCCGTTTACACGGATACGGATTCTTGTATACTTGTCAAATGGCTCGATATGAATATCGGTAGCGTCTGCTCTGTATGAGTTTTCAACGATAGTAGTTGCAAGCTTAACGATAGGTGCGCTTTCAACTCTGTCCTTAGACTCGATATCAGCCTCGGTCATTTCACCAAGGTCGCCGCCCATACCGGCAACGCCTTCGAGAACGCTGTCAACATTCTGCATTGAGTAGCACTTACCGATAGCCTTATTGATAGCTGATGTTGTTGCAAGAACAGGAACGGTATCCATACCTGTAGAAACCTTGATATCCTCGAGGACGATGAAGTTTACAGGATCATTTGTAGCAACTGTAAGACGCTTACCTTGTACATTGATAGCGATTACTGTATGCTTTCTTGCAAGAGCCTCAGGTACCATCTGTACAGCATCGCTGTTGATCTCGATATTGTCAAGGTCAACATACTGAACTCTCAGGTTTCCAGCCAGTGCCTTAGCGAAGTTAACTTCTGACATGAATCCCAGTTCAACAACAACGTCACCAAATTTCTTTGAGCCGTTTGATGCCTTCTGAGCTTCGAGTACCTGCTGAAGCTGTTCGCTTGTGATAAGCCCTTGATTGACTAAGTAGTCACCAATTCTCTCGTTTCTCATAAAAAACCTCCGCTTATTTTCTGAACATCAGACATATCCGTCATACGCCTGATATTCTAAAATTGTACTTGAATTTTCCATAATTTATGTTATAATAAGATTATGTACTTTATAATATGAAGGAGGGGTAAAATCATGTTTGAATTTGAAAATATGCTCCACGATGAATTTACCGAGCTACCTTTCAAGATCATGTTTTACGTCATTATTTTCCTGTTCGGCATTTGTATCGGAAGCTTCCTTAATGTTGTCATTCTAAGGCTTCCAGCAGGCGAGTCGGTACTCGGAATAGGAAAAACCAAAGAGGACAAGGAAAAAGCTTCACACTGTATGACCTGTGGTGCAAAGATCAGACCGATCGACCTGATCCCTGTTTTCAGCTGGCTTATGCTGAGAGGAAAATGTCACAGCTGCGGTCAGAAGATCTCGCCGCGCTATCCGATCGTAGAGTCGCTGAACGGTTTACTCTACGTTCTGACGTTTTTTGCTTTGGATATTAATGTTAAATCCATAATAACCTGCGTTGTAATGTCGTTCCTTATATGTATAGGATTTATCGACTGGGACACAAAGGATATCTACGTCAGCATGGTAGCTGTTATTCTGATCCTTACGATCCCGCTGCATCTTTTCTACTCTCGTGAGTTTCACGATGTAAGTCTCAAGAGCCGCATAATCGGAGCACTCATAATCAGTGTACCATTCTTCCTTATCGGCGAGATAAGCCGACCGATCATCAAAAAGAAGTTCGGTGAGGATTTCAGAGCTATTGAACTCGGTGATACATATCTTATGTTTGCAGCAGGTGCGTTTCTTGGAACGCGGGCTGTTATCGCTTCAACATTCATTGGTATTATGACCGCCGCTATCGGAGGTCTCATAGTCAAGAAAGTGACTAACGATTCAAAGTTTGCTTTCGGACCGTTCCTTGCAATAGGAATTGCGGTCGGAAGTCTGTGTGGAAATCAGATAGCACAGTGGTATCTGAATTTACTTGCCACGGAATAAAAACAAAAAATAAGTACAGGCAGCAGCATTAACTGCTGCCTGTTTTTTTACTTATTAATAGAGCTCATCTGTATAAGCATATACAAAGTAGATGTCGTTAGTGAAACTGAAGTCAGCGCTTGCATATGTTTCGCTGTATGCAGAACCAACGTCTCCATCACCCTGAAGTGTTACTGCTCCATCTTCTAATTTTGGTCTTTTGAGACCCCATGGAGAAGGATTGTGCTTACATCTTATAGCTATATTTGTAAGTGGGAGATTTGCAATCTGTACAGCTACAGGACTTGCAAATACTCTACATGCCTTCTGTGTACCTACAGCAGGAATATCTATAGAGCCGCCAGTTTTCTGATCGAGAACTATTGACAACGAAAGATTTGTTGCTGATATCTCAGTTGTCTTATCAGCCATATCTCTGTCAAGAGCTCTGTAAACAACATTTTCTTTTACCTTTGCTTTTGTTTCTTCATCTAAATCACCAGCATCTGGCATCTTTGCTATTTTAAGGTTTGATGAACCAAGTGCGTAGTTGAAGTTATACGATGAGTCCTGAGCATTGAAGAAAGCAGGATTTAACTCGCTTTTTTCTTCGTATGTCTTTGAAGGATCAATAACGTTATTTGAAGTGAAATCGTATACTCTGTGAGTGATCTCGCCTCTCTTAAACTTTACCTTACCGTCTGATCCTACGACATCATTATTGCACAGTCTGAGAATATGGATATTGCCCTTTATGTAATGAGTATTTGTTCCGTCGTTAGTACCAACAGTATTCTTAAAGTGTTTATTTCTGAATTCCTCAGCGAGCTTAACAAGATCACCGTCGTCTACGCCGTTTACACCGTCAAAGTCGATCTTATCAGATGTACATACATAAAGGTCTTCTGCATACTCCAGCTTTCCCTGAAGGAAAAGCTGGATATTATTAGCATAAGAATAAGTTTTTTCTGAAAGAGCTGTGTTTTTGAACATTCTCTGAACCGGTCCTGTAAGAGCCATTACTGCTACCATAAGTATAGAGAAAATAGCCATTACAACGATAAGCTCAATAAGAGTAAAGCCCTTTTTGATACGTTTTTTCATAGACTTACCCTCCTCGCTTATTCCGTTTCTGCTGATTCGCCTTCAGCTTCTGGTTCTTCAGCAGGTAATACGTCGAAGAAATCGAGATTGAGCTTTCCGTTTACCTTCTTCTGCATATCTTTGATCTGCTCTTCAGTCATACCGTCGGTTACAAGCTTTTCTGTTGAATACTTTTCAGCCTTCATGTTAACAACTACATCACCGTCAGCATTTCCGTAGCTTTTCTCAACGAATTCAAATTTAGAAGGATCATCGGCATCAGTCTGTTCCTTTACCCAGTACTTTCCGCTTGCGTGGATCTTTACAGTGATGTCCATTTCCGACTTATCAAGATACTCGGGATCACCGTGTTCGTCCTCACCAATTTGACTTATGTGATTTGCTGCATAAGGCGACTCAACTACAACCTTGTTTTTTAGGTTGTTAGTTGCCTTTGAGGTAGCATCAATATGAGTACCTATAAGTATGAGCAAGCCGCCCATTATAGCAAATATGAATATCGAAATGATCATTTCGATCAGAGTCATGCCCTTCAGCTTTTTTTTGCTTTTTTTCATAAGAACATTCCTCCTTTATGAACCTGTGAAGTACGATATTTCATATGTTCCAAGTGCTGTTTTAACGCTGCCCTTGGTCTTTGTAGCGCCGCCGCCACCAGAGTTAAGAACGCCAAAATCATTCGTAGCCTTATCAACATGCTTGAACATAGCACTTCCTACGATTGGTGACTTATAATATGTTTCCTTGCCCTTAGCAGTGTATGCACCTCTGTATCTACAACCAATTAAACCAGCAACGTTACCGCTGAATGTTGTTTCAGGGCACATGAATGTTCCAACTAATGTACAGTCATTGAACATCGTAATAGATGAACCTTCTGTACCATAATACTCAACGCCCCATACAGAATCAGGAGTTACGATACAGTTTTCAGTATAAGCCTGAACGCCACTGCCCGAAACTACAGGTCTGATAGATGTCTTGGATATATCAAGTGTTTTATCAATAAGGAAGCATACCTTACCCTTTGTTGTATCGCAGAGTAAGCTGTTTTCAGAGTCATCAGTTGTTTTTACGTTTTGGAGCACAACCCAGATACCTTCACCTGAACCTACGACATTATAGCTCTTTTTATTCTCAAATTTAAATACCGTACCGTCTGTTTTTCCTATGATACATGAACGTATAATCTTTCCGTCTGACCATACACCTGAAGCTGTATTTGGTGTACCATCATTATTGAAAGCATATGGGAGCTTATTTCTCTGAGCTTTATTAGCAGGTGTATTATATGCTGGATCATCAGGATCATCAATAAATGTGTCATCAGCTGCATTTTCACAGAATCTCTTAGGAACGTGATTATGATATACCTTCTCGTCATAATTACCGTTTTCGTCCATGTTAAGATCTTCTCTTACTTCATATATATTCTTGACGATCTTTGTCTTAGGATCTGCTTCAATAAACTCATGTGTATCAGGATCTTCATATCCGTAGATTGCCTTACGTGTCATATTATCAGGATATGCAGGCTCCTTACCACTTCCTGTGTAGTCCATATGATTTACGGCTGAAAAACTGCCATAGGCTTCATTTCTACCATATACTGTATATGGATCGCCTTCCTTGGTATAATAGGTTGCTATTGCATGAGCTTCATCTGTCTCTTCGGCAACAGTATTATCCTCATTCATTTTATAGTATGAGAAGTCTTCATCGACCTTGCCGTAAACAGGCTTGCCATCATCACCTATCCATACACGCTCTTCATCGGTTGTAGGATCACCCTTATATGTAACAGTAGGTGTTGTTACAACTCTATCGGATACAAAGCCGTCAATGCCTGTTTCATAATAAGCATTTCCTACATACCATGTGTCCTTGATCTTCTTGTAACAATAATCTGCATTACGAATACCATCTGTCTTATCATTTTCCCAACCGAGAACAGTTGGTGTTGTATCGCCCGGCTTTGTGATAACATATCGCCAGCCCTCTGCTTCTGACTTTTCTGACCTGATAGTCTCCTGAACGTCTATATCGGGAACAAGCTCATTCTCATAGATAAAGTTATGAACTTCCTTGTATCTTGGAAGAAGAGCATTCTTATGCTCGATAAAGCCTTCTTTAAGACGCTCGGTATCTCTGTTGCCAGCACCTCCACCTACAACATTATCACAGTAAATATCACCGTGAACACTGTTTGCATTGCCGCCGTCAAATGTAAGAGTTTTCTTTACAATGAGGTCGCCCTTAATTGTAACGCCATTCTTGATAGTACAATTACCATTTACTCTAACATCGCCCTCAATCGTACACTGCTGCAATGTAAGGTTGCCCATTGAATAAAGATTACCGCCTGTTGTCTTATGCTGAGATTCGCTCTTATGAACATATGAGCTTGCCCAGTCATAAAGCATTGTGTTACCTACATCTTTTCCAAAGTGGTTATCTCCTACGACAACTTGCCTATCATTTTCCTTACCCGGTCTGTCTGCATCTTTAGCAGCTAATTCTTCGGAAGCGTAATCTCTTTCAGAAGAAAACAGTATGTTATATTTATTATCATCAGATGTGTATTCATCTAACATATAAACATCAGCGCCGCCAAATTTAACATCAGTCTGGAAAGTACGGCTATCGAATGTACCTATAAATACATTGAATGGTGCTTTACCCACTCTATTTGCATCGCCATTAAATTCATATTTACCGTCTTTTTTTACAAACTTACCACTTTTTACAAAGTTTAAAGATGAAAGACCAGCAATCGATTCGTCGATATAGATATACGGAATATCCTTCTGAGTAAAGTTATTTGTCATAACATAATCGAGATTGAACAGACTATCATTCTTCATATACAAACTGCCCATGATAACAGTCTGTGAATTAGGCATCTGAAGCTTGCCGGTTTTATTGTCAACAGGATTCTTTATATTTATCGCAAAAGAACCTGTACCGCCTGTTACACTTCCGTTTATGAAGGTTGACTTTGTTTCAATCGTAACTGCATTATGAAGTGTGAAAAGTCCTGATTTATCCTTGGAAATACCAAGACCAAGACCACCGGTGATAACCGCACCGTTAGGGAATGCGTTACCGCCGACTTCCTGAAGTCCATCAAGACCGCCAGGAGTTACCTCAGAATGAGCAGAAGCTGTCTTCTGAATGTACGCAGAAACAGTCTCCTCTTCCTTACCTACTCGGCAGGTTGCTGTGAGCTTTACTGCTGTTACTGGAACCCACTCAGGATTATTATCACCGTCGATATCGGTAAATATATAACCTGCTGAATCAGCAACAGGTGTAATTACCATTTTGTCCTTCTGCCATTTGTGTGAATCATCATAGTAACCAATGACGCCAAGTGTTGGATCATTGATCTTCATCTCTACCTCAAGTGGAGTATCTCCAATGTTCTCGATTGCGGCAGGGATTCCTGGCTCACGCCCCATTGACTGTACGAACGTGTCAATTGCGGCTCTTGCTGTGTAGCTGGCCTGTGATGATGAATATGACTTATGTGCTCTGTTGCTCGATGCTGATGCAAGAGCAAGAGTACCAGTCAGAAAGATTATCAACAGCGCCATTACACAAACAACTGTAAACAATACAGAACCGCGTAATGTTTTCTTGTTCTCTGTTTTCATTTTTCTAACCGCCTTTCAAGTTATATTAATTCAATAACTATAGCGTATGATGTAGAAAGCCTGCATCTTAATTAGAAGAAGGAACTTCGTCAACATTTGGCTTTGACATGTCGAATACTGAATAAAGTGTAACAACGATCTTTACATCTGTTGCATTAGAAATCTTCTTACCATTTGCATCTACGGTTACTTCTTCGTCACTATCCTTTGAATCAGGAAGTGAAACATTTGCAGCCTTTGCGTCATTCTGACCAAAGCTTGAATCGCCCATTGTAACTGAGTTTATGGTTGCAGTCTTGTCAAACTTCTTGAGTTCTTCAAGGTAAGCCCATATAGCCTTCTTAGTACCGTGTACGCTGATACCGTACTGTGTCTGCATTATAGACTCCTTAGCTCTCTGTGATACGGCTGTATCAGCAGCAGTGAGCTGCTCATATTCCTTTTTGAGACTGCCGTCAATATCAGCTGCACTACGCATTTCTGCGAAGTTATCAGTCCTTGAATTGAAGTAGTAATCAATAGGACTAAGCTTAGCTTCCTGAAGCTCTACGCTCATAAGCTTAGCATTTGCCTTTTCAGCAAAGTCTCTCATGTATCTATCAATTACTACAGGATCCTGTACATCCTTTACAGGAACGAAGTTAGCTGTAATAGCTGTTGTATCCTCATAGATCTTTAAGATATCTTTCTTAAGACCTGGGATCTCAGCGATCTTAGCTCTGATCTCTTTTTCTGTCTTCTGGACATCTTTAAGAGTTTCCTTGTGAGCCTTTATATCCTTATACTTTGGTTTGATAAATGCAAAGAAACCAATCAGAAGGATTGTGATAGCTATAAGAATAGCAGCAATGATCTTATCTCTGTAATTAAGTTTCATTATTAGTTAGCCTCCTCTTCTTATTCTGCCTTATCGGATCCGTTATCCTGATCGCCCTTATAAGCACTCTTAAAGCCTGTCAGCTTAGCACTTGAAGAGAAGTTGATCCTCTCAACAGGCTCTTTGCCTTCTTCTTCGATCTTATTTACACGGTATCCGCCATAGCTTGAGCCGCAGAATAATGGATCTGCCAAAATATTAGCAACAAAATCCGCAGGAAGCTTCTGAGCTTTTTCATCTTTATTGATGTCACAATCTACTGTGAACTGAATTGTTCCGTCTGCATAACGTGCATTGGAGATAGTGAAGTTCTCGATCTTTTCCTTTTCACAAGTTTCCTTGAGCACCTTCTCAACCTCTTCATATGACTTACCTTCGATAACAGGCTTTGACAGATATGCATCATATGCATTGTTTACCTTTGTGTAATACGCATTTACCGAGCTCTTCATATCTATAAGATGCTGACGGTGGTTAAGCTCCTGTTCTGTCTTAGGTGAGTTGATGTACTCCTCGCACTTCTCGATATCGTTCTGAATGCCCTTATCTTTGAAGTGGAAGAATGCATATGTACCGCCTGCGATAACTACAGAACCGATAAGAGCTGCGATCATAGCAACGTTGCCTGAGCTTTCGTTTCTGATCTTGTTCTTAACAGCAGTACTGAAGTCAGTCTCAAGAAGATTGATCTTTTCGATCTCTCTGTTTCTCTTGAACATAGCACCGATTGCATTTGCATACAGTGAGAATTCAAGATTTTCATGTCCGTGGATCTGTGGTGGAACATTGATAAGGCTTGTTTTAAGATCAAGCTTTTCAAGCTCATCGGTAAGTCTTACATACTCGTGAGTATCGCCGTAGAAAATTACGTTCTCGATAGACTCGCCTGTGTTACGGCTTCTGTGGAACTGGAGCATACGGAAGATGTTCTCGTTAACGGCTTCAAATACGTAGTCGTCAGAGTAACCGTAGTCAGCAGCATCGATAGAAGCGAAACGTGAGAATGAAAGCTGTCCCTGCTCATAGAGGTTGAGAGAGATGAAGTTGTTGTCGATCTGTACAGCAAGGAGCGGCATCTTTGATCTGATCTTTGTATCAGCAAGAAGTACCTTTGTGATACAGTTACAGCCGATCATTACTGATCTGAGAGAAATACCAAGAAGCTTGAATGCCTCTCTGTAGCTGTTAACGATCTCATAAGGACAAGCTGTAGCAAGGATCTTGTATGAAGGCTCGCTTACCTCGCTGCTGTCTGCGTCACCAACTATGATGTATGATACACTGTATGAATCATCAAGATTGAGCTCTGCCTGCATCTGGAGCTTAACTGTCTTCTGAAGGTCCTGACCTCTGCCCTTTGCAACTGTCATTTCCTTGAAGATCGTAAGGTTTGAAGAAATCGAAACGATTGCTTCCTTATCAGGCATTCTGTGCATTTTAATAACGTTGTTTATAAGTGTTGCAACTGCTGGAACGTCCTTAACGTGTCCGTTAACGATAAGTCCCTCTTCAACATTTACTGTAGCAGCAGAATTAATCTTGATCTTTCCGTTGCCCTCAACGCCTCTAACTACTCGTATGTTTCTATCTGTAATATCAAATGAAAGCATTTATCTTTCCTCCTTATTAACCGTTTTCTATGCTCTCTAATGAGCCGTAAAGTGCAGGGTAAATACCGCACACAACCATTCCTATGATAAGGCCCATGAAAATAAGAAGGATAGGCTCTAACATACCAACAAGACGCTGAATGGCTGAATCTGATTCTTCTTCGTAGTAATCTGAACTCTTTTCGAGGATAGTATCAAGAGCACCTGACTCTTCACCAACATAGATTACAGAGCAGAACATAGGCTCAAATATCTCTGTACGTGTTATTGCTGATGAAAGGGGCTCGCCCTGTTTTACTTCGTCGATAACAGTTTCAAATTTTTCATCTACGTATGAATTTCCGAGAATTGCTGAAGCTCTCTGTAAGCACTCTACCATTGGAAGACCACTTGAGTAAAGTGAAGAAAGTGTTCTTGAAAATCTTCCTGTGTAGACCTTGGTTACAAGAGGACCAAATCCGGGTCCCTTGATAAGCATTCGGTCAACCTTTTTACGGAAGCTCGGAACCTTCAGTGCATATCTTATACCAAAGAAAGCGCCGGCAACTATGATAATAAGTACATACCATTTTGTCTTCAGGAAATCACTGATAGCAGCCAGTATCTTCGTGAGGAGAGGCATCTTACTCTTATCCTCGAACATATCGATAAATGTAGGCATGATAACAGTAAAGAGGAAGATAACGATTACAACACAGAGTACGAGAAGTATGATCGGGTAGATCATTGCGCCTCTGATCGTGTTTTTAAGCTTATTTTCCTTTGCGTAGTGATCTGACATTCGGGTCATGATGATATCCAGCGAACCGCTGCTCTCGCCCGCGCCGACCATGGAAATAAGAAAGTCAGGGAATGAACCTGCGTGCATTTCGAGAGTTGACGAGAAAGATTCACCCTTCTGTACGTTCTCGTAGATATCCTGCCATATTGCTCTCGCCTTTTCGTTCTCCTGCTCCTTGGTTAGGATATCGATGGCTTTTACAAGTGTCAGACCCGAAGTAAGCATAGCACTCAGCTGTCGGCAGCAGAAGTTAAGTTCCTTCGTGCTGAACTTGTAGATTGATTTTGCGTCACCTGAATCGCTTTCCTTATAATCCTTGACATATAAGCCCTTTTCCTTGGCTTTCTGTAAGAATTCCTGCTCATTTTCCGCATTGATGATTCCCTTGACCTGTCTGCTTCTTGCGTCCTGAGCTACATAGGAAAAACTCTTCATGAAACCACCTCCATAATTAATTACTTGTGATGAACGTTTCTCACTGCCTTAATAATAACAATTATAACATTTTAATAGTTACTTTTCAATCGCTTTTTTGACATAAATAATCAACCGTTTTTTATCAATATTTACCAAGAAATATACTCTCTGTAATACCGACTGCTATAAACGGTTAGTTTTTTACAAAAACACAATATCAAAGGCAGCCCAATATATGGTATATGCACACGTATACCAAACATTGTTAAACTTCCACAATAATTATATCACACTCACTTTTAAATTGCAACATATAAGCTCATATTTTCTGCTAATTTTTACAGAATTGTAAACTGCGGCAATTTGCATATTGCTAATTTAGTTATTTTGACCGTTATTATATAAAAACCTTGTATTCAGCGTCGAAAATCGGAAGGGTATTCTGTGGACAAGTTTACATTTTTTACTATATACACACCGAAATTGGACTGACCGCCTGCGTATACTATTATAATATAAGCATTTTTGAAATAATATTCCTGCCGATACTATCAAAGCCCCTGTATCGTTTTCCATAGCTCCGCTGCGGTGTCCATATTTACTCCCGCAGCCGCCGCAAGCTCCTCGGGAGTCGCATTGCGGAGATTGGTTATGGTCTTGTACTGCATAAACAGCTTCGCCGCCTTTTTTTCACCTATTCCCCGTACATTCAGAAGCTCGGAGCTGTAGGTCTTTTTCTTGTGGCGCGAGTGCATAAAGCTTACGGAATAGCGATGTACTTCGTCCTGTATACGCGTAACAAGGTCGAATACGGATCTCAGATTATTTATCTGTATTTCCCTGCCGCCCGTTGCGATAGCTCTGGTGCGATGCTTATCGTCCTTGACCATGCCGAACAATGGGATATCCAGCCCCAATTCACGCAGTAGAGGCGCAACTGCGTTCACATGACCTTTTCCGCCGTCAAGGAGTATCAGATCGGGCTTTCTGGTGAAATACTCATCCCCCTCGCCTGTTACGATGTGCATGAGCCGCCTTTTGAGTACCTCATGCATACTGCCGTAGTCGTTCTGGAACTGCTGTTCCTTTACGGTAAAGCGTTTGTACGCCTTTTTAAGCGGTCTGCCGTCCTCAAAAACCACCATTCCCGCAACCATTGACTCCGATGACAGGTTTGAAATGTCATAGGCTTCGATATATCTGGGCGGCTTGGAAAGTCCGAGACTCTGCCCCAGCTGCTCAAGAGCGATGACCTCTTTTCCCGTGCGGTCATTCTTTATAGCGGCATACTCTGCACTGTTATTTTTTGCCAGCTTCAGCAGTTCCAGCTGTCTGCCCTTCTGCGGCACATGGAGCCTGACCTTATGCTGAGTCTGCTCCTCCAGCATCTCCGTCAGCAGCTCGCTGTCCTCGGGAATGTGGTCAACTATCACCGAACGCGGTATATCGGGCTTTTTGTAGTAGAATTGCAGCATGAAATGGCTGAGTATGTCTTCGTCCTTATCGGGAAGCGGAAGCTCAAATACAGCCTTATCAAAAAGCCTGTCCTCGCGGTACATGAGCACGGAAATATAAAGCCCGTCGTAAAATTCAGCAATGCCTATAACGTCAGCGGACTCGACTCCGCTGTTTATTATCTTCTGCTTTTCGGAAGCCTTTTTCACTGCCGCTATCCTGTCACGGAGCATTGCTGCTTTCTCGAATTGAAGCTCCTCGGCAGCTCTGTTCATCTCCTCCTCCATGCGTTCCACAGACTCGGCACTTCCGCTTTTGATGAACTCTATCGCCTGCTCTACTGCGCTGCGGTAGTCCTCGGCACTTATCCTGCCCCTGCAAACTCCCATGCACTGCTTTATATGGTAATTCAGACAGGGACGGGATTTGCCGAAATCCTGCGGGAATTTACGCTTACAGGTGGGCAGCATGAACACGCGGTTAGCTTCGTTGACGGCTTCCTTTGTGATAGCTCCGCTGGTATAAGGTCCAAGATATCTGCCGCTCTGTTTTGTGTTTTTTTCGTTGGTTATACGAGGGTACTCCTCATCTGAAATACGAATATAATGATATCCCTTGTCGTCCTTCAGAAGGATATTGTATTTCGGCTTGTGCTGCTTGATAAGACTGCATTCCAGAAGAAGCGCCTCGAACTCGCTGTCTGTGACGATAAAATCATAGTCGTACACATTTGATACCATAGCTGCGACCTTTGGAGTATGGTCGGGATTTTCGCGGAAGTAGCTGCTGACACGGTTATGAAGGTTCTTAGCCTTGCCGATGTAGATTATAGAGCTGTCCCTTCGGCGCATGATATACACCCCCGGAGACGAGGTGAGCTTCGAGGTCTTTTCGCGTAAATATGGTAATCTGGTATTCATGTATCCTCCTTTCTTGAAAATGCAGAGGACGACCATCGGTCGTCCATGTTTACCATAATATTATGGATCGTTCAACAAGCGGAGCATACCTGCTCATAAAAGCTGCTGCGCCTCTTAACGACGGCTTTTTCTGACCTGTCTGCGGATATAGCGGAACACCTCGTCCTCGCCCTTGTCACGCAGCATCGTCAGCAGAAACTCCAGCTTTGCCGCAGTCGTCTTTTCAATTATCCTCTTAGGCTTCGCTCTGAGGAAATACTCCAGCGGCATCGAATTATTGTACTTTTCCTTGTTATATATCTTTGAAGCTGCCACACGGTCACAGAACATCTCAAAAATGAAGATATCAGGCATTTTCACAGGCTCCATACGCTTTGTTTCGGGATTATAGTCCGTCCAGTATTCAAAATGATGACGATTGCGTCCTTTGTGATGCATCCACGCCCTTGAACAGCCGTAGACCTCTCTTTCGCGCTCATTAGGACTGCGGTTGCCCTGAAAATACATCACCCCCGGAATAAACTCAGTTGGCGAGAATTTCGACAGATCGTGGACAAATCCGCGCCACGGTATGCCTGCTTTCACGCAGTTTATAAATACCTGATGTCTGTGCTGCTGAACAGTCTTAAAATGGCCTATAAAGTTACGGAGTATCATTCTGTCACTCCCTGTTGTAGCTGCCGCTTATATCGAGTACACTGTCTTTCTCGATAAGCCTTCCGCTTATAATGCGTGTACCCTCGCTGTATGTGGGGTCAGATAGCTTCCTTGCCATGATTTCCACAGATACCTCAGCCATTTTTGCAAGGTCAACTTCCACTGTTGTTATAGTCGGAATACATATACTTGATACTGTATAATTGTCATATCCTACAACACTGATATCATCGGGAACACGTACACCCTTAGTTTTAAGAGCGGATATTACGCGAAATGCTGTCTCGTCGCAGTTGCATACGAAAGCGGTGGGCATATCAGCAGGAAAATCTATTTTTTCATTGAGTATTCCCTTTTCGTTTCTGTCACCGATTAACCATTCTATGCGGTATTCAAGCTCATTTTCCATAACGCACTTGAGATATCCGAGATATCTGTCATTGATACTGCTGGTAGCGTTAAGGGTACCGAAAAAGCCTATCTTGCGATGTCCCTTGGAAACAAGATAGTCCGTAATCATATATCCGCCGTTGAAGCTGTCGGATATGACTGAATCAACATGATATCGGTTATCATAGAAATCCACGAATATAAGCGGTATAGTCAGCTTGCTCAATATCTCTATGTAGCTTCTGTGTACCTGTCCGATAACTATAACACCGTCAACCTTACCGTCAACGATCATATTCGGCAGTATACCGTCCTTTTCGTTGTCAGCAGATATACATTCGTATACTGTGCAGACATTTATCTGCGAAAGCTGGTTAGAGATGCTCGCTGTAAGCTCCCAATAAAATGTACCTCTCGCACCGACGAAACGCTCAGACGTAAGAATACCCACATTTTTGCTCACCTTCGGTATGGACATACGTCTTTTCTCGCTCTTGGTATTTGAAGGCTTATAGCCCATTTTTTCGGCAGTTTCGCAGATCCTCTTGCGCATCTGCTCGCTTACTCCATCACGGCCTGCCAGTGCATTAGAGACCGTTACGACGCTGACGCCAAGCTTTGTGGCAATATCCAGCATCTTTACTCCGTTTTTCATAAGACTCCCCCTTCTGTTAAGCTGTCAGAAAGTTTTCTAAGGCATATAGCCTATCGTATCTATATTACGAATTAAATTAACATTGACTATTATACCATGCTTTAAGTAATAAATAAAGTAGTTTTACAAATTTTGGAACATATGTCAAAATCATCATATTTTTATTGTACATAATAGCGAAACTGCGGAGAAAAACTCCGCAGTTATCCTTATTTTTCGTCTTTATTTCCCCCGTATTCGGACAGGTGCGGGTACATTTCATCGTATGAGTCACGCTGAACGCTGTCCTCTGCGGCAACGGGAATATGTCCCGTCATGTCTCCCCACGAAGCCGAAGGGCAAATATACTCCTCTTTTTCGGGTTCAGGTACGGGAATTTTCTTTTTTCTGCTCATTTTATCATCTCCCGCAGCTATTATCTGCATAAAAACAATGATTATTCATGGCAAAAAAAATTGCCCCGACACGGTAAAATACCGCATCGGGACAATTCTGTATATTACACCATTATGAAACGTCTTGTTCATTCTTCGGGTGAATTATTCACCGTCTGAGTTATGTCAGGCTTTTCATCTGCTTCATCTTCACCTGTTTTAGTCATACGTGCATCAGGTTCATATTTAAGGATAACCTTCTTTATCTCTTCATCGCGCGTAAGATTATAAGTAAGCTTCAACGCTTTAAGAGCATTAGGTATATCCTTATCCATGAGGTAATTCGCCGAAAGCTGAGCAGCAACGGATACAACGTCCTCATTCGGACCGTAAGGGATATCGTACTTCTTCATAGCCGCATTTATCTCTGCCTGAGTAGGCGGCTTTATAGGACTTCCCTTGCGTTCTGCAACATCTCTGAGCTCATATGGAATGGCAGGGTGCGGAGCAAAGATAAGGCTTGCCGACAGGAACGCTACTGCGTCATCGTATTCGCCTAAATCAGTAAGTGCATAGCCCACATTTGCATAGCATCTTGCTATTGCAACAGGTGAAGCAGCTACTTCAAGAGTCTCCTTAGTGGTCTCTATAAGCATTCTCTTGTTTTTAAGAAGCTTATAGACCTCTGCAAGCTCGAATCTCGGGTTGCAGTCAAGGGGATTATACTCGATAGCCTTTTCAAGTACAGGTATGGCATCAAGAGGCGAGCCCGTCTCTACAAGGAGATATGCATATGTAGTGATATATGCCGGGAAATCGAAAGGAGTGCGGTTGAGCACCTTCTGATCCTTCTTGTATTTGAGCTGATACAGATTATCCTCAAAGGGATTTCTGAGTGAGACAAATCTTGCCTCCTCGCCCTCTCTGTAATCAATGATTATTTTCTTGTAAAGACGCTCTGCAAGCGACTTGGCTTCTGTCGTATTCTTCTCATTTATGAGCTTTACGATCTTATTCTGCATCTCGTCGAGGCGCAGACCGTCGATATGAGTAAGTCTCTCGACCTCCTCCTTCTGATCCTGTGGCATTATTTCCACAAGGAGCATTGTAGCGGCATTCATGCCCTCTACGTTGCCCTCCTTGGCAAAGCGCTCTGCTTCGCCGCGAAGGAATTTAGTATTTTGCTCGGGAGAGCCTGTGAGCTTTGCTCTCAGCTCTTCGAGGAGCTTGTTTTCTGCCATTGGTTTTCCTCATTTCATCGCAAGTTCTTTATGATCAGAAGCCTCTCTTGGACATTTCCTTCTTGAACTTAGCGTCGATCTTATCCTGCTTCTTCTTAGCCTTGAGCTCTGCCTTTGTCATATAGCGGGCATCATTCATTGAAGATGACTGCTGTCTCGGAGCTGAGCTGCCTCTGTAGCTGTTCTTCTGAGGAGCCTTGTATTCATCGAATACAGGAACGTTCTGCTGTGCCTGAGCCTTTGCCTGCATCTGTCTCTTTGCAGACTCATCTCCCATCGTGGAAAGAACGTCCTCAACAGATGTAAGAACAGGGCTGTTAGCCTTGAGACCCTGTGTCTCGATAAGGTTCTTGTCAGCATAGTCCTTTGAGCTTGCGATAGCGTTGATGAATGCCTGTGAAGTAGACTTGCTGTGTGGATTTACAGCGATCTTTGAGATGTTTGCAGATGGGATTCCGCTCTGCTGAACAGGCTTTCTCGGAACAGGCGACTTTACAGGAGCCTGCTGTACAGGTGCTACAGGTCTCTGAACGCCCTGCTGTACGGGAGCAACAGGTCTCTGAGCCTGAACGCCCTGCTGTACAGGAGCTGCAGCTGCTCTCTGAGCCTGTGCTGCTGTCTGCTGAGCAGGAGCTGCCGGTCTCTGAGCCTGACCTGCCTGTGGTGCTCCTACAGGAACATATACAGGCTGACCGTTCTGGTCGCGTCCTACGAGCTTCATCTGAACATACTTGTATACAGGCTGATTGTTTGCGTCATAGCCTGCAAGCTGAGGCACCTTTATTATCTGAGGCTGCTGTGCCTGCTGTTTTGGCTGCTCTGCCTCGTTTGTATTTGCACCTGCGCCCGGTGCTACATAATTATAATCACTCATAATATTATCATACTCCTCTTCTGCCATTAAAGGCTCATTAAATGTTTGTGAGGAAATATCCTCGATCACCGATCCGCCTGCATCGCCAAGTACAGGCATATCATCAAGCATCGGTGCTGTCAGATCCTCTGCGGCTGAGATATCATCGATTATCGGTGCAGCTGCATGACCTGCTGCGGGTATTTCGTCAAATGCTGGAACTGCAATATCTTCAACTGTCGGTACGGCACCTGGAGCAGCTGTTTCCTGCACCATTGATATGTCATCGATAACAGGTGCATTTCCGACGGTAGAGATCTCGTCGAAAGCAGGAGCTCCGATATTCTCGGCGGAAGGTATTGCTTCTGGAATAGGTGCTGATATATCATCTATAGCAGGGATATCAAGCTCTTCCATTTCCTTCGGCATATTCTCATCATACTGAGGATAAACGGGAGCTGATACAGGGACACCCTGCTGGATAGTCTCGTCATAACCGTACATCTGGTCTGCATTGTAATATTCTGCGCCCTGTAAGGACTCGGCAGGATATACCATATCAGGCTGGATATACTGTGCATCTGGCTGTATGTACTGCTGAGCAGGATCAATATACGGCTGAACTATCTGTCCGTCCTCTGTGTAGTAAACAGGCTGATCGCCGCCGTAGACAGGCTGCTCGTAAACAGGCTGACCGTAAGGGGGCTGACCGTATACAGGTTCCTGAGCATTGTTATTGTCTATAGAGAACATCTGCATGATATCCTCTTCGCCCTGACCCTGCATCGGCTGTTCGGGCTGACTGTAAACAGGAGCAGGCTGTACAGGCTGCTGATTGTAATTAAAGTCAAGACCGTCCATTTCTTCGGGCTCTGTACCGTAATTTACAGGTGCAGGCTCACCGCCGGGCAGTGTCGAATTCTGAGGTGCAGGTATTGCGAACTGTGCAAGAAAATCGTCCTCGGGAGCTACCGTATTGTCCTGAACGGGAGCTGCCTCGGCATCAGGCTTCTGGATAGCGAACTGAGCGAGGAAATCGTCCTCCTCCGCTGCTGCCGCAGCAGGGGCATTTTCTTCTTCATGCGGTACATTTATTGCAAACTGTGCAAGACTTTCGTCCATAGGTATCCCTGTTCCGGGGATATTGCCTGCGGGTGCTTTGTCCTCGGGCTGAGCATTATTCTGAGCGGGAGTATTGTAATACTCGATCGCTTCCTGTGCAGCCTCTTCCTCTGCCTTCCTCTTGGCTTCTGCGGCAGCTCTTGCCTCGGCAGCAGCCTTTTGTCTTGCCTCTTCTTCTTTTCTTCTCGCATCGGGATCCTTTGTGATCCTTGCAGTAGTATTTCCCAGCGGAACGATGCCCTCATCGCCGTAACCAAGCTTTTCACGCTTCTTCTCTTCCTTGAGAAGGAGTGCCATTTCTTTTTTATCAGCCTTTATGAGCTTTTTGGCAAGACTTGCCTTACATTTCTCACAGGTGATCTCTTTAAGGTCTGTCATTCTTGAAGTTCTGTGGAAACGGGTCACATTTTCCGGCTTCAGAAGGTTAATTCCACAGCCGGTCTTCTTATCGTTATCAGTACCGTGAACGACCTTATCATACGAAGAAGTTACCAGTGTTATATCCATAGTCCTCTCCCAACCGCAGACAACTGCAGCCTCCGCTTTACGGCAGCGGACCGCCGATTTCCCAGATCGCGGCAGACTTTCCGCGAAAAACAGCAAAACTGCCGCGAAACCTGCATGATGCGAACAACTATACAAGTATATTATACATGATACTTTGAAAAAAATCAACACTTTCTAAAAAAATGACGCAGCAAATTATACCCAATTTAAAATTTTCGGTGAAAATAACAAATCGTTATTGATTTTTTTGTCAAAATTCTCCTACACTGTTTAAGTTAAATTAGGTAATGGGGATAATGCTCATTTTATCAAAAAATATCACCGCATATACGCCGAAAAATCGTTTTCCTAACAGATAGACCAAAATAATAGCCCTTGTCGGCTATTATTTTACATAGACGTAAAAAATTATTAAATCCTGCAATTTGCTCTTGCATTATCAGTGATTTTGTTGTATTATTAATAGTGTATTGGCAGATAAAAAAACTCTTTTTATGAGCCGATTAAGCTTCTTTTGAAGGAGGAAAAAACGTGAAGCTCGTTTCAGTAGTAGTTCCGTGCTATAATGAGCAGGAGGTTCTCCCCATGTTTTATGAGGAGATCACAAAGGTAACAGGTCAGATGTCCAGGGACAATCCCGAGCTTACCTTTGAGTATCTGTTCATCAATGACGGATCAAAGGATACAACACTTGACATATTGCGTTCCCTCGCAGACAGGGACAAACGTGTAAGATATATTTCATTTTCCCGTAATTTCGGTAAGGAATCGGGTATGTACGCAGGTCTGAAAAACGCAAAGGGCGACTATGTTGTCGTTATGGACGCAGACCTTCAGCATCCGCCGTCATTCCTGCCTCAGATGTACAGTTATGTAAAGGACGGCGAGTTCGACTGTGCTACTACCCGCCGTGTCAGCAGAAAGGGCGAATCAAAGGTACGCTCATGGTTCGCAAGACTTTTCTACAGGATAATGAACAAGATCTCTCAGACAGAGATCGTTGACGGCGCACAGGACTTCCGCTTCATGACAAGACAGATGGTGGACGCTATCCTTGACATGACGGAATACAACCGTTTCTCAAAAGGAATTTTCAGCTGGGTAGGTTTCAATACCCGATACATAGAATACGAAAACGTTGAACGACCCGCAGGTACTTCCTCATGGTCGTTCTGGGGATTGTTCAAATACTCCCTCGAAGGTATCATGGCTTTCTCAACAGCTCCGCTGGCTATAGCCTCACTGCTGGGAATACTCACCTGCTTTATCGCGTTCATACTCATCGTTATCACGATCATCCGCTCAATATTCGGCTGGCTGGACGCTCCCGACGGATACCCCACACTGCTCTGCCTTATATTCCTTTTCAGCGGATTACAGCTCTTCAGCGTCGGTATCGTCGGACAGTATCTCTCAAAGACATACCTCGAAGCCAAGAACCGTCCTATATATATAACCAAGGAAACAGAGGACATCTACAGAAAACGCAAGGCTGAACAGCAGAACAACGCCCCGAAGTCAGAGAAATCTGACGATGAGAGCAAATGATCCCGAGGAGGTGCGGAGACATTGACTAAGCATATGAGACTTGTAGTCTCCGTACTGTTTATCGTTATTATAGTCCTCGCTGTGGCTATCACCCGTTTCTATTCAAATGCCAATCCTGCTACGGAGCTGAGCGGAACTCAGCCTGCTGTTGCAAAAAAACTGGAGCCGGCTCACGCAGGCAACCACATTTTTACCGACAGCGCAGGTCATTACGGTATGATCGACAGCAATGAACGTGTTATCGTGTATCCCGAATGGCAGGAGATAGAATTCACAGACAGCGACCTGTGCATCGCTTCAAAGCAGATGCGCGGAAAAAAGCTTATGGGCTGTATAGACTATGAGGGCAATATTTCCGTGCCCTTCGTGTATTCACAAATAGAAGCCCTGAAGTTCCCTGCACGTACATTATACGCTGCAAGATCGGCTGATAATAACACCTATGTGATATATGACCAGAACTTCAATCCCTGCTTTTCAAACCCATGGACTTCTTACGAAAAATACGATACCGAAGATAAGGAAAACATAATCAATAAAAAAAGCAGCGACAAAAGCACCGACAAAAACGAACTGATCCTGAAAACCCAAAAGGGAGAGTACAGCTATACCGTTACCGCAGGTGACCTTATTTTAAGGAATGCTTCCGTAAACTGCAAGGCAATGGATTGCTCCTGTAATATCGAGGTCACAAACAAGTATCTGCTTTCCGACCTGAGTGTTTCCACACTCGAAAAAATGAGCAATGCCGTCGAAAAGTATCTCGAATACGCCTTTACTGGCGACAGCAGCCTGCTTTCGGATATCGGCGCGGAACCGTCAGCGGTTTTCCTTACACTTTTTCCGCAGGATCACTCTGTTATATCAAAAAAGCTTATGAAGCTGTCAGAGCTGTCGGTATATAACGCTACCTCAGATGACGGCATCAGTCATTACAAGGTTTATATAACCGCTAATATATCTGCAAACTATAAGGGCGCAGATAAAAAGGCACAGTATTCCAGAGCCGATTACAAGGCTGTTGTGGAATTCACCTACGCTCCCGAAAAGGGGCTCCGTGTTATCTCGGGCAATTTTATTCCCAATGAGCTTTCTTATCCTATCAAAGCGGCTGAATCAAAACAGCCGGCAGAGGCAAACAGCGATCAGCAGGCTCACTGAGGGAGGTAATGTATGAAGAAAAAAACTGCTCTTTTATGCGCACTTATAATGCTTCTCACAACTGCCTGCGGAAGTATGGATAATTCCAGCGAAACAGACGAGGAGATCACCACTGCTTCCGAAGAAGAAACAACCGCAGAAGCTGAAACCGAAGAAAATACCGAAGTATCCGATAAGCTCGGTACAGAATTCAGAATATTCCCCGATATATCACTTGGCATGACCGAGGAAGAGTTACAGGCTGTTATCGGTGACGATTACGGGCGCAAGGCTGAAAAATTCCTTGATAACGGTCCTGAGCTCATATATTATACAGTTCCCTTTGAAAGTGTTCCTTACCTTGATACGGATATGGAGGGCTATGAGTTTTTCACATTCATTCCCGACGGCGAGCTTATAAGCATGGGATATAATTTCGGAGTCAAGGACAAAAATGATACTCCTTCAAAGGAACATTCCGAGGAAGAGATAAAGGCTGTTTATGATAAGCTTTTCGAGCAGGTGCATAAGCACTACGGTGACCATTATGATTCTGACGATAAGCAAGAAAACTGCATAGGTAATGTCAGCTGGAACAATGCTTTCGGATATCTTAACCTTTCAGCCTTCCATTATCCCGACAGCGGAACAGGAAAAGTCACTCTCTCGGTATCGGGCGATGACTTCATGACAAAGATACTGGCTGCTGCTAAAGAAAAAACAACAGTATCCGATGATCTGTCGGAGTCGGATATAATTGCAGAAGGCAGTCTGTTTTCCGAATTGAATAAAGGCGTTAAAAAATCCGAGGCTTTTTCCCTTATAGGAAAGGAACCTGCTACCTCCGAGGAAAGAGGCAGCACTTCGTTCTATGAATGGAATTTTGACAAGGACGATGCCTTTGGTACAGAGCTTCCTTTTTCACTTTATATCGAATTTAACGATGGTAAAGACATCATACTTTCATACGGATACGAGCTTGGAGTGCAGCACGTTGACGGAAATATTGATTATTATGATGTTCGCTGCGATTTCGACGATATCGACAGACCGTTCCATAATATTGCCGCTAAATTCAAAGCCGTATACGGTGAACCGCAAAACGACTCGGGCGAAACAGATAATATCTATATATGGAATAATTCCGGTATAGTAATGTTCCTTATGGTGACCCCACGGGAAGAAAATTATCCCGCCGAAGAGCAAAACAACGATACCTTCATGTGTATTGCAAGATCATATGAATAAAAATAAAGAAACGGAGAAATGAAAAATGGCTAAAAAAGTTGCAGTTATCATGGGAAGCGACAGCGACTTCCCTGTTGTAAAATCAGCTCTTACAGAGCTCAAGAAGTACGGCGTTGAATTTGAATGCCGCGTAATGAGTGCGCACAGAACTCCCGCTGAGGCTGCTGACTTTGCTTCAAACGCAAAGGCTAACGGCTTCGGAGCTATCATATGCGCCGCAGGTATGGCTGCTCACCTTGCAGGTGTTGTTGCAGGTCATACAACACTTCCCGTTATCGGTATCCCCATGAAGTCAAAGGCACTTGAAGGCGTTGACGCTCTCCTTGCTACAGTAATGATGCCTCCGGGAGTACCTGTTGCTACAGTTGGCATTGACGGTGCAAAGAATGCGGCTGTACTTGCTGTACAGATGCTTGCTATCGCCGATGATGAGCTTGCTGCAAAGCTTGCTGCCGAGAAGAAGGCAATGGCTGACGGCGTTATCGCCAAGGACAAAGCCCTTCAGGAGCAGATCGCAGCACTCTGATATAAACCCAATACCACCACTTTCCCCTAAAGGAGGTAAATCATGACACCTTCAGAAAGAAAAGAACGCTCAGAAAAGATATTAAAGAAAAAGGGAATTGGCATAAACAAAAACCTTCCTCTCATCGAGGACGCTTCTCAGGTAAAGCTCAGAAGCCTTGACGATATATGCAAGAGAGCCATAGCTGCTCTGCTCTGCACTCAGATAGGTATAGAGCTTGGCGAGAACAAAACAGATGAGACAGACATCTTTGTAAACCTTATAAAGCACTTCGGTGTTGAGGACTGCCTCAATGCAAAGGAGCAGAAGGTCGTAAACGGCAAGGGCTCTCAGCAGGATATCACAGATGTCGTATGGGAGTACGAGTGCTACTGGTCACTGTTATGGGCAGTTGGACTTGTTGAGGATATCACCGATGCAAGCAGCATATGCGACTGCACAGCGGCTATCCGCGCAGTTTCTCAGTGTGAGGACTTCGACGATTTCAAGAGCAGATGCTCTCTCAGAAGCACAGACGAGATACTTGATATGCTTGATCTCTATTACCGTTATCACTGGGCTGTGGTACAGAATGAACATATCGACAAAAAATGTCCTATAGGCGACCTTGAAGGCGATGTGGTATTCGAGCGCAGACGCGGTCTCGAATGGCTTATTTCCGATAAGGACGACTGGCACGACATCGAACTGCACACATGACAGATAATTTTGATACATTGCTTTTCGACCTTGACGGCACTCTTACCGACTCTACCGAGGGCATACTTAAATGTATGGAACACGCTCTCGTAACAATGGGCTATGAAGTCCCCGAGGATACAAATAAATTTCTCGGACCGCCGCTGTATCAGTCATTCGCTGAGTTCTGCGGCATGAACGAAGCGCAGGTAAACGAGGCTGTAAGGATATTCCGCGAACGTTACTCTGTAACAGGACTTTTCGAGAACCGCGTTTACGACGGTATCCCCGAAATGCTGGAAAGACTGAAGAACGCAGGCAAAAGGCTTATGGTAGCCACAAGCAAGCCTGAGGTATACGCAGTCCGCATTTTTGAAAGGTTCGGACTTTCTCAGTTCTTTGAAATAGTAGGCGGTGCCAATATCAACGGTACCCGCAACTATAAGGACGAGGTAATTGAATATGTCCTCGCTCAGGCAGGTATCACCGACAGGAGCCGTGTGCTTATGATTGGCGACCGTAAACAGGACGTTGAAGGCGCCCACAAAACAGGTCTGAAATGTATGGGTATCCTCTGGGGCTACGGCTCGATAGAGGAGCTCAACGGAGCAGGGGCTGACTTCATAGCAGAAACGCCGGTCAAAGCGGCAGATATGCTGCTGAAATAAAAAATAAGGGAGATATTTATTATGTTTGGTAAGGAAAAGAAAACAAAAAGATTTATCGTCACCGAAGAACAAGCAATAGGTATGGGTGGCTTGCGCATACTTGTTGATACTCAAACAGGTGTCAATTACCTCAATACAGCAAGCGAAATTTATGCAGGACTTACTCCCCTGCTTGATGAAAACGGCAAGGTCATTGTGACCCCAGTTTCAGATACTAAAGAATAAGCCTACAATTTCCGTAATGATGCGGAATTGCATATATAATCATTTATATAATTCTCAAGGAGGAATTTTAAAATGTCAAACATCGAAAAGAAGGAACAGCTCTATGAGGGCAAGGCAAAAAAGGTTTTCGCTACAAATGATCCTGATCTCGTTATCGTAGATTACAAGGACGACGCAACCGCTTTCAACGGCGAAAAGAAGGGCACTATCTCAGGCAAGGGCGTTATCAACAACAAGATGACAAACTATATGTTCAAGATGCTCGAAAAGGAAGGCGTACCTACTCACCTTGTTGAGGAGATCAGTGACCGCGAAACTATCGTTAAGAAGGTTTCCATCGTTCCCCTTGAGGTAATCATCAGAAACGTCGCAGCAGGCAGCTTCTCAAAGAGAATGGGCGTTGAAGAAGGAAAGAAGCTCCTTTGCCCTATCCTCGAATTCAGCTACAAGAACGACGATCTCGGTGATCCATTCATCAACGATTACTATGCACTTGCTCTCGGTATCGCTACAAAGGAAGATATCGACACTATCTCAAAGTATGCTTTCAAGGTAAATGAGTTCATGGTAAAGTTCTTCAAGGGACTCAACATCGACCTCATCGACTTCAAGATCGAGTTCGGTAAGACTTCTGACGGCACTATTATCCTCGCTGACGAGATCTCACCTGATACCTGCCGTTTCTGGGATTCTACAACACATGAAAAGCTCGACAAGGACCGTTTCCGCAGAGACATGGGCGGCGTAGAGGAAGCTTATCAGGAAATCATGAAGAGACTTATGGGAGAATAATCGTATGGGCGGATTTTTTGGTGCAGCCTCTAAAAACGACTGCGTTACCGACGTATTTTTCGGAACTGACTACCATTCCCACCTCGGCACAAGACGAGGCGGTATGACATCATGGTCAGAGGAAAACGGCTTTCAGAGAAATATCCACAGTATCGAAAACTCCCCTTTCCGTACAAAATTTGAAAACGATGTTGTAAATATGAGAGGCAAGCTCTGTATCGGCTGTATCAGCGATACAGACCCTCAGCCTATCCTCGTCCGCTCAAAACTCGGACTCTATGCAGTATGTTCAGTTGGTATAATCCGCAACGCAGATGCTCTCGTTAACGAGCTTCTCGAAAAGGGCTGCGCTAACTTCGAGGCAATGAGCAGCGGCAATATCAACTCAGGCGACCTCATCGGTGCTCTTATCGCACAGAAGGACAGCTTTGTTGAGGGTATCCGCTATGCTCAGGAGAAGATAGAGGGTACTATGTCCCTTATTATCCTCACAAAGGAAAGCATCATCGCTGCAAGAGATAAATTCGGCAGACTTCCCATCATCATAGGAAAGAGAAGCGACGGCTTCTGCCTTTCGACAGAGTCCTTCGCTTTCCAGAAGCTGGGCTATACAACCTATAAGGAGCTTGTGGCAGGCGAGATAGTCGAGATCACCTCAGATGAATGTAAGACACTTGCAGAGGGCGACCCTTCAAAGATGAAGATATGCACCTTCCTGTGGACATATTACGGCTATCCGAACGCTGTTTACGAGGGCGTTAACGTTGAAGTAATGCGCACCAGAAACGGTGAGATAATGGCTGAAAACGATATCAAGAACGGCAGGCTCCCTGACGTTGACTATATCTGCGGCGTTCCCGATTCGGGTACTCCTCACGCTATCGGCTATGCAAACAGAAGCGGCATACCATTCGCAAGACCATTCATCAAGTATACCCCAACATGGCCAAGAAGCTTCATGCCTACAAACCAGAGCATGAGAAATCAGGTGGCAAAGATGAAGCTTATCCCTGTCCATGACCTTATCAACGGCAAAAAGCTCCTCTTTGTTGACGACAGTATCGTAAGAGGCACACAGATGAGAGAGACAGTTGAATTCCTCTATGAGCACGGTGCTAAGGAAGTTCATATGCGCTCTGCCTGTCCACCTATAATGTACGGCTGCAAATACCTCAACTTCTCACGCAGCACCTCCGAAATGGAGCTTATCGCCCGTCAGATAATCGACGAATTTGAAGGACCTGTGGGCGTAAAACATATTGAGGAATACAGCAATTCCTCTACTGACAGAGGCCGCAGACTCAGAGATGAGATCTGCAAGAGACTCCGCCTCACTTCCCTTGAATTCCAGACCCTTGAGGGTACTGAAAAGGCTGTAGGCGTTGATACCTGCGGACTCTGCACATATTGCTGGAACGGCAAAGAATAATTTATTGCAACCGATTGTAGGGGCTGGCGTCCTCGACAGCCCGTAAATTACATAAGCTTTGCGGGACACCGAGGACGCTGTCCCCTACATTTATTCATGGAGGTAAATTAATGAACAACAGTTTTTCCGAAAGCTACAAAAAAGCAGGCGTTGACGTTACCGCAGGCTACAAGTCAGTTGAACTGATGAAGGAGCATATCGCACGTACTATGATAAAGGGTGCGCTTTCAGGTATCGGCGGATTTGGCGGTCTTTTCGAGCTTGATATGACAGGTATAAGCAAGCCTGTACTTGTTTCGGGTACAGACGGCGTAGGCACTAAGATAAAGCTCGCTTTCATCATGGACAAGCATGATACTGTAGGTATCGACTGCGTTGCCATGTGCGTAAACGATATCATCTGCTGCGGTGCAAAGCCACAGTTCTTCCTTGATTATATTGCCTGCGGCAAGAACTTCCCCGAAAAGATAGCAACTATCGTTTCAGGTGTTGCTGAGGGCTGCGTTCAGGCAGAATGTGCTCTTATCGGCGGCGAGACAGCCGAGCACCCGGGTCTCATGCCTGAGGACGAATACGACCTTGCAGGCTTCTCAGTAGGTGTTGTTGACAAGGACAAGCTCCTCCAGCCCGATACTCAGAAGGCAGGCGATGTGCTCATCGCTATCAAGTCAAGCGGTATTCACTCAAACGGCTTCTCACTGGTAAGAAGAGTATTCGATGTAAACGAGCAGAACCTCAATATGCATTTTGATGATCTGGGTACTACTCTCGGCGAGTGTCTTCTCACTCCTACACGCATCTATGTAAAGGCTGTAATGAGCCTTCTTGACGCTGTTAAGGTAAAATCTATCTCACATATCACAGGCGGCGGCTTCTATGAGAATATCCCACGTTCTCTCCCAAAGAACCTTGCTGCAAAGATCGAAAGAAACGCCGTACAGGTACTTCCTATATTCGATCTTATCCAGAGAACAGGCGATATCCCCGAGAGAGATATGTTCAATACCTTCAACATGGGCGTAGGTATGATAGTATCAGTTGACAAAAACGATGCAGATAAGGCTATCGCAGCTATCAAGGCAGCAGGCGAGGACGCTTATGTACTCGGCGAGCTTGTTGAGTCAGAGGAAGGCGTTATCATCTGCTGATACAGCATTTATTAAAGCATACTTCATAACATTAACCGCAAAAATATCCGAATTCATAATTACTTGACTGATTGAAAAAAAGCTCAGACAATGACAAATGGGATATGGGATTTGGAAATTTTATAAGGTCGTGATGTTTATGAAAAAACGAATTATATTGGCTGCATTGCTGCTTGGTGCGGCAATGACAGCTTCTCCTATAAATGGCGGAGCGGCTTCTCAGATCGATATGGACTACAATTCCGATGGTGTTGTTGACTGCTTCGATATGATAACCGCAAGAAAAAATACCGAGATATCAAGAGCTGAGATAAACGCTCTTCAGAAGTTCCTGCTTGGTGTCAACGGCAAGACTCCCACTGAATTCGAGGTGCAGACCAACCCTATCGACGAGGACTGTATCCTTGAACCAAAGGGCACTGTACATACAGGTGAGGGAACCTTCTACGGCGGCGGATACACAGGCGGTCATGCTATGCTCGACCCTGTTTCCCACGATTACTGGATAGTTGCCATGAACCATTCGGATTACAACGAGGCTCAGCTTGCAGGCGCATACCTTGAAGTAACAGGCGAGCTTGGCACTATAAAGATGCTGGTAACAGATGAGCTCCCTGAGGGTAAAAAGGGCGATCTTGACCTCTATACGGACGCTTTCCCCCTCATCGCTCCCGTTGAGAAGGGCAGAGTTCCCGTTAGCTGGAAGATAATCCCCCTTGATACCGCAGCAACAGCTCCTATCTCATTCAAATACAAAGAGGGCAGCACGGAATTCTGGTGCGGAGTTCAGGTGCGCAATCACCGCTACCCCATAACAAAGCTGGAATACCTTGACGCAGACGGCAATTTCGTGGAGATCCCCCGCCGTCCGTACAATTATTTCGAGTCAAGAGATATGGGAAAAGGTCCGTTCACCTTCCGCATAACCGATATATACGGTCAGGTGGTAATTGACAAGGATATCCCCCTGTCCTATGACGATACCGAAATAATACAGGGACACGTTCAGTTCCCCGAGTAATTCGGACAACCTGCCCCCGGCATTATAAATTTTACTATTGCATAAAATAATATCATTAAAAGCCTCAAAGGAGGAAAAAACATGAAAAATATAGTCGTTCTCGTTTCAGGCGGCGGCACAAATTTACAGGCACTTATTGATGCCGAAAAATCAGGCATCATCAAGGGCGGAAAAATAACCTGCGTGATAGCCTCTAAGGAGGGCGTATACGCTCTTGAAAGGGCGGCGCAGAACGGCATAAAAAGCCGCGTTATACCACGAAAGGAGTACGCTGATATAGCGTCCTACACCAAGGCAGTTACAGATGCTCTCATCGAGGAAAAGGCAGACCTTGTGGTATATGCGGGATTCATGACCATACTCGACGAGCAGGTAGTAAAGGCGTTCCCATACAAGATGATGAACGTCCACCCTGCACTGATACCAAGCTTCTGCGGAAAGGGCTTCTACGGACTTCACGTCCATGAGGCTGCTCTTGCGGCAGGAGTGAAGCTTTCAGGCGCAACAGTACATTTCGTAACCGAGGAGTGTGACGGCGGACCGATAATAATACAGAAGGCTGTCCCCGTAGAAAACGGTGATACTCCCGAGTCACTCCAAAAGCGCATAATGGAACAGGCTGAGTGGAAGATACTCCCCGAGGCTGTATCTCTCTTCTGTCAGGACAGGATAGAGGTAACAGACGGAAAGGCTTACGTAAAATAAAACTATGAATAAGATAAAGGAATTATTGGAAAAACAAACTATCCAGAAGCTTTTTCTGTGCTTCTGGATGTATGCTGTACTCGGCTGGCTTTACGAGGTGTTCCTCGAAGTAGTCGTATACAAATGGGGTTTCACAAATCTTGGAATAATGTTCGGACCGTACTGCCCGATATACGCCGTAGGAGCACTTCTGTTCCTGCTGTTCTTCAGTAAATTCATGAAGAAGGAAGGCGGCATCGGCTTGCAGATAGCCCGTCCGTTCATAATATTCTTCGGCTGTATGACAGTTGCCACTACAGTTGAACTTTTAGGTACATATGTCCTTGAATTCTTCACAGGCTCATGGCCGTGGCAGACCTATGCGGACTATAAGATCAATTTTCAGGCAAGAATAGCTCTCTCCCCTGCCCTTAGATTCGGAATGGGCGGACTGCTTTTCATGTACTTTGTACAGCCATTCTATGATTGGTTTCTCGCAAAACCAAAGAAAAAGACGCTTAACATCATCACGCTTGTCGTGCTGGTGGGAGTTGTCACAGACTTCATACTCACACTTATATTAAGATACTGATAAACCATTATCCGAAAGGAGCAATTATTATGAAAAAGCTTGATTTAGCACAGGAACTCAGTTCAAACGCATACCCCGGAAGAGGTATCGTAATCGGCAGATCTGACTGCGGAAAGTACGCTGTTACAGCATACTTCATCATGGGCAGAAGCGAAAACAGCCGCAACCGCGTTTTCATCGAGGACGGCAAGGGTATCCGCACAGAGGCTTTCGATCCTTCAAAGCTCACCGATCCCCACCTCATCATCTACGCTCCTGTAAGAGTTCTCGGCAATAAGCTCATCGTTACAAACGGCGATCAGACTGATACTATCTATGAGCTCATGGACAAGCAGTACACCTTCGAGCAGTCTCTCCGCACACGCGAATTCGAGGACGACGCTCCTAACTATACACCTCGTATCTCAGGTATACTCCGTTTCGGTGAGGAAGGCTTCAACTACGCAATGTCCATACTCAAGAGCGCAAACGGCAATCCTGAGTCATGTCAGAGATACACATTCAGCTACACAAATCCTATCGCTGGCGAGGGACACTTCATTCACACATACATGGGCGACGGCAATCCGCTCCCAAGCTTTGAGGGCGAACCTAAGCTCGTAGGCATCAGCGGCAATATAGATGAGTTCACAGATATGCTCTGGAACAACCTCAACGCCGACAACAAGGTATCACTTTTCGTTCGCTACGTAAATCTCGAAAACAATACCGAGGAGACTCGCATAGTAAACAAGAACAAGTGATATGAGTGCCGTTACAGAGGTTTTCTCGCGTATCATCGAGCTTTCAAAGCAGCTTCACGAAAAAGCCGACTGGTGGTTCTATGAGATCAATGAACCTGTATCGCGTGTCGAGATAAGCAAGCACGAATATGAAAATGATATCGTTCTACCCGAAGCCTTCCGCGAATGTCTTACCGTAAGCAACGGCTTTATGGTCGATCATTGCAGCACTGTAGGCTATCTCGAGCTGGACAAGCTTACGTGTGCAAGACACGTAACATCAAAGCGTCAGTGCATAGGCTGGATAAGAGGCTGCTGCCTTTACTACGATCATCAGAACGGCGATTTCTTCATTGAGCGTGAAAGATATAAGTACGACCTGATAAACGATTTCTGTCAGGAAGTGCTCATTCCCGCAGAAGAATACCTTAAAAAGCAGCTTTCAGCTTCCGAAAGGAAGTATGAGCTCCTTGAAAAGCAGAAGGACAATCCTTACCGCGAGTATTACGACATAGTGGTAAGCTTTATGAATAAAGGCAACGAAGCCAACATTGATCCTCCCGTTTCCGAGGAAGAAATAGCCGAATGGGAAAAAACGAACAATATCTTACTGCCCGAAAGCTACAAGAACTGGCTGCTGCTTGCAAACGGTATGTTCTTCGACGGCTGGGATCTTTACAGCCTCGATGAAGTTGCAGAAAAAGCCGACACATGGTACGAAGAATACGAAGGCGAGAAATATGTTTTCCTTGCATCGCTCACAGGCTGCTGTGACTTCCTTATCGGAAGCGTAACAACAGGTAAAGCTCTGGAGCTTTCTGAGGAATATGAGATCTCGGACGGAGAAGATTCTCTTGAATATAACCTTGACTTCAAGATCGATTCCTACAGGGAACGCTTTGATATCAGCGATTGACTTTTATTTAAAACCATGAAAATATCCTTTGATCTTGATGAAACTCTTTTCGTTAATCCTGCGGAGGTCCCCACAGAGCCCGAGCTGAAATTCCCGTATAACAAGATATACAAGGACAAGCTCAGAAAGGGTGCTGTGGAGCTTCTTACGGAGATAAACAATTCCGATACCGAGCTTTGGATATATACCACCTCCAACAGGACAGACAGATATATCCGCGGTATTTTCAAGCACTACGGCATAAGGATTGACAGTATTGTAAACGCCAAGCGTCACGAGGCAGAGGTGGCACGTGGACGAGCAAATTTTCCGTCAAAATATCCCTCTGTGTACCGCATTGACCTCCATGTGGACGATGAAAGATCGGTATACGAAAACGGTATCGCATACGGTTTCAGAGTTTATCATATCACCAATGATGATACGGACTGGTCTGACAATATCCGCAAGGAACTCCGGCGTATAAGAAGAAATCAGAATAAATGACAGAGCCGCATATATTGGCTTATAACAGGGGAAAAGTGATAAAATGGACATAATCAAAATAGACTGTCCTCACTGCGGTGCAGCAGTTGAGCGCAAAAAGGACGAATACTTCGGAGTCTGCCCATACTGCGGCAGCGAAGTATGCTTCGATGATGCAAAGGCAGAAGCAGAAGTAATTGGACTGCGTGACAAGGTCAGCGACCTTGACCAGCGTATCAATGACGATAAGCAGTACAAGCAGAAGCTTGCTGTCTGGGAGAAAAAGCGCAACAGAATGTATATAATCACCGGCATAATGACCTTTATCGGATTTTTATGCGCAGCATTCAGCGATAGCGAAGAAGGCGCCCTCATTGCCTGTGGAGTTATGCTCATACTGGCATCTTTAGCCGCTCTCCTCATTGTTTCTATCCTGAGGTGCGGAGACTGCCCGAAGCCTATTGATGAAAATACACCTAAAAAAGGAAACTTTCTGAAAGTATTCGGTATCGGTATGGTTATCCAATGCGGAGCAGCTTTCCTTTCAGCTATTATATGCGCTATTTTTGAATCATGATATGTCAATTTATCTGAAATGGCACTAATAAGCCCATGAGCGGCTGAATAATTATACATAAAGCATTATTAATTATGAATTAATATAAGGAGGACATTAACCATGTCAAATGAAATGCAGTTAAAATACGGCTGTAACCCAAATCAGAAGCCTTCAAGAGTCTATATGGCAGACGGCAGCGAGCTCCCTATCGAGGTACTCTGCGGAAAGCCCGGCTATATAAACCTTCTTGACGCTTTCAACGGCTGGCAGCTCGTTAAAGAACTCAAAGCAGCTACAGGTATGTGCGCAGCAACTTCCTTCAAGCACGTATCTCCCGCAGGCGCTGCTATCGGCAGACCTCTCTCAGACGATCTTAAGAAGATCTACTGGGTAGACGATCTCGGCGAGCTTACTCCTCTTGCAAGTGCTTACGCAAGAGCAAGAGGTGCTGACAGAATGTCCTCTTACGGCGATTTCATTGCTCTTTCAGACAAGGTAGACGTTTGCACAGCAAAGATGATACAGCGTGAGGTATCGGACGGCGTTATTGCTCCTGATTACGAGCCTGAGGCACTTGAGATACTCAAGTCCAAGAGAAAAGGTACATACTGCATACTCAAAATGAACGAGAACTACAAGCCTGCTCCTATCGAAACAAAGCAGGTATACGGCGTATCCTTCGAGCAGGGACGCAACGAGCTGGACATCAACCGCGAGCTCCTCGCTAATGTAGTTACAGATAACAAGGATATCCCAGACGACAAGAAGGACGACCTCCTTATCTCACTTATCACTCTTAAATATACACAGTCAAATTCAGTCTGCTACGTAAAGGACGGACAGGCTATCGGTATCGGCGCAGGACAGCAGTCACGTATCCACTGCACAAGACTTGCAGGTCAGAAGGCTGACAACTGGTGGCTGAGACAGTCCCCACAGGTAATGGGACTCCAGTTCGTTGATGATATCCGCCGTGCAGACCGCGACAATGCTATCGATGTATATATCGGCGATGAGTACGAGGACGTTCTCCGTGAGGGCGAGTGGCAGCGTATCTTCAAGGTAAAGCCTGCCGTATTCACAAGAGAAGAAAAGAAAGCATGGCTTGCTAAGAATACAGGCGTATGCCTCGGTTCGGACGCTTTCTTCCCATTCGGTGACAACATCGAACGCGCTAAGAAGTCAGGCGTTGAGTACATCGCAGAGCCAGGCGGTTCTATCCGTGATGACAACGTTATCGAGACCTGCAACAAGTACAATATCGCAATGGCATTCACAGGAATACGTCTTTTCCACCACTGATAAACAATGGGCTGCGGTCAGTAAATGACCGCAGCCTTGTGTTATGGAGATAATACATATGAAAAAACTTGATTTAGCAGCATCTTTGACTGCTGCATTAATGGCGGTATCACTTTTCAGCTGCAATGACAAAAAGCCTGCCGCCGAAAAAGAAAAATCAAAGCCTGCTCCTGCTGCTGTCTCGGAAGAAAGTGTTGAATACCAAAACGGCAATTATATCAGCGACTCCTTCAAAATGTATGCTGACCCGAATATATGGCAGTATGACAGCTCCGCATCTGTTACGACAGGCGGATCTATGCCCTGTTTCCTGAAAATGATAACCGACAGGGATTTCACCACCTGCGGTCTGAATGTATATGTTTCCGAAAACAAGGACGGCAAGTCCGCGCAGGAAGCCATAGATGCCGAAAACAGCAAGGATATAGTTTTTACAGGCACGACCGCTACCGCAAAATACACCTTCTACTATTGTGAATGGGCAGCAAATGATAATCTGCATTGCAGGTCATACCTTGCCGATCTTGGCGAAAAATATCTCTGCGTCTATGCAGAAAGCTCGAATTTCGGCTATGTTGAAGGAAAGATCGCGGAAGTCCTTTCAAGCATAAAAACAAAATAAGTGCCGACTTTCAACGCTCGGTCACGATTTCCCGACCCAAACTAATATATTCGTATTTTTTCGCCGCGTCTATTGCTTTTTACTCGATAATATGATATAATTTTTTGTGTGTATATTTACACCAAAACTATACGCAGTTATACAGTTAAATAAAAATGAGGGGGATATATATGAGCAGCAATTATAACTCTATCTCACTAAAAAAACTCTACATAACCGCAGCCGCCTTCACCGGCTTCTACATCGTCATATCAATAGCCGCTTACCTGACCTCGGGACCTGTTTTCAATGCTCTGCTGAGCAGTTCTATAACGGACAATCACCCCGATATCGGAATGTCAGGCAAATGCAAGGCTCTGCTATGTGCAGTACAGATAGTATGGCTGCCGTTTCTGATTTATATATTCAGCTGTGTCGGCTGGGCATTCTCCGCAAAAAGGTGCAAACGAACGCTTAAAGCCGCACCTGCACTGTGGCTGCTGGGATTTATTGCCGAGCATACATCAGCACTGTTCATATCACACACCTCTATGGCGGAAAGCCATATCTCGGAACGCTGGCTCATTCAGCGCACCGAATATGTGACCTTCTTCTTCAGTATACTCCTTGTGGGAGCACTGGTGCTTGTCTGCACCGCCGCTGCCCTCGGTATAGATGAGGATCGTCACGTTAAGCATTTAAAATACAAGTAAGGAGCAAAAAAATGCAAAAACCCAATACACTAAAAGTCACATTACTAACTTCAGCCCTATTTTGTATAATCAAACTTGCACTTGATATATTTTTCATAATGTATAATCATTTGTCATTATATACCGCACTTTTCGGAGAGCCGCTCAAAAGCGAGCCTCTGCCTACGAATATAAAGTTCGGGCTTATGCTCGAAGCAGTCATAGTTTCCGCACCTATATGCATACTTGCCTCAATAAACTGCGCATACAAGGACCTGAAGCGCAAAAGAGGCATAATCACATTGATAATCGCAATACTTATGTTCCTGCTGGACTATGTAGGCGCATTTCTGGTAAACAGTCTCCTCTGCAATAATATCAGGGAAAAATACGGTGAAAATATAATAACAATAGTTAAGCAGGTAAACTCACTGCGCGACTTTTCGGGATTTCTTGTCTGTGCCGCTTTCGTTATGGTATGCTGCTGTGCTTCTATAGAGATATACGGCGGCAGTCTTAAAGAAAAAGGGGCACAAGGCTGAAAAATTGCAAGTTTTTCCGAAAATTCGGTAATTTCAAGCTACAACAGTTAATAAACGAATGAGCAGAAGGGGTTCTGTGCCGTTCGTTTTAATAAAATGATATAAGGGAAACTAAAAAAGGGGTAATTCAACTATGAGAAAAATCATTATCATTCTGACATCTGTCATCATCGTTCTGGGCGCAGTATTGTGCGGAGTATACTTCTACAATACTACCCCGTCTACTGACTATGACAATAAAAACTTCAGCTTTAAAGTGCCCAAAGGCTTCAGGTGCACCAGCACCGGTAATCCGGACGAACCAAACCCTATTATGTACTTCGAGTGCCTTGGTGAGGATATAACAATTTTCAACATTGAAATGACCTTAACGCCCGAAGCATTTTCACATAAGATGTTTTCAAGTGAAGAAAGATCCGCAAAGGTCGAAAAGCTTGAAGGCTACCCGTATGATTGCTATTTCTACTCATCAGAGGAAACTTATAAAGATGAAAATGGAAAAGATAAACATGGAATAGAAATGTCATGCATTATCGGAACAGATACACATTTTATGGTAATAGATTGCTTTTGCAGTCCGTTAAAGGCAAAGATAATAAAGCCTGCGATCAAAAAATTTGCAAATACTGTAAAATACATCTCAGATTTCCGCCTTGCAGACAAGCCCGATGTTTTTGAATATGACTATTTAAGCATCAATACAGGTTCAAAATACCTTTGCCGTCCATCTGATAAGCTGACAGGCAAAGATTATATTTTCTCCTTAGTAGAAAGGTATGCTGAGGCTGACGATCCTGATAAATTTCCTTATCCTGTACTGAACGTATTGGTTTTTGACAACGGCAGCTCACCTGCTGACCTTGCTGATGAAGAATATAACAAGCACCTTGAAGAAAAACATATCGATGCGCTGACAAGAGATCAGAAGGATATGTTCGGCTTTAATTGCGAACACTTCCGTTATGAATCAAAACCCAGTACTTTATCAAACAGCAAACCGTTATGCCGCGATTATTACTATTTCAGCAAGGATAAATACACCTATGCTATCAGTGTAATATACCACAAAGATTCGGACGAAGCCGATATAAAGGAAATGCTTGACGGCATTACAATAAAATAAGCTTACAGCGAATGAGCAGAAGGGGTTCTGTGCCGTTCGTTTTAATAAAATGATATAAGGGAAACTAAAAAGGGGGGATTTCAACTATGAAAAAATTCATTATCATTCTGACATCTGTCATCATCGTTCTGGGCGCAGCTTTGTTCGGAGTATATTTCTACAACACTAACCCGTCTGAAAAGTATGAACTGGAAAGCTTTAGCTTTAAAGTGCCTAACGGCTTCAAGCGCACCGATTATAAAGAAGACTATATGTATACCTTCCAGTGCTTCGACGAAGATATAAACATCGAAAGTGTAAACCTAAACTGCACACCCGAATTGCTGAACGAGTTTATTTCGGACACTTCCGAAGAAAAAAGCGTTAAGCTTGAAAAGCTCAAGGGATATCTTTATGAAGGCTATTGCTTCACATCAGAGAAAACTGATTCCGGTGAAAAGGAAGTAACTTTCAGATACGCTCTCGGAACAGATACACACTTTTTGTTTCTTGATTGCTCATGCAGTCCTTTAAAGGCAAAGATAATTAAGCCTGCAATTGAAAAAATCGCCAAAACTGCAAAATATACATCTGATTTCCGCCTTGCCGACAAGCCTGATGTGTATGACTATGACTTGGTAAGCGTCAATACAGGCTCAAAATACGAATGTAAAGAAATGACAAGCGTAGTAAAAAGTGACGGCATATTCTGTATATTGGAAAGATATGTCGAGGCTGACACTTCAGAGAAAATGCTGTTTCCATATCTGACAATAAATATTTTCGATGACGGCAGTTCACCTGCTGAACGTGCAGATGAAGGATATAACAAGAAACTTGAAAATGAAGATAAATACACTGCACTTACCAGAGATCAGAAGGATATGTTCGGCTTTAAATGCGAACACTTCCGTTATGAATCAAAGTCTGATAATATACCAGACAGCAAACCGGTATGCCGCGATTATTACTATTTCAGCAAGGATAAATACACCTATGCTATCAATGTAATTTACCACAAAGACTCGGACGAAGCTGACTTAAAGGAAATGTTTGACGGCATCAAAATAAAATAAGCTTTTAGCGAATGAGCAGAAGGGGTTCTGTGCCGTTCGTTATAATATAATGATATAAGGGAAAAATCAAAAAGGGGTAATTTAACTATGAAAAAATTTTTAATAATAATCTCATCTATCATCGTGCTTGCAACAGCAGGCTCTATAGCATATACATACTATATGACTCACCCTTCTGTAGAGTACAAAACTGAAAATTTCAGCTTTAAAGTACCAAAAGGCTTTAAGCTTTTGAATGATGACGGAGTCGGACTATACGATATGATGTTCAGCGGTCCTTTGCACAGTCATATCTATTTCGATGACTGTACCTATAACTGTACAGTAAAAGCATACGCAGAAGGTTCCGAATCCAAAGCAAAGGCTTTTGATATCGGTTCTGACCTTGAATGTTATGCAGATCATTCCACAAATATTCAGTCAGAGCCGCTGATACAATATGTTGCAGGAACTGATACCCGCTTTTTAGATGTAAAGACCAGTTGTTCTTCCATAAAGGCTTTTCTTTCAGAAAAGGCTATAAAGAATATCATGAAGACGGTAAAGTACACTTCGGATTTCAGAATTGCTGATCTTCCCGAAGAATATGACTATCCCTACTTCAACATAAAGACAGGTCATAAATATTTCGCCGCAGATACTGAGAGAAACAACGATTCTCTGCTTGATATCCTGATAAGATATACCGAGGGAGATGATTATTACAACACTTCCTATCCCGCAGTATTTTTGTATGTGACTGAGGCAGGTAAAACAGATCCTCCGTCCGAAAATTTTGACAAACGATATGAAAAATATAAAAGCGGAAATGAATATTTTTTTGATCCTGTACGCGATCAAAAAGAGCTTTTCGGAATTAAATGTGAGTATCTCTGCTTCAAACAAAAATCTGTTGAAGATGAATCCATAATAAAGTATGAGTTATATGGCTTTGCCAAAGACGATAAATATTACCTTATCACCGCAGAAGGCATCATGGATAAGGATGAAACAGCCATAAGCGAAATGCTTGACAGCATCACAATTAAATAAGCTGTCAGCAAATTGTATGACAGCATAACCATTAAGAATAAATAACTTTTTTATATACAGGAGGAAAAATCCCAATGAAGAACGTATTAGTAGTAGGCGGAGGCGGCCGTGAACACGCTATCATAATGAAGCTGGCTGAGAGCCCCAAGGTAGGCAAGCTCTATTGCACCCCTGGCAACGGCGGTATCTCCAAATATGCCGAGTGCTTCAACGTAGGCGCAACAGACGTTGACGGCGTAGTAGCCCTTGCAAAACAGCTCAAGCCCGATATGGTAGTAGTAGCTCCCGATGACCCGCTTGTACTCGGTATGGTAGACGCATTACAGGCAGAGGGCTTCATGACATTCGGTCCAAAGGCTAATGCAGCTATTATAGAGGGCTCTAAGGTATTCTCAAAGGAGCTTATGAAGAAATACAATATCCCTACAGCCTTCTATGAGGTATTCACTGAGTCCGACAAGGCTATCGCCTATCTCAAGGAGCAGAACAGCTATCCTGCTGTTATCAAGGCTGACGGTCTTGCACTGGGCAAGGGCGTTATCATTGCTCAGAATGAGGAAGAAGCTGTTGCAGCTGTACATGAGATGATAGACGAGCTCAAATTCGGCAAGAGCTCTGCACGTATAGTTATCGAGGAATTCCTCACAGGTCCCGAAGTATCTGTCCTCAGCTTCACTGACGGCAAGACCTTGGTACCTATGATATCCTCTATGGACCACAAACGCGCTCTTGACGGCGACAAGGGGCTCAACACAGGCGGTATGGGAACTGTTTCACCTAACCCATGCTATACCGAGGCTATAGCTAAGGAATGTATGGAAAAGATATTCATTCCTACCATGAACGCTATGAACGCCGAGGGACGCACCTTTGAGGGCTGTCTCTATTTCGGACTTATGATAACTCCAAAGGGACCAAAGGTAATTGAGTACAACTGCCGCTTCGGTGATCCCGAAACACAGGTAGTACTCCCAATGCTGGACGCTGACCTCTACGAGATATTCGAGGCTATATACAACCACGAGCTGGACAAGGTCGACATCAAGTGGCATAACGGAAGCTGTGCCTGCGTAGTAATGGCAAGCGGAGGCTATCCCGAAAGCTATCCAAAGGGCATCGTTATGAACGGCTTTGACGACAAGGGACAGGTCGAGGGCTGCTTCGTTTACCATGCAGGAACAAAACTCAGCGAAAACGGCGAATTTCTCACAAACGGCGGTCGTGTAATCGGCGTTACCGCAAAGGGCGATACTCTTCAGGCTGCACTTGACAAGGCTTATGAAGGAGTATCAAGGATAAGCTTTGAAGGTGCTCACTACAGAAAAGACATAGGACAGAGAGCACTTAAAGCACTCAGCTAAGGAGCAGCTTATGCACGAACGTTTAAATAACGGCTTTAAATTCTGCTTTATTGCAAACATTCTGTTTTTTGCATTTGGCTTGATATGCTTATACTACTATAATACTTATATCTCGACCTCGCTGATTTCAAAAACTATCGAGATCATAGCGTATACCGTGGAAATAGGCGGTTTCTGCCTGTTTCTCTGGGGAGACTGGCTAATATCAACGGCTATGCGTTTCAGAAACATGATGAAGATATGCATTACTGTATATATCATTATAGAAGCAACAATGATGGTACTGGAGCTGAATTCCTACCAGCTTGAATTCTACCAGCCTTATTCGCTTCTGCTCGCTATGGTACATTCAGCTTTCTCGGGACTCACCTGCCTAACATTTTTACAGCTTGACCCTGATAAAAAGAAGCTTGAAGTGTTTACTATAATCAGTATTGCTATCATGTTCTGCGGAATGCTCGGAAATATCATTGGATATCGAATTTATTTCAGTATTATAGTAAATTCTATCGCGTTTGCTTTCATGTTCTTTTCTGTACGCTGGCTTATAAAGCGTGAAGATATCGAAGTGGACTGCCACGGCGATAAAGCAAGAGTTGCAGAATTTACAAGTAAGATAGTCGATGACTGAAAAACCGCCTGCATATGCAGGCGGTTTTTAGTGAGCAGAGATTAATGAGTAGTCTTCGGGACGTCGAGGACTCCCAACAGGAGCCGCGACTCTCTGTCCTTCGGACATCTCCCTGTACTACAGGGAGTCATCGTCCCATACACATTATCAAACAAAAAGGCGAACCCGAATAAACGAGTTCGCCTTTGTTTTTATAATTCCGAATTACGAATTCCGCATTCCGAATTTAATAATCCGCAAGCGGATTATTAGTACATTCCGCCTGCCGGCATTGCAGGAGCTGCGGGAGTCTCTTCCTTGATATCAGCAACAAGGCTCTCAGTTGTAAGAACCATTGAAGCAACTGAAGCAGCGTTCTGGAGTGCGCTTCTTGTAACCTTAGTAGGATCAACGATACCAGCAGGTATCATGTCTGTGTATACCTCGTTGTAAGCATCGAAGCCGTAGCCGATCTTGCGTGAACGAACGATCTTGTCGATGATAACGCTGCCCTCGAGACCTGCGTTCTCAGCGATCTGACGTACAGGAGCTTCAAGTGCCTTGAGGATTATCTTAGCACCTGTCTTCTCATCGCCGTCAAGTGTTGGGATAAGCTTGTTTACAGCAGGCATAGCATTTACGAATGCTGTACCGCCGCCTGCTACGATACCCTCTTCAACAGCTGCTTTTGTAGCTGCAAGAGCGTCCTCGATACGGAGCTTCTTTTCCTTCATTTCGATCTCTGTAGCAGCACCTACCTTGATAACTGCAACACCGCCTGCAAGCTTAGCAAGTCTCTCCTGGAGCTTCTCGCGGTCGAAATCAGATGTTGTAGTCTCGATAGCTGCACGGATCTGGTGAACTCTTGACTCGATAGCCTTCTTGTCGCCTGCACCGTCAACGATGATAGTGTTCTCCTTCTGGATAACTACCTGCTTAGCCTGACCAAGCTGGTCGATAGTTGTCTCGTTGAGTTCGAGACCGAGCTCGGAAGAAATTACCTCGCCGCCTGTGAGTACAGCGATATCCTTGAGCATTTCCTTACGTCTGTCACCAAAGCCTGGAGCCTTAACAGCTGCAACCTTGAATGTACCACGGAGGTTGTTAAGGATAATTGTTGTAAGAGCCTCGCCCTCAACGTCCTCAGCAATAATAACGAGCTTCTTGCCCATTTTTACGATCTGCTCGAGAAGTGGGAGGATCTCCTGAATAGAAGAGATCTTCTTGTCAGTGATAAGAACGAAAGCGTCATCGTAAACAGCCTCCATTTTATCTGTATCTGTTACCATATATGGTGAGATGTAACCTCTGTCGAACTGCATACCTTCAACGACTTCGCTGTATGTCTCAGCAGTCTTGCTCTCCTCGAGAGTGATAACGCCGTCAGCAGTTACCTTCTCCATAGCCTCAGCAATGAGCTTACCAACATTCTCGTCAGCAGAAGAAACTGTACCTACTCTTGCGATATCTTCGCTGCCCTGAACAGCCTTTGAGTTGTCAACGATAGCCTTTACAGCAACGTCTACAGCCTTAGCGATACCCTTCTTGAGAACCATCGGGTTAGCGCCTGCTGCGATATTCTTCATACCCTCACGAACGATTGACTGAGCGAGAAGTGTAGCAGTTGTTGTACCGTCACCTGCTGCATCGTTTGTCTTTGTAGCAACTTCCTTAACGAGCTGTGCGCCCATATTCTCGAAAGCGTCCTCGAGTTCGATATCCTTAGCGATAGTAACACCGTCGTTTGTGATGAGCGGAGCACCGAACTTCTTGTCGAGAACTACGTTTCTGCCCTTAGGACCCATTGTTATCCTTACAGTATCAGCAAGCTTGTCGATACCTGCCTGAAGAGCCTTTCTTGCGTCTTCGCCGTACTTTATATCCTTAGCCATGATAATTAACTCCTTTATATCAATAATTAAAAATTAACGAATTCGGAATTCATAATTCGAAATTCAGAATTAAATGTGTCCCTTCGGGACGATTAAAAATCTATCGCGTAAGCGATTACCATAATTCCTAATTCCGAATTACTTTACTGTTGCGAGAATGTCTTCCATCTTAACGATGATATACTCTTCACCCTCGAGCTTTACGTTTGTACCTGAATATTTAGAAATAAGGACCTTGTCGCCCTTCTTTACTTCCATTTTAACGTCATTGGTTCCCGGACCTACCTCAACGACCTCAGCTACCTCAGGCTTTTCCTTTGCTGAACCTGAAAGAATGATGCCGCTCTTTGTAGTCTCCTCAGCCTCAACCATTTTAACTACAATTCTGTCCTGTAAAGGTTTGATAGTCATAATATATACCTCCTGATAATTATATTCAAAGTGCCTCGCACATTCGCTCGCTGCTGCCGGCTTCGTGCGGATCGGCAAATAGCAAACTTCAAAAATATTGTCGTTCGCTATAATAAGCAATTCCAAGTTTAGCACTCTTTATCTCTGAGTGCTAATTATATTTTACCACCTTTTTACAATAAATCAAGCCTTTTCTTAAAGCTTTCACAATTTTTGTCACTGTACACAAATTGAACCATTCAAAGTGAATTTTTATGTGCTTTCAGCTATCTTTTTATTGCTTTTTCCGCCCATTTCCCACATAAGCATCACCGTCATAAGCACCAGCATTACAGATGATACGGGCGAACCGCCGCTTCTGTTCACATTAACTGCCGCTGCCTCAACAGTCTCGTATTCAATAAAGTACGGAAGCAGCAGCCTGCATATCCAAAAGCTCATCAAAGCTGCTATAATACGCATAATGATAAACTGTCTCAGCGACAGCCTTCCTGCTGTTATAGCAGAAAGCTGAAAAATCACGCATACGCCCCCAAAAGAGACCAATGCACTTATGTAAGGCAGCAGCAGCCAGTCGCCGCAGGGAAAAGCTGAGATACTTGTAACATCAAGGAGAGCGGCGACTATTGCCTCACCGCTTTTGCGGTCGAGGCAGGTGAGCTTCGCAAGAAGCTCACCAACTGCTGCTGCCGTCCCCATGCGTACAAACATAATATTCAATACCGAGAAAGCTGTTATCATAATACATATATCCGCCATAGCTCTGCCGCTGCGGAGCACCGACTCCGTAAGCATTTCCGAAGATATGCGGAATTTTCTGACATTACAGCTCTCGCCCGCACCTTTTCTCAAAAAAAAGGACATAAACAGTGCAAGGATAAGATTTGCTGAGATATTGGATATGAGTATCACAGTCCCTGCCTTGTCGGAGCTGTAAAGCTGACGCGATATACAGCCGAATGTAAAGGCAGGACCTGCTCCGAAGCACAGCCCTGCCAGTATCTCCGCACGCCCTTTCGTGAGCCTGCCTGCACTGTATTCCCCGCACAGCATCTTTATCCCGACAGGATAGCCTGCGAACATACCGAAAGTGAATACGGGAAAGATACTTCCCTCGATACCGAATAAAAGCCTGCTGATACGCCCGAACCACGCAGGCACAAGTGTAAGTGCTCCGCTCCTGACAATAATTGCAGAGACTATCATCATTGCGAAAAGTGACGGTATGACCACATTTATACAGCGCGAAACACTCTCCCCCACTGCTACCGCGGCGGAAGCAGTATCAACTGTACAGAATAAAACCGCCGTCCCAAGCAAGCCAAGCTTCGCAAGCTCAAAAGCTTTTTCAGCAAATTTCCTCATAATCATCACCCCATTAATCATATTATTGGAAATGAAAAAATATACAGGAGTGACGCTTATGTTTGACTGGCTTGCGGAGCTTACCCGTGATACTCTGTATCTCAACTCGGGTATACACATTTCCGACAACAAGGAGCTGATAATAGACAACTGCCGCAGGATAGAGGAATACAACGAGGTCTATATGCGGCTGGTCTCAGGCAGATTATATATAAGTATACACGGAAACGGTCTCAGAGCCTTCGACTTCCGCACAGGAGGACTTGTTATCCGCGGATATATCGAAAAAATAGAATTCGCAGAAAGGAGCAAGCACAATGAGTCTGAAAATAAGAGGCTTAGTGAGGATAAACGCACAGGGAAAGAAGCTCTATAAATTCATAAATCTTATGCACGAAAGCCGCATCGAATGCAGGGAGCAGTACTGCCGCGGCGAGGTGTTCCGCGGTGATGTTTTCCGCAAGGATATGAAGAAAATACGCTCACTTGCAGAAAAATGTGCTGTAGAACTGAAAACCGCAGAATACGACAGCATTTCCGCAAGGCTTCACCGTTTCCGCAATCGGGCAGGTCTTATTATAGGACTCGTACTTGCAGCCGCAGCAGTGCTTTACTTCTCCCGAACCGTAGTTACCATCGAAATAGAAGGAAATACCTCCATAAGTGACGAGGTGATACGCGCCGCCCTTGCAGAGCTTGACGTAAAAGCAGGCACTCCCCTTTACCGCCTTGACCTGCGTGACTGCCAGAACCGCCTCAAAACTATGGTTGACGGCATTGCATGGGCAGGTATGAGACATACAGGCAGCCGTATCGTAGTGCAGATACGTGAAGCTGTTCCCAAGCCCGATATGGCTCTTGAACGCGTCCCCTGCAATATCGTGGCAAGCCGTGACGCAGTCATATCCTCTGTGCTTGTACAGTGCGGCGAGCTAAAACACATAGTCGGTGACTACGTCCCAAAAGGCACTCTGCTTATCAGCGGAGTCTCCGACGGAGACAACGGCAAGTCCTTTATTTATCACGCTATGGGCGATATCCGCGGCACATACGAGGAAAATATAAGCTTTTCCGCCCCCTTTGTCTCAAAAGAGCTTCTCCCCACAGGTAAAAGGAAAAAGCTTCGCAGACTGCGGCTTTTCAGCCTTGGTATACCTCTTTCCTTCGGTCATAACGACTATGAGCACAGCAGCTCCAAAAAATCCCGTAAAAGCCTTGAGCTCTTCGGAAAAAAGCTCCCTTTAGGTATAGACAGAACCGATATCACAGAGCTGTCGCCGACTGAATACAGCTTCACCGAGGAAGAGCTGTCACAGCGACTCATGGAAAGAGTTTACCTCTACGAAAACAACTTTCTCGATAAAGATACCCGTATACTCTCGCGGGAAATCACTCCCGTAAAAACAGATGATACCCTTACCCTGAATGTAAAATACCAGCTGGAAGGCAGTATATCCGTGTCCAAAGACATATACATAAAATAAAAGTCATCAATTTTTACAAAAATATGTTGACAACTCGATATTTTTAATGTAAAATAGTAAGCAGGGGATCATTTTTTCGCCTTGAAAGGAGAGACTTTCCATGATTTCGATCAAAAGTGATGACTTTAGCGATAACTATGAGCTTTTTGTGAAGCTGTGTTCTATCACATCTGAACCCATGAAGCTCATAAACGATAAATGTCAGGATATGATAGTCATGACTGCCGAAGCCTTTGAACGAAGGAAAAAAATGCTGGATCTCCGTGAAAAACTCCTCGGCATCGACACGGACGAGTGTCTCAGTTCACCAAATACCGACTTTGAAAAACTCGGGCAATATATTAATGAACTGGAAAAAAACGGGGAATAATTTTGTAATAATGCGTTCACACACAGGTCTGATAAATGAAAATCAGATGAAATCGCACAGTTTTTTCTTGACAACCACAAAATTATAACATATAATTATCTTGTGGCACAAGGGGTGTGCCTAAAACACATTGTTACATGAAACAGGAGGATTATAAAAATGGGTGTATTCAGAAGATTAAGCGACCTTCTCAAGGCTAACGTAAACGATCTTATCGACAGAGCAGAAGATCCTGAGAAGATGGTCAAGCAGATCATCATTGATATGCAGACAGAGCTTACAAAGGCTACTCAGAACTACGGCAAGGCAAAGGCAAGCGAGCGCCTTGCTGAGAAGAAGTACCTTGATGCTCAGAAGATATCGGCTGACTGGGAGTTAAAGGCTAAGGCTGCACTCTCAAAGGGCGATCAGGACCTTGCTAAGCAGGCTCTCGCAAGAAAGGTAAAGGCTGACGAGGACGTTGCTAACTATAAGGAAATGTATGAGTCTATCTCTGCACAGACAGACGCTATCGGCGATCAGGTAGAGGTACTCAAGGCAAAGCTTGAAGAGGCAAAGAGCCGTCAGGCTATGCTTATCGCACGTTCACAGATGGCTGATACTCAGAAGAGCCTTGCAAAGGCAGCAGGTACCTTTGATCCTAACTCCTCATTTGAGAAGTTCCAGAGAATGGAGGACAAGGTAATGCGCAAGGAAGCTGAGGCTGCTGCATTCACAGAGATCGCAGGCGACGCACTCGGCGGCGGTTCAGGCGACGAGCTTAGAGACACCTTCAAAAATCTGGAATCAGATGCTAAGGTAGATGCTGAGCTCCAGAGACTCATGGCTGAGATGAACGGCGGTACAGCTTCAAATAATTGATAAAATAACAGCAAAGGATATCATAATATGAGCCGCAAAAAAGAAAATGTATATTCCGCAAAAAAGATGTTCAAGGATTCACTGCCTACACTGTGTGCAATATTCCTTGCAATTTGTTCCGTAGCATATATCCTCTTCCGCAGCTGGAGCAACAAGCTCTACTATGAGAAGTGGAAGGAATACGAGGATTGCGGTATCTGAAAAAATTCAAATCTCCGAAGCAAATGCTTCGGAGATTTTTAATGCATAATGCTTAATTCATAATGCATAATTGTGGTGTCCGCTTGCGCGGACGGATCAAAATGTTCCGACAAGAGGCTCTCCTTTGTCCGCACCTTTAAATCTGTCTCTTTGGATAAACTAAAAAGCTCCCCGAATTATCGGGGAGCTTTCAAATTTGCTATTCAATTCATGGTGCAGGCCATACGGGAAGTGATGGATAATAATTAAGAAGATACTTCTGTATTGCAACCGCATCGTTTGTTGTTACGCCTGCACCTGCCTTATCAGCATCTGCATTAGCGTATCCCTGCTCTGTGATATGGTTCTTATCTGTACCATTAAGTCCGTACTTGTTAGGATTTGCCAGTGACTGCATGATAAGAACTATATCAGACATATCAACTTCACTGTCACAATTAGCATCACCGTATTTTGTTACCTCCGTCGTATTTGTGCCGCCTTGATTATCTGTAGTTGTTGTTATCTCAACAGGCTTTGTAGTAGTTGATGTTGTGCTTGTAGTAGTTTTAGATGTAGTAGTTGTGGTGGTAGTTGTCTCCTTTGGCTTTGTAGTAGTTGATGTAGTTACCTTTGGAGTATCGCTGCCTGTACCGCCGAGACCGTCAGCCTTTGTGCCGTCAGGCTCTTCACCGTAGTAAAGCTTGCCGTTTACATAAACAGGAACATAAGGAGTCATAACTCCGATAGTTGAGCCGTCAGCACCCTTTGCAGTCTTGCCCAGACCCTTGTTTGAGAAGTCATTTGAAGCGTCCCAGCCGCTGCCGTAATCAGGCATTACAAGTGCAAGGAGTATCTCGCACTGCTGCTGTCCCTCTGAGATAGGAAGAACAACTCTTCCGTCAGGGAGTTTAACTTCGATATAGTAGATATCGCCGCTGTACTGGATAGGCTTTGATATTTCAGCTGACTTATAGCCCTTGCCTGCGTACATTTCAGACTGGTCACGGTCGCAGCGGATAACCAGATCCTCAGGATTCTTGCCCTGAGCCTTTACCTCGCTGAGGTCCATGAAGTATCTGAATGAGATATTGTCCTGTACTCTTGCAGGCCATGCAGAGTGGTTTGTTACCTTGAAGCTTATAGTCTGTCCGCTTGCATCTCCGCCCTTTGAGAGAACTTCAACGTAGAACTCAGGGCTGTCGTGTACTTCCTTTGCAGGGAAGCTCGGATCCTTAGAACCGCCGTACTTGTCTATCATTTTACAGAGCATAGCAGTAAATCCTGCGTTATAGTCTGTAGCGACCTCATTGTTGATGAAGTCCTGACGGTCATCGTTATAAGAACCGTCCTCATTAGGACCGCCTACGAGAGCACCGTAAAGGATATGACGAGCGTGTGAAGGTATCTTCAGGTCGTTCTTCCATGAACCGTGTGATGTACGGTGATGCGGGTTCTGAGGATACTTGTCGCCGAAGCCTACAACAAAGCTCTGCTTCAGCGGGTTATCACCGAGAGCGTAGTTTACCTGAGTCTCGGCAAAGTCATTATACTTATCAGCCTCAGACTTGAGAACTGTATCAGCTGCAACAGTTGCAAGGAAAGCAGAAGCATTTGCATATCTCAGGCTGCCCCAGTTGCTGAGCCAGCGGAGTCCGCCGCTTATCTTCTTTGCTTCTTCACCGTTTACCCAACGGTCGCAGTGCTTCTTAACGTGTGCGATAGCAGTTGAATCGTTTGTGTTTATAGCATAGAGCAGCATACCGCCCTGTGTATTATCGTCCCAGCAGTGTGCCCAGCCGTATGCAGTACCGCCCTCACCGAGCATCTGTGGGAGCTTTGAGATATAGCCCTTAGCTTCATCGAGGTATGACTGGTCGCCTGTTGCGATATAGAGCCAGTTTGCAGCGTAGAAAAGCTGGTCGTAGCAATGCTCCGAGCGGTAGAAGCCCTGTGCATCGCTGTCGTTGTAAACTGCATCGCTTGGAGATTCCTTTGCGATATTGTAGATATTCTCAGCGTGCTTGATATAATCAGCCTTCTTTGAAGCGTCTATATCACCGTCAAGTGCTGCTGCACCTGCTGCGAGAGCTGCTGCCATTTCGCCGAATACAGCTGTACAGCCCTTTGATGATTTCAGAGCAGCACGGCAGTCCTCAAGCTTATGTGAGTTATCTGCCATACCATATTCAAGAAGCTCAACAGGACCCCACCATGTATGGTCGTCCTTACCGATACCTACCTGATATATTACCTCTTTGCCCTTGTCACATTCAGCAAGATAATCAAGGACAAATTCAAGGTTATTAACGTATGTTTGTTTAAGACCTGCCTTTTCAACTCCGTCGGGATACTGATAAAGTCCCCATGCAAGCATAGAAGCCGAATAAGCCATAGGCAGATTGAATTTTACGTGGTCACCTGCATCGTACCAGCCGCCCAGTACAGGGTCCTCCATAGTAGAATCGGCTCTCCACTCAACTCTGTTCCATTCGGGGAGCGGACCTGCCTGCTGGACCTCATAGAAGTACAGCGATTTGTCAAGTGCGTCAACGTAATTGTACTTTCCGTCAGCAGCAGTTGCAGTATTGATAACAGCCGAAGGTACTGACGACAATACGGACGTGCCAAGAACTATAGCAGAAAGAAATCCGCTTGTGATTTTTTTAAGCATAGTAAAACTCTCCTCTCATTTTTTATTGCCGCGTATAAATACGCAGCTTCCTCACGAGTATACATAGCTATACAACTTAGATTATGCCATATAATCGCAGAATTGTCAAGGGCATAAGCCACTAAAAATGGCTGTATAACGACAAAAACAACGATAATTTATCACAATGACCAATTTCACTGTCCCTATTTTGTGAAAGCTGCTGATTATCAGTATCTATGTCGCTGCTCTATATTTACTTGCAGGCACACACTGTGCGCACTACCACTCATCACTTACCGACGGGCGGCGGAACGCCGCCCATACAATGTGTCATTTATACTTGCATCGTTGCTCGCAGGCGGATAATATCCGCCCCTACATAGATAATGCATTATTTGCACGTTTTTAGAATTTGCGGGACGTCGAGGGCTCCCAACAGGAGCCGCGACCCTCTGTCCTTCGGACATCTCCCTGTACTACAGGAAGTCACCGTACCCTACAATTGTGTCATTTAGCGAAGCCATATCCTAAGGGCTAAAGGCTAAGGGCTTGCGGGTACACACTGTGCGCCCCTACACAAATTCAAATCCGTCTGCGCAGCAGACACAATAATTCGGAATTCCGAATTCCGAATTGATAACGCCGTTCCCTACAATTCACTAATACTACTAAAATTTCGCCTCGTCTGTTGATTTATTGAAAATCATATGGTATAATATTGTTATTATATAATATGGTGAGGGTATAACAATGAAAAAGTTTTTCAAGTTTGTTCCCGTAATTGCAATTCTTCTGTGTCTTATCATCATTCCGCTGAGGTCTCGTGCGGATTTCGGTGATTTTGCAGGCGACTCCGATTACGACAGCGGCGGCTGGGACAGTGACAGCTGGGACAGCGATTACGACAGTAACGATTGGGACAGCGACAGCAGCTGGGACGACGATGACGATTATTCAGGCTCAGGAAGCGGCAGCGGTACAGCTTTTGGTTTGGCTGCGGCTTCAATCGTACTTTTTACAGCCTTTAGAATTGACAGAATAAGCAAGAAACAACATCACCATACATACAATCTGAAGCCAAAGAGCGATCTCCGCAGCATTTACGAATATCTCAATGTTGATCCTGATTTCTCAACATTTGATTTCCGCGAAAAGGTATCAAATCTCTATGTACGTTTCCAGAATGAATGGCAGAATAAGAATATAGAATCTCTCAGACCTTACATGACAAGCGCAATGTTCGCTCAGATGGACAGACAGCTCGACAAGTACCGTCAGAACAACCAGACCAACCACATCGACCGCATTTCTGTACTTGATACGGATATCCTCGGCTGGAAGCAGGAGGGTAACCTTGATGTGATCGTTATCAGTATCGAAACACGTATCGTTGATTATGTAACCGATGATAACACAGGTGCTATCGTCCGCGGCAGCAATACCGATGAGAAGTTTATGACCTACGAATGGACTCTCGTCCGCACTACAGGCGTAAAGACATCAAAGTCTACAGGTACGACCTCACAGACTTGTCCGTACTGCGGTGCTCATATCGACATCAACCAGAACACAGTCTGCGAATACTGCGGCTCTGTTCTTACTACAGATACATTCGACTGGGCTGTAAGCAATATCAAGGGCATCTCACAGCACACCAAGAAGTAAAGCTTTTATATTCATCGGGGGACAATATGAAAAGGCTGAAAATATTTATTCTTCTGCTGCTTTCATCATTCTGTCTGCTTACGATGCCGATAAATGCGAAGGCTCTGGATTTCGGCAATTTTGCAGGCGATGAGGATTTCAGCTATGACAGCGACTGGCAGAAAAAGGATATCTCCGAGCTTCGTCCGTATATGACAGATGCTTTCTATGCTCAGATGCAGCGTCAGCTTGACCAGCTCAAAAAGGCCGGTCAGACCAATATCATACGCCGCCCCGCAATTCTCGGAAATACACTTTTGGGCTGGAGACAGGACAGCGGCAACGATATCATCATAGCACGCCTGCAAACAAGGCTTGTTAATTACATCAGGGACGACGCTACAGGCGCTATAATCAGCGGCAGTGAAGTCAAGGAAAAGTTTATGACCTATGAGTGGACTCTCACACGTACTACAGGAGTTATGACTGCTTCATCAACCGGAGTAACCGCTCAGACCTGTCCCCACTGCGGCGCTCAGGTCAATATCAATCAGACTGCCGAATGTCCGTACTGCGGCTGTATAATCACAACAGATACCTTCGATTGGGCTATAAGCAATATCACCGCCCTTTCTCAGCAGACGAAATGAACGGACATTTGCTGATATGCGATAATTCGCCCGGTCTCGGAAGGCTGCTCTCACGCAGATTTATGAATATGGGTATCATGGCGGAGTGCTGCAAAAGCTCTCTGTCAAGCATAAAAAGCAGGATATCCGAAGGAAAAATATGCGGTATCATATTATTTGCCTTCCGACCTGACGAAAAGCTGCTGGATCTAATAAGACAACTGTCCGAAAGCGGTATATCCGTATTCGCAGGACTTTACACCTCGTCCGCTTCTGTACACGACTGCTTTCGCAGAGCCGGTGCTGAAAAATGCTTCATTATGCCTTATCCCGTAAGCAGCCTGTGCTTCGCGGTAATGCTTTATGCAGACAAAGGCAAAAGCCTGCTTTCACGGCTGGAGCTGCTTATAGAGGAGCTGGGCTTTCCGCGGAGGCTAAGCGGATTTTACTACCTTGCAAAGGCTGCCGAAATAGCGCTGGATTCTCCTGAAAGGCTATGGGGCGGCATGAACGGCATATATGAGGAGATAGCGCAGACCTACTCGACCAAGGCTTCTCTTGTGGAAAGAGCTATGCGCAACCTCGCCGACCACGCATTCAAAAGCGGTGCTTCGGCACGGCTGACAGAACACAGGCTTACGGAAAAGCCCACCAATACCGAGCTTATATGCGCTCTGTGCGACCTTTTCAGCCGTCTGTGACCGATATACTGCTCTTTTATAAAGCTGTATATCAAAATCAACTCACAAATTCAAAAATCAGCAATTTTTGATTGACATTTTCACCGATCTGAGTTATAATTATCTTAATAAAATGTTTAATACGGAAGGAAGGTATTAACAAAATGGCTAACGAAAAAAATCCTAAAGTTCTTATAGTTGACGATGACAAGAACATCTGCGATCTTCTCAGACTTTATCTCGAAAAAGACGGATACAGCGTCCTTCTTTGTCACGACGGCGACGATGCTGTTGTAAAATTCAAGGCTCTCAGCCCTGATATGGTGCTTCTTGATATAATGCTCCCCGGTAAGGACGGATGGCAGGTATGCCGCGAGATCAGAAAGATCTCCAACGTTCCGATCATTATGATAACCGCTAAGGGCGAGACTATCGACAAGGTCATCGGTCTTGAGCTTGGTGCTGACGATTATATCGTAAAGCCATTCGACGCTAAGGAAGTTATTGCCCGTATCAACGCCGTTACACGCCGCGTAGGAACAGGTATGGCTGAGCCCGAGCAGAAGGAAGTGCATTACGATAAGCTCTCTGTAAATATGGACAGCTATGAGCTGAAAGTAAACGGAAAGAATATAGACACTCCTCCTAAGGAGCTTGAACTTCTTTATTACCTTGCTTCCAATCCGAACAGAGTTTATACCCGTGACCAGCTTCTTGACGAAGTATGGGGCTTTGAATACTACGGCGACTCCCGTACCATAGACGTTCATATCAAGCGTCTGCGTGAAAAGCTTGAAGGCGTTTCAGATAAGTGGACCCTCAAGACTGTATGGGGCGTAGGCTATAAATTCGAGGCTGACGAAGAAGAATAAGTTCTCATTAATTTCAGAACAACAAGGGGACTGTCTGTCCCCTTATTTTGTATAGGGGTGATCCTGCTTGAAAACCAAAAAAAGCTCTTATGACAAGCTTTTTATATTCCTGATTTTTATAGTCCTGTCAGTAAATATCGTTATCGGCGTTATTATTATAACTATAAGCTCATGGATCTATAAGTCATCAAAGCTTGACGAGCTTCAGTCTATCGGCGATCTCTTTATAAGCTGTATGCAGGATAATTATGCCGAGACACGCGATACGCGTTCAGATCTTATCAAAACCCTTCATAAGAAGTTTTCAAGCAAATACCACCTGATGATATACATCTACGACGAAAACGGCAACTGCGTACTGTCTGATGCCGATTATAAGGAAACGCCAAAAAAGGTACTCAAAAAAAGCGACAGGATATCCGAAGCCGAAATGAACAGCCTCGACGCAAATGATTTCCTTGATCTTGAAACAAAGAATATCGCCGCAAATGAACCTTATATGCTGTACGGAAGCTGCTTTCTCCTGAAAGGAAACGGCGATCTTGTGCCTATGCATATGTACGCAAAGATATACAGCAAGTCCGACGGCGTTAATTCCTTTGCTATGAAAATAGCTTTATTCTATACCCTCATATGTGCCCTCAGTGTATCCATACAGCTCCTTCTCATAAAGAGAAGGCTCAATAAGCTTGACGAGTATGAAAGAATATTCTGTAGAATATCCGAGCAGTACGCAAGACGCGACTTCTCAGAGACTATCCCTACAAATGTCCCGTTTACCTCGTCTGAGATAGCTGACTACGTCAATGCTGTAGCAGCCGATGTTGCAAAGAGCGAAGAAACAAGTAAGACATTTATCGCCAATGTATCCCATGAGCTGAGAACTCCTATCACAACTATAGGCGGATTTGTTGACGGTATCCTTGACGGTACTATCTCAAAGGGCAGACAGAACGAATACCTTGTGCTTGTTTCAAAGGAGATAAAGCGTCTGCGAATACTCATCTCCTCAATGCTCAATATGTCAAGATTTGAAACAGGCTCTCTCAGACCGAATTTCCGTGACGTAAACCTGACAGAGATCGTTATTCAGACAGTTCTCATGTTCGAGAAAAAGATCGAGGACAAAAATCTTGAAGTAGAGGGTCTCGGAAGCGAAAGAATGACCTGTGAGGTCGATGCAGACCTTCTCCAGCAGGTAATATACAATCTTGTGGAAAATGCGGTAAAATTCATAAACAACGGCGGTACACTTTCATTCCGCTTTGAGCGTTCCGTAAACGGTATGTGTACCATAGGTATAAAGAATACGGGCGAGGGTCTGAAAAATGACGAGATAACGCAGGTATTCGACCGCTTCTACAAGACAGACTCTTCACGAGGCAAGGATACTACAGGTCTTGGTCTCGGACTTGCAATTTCACGTAAGATAGTTCATCTCCACCACGGTCATATAGTTGTAAAGAGCGTGTACGGAGAATATACCGAGTTTCTTATTCAGCTGCCTGAAAAGCAGCCAAAAGCGAAAGGATAAACAATGGACGAAAGAGATAATTTCTACCGCGATCCCTCCGAAAATGACAGGCAGCAATATACCCCTCAGCATGAAAAGCCTGCCGATGAAAGCGGAGCAAACGGTATCCGGAATACAGAGCAGCATGGTGTATTCACCAGCAGCACTCCCCCGCCCCAGTATCAGAACCGTTTTAATCAGCCAAACGGCTATTCTCAGCCGCAGAACAACTACAATAACGGCTATCAGGGCGGCTATGGTCAGCAGCAGAACGGCTATTACGGTCAGCAGCAATACGGACAGCCGCAGAGACCTGTGTACGATAAGTTCATGTATGAACCTATCGGCTTCGAGGAACTGGAACACGGTCAGAACAACGGCAGCCCTGACGGTACAGAAACTTTCCAGAAAAGACCTAAGGGACAGTCTGCTGTGCTCATAATGTTCGTAATACTCATTATAATCGCAGCCCTGCTGGCTGTATTCGGCATAGTCTATGATATCATCAACAGCGAGAAGGTCGTTGATAAAATAGGCTCTCCAAAGCCTATAGTCCTGTATAAGGAGTCAAAGCCAAAGGGTGCTCTCGATGAGGAAAAATACAAGGACGAAAACGGCAGATATACTCCCGAAGGCGCAGCTGCCCTCGTAAAGCCTTCTATCGTGAAGATATATACCTATAAGGATTACGGCAACTTTACTTCAAAACACCCTATGGGTACAGGCTCGGGCATAGTTCTCAACGAGGACGGCTATATTGCTACAAATGCCCATGTTCTCGAAGCAGACGGCTATCACGTTGTTGAAACGGTGGACGGTGATACCTACGCCGCAAAGGTAATCGGCAGAGACTCAAAGACGGATATCGCTGTTGTAAAGGTAGAGGCTGACGGGCTGAAACCTGCTACTCTTGGCAACTCAGATGAAGCTGTTGTAGGTGAGCAGGTCATTGCTATCGGTAACCCTGCAAACCTTGCAAGCACTGTTACCGACGGTATCGTTTCAGCTGTAAACCGTAAAATAAGCAGCGATACAGGCGGCTTTGAAATGGACTGCATACAGACAAACGCCGATATAAGCCCCGGCAACTCGGGCGGCGCTCTTGTTAATATGTACGGTCAGGTCATCGGCATTACTTCTTCAAAGTATGTAAGTGCCGAATTTGAAGGTCTCGGCTTTGCTATCACTATCAATGAAGCTTCCCCTGTTATTGAGGAGCTTATCAAAAACGGCTATGTGGGCGGACGCTTCAAAATAGGCATACAGCTCTATGATATGAGCTCTGAGGGCAATATCAAGAAAATTCAGGAAGAGCTCGGCTTTGATCTTCCCAAGGACTTCAAGGGCGTTTATATCCTGAAGATCGAAAAGGACTATGATATTGCAAATACAGCCCTCAAACCGGGCGATTTCATCACTGCTATTAACGGCACAAATGTGACCACCTATCACGAGCTTTACGACGCTATAAAGAGCCAGTACAAGGTCGGCGACAAAGTCCCTGCTACCTGTGCTCACCTCGATAAAGACGGCGAAATAACCTATTATGACATCGAATTCAAGCTGGTAGAGGATACCTCGGGAAATTATTGATCCCACAGCTTTTCGGGGCGCTTTGAATTTACACCTGCAACTCCTCCTGCTGCACCGAAAACGGTCAGCAGAAGGAGTTTTTTTATGCCTGTATGTTGACCGAGTATCATTATCCCTGCTGCTGATATTATAACGTACAGGAAAACTCCGCAGAGAGTACCGCAGATAAGTCCCTTTCTGCGCCTGTATTTGCCGCAGATATACGCGGCTGTATATGCCCCCGCGGCAAGACTCGCCCCTGCAAAGGCTTTTGTCAAACCTGTATCCTTCATCAAAAAGTACATTGCCGACGCAGAAAAAAATGCTGCTGCCCCCATACACACAGCTCCAGCCATAACAGATATAAGCATACTGAATATCCAGCTTGACCACAAGCTTTTCCTTTGTCTGCGCATAAAAAACCTCCGCTGTAGAATTATTAATAATTCTATGCGGAGGTATTATCTTTTATTCTTCGTCGTTCTTCTTTTTCTTTGACTTTTTATCGTCGTCGTCAACTACCGCAGCAGCCTCAACTGTTGATGATGTCTTTCCTGCTGCCTTAGCTTCCTTTAAACGCTCAGCAGCGGAAACATTCTCTGTGATAGCCCAGTTCTTTATTCTGAGCTTGTGCTTTGCACCGCCTGTCTCAATAACAACTGTATCCTCGCCTACGCTTACAACGATACCAACGATACCGCCGCCTGTAACTACCTCATCGCCTACCTGAAGGCTCTGCTGCATTTCCTTGAGCTCTCTGTCGCGCTTTTTCTGAGGTCTGATAGCCACAAAATAAAGCAGAACGAACATTACAAGGAGCATGAGAGGCATTGTGAGGAGGCTTCCTGCACTTGGCTGCTGTGCGTTAGCAGCATTTGTTGTTTTCTCTGCTTCCTCAGCGAAAGCAGTCATAGCTGTATATCCAGCCATTGCAGCTGTTGAAACAGCAGCTGTAACAGAAGCTATTAACTTGTTGATCTTCATATACTTATTCTCCAATCGTTTTGATTTGTATTTCATACGCTCTATATTATATCATATCCACGATTTTTTTGCAAGTACTTTAAGGCGATTTTTCGTATTTTTTTATCATATGTATACAGAAAAGCCGCTCCCTTTACGGGAACGGCTCTTGTATCTTTGATATCTGCGATCAAACGAGCTTGATGATAGCCATTTCAGCAGCGTCACCACGGCGAGGACCGATCTTTACGATCTGTGTGTAACCACCGTTCTTATCAGCATACTTTGGAGCGATCTCGTCGAAAACCTTCTTCGCAACGGACTCCTTAGTGATGTATGAATATACCTGACGCTTGGAGTGCAGATCATCATTTTTACCGATAGTGATCATTTTTTCTGCAACTGCACGTACTTCCTTAGCTCTTGTTACGGTAGTTTCGATCTGACCGTTCTCAAGCAGGAAAGTTACCATGCCTCTGAGCATAGCCTTTCTATGATCAGATGTTCTGCCCAGCTTTCTTGTACCCGGCATTGTATTCACTCCTTTTTATAGTTGTGCGCTTTACGCACATTTTAAGATTTATTCCTCTTCTGATGAGAGATCAAAGCCCAGTGACTGGAGCTTTTCCTTAACCTCATCGAAGGACTTCTTTCCAAGGTTTCTAACCTTCATCATTTCTTCCTCTGACTTATTGATCAAGTCATCCACGGTATTGATTCCTGCACGCTTCAGACAATTGAATGAACGTACAGATAAGTCAAGATCCTCAATGGTCATCTCAAGGATTTTTTCCTTACCCTTCTCGTCCTTTTCAACAAGGACCTCAGCAAGTCCAGCCTCTTCTGAGAGGTCGATGAACAGCTTCAGATGCTCGTTGAGGAGATTGGCTGCCTGTGATAATGCTTCCTTAGCTGAGATAGTACCGTCGGTCCATACCTCCATTGTAAGCTTATCATAGTCTGTGACCTGACCGAGTCGTGTATCCTCTACGGTATAATTGACTTTAAGAACAGGAGTATAGATGCTGTCTACAGCGATAACATCAACTGGGAGGTTGATCTGCTTTTTGTTTCTTTCTGCTGAAACATAGCCTCTGCCTCTGTCGATAGTGATCTCCATATAGAGCTTAGCGTCCTTGCCAAGTGTTGCGATATGCATACCGGGATCCAGGATATTTACCTCTGAATCTGTCTTTATATCACCGGCAGTGATCTCACATTCGCCCTCTGCCTCTATATATACTGTCTTTGGGCCTTCTCCGTAAAGTTTTGCCGTCAGTCCTTTAATACTGAGGATTATTTCCGTAACGTCTTCTTTTACGCCCGGAATAGTTGACAACTCATGGTGAACTGTACCATCCTTGCCGGAAAGCTTTACAGATGTTACAGCCACACCAGGAAGTGAGGAGAGCAGCACACGCCTGAGGCTGTTTCCAAGTGTAATACCGTATCCACGCTCCAGCGGTGCTAAAACGAATTTGCCGTATTTGCCGTCACTTTTAAGCTCGACAATATCAATATCAGGCTTATTAATTTTTTCCAGCATAAAAACCCTCCTATTTCGCAATTAATGTTAATTTCGTAAACTGATTCTTCAAGCAGATCCTCTGTCGGATTACTTGGAGTACAGCTCGACGATGAGGTGAGTAGCTACCTCGTAGTCAATATCCTCAGCTGAGGGAAGACGATTAACTGTAGCAGAGAAATCGTCCTTATTAGCTGTGAGCCATACAGGAACGAGTCTGTCCTTAGTTTCCTCTACTGTAGCCTTGAACTTTTCAGAAGTTCTGTCTTTCTCCTTGAGAGCGATCACATCGCCAACCTTAACTCTATAGGAAGGAATGTTTACTTTCTTGCCGTTTACTGTATAGTGGCTGTGTACAACGAGCTGTCTTGCTTCTCTTCTTGTGAGAGCGAGGCCCATTCTGTATACAACACTGTCAAGTCTGGATTCGAGAACAGTGATAAGGTTATCACCGGCTTTACCCTCCATCTTTTCAGCGATTGAGAAGTAATGTCTGAAAGGCTTCTCAAGTACGCCGTAGATAAACTTCAGCTTCTGCTTTTCCTTGAGCTGGAGTCCGTATTCAGAGATCTTCTTTCTGTTGTTTGCGTTCTTGAAACGGATTGACTCCTTCTTGGAAACGCCCATTACAGCAGGGCTGATGCCCAGATATCTGCACTTTTTAAGAATTGGTTCTTTCTGTACTGCCATTTTAATACACCTCCAATTTGATCAGACACGACGTCTCTTAGGCGGACGGCAGCCATTGTGCGGGATAGGTGTTACGTCCTTGATCATTCTTACCTCAAGGCCTACTGTCTGAAGTGCTCTGATAGCTGCTTCACGACCTGCACCGGGTCCCTTTACGTATACTTCTACATTCTTGAGTCCGTGCTCCATAGCAGCCTTTGCAGCTGTTTCAGCAGCTGTCTGTGCTGCGAAAGGAGTTGACTTCTTTGAGCCTCTGAAACCGAGCTCGCCTGCGCTTGCCCATGAAATTGCGTTTCCGGCTGTATCTGTAATAGTTACGATCGTATTATTGAAAGTGGACTGAATATGAACTGCGCCGCTTTCGATATTCTTACGTTCTCTACGTCTTCTGATAGTAGTAACTTTTTTACCTTTCTGCTGTGCCAAAGCTCATAACCTCCTTACTTCTTCTTGTTTGCGATAGTCTTTACAGGACCCTTACGAGTTCTTGCGTTTGTCTTTGTTCTCTGTCCTCTTACAGGGAGACCCTTACGATGACGAACGCCTCTGTAGCAGCCTATTTCAACAAGTCTCTTGATGTTAAGAGCAACTTCACGGCGGAGGTCACCCTCAACTGTGTAATGCTCGTCTATATAGTCACGAAGCTTAGCTACGTCCTCCTCAGCAAGATCCTTAACTCTTACGTCAGGATCAACGCCTGTTGCTGCGAGGATATTTGTTGCAGTCTGACGACCGATTCCGTAGATATAAGTGAGACCGATTTCGATTCTCTTATTCTTTGGAAGGTCAACACCGGCTATTCTTGCCATATTATAATTGCACCTCCATTAATGCGTAGGGCTATCAACCCTGACGCTGCTTATGCTTTGGGTTTTCGCAGATCACCATGATTCTGCCTTTACGTTTGATAACCTTGCACTTTTCGCAAATAGGTTTTACTGAAGGTCTGACTTTCATTGAAAATACCTCCTTTAGCGGATAACGGATATACTTGATATCCTGTATTCTTACTTAACGCGCCAGGTAATACGACCCTTTGAAAGATCATAGGGTGACATTTCAAGCTTTACCTTGTCGCCTGGAACTATTCTGATATAATTCATTCTGAGCTTACCCGAAACGTGAGATAATACCTCATGTCCGTTCTCAAGCTGAACCTTGAACATTGCATTTGGCAGAGCGTCAGTTACAACGCCCTCAACCTCGATTACATCTTCTTTTGACACTTGCATAACCTCCTTTACTCAGCTTCGCTGAACTGTTTCAGCGCATTCCTGAGTTTTTTATCAGTTATATCGTTTAGATCGATCATACTGTCTGTAATGCGGATATGTTTTATATTCTTACGCTTGGGCTTGTCGAGCTTTCTGCTCTTGCCGTCTGCGATAAAGCAATATTTTTCATCAAAGTCTGTGACTGCGAAATATCCTCCGCCGTCCCGACCTGCCTCCGCTCTTACAACAGAGCCTTTAAGCAGCTTCACTGTTATTCCCTCCGTCAGGGCTGTGTCAGAATGACGGGACCGTCAGGAGTTATTGCGATCATATGCTCAAAATGAGCTGAAAGTGAACCACTTTTTGTAACGACTGTCCAGTTGTCTTTCATAACTTTGACATCGTCGCCCTTGACATTTATCATGGGCTCTATGCAGATAGTCATTCCCGCTACCAGTCTGGGTCCGTGACCTGCCTTACCCCAATTCGGTACTTCGGGTGATTCGTGAACTTCTCTGCCGATTCCGTGGCCGCAGTAATTTCTTACGATTCCGTAGCCTCGTGAAGCACAATACTCTTCTACAGCATGAGAAATATCTCCGACCCTTGCGCCAACCTGAGCCTTAGCGATACCTTCATACAGGCTCGCCTCTGTAACCTCAAGCAATGCCTTAGCTTCATCAGAAATTTTACCCACAGGGAAGGTCCAGCAGCTGTCTCCATTGAAGCCCTTGTACGCTGCTCCCGTGTCGATGCTTACTATATCGCCTTCTTTTAATCTGTGGCTTGCTTTAGGGATACCGTGGATTATCTCCTCATTTACTGAGATACAAGCATTCCCTGGAAATCCGTAAAGACCTTTAAAGCAGGATTTGCTGTCGTGACGGGCAAAATACTCGCCAACCAGCTTATCAACATCGAGTGTTGACATTCCCGGCTTTAATCTTTCGCCCGCATACCATATTGCGCCGCAGGTAATCTTACCTGCTTCACGCATTATGGCGAGTTCGGACTTTGATTTTATTGTTATGCTCATTACTTCTCTACCCCTACTGCTGCCAGTGTGAGCTTTGAAGTTTCAGCGACCTCTTCCTGACCGATAACAGTAACAAGCTTGCCCTGCTTCTCGTAATAGTCCTTGAGAGGAGCTGTTTTTTCGTGATAAGTTGCGAGTCTGTCGAGAACGACTTCCGGCTGATCGTCCTTACGAACGATAGTCTTGTCACCGCACTTATCGCAAACACCCTCGACCTTAGTAGGCTTGTATTCAACGTGGTAAGAAGCTCCGCAGCCCTGGCAGACTCTTCTGCCCGAAACTCTCTGCTTGATCGTTTCGTCGGGAACGTGGATCTCGATTACCTTGTCGATCTGGATGTTCATTTTATCAAGAGCTTCTGCCTGAGGTACCGTTCTTGGGAAACCGTCGAGGATAAAACCGTTCTTGCAGTCGTCCTCAGCTATTCTCTCCTTCAGGATACCGATAACGATATCATCTGATACGAGAGCACCGGCATCCATTGCAGCCTTAGCTTTGAGACCATACTCAGTGCCGTTCTTAGCAGCTTCACGAAGTATATTACCTGTAGATATCTGTGGGATATTCAGTGCATCTGAAACTACCTCAGCCTGAGTACCCTTGCCTGCGCCCGGAGCGCCTAAAAAGATAAGGTTCATATTGTCGGTCCTCCTTTACTGTAAGAAGCCCTTATGATGACGCATCATAAGATGTGATTCAAGTGTTCTTGTTGTTTCAAGCGCAACGCTTACTGCGATAAGGATCGTCGTACCGCCCATTGAAAGTGTCTTGAGCGATTCGTCTGCCATCGAGATGAAGATCGGGATAACAGCGATAATGCCGAGGAAGATCGCACCAACGAGAGAAATCTTATTGAGTACTCTCTGGATATAGTCAGATGTTGGCTTACCTGGTCTGATACCTGGGATACCGCCGTTTGACTGACGAAGATTGTTAGCGATCTCAACAGGATTGTACTGGATCGAAACGTAGAAATAGTTGAACGCTATGATGAGCAGGAAGTAGATTATTGCGTAGCTCCAGCTTCTTGTGCTGAAGAAATCACAGAACTTGCTGTAGAAGCTGCCGTCGTGTTTATTCGGCTTAATGATCTGGATTGCTGATGGAAGAGACATAAATGACATAGCGAAGATGATAGGCATAACGCCGCTCATGATAACCTTTATCGGGATATGTGTCTTCTGTCCGCCGTACTGCTTTCTGCCAACTACGCGCTTTGCGTACTGGATCGGGATACGTCTTTCTGCCTCGTTCATGTAAACGATGAAAGCGATCTCGGCAAGTATAAAGAGATAATATGCAATAGTTACCCAGAGGTATTTACCATTCTGATTATTTGTTATACTTGTCTTTGTAAGGTTTATAAGAAGAGCAGCATCGGTAGGGAATCTTGCAGCGATACCTGCAAAGAGGAGAATGGAAATACCATTTCCGATACCCTTGTCGCTTACTCTGTTACCCATCCAAACAACGATGAGTGCGCCTGCAACGAAGCAGGTGATGATTACGAACGCAGCAAATACGCCTTGTCCGCCGCTCATATATTTAAGAGCGTTGCCGATAACATTTCCTTTTTTGTCTTCAACATTTGTCATACGTTTTAATGTAAGATAATATGCGTAAGACATGAATACCGCAAGTACCATAGCAACGAATGCGGTGATCTTGTCGATCTTCTTTCTTCCCTCTTCACCCTCGTCGCGCATTCGCTCAAGAGGTGGCAGTGCATAAGTAAGCAGCTGCATGATGATGGAAGCATTGATGAATGGTGTTATCGAAAGCGAGAAAACTGTGGCCTGTGACATAGCACCGCCGGTGATCGTATTCATGTAATCGAGAAAGCCGCCGTCCTTAGCGTTTGTCTCCATCCATGCCTTTACGACATCAGGATTGAGGAACGGAACGGTTACAGCGCTTCCGAATCTGAACAGTATGATCATGAGTAATGTGTATAAGATCTTTTTACGTATCTCGGGAACTCCCCACGCCTTTCTCAGGGTCTGAAACACATTACATCACCTCAGTCTTTCCGCCTGCCTTTTCTATCTTCTCAACAGCACTCTGTGAGAATTTTGCAGCTTTAACTGTCAGCTTAGCGGTAAGCTCTCCATTTCCGAGGATCTTTACTCCGTCGTAAACCTTCTTTACAAGACCTGAAGCTACGAGAAGCTCTGTGTCAACTACTGTACCGTCTGTGAACTTGTTAAGATCGGAAACGTTAACGATAGCATACTTTGTAGCGAAAATGTTGTTGAAGCCTCTCTTAGGGATTCTTCTTGCGAGTGGCATCTGTCCGCCTTCAAAGCCGATTCTTACGCCGCCGCCGCTACGAGCATTCTGACCCTTATGGCCCTTGCCTGCTGTCTTTCCGTTACCCGAACCATGGCCTCTGCCGATACGCTTTACAGGCTTATTGGAATCGAGTGCAGGTGTTAATTCATGAATTTTCATTTGATTGCACCTCCTTGTTTACGCTTCTGTAACCTCAACGAGGTGTGAGATCTTCTTTATTTTACCGTTTGTCTGCTCGTTGTCGGGCTGTGTTGTAACATCTCCGACCTTCTTGAGGCCAAGTGACTGAGCAGTAGCGATCTGGTCCTTCTTTCTACCAATGAGGCTCTTTACGAGCTTGATATTCTTTGCCATTTCTTACTGCCTCCTTAACCTAAAATTTCCTTAACAGACTTGCCTCTCTTAGCAGCTACATCCTTTGCAGATGTGCAGTTTACGAGGCCGTCGATTGTAGCTCTTACTACGTTGCAAGGATTGTTTGAACGAAGTGACTTTGTTCTGATATCCTTTATACCTGCAACTTCGATAACGGCACGAACAGGGCCGCCTGCGATAACACCTGTACCGGGTGCAGCGGGCTTCATAAGAACTCTGCCTGCGCCGAATGCGCCAACGATTTCGTGAGGGATTGTTGTTCCCTTGAGAGCAACCTTTACAAGGTTCTTCTTTGCGTCCTCGATGCCCTTACGGATAGCATCGGGAACTTCTCCTGACTTTCCAAGTCCGAAGCCGACTGTACCATTTCCGTCGCCTACAACAACGAGTGCTGAGAACTTCATGATACGACCGCCCTTAACTGTCTTTGATACACGGTTGATAGCTACAACCTTCTCAACGAACTCAGGAGCCTGTGTTTCAATATTAGCCATTGTTTTACCTCCCTCTTAGAACTTTAATCCGTTTTCACGTGCGCCCTCTGCGAGTTCCTTGACTCTGCCGTGGTAGAGGTAGCCGCCTCTGTCGAAAACTACTTCGCTGATACCCTTATCAGCTGCGTTCTTAGCGATCATCTCGCCGACCTTGCGAGCACCCTCAACGTTGCCGCCGTTGCCCTCAAAGCCCTTATCCATGCTTGATGCAGAAGCAAGAGTAACACCGTTTACATCATCAATGAGCTGAGCATAGATGTGCTTTGTTGAACGGAACACATTGAGACGGGGACGCTCGGGAGTTCCTGAGATCTTTGCGCGAACTCTGCGGTGTCTCTTTAATCTTGCCTTATTGCTGTCAAATTTCTTAATCATAGCAATTTGCTCCTTTTAATTACTTCTTGCCCTTACCAGCTTTACCTTCCTTGCGGATGATATGCTCGCCTTCGTATCTGATACCCTTGCCCTTGTATGGCTCAGGTGGACGCTTTTCGCGTATTTCAGCTGCAAACTGACCTACAGCCTGCTTGTCGATACCGCTTACGATGATCTTGTTTGGCTGAGGAACTTCAAGCTTGATAGCGTCTGTTTCCTCAAGTACAACAGGATGTGAGAAGCCAAGGTTAAGATTTACCTTGTTGCCGCTCTTAGCAGCACGGTAGCCGACACCCTCGATCTCGAGAGTCTTTGAATATCCGTTTGTAACACCCTCTACCATGTTAGCGATGAGTGTTCTTGTAAGACCGTGAAGTGAACGGTGACGCTTGTCATCGCTTGGTCTTGTAACTGTTATAGTGCCGTTCTCGACTTCAATGCCGAGCTCTGCATTAAACTGTCTTGAAAGCTGACCCTTAGGTCCCTTTACAGTGAGAAGATTGTTCTCATTCTTTACATCTACACCTGCAGGAACGCTGATGGGCATTTTACCGATTCTTGACATGATCAGTATCCTCCTTACCAGATGTATGCGAGGACTTCGCCGCCGACATTGAGCTCTCTTGCCTTCTTGTCAGTTACGATTCCCTTTGAAGTTGAAACGATTGCGATACCAAGGCCTTTTCTTACCTTAGGCATATCTGCGCAGCTTGAATAGATACGCAGACCCGGCTTAGAAACTCTTCTAAGGCCTGTTATAACGGGAGACTTATTATCACCGTATTTAAGCGTGATTCTGATAACACCCTGCTTTCCGTCTTCGATGAGCTGGAAGCCCTTTACATATCCTTCATCTACGAGGATCTGTGTGATGTCCTTCTTAACTCTTGAAGCGGGAACGTCAACAGTGGCGTGCTTAGCAGTATTCGCATTGCGAATTCTTGTTAAAAGATCAGCGATTGTATCAGTTATCTGCATGCCGAATGACCTCCTTCTTGTATTTTACCAGCTTGCCTTTTTAACACCGGGGATCTGACCGTCGTGTGCAAGCTCTCTGAAACAGATACGGCAGATGCCGAACTTTCTGAGATATGCGTGCGGTCTGCCACAGATCTTACATCTGTTGTAAGCTCTTGTGGAATACTTGGGAGTCTTCTGCTGCTTATTGATCATTGCCTTCTTAGCCATTTTATTTCCTCCCTGATTACTTGATGAATGGAGCACCCATAAGTGAAAGGAGCTCTCTTGCTTCTTCATCAGTCTGAGCTGTTGTGATGAAGTTTATATCCATACCTCTTACCTTGTCGATCTTATCGTACTCGATCTCAGGGAAGATGAGCTGTTCCTTGATACCTGTGGAATAATTGCCCTTACCGTCAAATGAATTTGCGCTGATGCCTCTGAAGTCACGTACACGTGGGAACGCAACGTTGAAAAGCTTGTTTACAAATTCATACATTCTCTCGCCTCTGAGAGTTACTTTAACGCCGATAGGCATACCCTCACGAAGCTTGAAGTTAGCTACTGACTTCTTAGCGCGGCATACTACAGGCTTCTGACCTGTGATAGCTGCGAGATCTGTCATGATAGCATCTATAACCTTTGCGTTGTCCTTTGCTTCACCTGCGCCGACATTGATTACTACCTTGTCCAGCTTCGGGATCTGCATAACACTCTTATAATTGAACTTCTTCATAAGTGCAGGAGCAACGTCGCTAACATAAAAATCCTTTAAACTTGCCATGTCGTTTCTCCTTTACTATTATTCAAAAGACTTGCCGCACTTCTTGCAAACGCGGAGCTTCTTGCCGTCCTCTACAACGTGACCTACTCTTGTAGGCTTGCCGCACTTAGGGCAAACGAGCTGTACCTTGCAAGCGTAAACAGGAGCCTCTGTATTGATGATGCCGCCCTTTTCGCCCATTCTTGTAGGCTTTACGTGCTTTGTGATCATGTTGATACCTTCAACGATGACCTTGTCTTCCTTTGGGCTTACCTGAACTACCTTACCGGTCTTTCTGTCACCCTTGCTGTCGAATTTATCCTCATACTTGCCGGTGAGAAGGATTACAGTGTCACCGGTTTTTACGTGTACTTTACTCATAATCGAATGACACCTCCATTAAAGAACTTCAGGGGCAAGGCTCAGGATCTTTGTATACTCCTTTTCACGGAGCTCCTTAGCAACAGGTCCGAAAATACGGGTACCCTTTGGGTTCTTGTCTTCCTTAATAATAACAGCAGCGTTCTCATCGAAGCGGATGTAAGTACCGTCCTCTCTTCTGAGACCCTTTGCTGAACGAACGATAACTGCCTTTACAACATCGCCCTTCTTTACAACGCCTCCGGGTGTTGCTTTCTTAACTGAAGCAACTACTACATCGCCGATATTTGCATATCTTCTGCGTGTACCTCCCAGAACTCTGATACACATAAGCTCCTTTGCGCCTGTGTTATCAGCGACTTTAAGATAAGTCTGCATCTGTATCACAGCGAGTTCCTCCTTTCAAGCTTTAAGCTTCTATCAAAATTACTTAGCCTTTTCAATGATATTTGTTACACGCCATCTCTTATCCTTTGAAAGCGGACGTGTTTCCATAACCTCAACGCGGTCACCGATTCTGCACTCATTGTTTTCATCGTGAGCCTTAAGCTTAACGGTACGCTTGATGATCTTCTTATAAAGCGGGTGTTTAACGTTATCAACGATAGCAACTACGACGGTTTTATCCATCTTATCGCTTACAACCTTACCTACTCTTGTTTTTCTAAGGTTTCTCTCAGTAGACATTAGCTAAATCCTCCCTTTCTTACTGCTGCGCAGCAAGCTCTGCCTCACGCAGAGATGTCTTGATGCGTGCAATATCCTTCTTTACAGCCTTGAGTCTTGCTGTATTATCCAGCTGATTGATAGCGTGCTGGAAACGGAGAGCAAAAAGCTCTTCCTTAAGGCTTGTGAGCTTTTCGTTGAGCTCATCAACTGACATTTCTCTGATTTCTGATGCCTTCATTACTGCTCAACCTCCTGCTCTGCTTTAGTTACGAACTTACACTTGATAGGAAGCTTGTGCATAGCAAGACGCATAGCTTCTCTTGCAGTTTCCTCAGCAACGCCCTTGATCTCAAAAAGAACACGGCCCGGCTTAACTACTGCTACCCAGTACTCCGGTGAACCCTTACCTGAACCCATTCGAGTTTCAGCAGGCTTCTCTGTGATCGGCTTATCAGGGAATATCTTGATCCAAACCTGACCGCCTCTCTTGATATAACGAGTCATAGCGATACGGGCAGACTCGATCTGATTTGATGTGATCCATGCAGGCTCAAGTGCCTGAAGACCGAAATCACCGTAAGTTACCTTATTTCCTCTGTATGCCTTACCCTTAAGACGTCCTCTGTGGACTCTGCGGTACTTAACTCTCTTTGGAAGAAGCATTACTGATTACCTCCTTCTCTTTTAGCGTCACGATTGAAATTTCTGTTTCCGCCGCGTCTGTTGTTGTTTCCGTCACGCTTGTCGTCACGGCGACGGCGGTCATTATTTCTTGTATCGTTCTTTCTCTCGAGCTTTTCTCTCTGAGCAGCAGCCTTAGCAGCATCGCCCTTGAGAACTTCGCCCTTGTAGATCCAAACCTTTACGCCAAGCTTACCGTATGTTGTATCAGCCTCAGCGAAACCGTAGTCGATATCAGCACGGATAGTCTGGAGCGGGATTGTACCCTCGTGGTAGCTCTCGCTTCTTGCGATTTCAGCACCGGCAAGTCTGCCTGATACCTTAACCTTGATACCCTTTGCGCCAAGACGCATTGTTCTGCCGATTGACTGCTTCATTGCTCTTCTGAAAGATACTCTGTTCTCGAGGTCGAGAGCAATCTTTTCAGCAACGAGCTGGCTGTCCATATCAGGCTGCTTTACTTCAATGATATTGATGAAAACCTGCTTGTTCATCATCTTCTCGAGCTGTGCTCTGAGCTTCTCGATCTCTGCGCCGCCTCTGCCGATTACGATACCTGGCTTAGCGCAGTGGATGTGGATTCTAACCTTATCAGCAAAACGCTCGATCTCTATTCTTGGAACACCTGCTGCATACAGGCTCTTCTTGATGAAGTTACGAACGTTGTAATCCTCAACGAGGGCATTGCCGAAGTCAGACTTGTTTGCATACCAACGAGAATCCCAATCTTTTATAACGCCGACACGAAGACCGTGTGGATTAACTTTCTGGCCCATTCTTCAAACCTCCTTGGGATTATTCTTTTTCCTTGAGAACAACTGTGATGTGTGATGTTCTCTTTAAAATTCTATATGCTCTGCCCTGTGCTCTTGGCATGATTCTCTTCATTATAGGTCCTGGTGTAACGAAACACTCTGAAACTACGAGATTATCCTTATCCATGCTGAAGTTGTTTTCAGCGTTTGCCTGAGCGGACTTTACAAGCTTTGCAACGATAGGACTTGCAGCCTTAGGAGTAAGATCTAAAGTAGCTAAAGCGAGATCAACAGGCTTGTTTCTGATAAGATCCAGTACGATCTGCACCTTTCTGGGTGATATACGAGCATTTCTTAAATAAGCTCTTGCTTCCATCTCTGAGCTCCTCCTTCCGCTTATTTCTTACCGTTGTTAGATGTCTTTGAGCCTGCGTGGCCCTTGTAAGTTCTTGTAGGAGCAAACTCACCGAGCTTGTGACCTACCATATCCTCTGTAACGTATACCGGAACGTGCTTACGACCGTCGTGTACAGCGAATGTATGACCTACGAAATCAGGGAATATTGTTGAAGAACGGCTCCATGTCTTAAGAACCTTCTTTTCACCTGCTTCGTTCATTGCAACGACCCTCTTCAGGAGAACTTCCTGGACATAAGGACCCTTCTTGATACTTCTGCTCATTTAATAGTTCCTCCTTTCAGATTATTTGCCGTTGCGGCGCTTTACGATGAACTTATCAGTTCTGTGATGCTTCTTACGTGTCTTATAGCCGAGTGCTGGCTTACCCCATGGGGTTACAGGGCCCGGACGTCCGACAGGTGATTTACCTTCACCACCACCGTGTGGGTGATCGCATGGGTTCATGACAGAACCACGTACAGTAGGTCTCCAGCCCATATTGCGGACTCTACCAGCCTTACCGTAGTTAACGTTCTCGTGATCGATATTTGAAACCTGACCGATAGCAGCCTTGCAGTCGATCGGAACCTTTCTCATTTCGCCTGAAGGAAGTCTAACAAGTGCATACTTGTCTTCCTTACCCATAAGCTGAGCCTGGTTGCCTGCGCTTCTTACGAGCTGTGCGCCCTTACCCGGGTAAAGCTCGATAGCGTGGATAAATGTACCAACAGGGATATCTGCGAGCTTGAGTGCGTTACCTGGCTTGATATCAGCCTCAGAACCTGACTCTACCTTGTCGCCTACCTTTAAGCCGTTAGGAGCAAGGATATATCTCTTCTCGCCATCCTCGTACTCAACGAGTGCGATGAATGCGCTTCTGTTTGGATCGTACTCAAGAGTCTTAACAACTGCGATTACATCGTCCTTGTCTCTCTTGAAGTCGATTACACGGTACTTTCTTCTGTTTCCGCCGCCTCTGTGGCGAACTGTTATACGGCCGTAGCTGTTTCTTCCCGACTTCTTCTTCATTGGTTCGAGAAGGCTCTTCTCCGGCTCAACCTTTGACAGAACCGAGTAGTCAGTTACAGTCATCTGACGTCTCGAAGGTGTCGTAGGCTTATAAGTCTTTATAGCCATTTTAACTTTTCTCCTTTAATGCATTTTTTGCGGGAGCATTACTCCCATAACTCTCTTACTTATTTAATAGTGGGATCAAACCATACCCTCGAAGAACTCGATTGCCTTTGAACCCTCTGTAAGAGTGATGATAGCCTTCTTCCAATCAGGAGTCTTGCCGTAGAATCTTCCGACTCTCTTAGCACGACCGTTGCAGTTCATTGTGTTTACCTTAGCAACCTTAACGTCGAAGAGCTCTTCAACAGCCTTCTTGATCTCGGACTTGTTAGCGTCCTTAGCTACCTTAAAGGTGTACTTTCCTGTCTGAAGATCGTCCATTGACTTCTCAGTGATTACAGGCTTAAGAATGATATCCTGAGCTGTTTTCATTATGCGTACACCTCCTCGATCTTTCCTACTGCATTCTTAACAACGATGAACTTTTCATAGTTGAGAATGTCGTAAACATTAAGTGTATTTACAGCAGCAGTCTTAACACCAGGGATGTTAGCTGCGCTCTTGATAACCTTTGAATCAGCCTCTGCTGTTACGATGAGAGCCTTGCCCTCAACGCCGAGAGCCTTGAGCATTTCAACAACTGTCTTTGTCTTGTAGCCTTCAAGTGTGAGAGCGTCAAGAACGATCATGTTGTTGTCGATAACCTTAGTAGAAAGCGCAGACTTCATAGCGAGTCTCTTTACCTTCTTGTTAAGCTCGTATCTGTAATCTCTTGGCTTAGGTCCAAGTGCGATTCCGCCGTGTACCCACTGAGGAGCACGGGTTGAACCCTGTCTTGCGTGACCTGTACCCTTCTGTCTCCAAGGCTTTCTGCCGCCGCCGCTTACTTCTGTTCTTGTAAGTGTTGACTGTGTGCCCTGTCTCTGGTTTGCGAGGTAATTAACAACTGCAGCGTGCATAACACCTTCGTTGGGAGTGATTCCGAATACTGAATCATTAAGCTCTGTCTCGGAAACCTGCTTACCTGTCATATCAAAAACTGAAATTGTAGACATTTACGCTTCCTCCTTCCTTAAGCCTTTACGCTGTCAACGATATAAACGATACCGCCCTTAGGTCCCGGAATAGCACCCTTGATAGCGATAAGATTATTCTCTGCGTCTATTTTAACGATTTCGAGATTCTGAACAGTTACCTGCTCTGCACCCATGTGACCTGCCATGCCCTTGCCCTTGTAGATTCTTGAAGGAGATGAACAAGCACCCATTGATCCAGCCTGTCTGTGTACAGGACCTGTACCGTGAGTTTCCTTGAGTCTGTGCTGGTTGTGTCTCTTGATAGCACCAGCGAATCCCTTACCTTTGCTTGTGCCGACAACGTCGATTGCGTCGCCTACAGCAAATGTGTCAGCCTTGATGATGTCGCCTACGTTAAGTGAATCGCAGTCTGCAAGTCTGAACTCCTTGAGTGTCTTCTTGCAAGCAACGTCTGCCTTATCGAAGTGACCCTTCATTGGCTTGTTTACTCTCTGTACCTTTACGTCGCCATAGCCCAGCTGAAGAGCTGCATAACCGTCGTTCTCTACAGTTTTCTTCTGTACAACGACACATGGGCCGGCTTCTACTACTGTTACAGGAACAACTTTTCCTGCTTCGTCGAAGATCTGAGTCATACCGATCTTCTTGCCGATAATGCCTTTCTGCATTTTCTTTTCCTCCTGTTAGGTTATTGGTTGATGATTTACACATCAACTTGACCGACGGATCACCGTCATTCCGCTTCCCGAGCGGTATTTTCAAGCGAGATATCGGTTAATTACTTAACCTCCATTACTACGTCTACGCCTGCGGGGATCTCAAGCTTATCAAGAGCAGCAGTTGTCTTCTCTGTAGGACGGATAACGTCTACGAGTCTCTTGTGAGTTCTCATCTCGAACTGCTCACGGCTGTCCTTGTACTTGTGTACAGCACGAAGGATAGTAACAACTTCCTTATCTGTAGGGAGCGGGATAGGTCCTGAAACTCTTGCACCGCTTCTCTTAGCTGCCTCAACGATCTTAGCTGCTGCAATGTCAACTGTAGCATGATCGTAACCCTTGATCTTGAATCTGATTTTTTCGTTGACTGCCATTATTTTCGCCTCCTTGAAATTGATTACGGGGACGCAGATATGAGATATTCACACGTTTCCGTGTGTTTCATGCTTTATCTGACAAAAAAACTCGAAAAACTGGTGTTTTCCGAGCGGTCTTAGCAATATTTGAGCACAAAATGAGCATAGTTCACGCATACGCAAGCTGCGTGAAGAATAACCACAAACTGTGTTCGATATCCCAATCGCCCGGTTTAAAATCGGACATACTCCACGGAAATTACCTGCCATACCGGCAGCAACCTTCCGCTTCAACGCATATCTTCTGCAGTCAGTGCGCATATCAGCGCACTCAACGTAATCAATTATATCATATATACGGGCATAAATCAAGGATTTACAAAAAATGTATTCGTAAATTTTTGATGAACGATAATTTTCTTTTAACTATTTCTTTTTTCACATAAAACACATAGTTCCCGAAAGCTCTGAAAGCCTTCGGGAACCGATAGATCATTCTTCTCTTGCAGCTTTTTCAGCCTTTATAGCTTCAATTCCCTGCTTAACGAGATATGCCGCACCGTCATACAGCTTATGTATGATGATAGCGCATATGAGCGAGCAGAAGAACACCTTAGGTATTATCTCATACCAGTGTTCAAGACGTTCGCCGACTGTCAGGTACTTCTCACAGAAGCCCTGATGACGGACGCTTGTTTCATTCATCTGCCAGCCGCCGTAGAACATATTGTCGAAGATGTAGGATATCATGTAAAGCGAAAGTGTAACGCCCGAGATCTGTCTCAGTACGAACTTCACGCCCTTGTTTGTAGTTGTGATATCAAAGAGAAGCAGGAATACGCAGGTTGCCATAATGTATACGGGGTATGTACCGTAATCGTTGAAGTGCCATGAAAGGAAGTGGTGATCGCCTATTTCGTCAGCAAGTGACTGCTTATATGTGCTGTATGTTATGAACCATGTAGACAGACAAAGCACAGCAAAGATTATAAGCTTGTTGCGTACACATCTCTTAGGCGGACAGTCACGAATGAATGCACCTGTAAAGTAATAAGCAAAATACCATGCACCGTTGAGCTGATCGGGAAGAGCTCTTATCTGATCGTCCCTGTCGAATCCAAGGTAGAAGCTTCTTGCAAAAATGGTAAGTAAAGTTATCGTTGCAACGAGAACGAATTTCTGCAAATTGTTCTTACAGCCGTTGATAGCAAGGTTAAGGAACGGTATGCAGAGGAAGATAGATATGTAATAATTGATATACCAGCCGTACTGTGCGTTTGTGTATGTATCTATATATCCCTTCAGTATCTTCCATGCATCAAACTCCTCATGGAAGTGATGCTCCTTGAATTTGATACACAGTATGCTTATAAAGATATATATAACTATTATTTTTATAAGTCCGAGGTAATATTTTCCGCTGAAGGTCTTGTTCTTCATAAGATAACCCGTAGTTATCATAAACAGCGGAACGCATATGTAAGCCAGCCAGCGGAAGGCTATAGGTCCCAATGCGGAGGAATTGGTGAGCGGTTCGTAATAAAAGCCGTTATACAGGAAGAAGTGTACACTTACAACAAGGAACACCGCAAGAATCTTTACTATGTCTATTCCCGCAAAATATGGCTTTATAGGTGCTGCTGCAACAGCTGTGCCTGCCGCCTGCTCCGTCTTTTTTGTTTTTCCTTTGCTGCTCTTTTCAGCGGCAGCCTTGCTTACCTTTGCTTCCGCTTTTTCTTTTTCGGAAGTTTCGGTATTTTTTTTACTGTCCATTTTGTCGGACCTCCTTCATTTTTCAGAATAATGCAAAACAAACTCACTGTTACATTATATCCTAAATTGTATATTATGTCAATCAGAAATTACTTCTGCCACATATTAGACGTATATCTCACCGAAAACTCTCAGCTTCCGAAAATATATTTCAGAACTGTGAGAACAGTATCTCCGACCTTCTTTGAATCAACCACTTCAAGAGCCTTGTCGGGGCGGTCGGTAATGATATTGTCAACGCCCAGAGCCATCATCTGCTGAACGTCCTTCTGCCTGTTCACCGTCCAGACAAATATGCGCTTTCCGTTATGGTGAGCAGAATTGACAACGCTCTGGTTCACAAAGAGGTAATTCATACTGAGCGCGTCTATATACGGCAGACGGGAATAAGAGGTAGCCGTAGACAGATTAGCTATATATCCCGTTTTTATTTTAGGATTAAGCTTCTTTACTTTTTTGAGCGCATCATAGGAAAATGAAGTAATATAGCAGGAATTGGCTATGCCGTACTCCTCCACCAGCTCAACTACGCGCTGCGCCGTCTTTTTCGGTTCTCCCGAACGCTTTATCTCTATATTGAGCATTATATCCTTTCCAACAAGGTCAAGCACCTCGGTAAAGAGCGGTATCTTCACATCGTCGAATTTTCCTTCCTTGCCGTACCATGCTCCTGCCGAGAACTGCTGGAGCTGCTCATAGGTATAGTTTTTCAGCATACCCTTTCCGTCTGTTGTACGGTCGATGCGGTCATCGTGAAAGACTACAAGCTGGTCGTCCGCCGTAAGCTGGACATCGAGCTCTATATAGTCCGCACCGCTGTCAATGGCAGCCTGAAACGCAGGAAGTGTGTTTTCGGGCGCAACGTGCGAAAAACCTCTGTGTGCCGTTACCTGTGTACGGGACAGAACTCCCACATTCACGTTTACATTTCCCTGATACAATGCCTTGAAGTATGAAAGGTTCATCACAATAGCCGATGCGATAAGCACCACAACTATAGTAACGCTGTGTCTCAGGCGCATTTTATACTCTCTCTTGTTGGGCAGATCGAATTTCTCGCCCTCGTTGTCCTTCATAAACTTATGAGTGAGCCAGCACATGACCACAGGTGCGGAAACGAATGCCGAAACAGCCGTAAACACGCTCCACGCATAGCGGAGTATCCTCAGGGACGTACCAAAAGCCGCATTTACCTTCAAGCCCTTGATAGCGTATACGATAATGAAGCTTATTCCGAAGGTAGCTATAGCTATAATTGCCACAACGGCAAGACTGAAGCCGAGAAGCATCATTATCATCTTGAAACGCTGCCCCTTCATCTTCTCCCTGCTCTTTTTCAGGCACTCACCGAAGGAAGAGCCCGTAAGCACAAGGTAATGTATACTGTAGCAGCCGCTTATGATAAGTATTATGAACAGAAGCTGCATAAGTATATACGCAGCTACAGCTCCCACTCCGTTGACAGAATAGAATATCCTTTTCAGCACAGGCATGAGCGGTGCAACGAACATACCCGACGACAGCGAGATCTGCGCCAGCGGCATGACCGCCATATAACCGAGGAAGGCAAATATTCCCGAGCCCTTGAAAGCCTTTACGAACGACTTTATGCCCGTGCGGAACATTCCGCCGGTAAAGATACGCTGCTTTTTCTCAAAGCAGGAGAAACACGCCGCCAGTGCGGACAGCTCCACAAAGGAGAAAAAGGCGTAAAACAAAAGCATTACGATTATAACGATTATCGTCGCAGGGTGCTTTAGGTAAATAAGTAAATTTTCATCATTAAGGTAGTTTATTCCCGAAAGCTTCATCGTAAGCTTGAGAAGGAGCGCAAGCACAGGCGTTCCTATGGCAAGCAGCATCAGCTTGAATATAAGTTCAAATACAAGAAAATGAGGAACAGCTCTCAGAAAAACACCCGCAGGTTTAAATATTTTTTTCATAGGTTTGCTCCGAACAAATAAATATACTTCAATTATACGCTGTTTTCCGCCAAATGTCAATAAAAAATCCGCCTTTTATCACAAAAGGCGGATGCATATTTCATAATGCTGTCAGCTGTTTTATATCCAAGCAGCCGGCTCTATATATTTTTTTATTTTAACATTTCAATAATCAATGGTTTTCCATTGAAAAAATCCGTTTTTTTGCCCCTTTATAGAGGGAGTTTTTCAGCCCACGATACCCGAACGCTCTATGCCCTCGGTGAAGTGCTTTTGCAGGAACACATACATGAGCAGCACAGGTGCTATCGAAAGCAGGCAGCCTGCCTCCTTCCACACTATCTGCTCTCTCAGGCTTATCTGCACAGACGGGTCATTGAACAGCTTTATTTTCAGCTGACTGTCCAAATTCGTAAGCATGAGTGCAACTGTTTTCGGAGCTGTAAAGAAGGTATTGCTCACATAGTAATCATTCCAGTACCACACCACCGAAAACAGGAAAACCGTCAGGAAAGCAGGTGCAGCATTAGGAGCCATTACCTTCACAAAGGTCATAAATGGTCCGCAGCCATCGATATAAGCCGCGTCCTCAAGCTCTCTCGGCAGCCCTTTGAAGAACTGTCTGAAAATAAGTATCATAAGTCCTGCACGTATGCCGTTTGCAGTCATAGCAGGCAGATACATGGTAAGTCTGCTGTCAATAAGGTTAACTGAAAACAGTCCCTTTATGCCGAAGTATCTGAACTGAGTATACAGGGGCAGGGATATGACCTGTGTGGGCACAAGTATCATCATTATAACGATACCGAAAAGCAACTTCTTGCCCTTGAATTTAAACCTTGCAAAGCCATAGCCTGTAATTGCACAAGCAACCACCTGCACCAGTGAGCAGCCTATATTCAGCAGCACTGTATTTTTCAGAGTCTCCCAGTAGTCCATTGCATCTATGGTCTCTCTGATTATATCGAGAGTATAATGCCTCGGTATCCACATTACAGTAGGGTCGCTCATATCTCCCCTTTCTCTGAAAGCACAGCTTATCATGTAGATAAGAGGATACAATATAACGAAGCTCAGCCCCACCAGTATAACAAAGCGGAAAAACGGCCACACTCTGTCCTTTACAGACTTTCTTCTGAGATAGGCTCTCTCCTCCGCAGACATATTCTCCCGCTGCTTTCTGCGCCTTTCTCTTTGGCTGAGGCTTTTTTCGGGAACAGCTTTAACATCGTCCATTCATATCCCTCCTCAGTCGTTTTCGTAATAGATGAAACGTCCTATCGCCCATGCCATAACGGTTATCACCGCAAGGACTATACCGAAGTATATCCACGCCATTGCCGAAGCCGCACCGAATTCCCACTGATTTTTCATTGATACGATACGGTTCATAACGCTGTTCATAGGGTTAGTGAACGAATCTATTATTGTGAATATAAGATTAGCAAGTATGAAAGGGGTCACGTATGGGAAGGTTATCTTCCAGAAATACTCCCAGGCAGTAGCACCTTCAAGCTGTGCAGCCTCTCTTGCCGACGAGGGGATATTCTGCAAAGCCGCAAGAAACAGGAGTATCTGTATTCCCGAGCTCCAAACGATACCGAATATATTATCCGCAACAGCCGAAATGATATCGCTCATTCTGTCGCTGATACCGTAAATACCGAGAAACTGCATAAGCTCTCCCACAAGGTCGGTGGAAAACATAGTCGAGAACTGCTGTGCTCCCGAATTGCCCGTAGAGTCCATATCACCGCTGATTATCTTGAATACGGGACCTGTAGCGATAATAACAGGCAGAAAGAAAACAGCTCTTGCAAGAGTCCTGCCCCTGAACTTCTGATTGAGTATCACTGCGATAAACAGCGAGAAAATGAGTATCAGCGGAGTTTTCCAGAGTGCCTCTATAAGAGTATCGCCCAGATATTCCGTATAGTAAGGGTCTTCCGCAATAGCATTTATGTAATTTCCGAAGCCTGTGAACTTAGTTTTCAGCGAGCCCGGGTCAACTGTGACCTCACAGAAGGAATACCACAGGGACTTTCCGAGAGGGATAAGGAAGAACAGAACCGTTCCCACCAGCCACAGACTTATAAAGCCGTAGCCGTAAAGCGACTTTCTTTTCTCATATGACATTCTGCGATGTTTTTTCACCACAGGAGCTTCTGTTTTTTCGCTCATCAGCCGTCCCCTCCTTCCTCGGAAAGCTCTATATGCACAGCTCCGCAGTCGATAGTGCGCTTTTTCATGTCCACCTTTACGACTGTGCCGTTTTCGTATTCGGCAGTAATTATATCTCCGTCGGTATCATAGCCCGTAATGAAGCTGTCCGACACCTTTCTCAGCACAGGCTCCATAAGCTTTTGATACTTCGCCGCAGTATCCGTCCAGTACCTGTGATCGGCGTAATACAGCGTATCCAGCTCAGTATCTTTAAGGAGGCTCGTCTCCTCGTATATCATATCAAAGCTGAGACTGCTCCCCGTAGCCGCCGCCATGAGCATGAGCCTTTCTGGGTCGGGATCACCGTTTACGGCTTTTGTGGAATACGGTATGAGTCCGTGGAGCACCAGCTGATAGAACGGTATATCCTCATCAAACAGGTCAAATCTGCTGGAACTGCTCGGTACTCCCGTGATACAGCTCACATAGGGCAGAGCATAGGCATTCGCACCGTCTGCAAGTATGCCGTTCCCCAGCTTGTCATCTATCTTCTTATAGCTGTCCGCCAGCATTTTTTCAGCCTTTGCACGGGAAATATTCTTCTTGCCGTAGTCTCCGTAAAGAGAAGTAGTAAGGCTTGCAAGAGATACGCCGTCAAGACCTGCCTTTGAGTAGTTTTTAGCGATATCACCGAATACCTTCCCGTAATAGCTGGGCGAAAGCAGTGACATATTCTTTCTGAAGCCGTCAGGGATACCGTAGGCGCGGTCATAGCTTACTATCTGCGAATAAGCTCCCGATACTCTTACAGCCGTATCCGTAAAGGAGTAGTAGCCGTTGCCCGAAAGAAAATCCCTGTTATCCGAAACAGGATAAAGAGCATAGCCCTTCTTGTCCGCAAGGTCGGTAAGCTTTTTGAAATCACTCTTGCCGCCAAGCTTTCCCGATGGCTCGGCATCAGTGTCCACCTTGTTCTTTATGCCGTCATTTGTCCAGTTCCTGTAGGATATGACCATATCCTCAACGCCCTTTGCACTCAGGTCGCCGATAATGCCTGCCGCCTGAGAATAGTCCGTAACAGAGGTCTTCATATCAACAGGTATGCCGAGGATATTCTTCTTTTTCATAGTACCGCCGTAAAGTCCGAGATAAAGGGCGGAGCTGTCGGCAGTACATTTCTTTGCGACTCCCTGCTCCTCCATGAGATACTGACGGTAACGGGCAGCTACGTCTGTATAGTCCGCACCTTTTTTCGAGATAGGATAATACAGCATCTCGATATCGTCGGACTTTATAGCACCCTTTTCAAAGACGGTATATCGCTCATTGCTGTTGCCCGACATATAGAAGCTGTCCATAGCACGAAGTATAAAGGTAAATCTGCAAATATTATAGCTGCTGTTGGACTGCTTCGACACATTTGCCGTGATATAGGCATTGGAGTCGCCTTTCGACGCAACAGCGAGCAGAGCGTTGTCCTCCTTGACTATGCCGTAAACAGGCAGATATATCTGCTCGGTCACAGCTCCCCTTGTCTGAGGTACAGCCGTAACATCGTTTCCGTAGACTCTCTGCTGATATATATTTGTCTGGAAACAGCGGTTATTATTGAAGCGCACAAGCGCACCGCTGCCATCGGGGATAACGAAATATCCCTCCTCCTTGTCGGAGGCAGCACCAAAACAGCCGAGAACGGTCATTTCCGTAGCGATATTGCCGTTCTTGCTCTCCTCTATCTCCGATACCTTTACGCTTGCCTTCAAATGGTCATCTTCGAGGGTATACTCCACGGGATATTTAAAGCCTGCCTTATCGTAGTTATAGACCACACGTATGCCGTCCCTGATATCGCTGACCGTGAACTTGCAGTCCCCCTCGCTGCCCGACCTGAGCATATTATTTCCCGAGCGGGTAAGGGGTACACCGTATCTCAGCATATTCGATGACCTGAGTTCATCTGCAAGCAGAGATGTGGCAGTCCTGTCCTGAGCCGCTTCAAGGGGAGATGACCACCATATATAGCCGTTTTCCTTATTTTCAATGCCGAATATGGCACTTCTGTCATCAACTATCATGCGGAGCTTGTCGTTTTCCGCACCGTATCTGAAAACGCCGAGGAAGTGTACGCCATCAGCTGTCAGCCACGCAAATTCGCCGCTTTCAGCCTTGTATACCTTCTTTCCGTCCTCTTTTCCGCTGTAGGAGAGCGTAATATCAGGCTTTTTCATGTCCCTTTGCAGAAGCTCCAGCGTTTTTCCGTCAGCCGAAACAAAGGCGTATTTACTGTCAAGGGAGGAGATTATCTTCCTTACTCTTACTATCTTCGATGCATCTTCATCGGTAACGATAAAAAATCTTCCTGCATCGCTTATCCACAGCTTTCCGTCATCGCACTTACTGCCGCTTTTGAAGGAGGCTGCGGCTTTTCCTGTCTTTGTATCAACAGCCACAAGTTCCCCTATCTTTTTCAGCTCGTCTATCTTGTCGGAAACCAGCTTCTGCTCCTCGGTATAGTCCTTTTTGCTCTTAGGCTTTCCGCCCACGGACTCCCAAAGCTTATCATCGAAGTCCTTGTCCTTGCGGTAAATGTCATAGCCGTCGGCAGTTCCTACCTTTTCAAGGTATTTTTCCGCATCCTCAGCGGAAAGCTCCACCTTCTCAACGGTCTCCGAGCGTTTTGCCTTTTCGTTCTCTCCGCTGTCCGAATCAGAGGTCTCAACGGATAATTCCATATCCTCCTCAGCAGCAAAAGTCCTGCCCGACATAGTCAGGGACGCTACCGCAAGGAAACACAGCAGAAGCTTTCTTATATTGCCCATTCCGCCGCCTCCTCAGACTCTTGCCCTGTAGGACAGCTCGGTGTAGATAGTGGATATGAATATGTATACCTGCTGTATCAGCGACATAAAGAGCACCAGCAGGAAAAGCATTATAAGCATTGCGGCAACTGTCAGGACTACCGCAAATACGGTCTTGCCGAGAGAATACTGATGCACCGACTTCACAGCCGAAAACAGCAGCAGCACCGTCCAACCCGTGCCAATTATCTCTATGACTTGCATGAAGATGTATTCATCGCGTATAAGTATATGAGAAAGCCCCACATTTATATAAAGCTGCACTGCATAGGGTATGAGCGCATATGCACTGTAAATACAGATATTCTTCAATGTTCCCTCACCGTCAAGGAGAGTGCAGACAGCCCAGTTTCCTATGACCCACGCCCCGAAAAGCACGAAGCTGCGCACTATATAAGGGATAATATTGAAGATCTTGTCATAGCTTATGTAGAACTGTGCGCCGTAAAGTCTGCCGTGGAATATCTGTCCGAAAAAGAGCAGAACTATGATGAACATGGCTATTTTCAGCGAACCCGACTTTTTCCAGCGCATATCCTCAAAGCCTTCAAAGGGGTGGGTCACTGCATATTTTACCCATTGCTTCTGAGTAAGATCCATCATGTCTGCTTCTCCTCCTTTTCCGATATTTTCTCCGCAGCTTTCCGTGCTCTGCGTTTTTTCCTTATCCTGCCGCAAGCGATCAGACCTGCGGTAAGCAGCACAAGTCCTGCGGCTATAGCCGTAAAATGCTCTTTCAGGAACTCCCTGCGGTAGCCCTCGAAAGCCTTATTGTATATATCTCCCGAATCCGAAAGCTTCGCGTACTTCATCGCGCCCTTATAGTCGCCCTTGCGGAGAAGTGCCGAAGCTATGCCGACATAGGCTCTGTGATAGTTTCCGTCACGCTTCAGAACGTCCTGCCACGGTCCGAGAGCCTCCTCGTAATATCCTGCGTTGTAAAGCGCAGCAGCCTTGTGGACTGCCTTTCCGAAGGAAGTCTCTCTGAAAATAGTCACCGTATCCTTTGAGGAGTCCAGAACATACAGATCATTGTCAAGGGACTCCAGTGCCGCCGCATGGTCGAAGCCGCCTGTCTGCTTTGCCACTGCACCTGTAATGAACAGCAGATTGCAGTCCTCATCGTACTGAAATACCCTGCCCGTAGTAAAGTCAAGACAGTTTATGCAGCCGTCCTCAGCCACATCTATATCCACTATCGCAGGCGAAAGCACTTTGTTCTGCGAGGTGTCGTAAACAGGTCTGAAGTCGCCGAAGGAAAGCTCCAGATCCGCAAAAATATTCTTTCCTGCGGCATTGAGCTTCTTCACGGTATCTGTTGTCTGCGTAGACGATGAGGTACAGGTGAAAATAAAATCGCCGTCGATATCAAAGCTTGTGATGCCTGTGGGGACAGTTCTTTTTCTTTTAGCCTTCTTTTCATCGGACATGAATATGCTTCTTATGTAGTTGCTGACTATCTTTGCTGTAGGCTCTACACGATTTGCGCCGTAAAATCCCATGAAACTGCCGTCAGGAGCGAACATAGCCGCACCTGTGGTTATATTGCCGAGAACTACGTATACATTCCCAGCCTTGTCCGCAAGAACTCTCTGAGGCAGAAAAGTCCTTTTCTGGTCATAGACCTCGGACTCTGGCTTTTTTATCTCGCCCTGTACATTTCCGTACTTATCGGAAATAAGCACACGGGAATTGTCGCTGTCCGCGATGTAGATATAGTCATTTTCAGCCGAAACATAGACTCCCATAGGCTTATTGAGCGTAGTTTTCGAACCGTCGGGCATAGTGAAGCTGTCATACACTTTCACAACATCGTCAAAGTCGGGATTTACAGCCACTATGCGGTCGTTTCCCGTATCTACGATGTAAAAGATGTGCTCATGGTCGCAGAATATGTCGCTTGGACTGTCAAAGGCTCCCACGCCAAGATCATATCCCGATACTGAACGCTCCGCAGAAAATCCTGCCTGCGAGGGGACAGCCTCGCCCCAGCGGTCGTAGTTATAGGAGTCATAGGGCTCTGCCGCAGATACAACAGAAGCCGTCATAGATATGCAGAGTGCGGCAAGTGCCGATATTACGCCCATGAGCTTCTTTTTCATATTCACTTGTCACACTCCTTTCGTTTTAGCCGTTAGCCTTTAGCCCTTAGGGAGCGGCTCTGCCGCTTTTTCAGGCGGATAATATCCGCCCGAACACGGGCTGTCGAGACGCCAGCCCCTACAGCGCAGAGCCTGCGCACCCTTCCACGTTATCGCTTGTAAACTCGCTCACTCTTTACAAAATCACGCCTTGTACTTCGCTTACGGCACATCTTTTCACGGGCTGATGTAGACATCAGCCCCTACAGCGCAGAGCCTGCGCTCCCTGCCACGTTGACGCTCGTAAACTCGCTCACTCTTTACAAAATCACGCCTTGTTCTTCGCTTACGGCACATCTTTTCACGGGCTGATGTAGGCATCAGCCCCTACATTTTAATCCGTCTGCGCAAGCAGACACCACAATTCCTAATTCCAAATTTAAATGCAGCTAATGGCTAAAGGCTAAGTGCTGACGGGCGAACACTGTTCGCCCCTACGCTAATCTTTGATGCCCGAATGAGCCATAGTTTCGATGACCTGTCTCTGTGCCAGCATGAATATCACGATAGGCGGTATCAGCAGGAACACTGCTGCTGCCATTGCAACGCCTGCTCTTGCAAGTCCCGAAGCAGCCGCCTGACTTACAACGGTAGGCAGGGTCTTGTACTCCTCTCTGAAAACAACCGAGCCTGTCTGGATATTCCATGCGCCCTGAAATGCAAATATAATAAGTGTCATAAGTGCAGGCTTCTGATTTGGCATGACTACCTGCCAGCATATGCGGAATAGTCCCGCACCATCCACCTTTGCCGCTTCTATCATGGAGTCCGGCACCTGACTTATTGACTGACGCATAAGAAAAAGTCCCATAGGCGAAGCTATAGCAGGAAAAATAAGTGCCGTATAGGTGTCTATCATGTGGAGCTTCGCCATAACGATATACTGCATTATGTATATGACATTGCTCTGATAGAGAAGTGCGACAACGATTATGCCGTTTATTATCTTTCCGCCCGGGAACTTGCACTTTGCCAGTACAAATGCCGCCATAGACGAGAAAAAGCACTGCAATACAGTTACCGCAGCGGTAACGAAAACGCTGTTGAATACGTATCTTGAAAAGGGTACGCGGTTCTGGTGCAGTACCCTGAACATATCCCTGAAATTGTCAAGAGTAGGTCTTGCCGCATAAAGTCTCGGCGGGAACACAAAAAGCTCCTCTATAGGCTTTATGGACATTACTATTGTAAGATATATAGGCAGAGCCATGAAAAGTCCGAGAATGGCAAGAATAAGGAATATTGCAACACTTCCCCCTGTTTTTCTGCCTGCCTGTCGGTTTGAAGCGTGAAGCTTCGCCGTATTTACCTGTGCCAAAGCTCCGCCTCCTCAGTCCATATATTTGCCCAGCACCTTGTTTATGAGCTTGTTGCAGGCGAACATGGCAACAAAAAGCACCATGCATATCGCCGAAGCATAGCCCATTTCAAAACGCTGCCAGCCGTAATCGAATGCGTGTGTCATAATAGTATGAGCCTTATAATCCGTACTCGGGAAGCCTACAAGGTTCTGCGCTACGGTGCCTGCGGTGAATGAGCTTACTATCTGCATTACAGCCGCAAACATGAGCTGCGGTCCCATTGACGGTATAACTATGTATATAAGCTCCTGCCAGCGTGTGCGTATTCCCTCGATAGCACCAGCCTCATACATGGAGCGGTCTATATTCTGAAATCCTGCACGGAGCGCAAGGAAGCCTGCTCCGAGAGATATCCAGAGCTGTACCACTATAGTTACTCCGAGGACGTATCTTCCGTCCGTGAGCCACTGCACAGGCGAATTTATAATACCCAGATTTATGAGGAACGAGTTCACATAGCCGTTCATATCGCCGCTGAAAATAAGCTGCCACACCGTATATACATTAGCCATGGACGGTGCATAGAATATGAGGGTGAAAACTGTTTTCAGCTTCGGGTGCATCTCGTTTATGAGCCACGCCAGCAAAAAGCACAGCACATAGCTCACAGGACCTGTAAAAAGTGCGAATACCAGCGTAACTCTTATGGACTTCATAAATATCTTATCAGAAAGGAAAAGAGTGGTGAAATTTGAAAGTCCTACAAATTTCGGGGGCTGTACCATGTTGAAATCGGTAAAGCCCATAGGGAGCGACATAACTACGGGTATTATCGTAAATACGATAAAAAATATCATAAACGGAGCTATCATTCCGTAGCAGCCCTTATTCTTCTTTATATCGCGCCAGAGCATAGTCCGCCTTTCCTTTTTGGTGCGCTTTCCGATATTTTCTGCTGAAACAGCCATTTTTTCACACTCCCTTCTTTTTAAATTCGGAATTCATAATTCGGAATGCGGAATTAATTTGTTGGCTTACTCCGAAAAATTCAAGCGATTAATTGATCTGTCCGCCAAATGGCGGACACCAATAATTCCTAACTCCTAATTTCTAATTCCGAATTATTATCTATCCAAGTCCGAGGTCTTTGCGTTTTCGGGTTATTTCCTCGTTTATGTCCCTGTTGTACCATATAAGCGTATCGCGTGGATTTGCCTTCTCGTTGATAGTCTCTCTGAAAGCATTCATTATATTTCGCGTAACAGCATATGAAGCAGGTATTATTGGTATCTCCTCAAGTTCCTGCTGCTGGGCTCTGAGCCTTGCAAGCTCGTCCTCCGACCATGAAAGCTGTCCCAATGCCTCAACATTTGCAGTATCGAAGCGTCCGAGAGTACCGAGAAGTCCCTCTATCTGCGAAGCATACTGCACCTGGGTATCCGTATCGGTGAACCATTTTATGAACTTCCATGCGTTTTCCTTGTTCTTTACCTTCTTGAATATAACAGCTCCCGCACCGTTGGAATTAGCCGCATGAGATACCGTACCGCCCGCCCTTACAGTTCCGGGGACGGGACAGAAGTCCCACAAGCCGCTTATTTCGGGCGAAGCCGCCGTAAGCTGATTGAAGAAGGTATAATTTGCAATAACTATAGGATATTCTCCCGTTCTGAAACGGCTGAAAGCATCGTAGGTCTGCTCAAAGCTGTATTTTGTATAGAAATCCGTCCACTCCTCAAAGGACTGCACAGCCTCTACAGAATTGAAGGTAGAAGCAGTCTGCTCCTCATTATAATAGTTCACGCCCTTTTGCAGCATGAGCATCGCAAAGGTATGTCCCGTTTCGGTGGCAGGAGATATATTATTGGGCGGCAGAACAAGTCCTGCCGACATATAGTTCCTTTGCAGGGCAGGCAGCATATCTATGAGCTTTTCCCATGTTTCGGGAGGAGAGGTATACCCAAGCTCGGTCAGTACGTCCTTTCGGTAGAACATCATGGGGAAGCTCTGACTTATGGGCAGTCCGTAACAGCCGCCATTGAAGCTGTACTGCGTCATGGCGTTCTTCTGGAAACGCTGCTTTACGTCCTCATAGTCGCCAAACTGTGATATATCGACTAATAGTCCTCTTGCAGCAAGATTCACGGGGAATTCTCCGCCGAGAAAAAGCGCCACATCGGGCCCCTTTCCCGCAAGTGTAGCCTCAACTACTCCGCCTGTCACAAGATTTACTGAAACAGGTATTCCCGTTTCCTGTGTGAACTGATTTTCCGTCATTTCCTTGACTACCTGAGCCTGATCGCGACCCAGAGATACCCACACCTCTATTGCGTCCTCTCCCGTAACATCGGAGAGGGTGGTGTAGTCCTCAAAGAAAGAGCCGATAAAGGCATCGAAGCCGAATTTCAGCGATTTTCCAAGCTTTTCCTTACAGCTTGTGAATTTGCGGTCAGCAGTCGCAAACTCTATGTAGTCCACTTCAAGAGGCTGGTCGCGGTTATCTCTCAGCCATGCGGAAAGCGAAGTGATGCTGTCCTTTATCTGCGATAGGTAGGACGGTATCTTCAAGGGCTTATCAACGCATTTATCAAGTATTACCGCCATATTCTCCAGTGCAGCCGCCTCGGAACCGCTTGAATCGGAAAGCTTTTCTATGCCCTTCTGTACGTCCTTCAGCTCCGCGGAAATGCTTCTGAATTTATCCACTAATTCTGGTATCTTCTCATGTACGTAATAGTCCGTATACTTATCGGGAGTAGGTCCTGTTATCATCAGCACCTTTCTGTAATAGGTGTTTAGCTCCGAAACATCGCCCTCCAGCCTGCGAAGGTACTCGCTTATATCGCTTGGTACGGCTTCAAGGGTGATAGTGTGGTCTTTTCCGCCCTCAAGCCATACGTAAACATTCTCGCCGCCGCTTTTGGGACTTACAACAGACCAGTCCGTATCGTAGCGGAATTTCACGCTGTCAAGCTCACTGCACGGTACTTCGCCATCGATATATATTCTTCTTGCCGAGCAGAAGCCGCGTATCTGGTCCTGTCTCGCCTTTATGCCTATCTTGTACCAGCCGCCGCTGCCAACCTTGTCAGAAGGTATATCCCACGATGCCGACTGCAAAGCCTTTCGCCAGCTGCCGCTGCCTATGGTATTGTATACCACCTTGCATGGGTCAGAAGGCGATGCAAGATAGCTTGTATTATCATATGTAGGGTAAAGTGTGGGGTCTGACTTATATGCAGCACTCTCACCTTCTATCCTGAAGCTTGCCGAAGCAGTGTTTTCTATTGTCACATCAGCAGCTACAGCCGATTTATAATGACTGTAGTCAGGAAGCTCCTTGGGATTGCGGAAGCAAAGACTCTCTATAGCCAGCTGCGCACGCTCGGAGCTGAGTTTAAGAGTGTGCTTTCCCTTGCTGAGCGCGAAAAATAAGGGTTCTCCGAAAAGTCCGTCCCTGTCGCCGAAAAAGCACTTCTGCCACATCTCACGCTGCACCTGAGCAGGCCTTACCTGATTTCCGCGGCTGTCGGTATAAATATCCTTTTCGTTCACCCATACTCTGCTGAGATACAGCCTTGAAGCCGTATCATAGGGTACTTCACCGTCAAGCTCCATTTCAAGCTCTATTGAGGAACTGCTTGATATCATCGGGCAGTAGCTTACTTCAAGGGAATATACTCCCTCCTCGGCGACCTCGAATTCATATGTCACCTCTCCCGAAAGACTGTTCCACAGCAATACTCCGTTTCGGACACCGCCCTTAGAGTCGGTGTAGCTGCCTGCGTAAATATCACCTCTTTTGTGGGAAATAAAGCTGTTTCCTTTTATAAATATATCGTCATCGGGGCGGCTGTCGGCTAAATGAAGGTCATAGTAATCGCTGAATGTGGTCATATTCATGTCGGACTCGTCTATGTGATAGTAGTCATCAGCCATTGCCGCAGCCGTTGCTGCCGACGGCTCATCTGCCTCCGCAGCCGCTTTCAGCACGGTCACAGAGCTTCCCAGCGAGAAAATACAGGTCAGAAATGCCGCTGCCGCAGCTCTGAAAGCTCTCTTCATTCAGCTTCACCGCCTTTCTTTCAAAACCTATAAATAAAAAAGCGCAAGCTCCCTGCGTCGGGAATTATGCGCACGGACAGCTCTTACGCAGTCGGAAAAAACTGCATATATCCATTAAAGAAAGTATATCAAATTTATTTTATATTGTCAAGAAATTGAATGTGTCCGTATAATAAATAATATTTTTTACCACAAGTATTTTAGCTAAATTATAGTTTTTTATAACAGAAATACACAATCAGCGCAAAATATAATTGTAAGCTATGACAACATCTTTCGGCTCATTGATTTAATTTAATGCCCGAATTTCACGATTATTAAAAAACTGTAAAATCTTATCGACATTCTACTTTTTGTATTGACATTTGATGCTATTTATGCTATGATACAAGTGTAGAAGAAGTAACAGTTCCACTACTTGACTCCAATTAACAAGGAGAGATATACTTGGCAAATGTTCTTGAAGTAAAAGGACTTACAAAGCAGTACACCAAGGTTCTGGCCGTTGACAAAATTTCCTTTGAGATCGGCGAAGGAGAGATATTTGCTCTCATCGGTCCCAACGGCGCAGGAAAGACAACCACTATAAGAATGATATCTACTTTGCTGAAGCCCACAGACGGCGATGCGATCGTCGCAGGGCACAGCGTTATAAAAGCTCCTGAAAAGGTCCGGGAATGTATAACCTACCTCCCCGACGAAGCAGGTGCATATAAACAGATGACAGGTATAAAGTACCTGAGATTCATGGCAGGACTTTTCACAACGGACATAGACGGCATAAATGCCTGTGTTGACCGTGCGAAAGCGATCTGCTGTCTCGGCGACAGGCTCAACGATAAGATAGGAAGCTACAGCCGAGGAATGATACGCAAGCTTTTACTTGCAAGGGCTGTAATGACAAAGCCTAAGCTTGCTATACTTGACGAGCCTACAAGCGGTCTTGATGTACTCAATGCTATCGAGATACGCAAGATGATAAAAAAGCTCGCCGAGGAAGAAGGAATGTCCTTCCTTCTCTCATCACACAATATGCTTGAGATAGAGTTCGTTTCCGACCGTGTGGGTATCGTCTCAAAGGGACATCTTATGGTGACGGGCAGGACTGACGAGCTGAAGGAACGCTATAACGCTCCTAATCTTGAGGAAGTTTTTGAAAGGGTGGTGAACGAGAATGAAGTTCATTAACCTTCTCAAAAAAGAACTTTCCGAGCTGATAAACGCTCAGATGATATTCTCATTGATATTTTCACTGGCAATATTTATGATAATGGGAAATGTTATGCAGTCCGTAACAAAGGAGATCGCCGAGGACAGCGTTCACCCCAAGATAAATATATGCGACCTTGATTATACCGACTTCACAAAGGATATGATAGAGTCATTCAGGATCAACGGTTCAGATGTCAATATCGTATCGGTCAAAAATGAGGACTATGCATCAGCGTTCAGCGGCAGCGATATGAAAAGCTACGTGGTGCTCCCGAAAGGCTTTACCGATGAATTGAAAAACGGCAAAAAGCCTGTGGTCATCTCCGTGAACAATATAAAGTCTGCTTCAACATTCAGCAGCTTTACAGGCGGCACGGAAGGTACCACATCTCTTATAAATTCCTATATCTCGTATGAGCTTGCAGAGCAGCAGGGCGTTTCGGAGGATAATCTGAAAATAATCGAAGCTCCGCTCAGCGTAGAGGATCATACCGTAGTAGCTGATAAATCAGCAAAAATATCGAGCAGTACAATACTCGGTAAGATATCGACTCAGAATATGATACTTCCTATCATCGTTCTTGTGCTCCTGATGCTTACATCTCAGTCGCTTATTGCTTCGATATCAAATGAAAAAATAGACAAGACCCTCGAAACCCTCCTTTCCACCCCTGTAACTCGAGGTTCTGTTATAACAGCCAAAATGCTTGCAGCAGCTATAGTTGCTCTCATAAATGCAGGCGTTATGATGTTTGGCTTCTCAGCATACACAAAAGGAATGACAGACGCTATGACAAGCGACCTGGGAGTAACTCAGGCTATGACTGAGTCCTTCTCCGCAAACGACGCCTTCAAACAGCTTGGTCTCAACCTTTCGGCTGTGGATTATGCACTGGTAGGTGTTCAGTTATTCCTTACCATCATGATATGCCTTGCGATATCCATTATCCTCGGCGCACTTGTCAATGACTCAAAGTCAGCTCAGACAATGCTCCTGCCGATAATGATGCTGGTAATGATACCGTGGCTCATATCTGTTTTCACAGATATTAGTTCACTTCCTACAGCAGCAAAGCTCCTTGTGTATGCAGTCCCCTTTACACACACATTTACCGCGATACCAAACCTTATGTTCGGAAAGATGACAGATTTCTGGCTGGGTTTAGGATATCAGTTTGTAATATTCATCGTCGTGATGTTCTTCGCTCTGAAGCTTTTCAAGTCAGACAAGATACTCACGATATCTCTGAACTTCGGTCAGAAGTCCAGATTCAAAAAATCAAGAAAAACCACCGAGGATTGAGCCTCTTCCCTTTCCCCATGAAAAGACGCAGCAGTTTCGATAGCACCGAAACCGCTGCGTTTTTTTGTTATGTACTTTTCCGTATAAAGTAAAAAGCTATGCACGAAGCATAGCCAAGAAAAATGAAATGAATAAATATAGAAGGGGAATTGGGGGATTACTTAATCCACTTATAATATACCAATCCAACCTTAAAATAATCTTAAAGTTATCTTAAATTACGCTGAAATTTTATTTTAAGGAACAGGCTGTTTCAAGAGCTATTTCCATCATATCACGGAAGGTAGTCTGTCTCTCCTCTGCTGTGGTGGAAAGCCCTTTCAGCGGACAGTCGGATACGGTGAGTATGCACAGTGCATTCTTCCCTGCTCTCGCAGCGTTCATGTAAAGTGCAGCTGCTTCCATTTCTATGGCAAGCACGTTCATTTTCTGCCAGTCTGCAAGACTGTCGGCATCATCATAGAAGGTATCGCTGGACAGTATATTTCCTACATGAAATCTGCTGCCCTTTGCCTCGGCTGCCTTTACAGCAGCTGATAATAAGCTCCATGAAGCTGTGGGAGCGTAAGTCCCCGGGAGCCTGTACTGTGAAGCATAGGCGGAATTTGTGCTGGCGCTCATTCCGATAACTACGTCACGAAGCTGCACACTGTCCGAAACAGCTCCTGCTGTGCCTACTCTGATGATATTCTCAACATCGTATTCGTTGAAAAGCTCGTATGAATAGATACCGATAGAAGGCATACCCATGCCGCTGCCCTGTACGGATACGGGAACGCCCTTGTAAGTGCCCGTATAGCCAAGCATACCTCTTACCTCGTTGTAGCATACAGGTGCATCAAGGTAATTTTCGGCGATGAATTTTGCTCTCAGCGGGTCTCCCGGCATGAGAACTGTTTTGGCGATATCGCCTTTCTTTGCGTTGTTGTGTGGTGTCGGCATAATTAGCCCTCCTTTTTAGCCGTTAGCCCTTAGCCATGAGCCGTTAGCCTGCGCAGCTTTGCTGCTCCTAATGGCTAAAGGCTAAAGACTAAGGGCTGTTATTTGTCAGCTCCTTTTGAGGAGCTTGTTTACTGTAATGAGCAGCGACTTGTAGTTCATCGCAAAAACAGCTGCGGCAAAAACAAGTGCGCCGAATATATAGAACCTTACTTCAGTCATCATTACGGCACACATCAGAAGAAGCAGTGCTGTATTTGCAAGGTTCTTGACTCCGTTGAAGCGGAAGGGCACATAGTATCTTGCGTCGATTATACGCGCCCAGAAGCATATGAGATAGCTGAGCAGAGTTGCTATGGCAGCTCCGTTTATGCCCCATATCGGTATGAGGAAATAGTTCATGGGAATATTCACTATGCAGGCAGCAAGCGCGGTATAGCATGAATTCTGCGGGTGCTTTGTGGCTGAATAGATACTGCCGAGAAACTGATTTAAGCTCATAAACAGCACAGCAACTACAAGTATGGGAGTATAAAGATATACGGTCGAATACTCCGAATAGGTGCTTGATACCATGAATATTGATGTTACAGGCTTGATAAGCAGGAGAAGTCCTGCGGAAGCCACGAAAAGCATTGCTTCATATGCGGAATATACCTTTTCGTAAAACTTGTTTCTGTCCGCAGAGGAATTCTCATTTATGGCAGACATACTCCATGCCTGATAGAATATAGTCGATACCATTGAGATAAGATTTGGTATTACGTTTGCGCAGTCGTAGATACCTACGGCGGACTTTCCGAGCTCGTGATAGTCGCTGTGCATCTTATTGATGAAGAGTCTGTCTGAAAGGCTCGTTATGGTCCACATTACTATTGTAGGCACAAAGGGTCCCGCAAACCTCATCATCTCGCCTGCAAGCTCCTTGCTGAAGTAGCGTATCCCTGTATATTTCTTCAGATTTGCAGCTGCAAAAAGGAAGATTATGGAGAACAGATCGGAGAGTATAGTTGCAAGCATGAAGCCCTTTACGCCCCAGTGCAGTACGGAAATGAATATCACATTGAATATAAGCAGTGTAAGCACCGCCAATATACCGTCTATTGAGAAAAGCTTTACCTTGTCTAGTGCGCGGACGAACTGCTGACACAGCATACGGAACGACGACGTTATGATGTATACCACAAGCAGCAGCGAATAGCCCTTTACGAAGTCAAGTGCAGGGACAGCGGCAAGCAGCGGCATTACAAAAGCCATTATCAGCATACCGACCGCAGTCATTACAGCGGAGGTATTGAATACCTTTCTCTTGTCGTACTCCTTATCAAGTCCGAAGCGTATGAGATACTCCTGCAAAGCAAAAGTAAATATAGGCTGCAAAAACAGAGCCATTGTGACGAGAAGTCCCTTTATTCCGAGATTATGCGAGCTTAAATTGGCTGTATAAAGTCTGTTGAGCAGTAAAACAAGTATCTTTGAGCCGAACGTACCTATGGCAAAAATCCCCGTATTAAAGACAAGTTTTTTATATTTATTCATTTTTCACACTCCGAAAAATATTATACGGTTATTGAATACACATTATATTATAACATCTAATTGCTAATAAATCAACATATGCGGTGATTTTTTCGCGCATAAAATCAGAACTTGCAGCTAAGAACTCAGAGCTGAAATAATCCGGCATCACGCTGTAGGAGCAAGTATATCCATAAAATTCCTCAATATAAAAAATACAAGGAATAAAGCCAGTATAGTCCACCATATCCACTTTTTCCGCGGAAGCAGCTTTACTTTATCATTCCATATGCCTATAACTGTTTCTGCGTAGAACAGAAACGCCAGCAGCACAAGAAACGGTATGGTAGGATTGCATCTTACCGCCCTCCACAGCTGCCCGTTCAGAAGAGCGATAGTGCTCCTTGTGTTGCCGCAGCCCGTACACCATACGCCTGTAAGCCTATGTATGGCACATTCGGGCAGTAAACGCGCTGCTGCGGCCAATGAGTTTCTGAATATATATATAAGTACAGCAGCACACGGAAACAGGACCGCTGTCATTATCCTCGCTCGTTTGCTCATATTTCACCTTTATCGTAATATTTATTTTATCAATATCACAAGTATAGCATTTTTGTTTTTTATTGTCAACAAAGGAAAAGGCTCTGCCACACAGGGCAGAGCCAAAAATTAAGGAGGTTGTATTTATATACGAAAATATCTGAATATCATTATTTATGCGCTGATAAAAGCTTCTATCAGCTCTGCTCGCTTACGAGAAGTGATACACGGTTCTGAATAAGGTCGATAACCTCATCCGCAGTCTTTTCTCCCTTGAGATAAGCCATTATTTCTTCCATAAGTATCATGCTTACATCAGGATCCATAGAATCGCTTATCTGTGTTGTGTTCTTGATGTAATCTACGATAAAGTCCTTTTCCTTCTCGTTAAGAGGATCTATCTTGATCTCCTTGCCGTCGTTTGTATAGTAAGTAAGATCCTGTTCAACTGTCTTGCCGTTTTCGTCCTTGTAGGTAGGCTTCTTCATACTCTTTTCTGCCATCTTGTCAAATTCAGACTTGAGTGAAGGGAAGCCGTACATTCCGCCGTTTTCCTCGTCTTCATCGTCAGACTTTGTAAAGAACATCTTTATGAACTCCCAGCACTCATCCTTGTACTCGGAATTTGAAAGGATAGCGAAGTTCTCTTCAAGACATAAAACGCTGCCCTTGCCGTTTGAAGATGGGTAGCCGACAAATGAAATGTCGCCTTCAAACTGACCCTTGAGTGTTTCTGTATAATCAACAAAATTGCCTATGTACATATTCTGAAGAAGTACCTTGTTCTCCTTGATGTTGTCGCCGCCGAACATTTCCATCATTGCGTTATGATCGTCCATGTCCATCACTTCTTCCTGTCCCGGGAACTGATCTATGAAATTGAGAAGCTTTCTTACATCAGGAGTATCAAAATTGCAGGTACCCTTTTCGTAGTCGATAGCATCACCGAGTACAGCAACGACCATTGAAAGCATACTTTCCTTACAATCAAGAGTTGTAAATCTCATATTCTTAGGTAAGTTTTTGTATGTATCTATCATCTCATCAATTGTCCAGTTTTCCTTATCACAGTTTGACTTCTTTGCAGCTAATGTCTGTACAGAGAATGAAGGAGAGAGAGAATAGAGCTTTCCGCCAATTTCACAGGCATTAAGCACATTAGGCATGATATCGTCCTTGCTCATATCAGCGTCCTTGTCAAGCATCTCATAAAGATCCATGAAGAGGCCCTTCTTGTAAAGGCTGTCGATGATACCGTGGTTGTATGAAACGATTATATCAGGAGCCTTTCCTGAAACGATATCCTTCTTGAGCTGTCCCTCACCTGAAGCTGTTGCCATTCCATCGTCATCGTATTCATCGTACTTGCTGTAATCTTCGATCTTAAATCTTATGCCGTCATGTGATTTATTGAAAGTAGCTACCTTCTGCTTTACCTCCCAGTCGTCATAAAGTACGCCGATAGAGATGACCTTTGTATTTTCGAGCTCGGAAGCATCACGCTTTGTAAGTCTGTAGATGCCGTTCTCGCTGCCTGATGAATAATCACTGTAGTATATGATGAACTCTCCGTTAGCAACAGGGATAAATGCGCTTACATATCCGGAACCCATATCAGAGTCTACCCAGTTGATGATCTCTGTGGTCTTGCCGTCCTTATTGGCTCCTGAAATACCCTTTTCTGTTGATACAAAGTAGCTGTACTCATCATTGCCCTTGAAAATTCCATTAAGGCTTGAATTTCCGAGATCCTCAAACTTCAGTTCCTCGCCTGTAGGCTTGAAGTTCTCGCTGTCGATAAACTTAACACATTCACCTGAAGAACCGCCGCCGAGAATAGCAAATGTCTTTTCGTCGATAGGAGAGATATTATTGATCCAGTCCATACCGTCAAGGTCTATCTCCTGGTCAACGTTTCCGTCAGAATTAATCACAACATAGTGCTCCTCAGCATTGCCGTATATTGTAAGTATAGCCTTTCCGCCGCTGCAAGCACAGAAATTGCCTACGCTTAATCTTCCTTCGCCTTCCCCTTTATAATCGTCAAGGCTCTTTATTTCATTCTCTGATTTGACCTTTCCTTCAAGATCAACTGTGTAGATCTTGTATGTCTGCTTGATATTGCGCTCAAGCTCTTCATAATCAAAGTGTTCATAATCAAAGTTAGGATCGTCATAGTTTGGCTTTTCCATATCACCGTAATCGATAAATGTTACCATTACAACTATATTTCCGTCAGGAGCAAGACCTGAAGCAATATTCACGTCTTCGCTGTCCTTTATGCCAAGATCCATCTTGACTTCCTCAAAGTTTGTAAAATCAGAATCAGCAATATAGAATGAAGGTGAAGTTGATTCATAATCGTATTTGCTGATAAAAATACGACCGTCGCTGAGCTGTTTCATATCACGTACATCTTCAAACTCGACATCTGTGTCGATGAGCTCTGCACGGTAAGAAGCTGCCATAAGCTCCTGAGCTGTCTTTTTCTCAGCCTTGCTTTCGCTCTTCTTACCGCATGAAGCTGCTGATCCTGCTATTACGGCAAGTGCTGCGGATAATGCTGTGATACGTTTTGAAAAATTTTTTTCCATAGTATTCCCTCGTTTCAATTTTTTATAAATACTTTCTTTTGTTTGCCTCTGCTTTCAGCTTTGGCTTTCTTTTTCTGCGGTCTGTTTATCTCTTTTTGAGAGCTTGTTTTTAAATTCGCTCCACTTTACCGACATATAGTCGGCAAAGGCTTTTTTCAGACCTGCTTTTTTTCTATTATATAACCTGAGAGCCTTTATAAAAAGAACTATCAACGTTATAATCGGTATAATAAGAAGGAGCCTGCGTCCTCCGTAAATGAATGAAAGCTTGACGTCAGTCATCCTTGATGCGTTTTCCCAGTAGGGATAGACCACATCTTCCTTGACCACTACAACATCAGCTATTTTTTTCAGCGCCTTTAGCCTTGTCTTTGGTTCATAGCGCTTAACATTGTCTACAATGCTTATCTTGCCCTTATATGTTTCTGTTTCGACAAATGCTTTCTTTATGGCATTGTATGTAAAATTCTCTACGGGATCGGGAGAAACGCACTCAAAACAAGTGACCTTATTTACCTCCGAGCCTTGTTTATTATAAGACGAGCTGTCGTCAGAGCCCTTGTTGAAAATAAGCCCGGCAGCATCATACGAAATATATGCCTTTGGTTTCTTGCCTGCACAGCTCTTCTCGGCTTTTGTCTCGGGGAGAGCTATTACTCCCGAAACATAAAGCTTAACATTATTTATATATATATTCTGACCTATGATATTGTCAGAACCGTAAAGTAAAAATGCTGCCTGCTCATCTATGACGATGCCGTTATGCATAAGGTCATCATCTTCAAAGAACGAACCGCTTAACATCGTGAAATTTCTGAATGAAAAGAAATCTCCGCCCACAGCAGTAATTTCAGCCTCAGATGTTCCCGGACCGTCACCGCTGAGGGTTGCACTTCCGACAGGAACACTGTAAGCACATTCTATAAGCTTTTGTCCCTCCTCGGGAGTTACAGACGCTTCTGAAAGCTTGGACATGATCATTTGTTGGGCAGATCTCACACTGTTGATATCAAAACCTGCGTCCTTACTGAAGTAGCAGCTTACCTGTCCGAAGCTGTCCTTGCTCTCGCCTTTCCAGCGTTCCCACGCATAATTGTATCTCTGAGCCCTTGCAGCGGAGCTGCCCACGGCTGTGAGTATTATCGCTCCTGCTACAGCAGCTGCATTTATCGCCGCTATTATCTTATGTCTCAGCTTGATTTTTGATCTCATAAGGTCCACCACCTTATTTATCCTTCATGCGGACCTGAGCACCGGATTTGATAGGCTTGCTTGATGCGGTTATGATATAATCTCCTCTGCCTATACCGCCTGAAACGGCACATGAAACAGAGTCCTTAGCCTCAACATTGACATTTACTTTCTCTGCGTAATAACGGTTTCCGAGAGGTGTGTTCTTTGAGCGTACTATATAAACATAGTGACCATTCTTATCATCAGGATAAACAGCGCTTCTCGGAACGATAGCGTCATATGTTCCGCTTCCGAGCGGTATTGCCAGCTCGATGCTGTCGCCTGATGCAACATCTCCTGTTACATCAAAGGTAAGCTCCTTCTGCTTTGAATTTTCGGGATTATTCTTTATCTCTTTAAGAACAGCCTCTATATCGCCGCCGTAGTTGTTTATGACATCAGCCTGTACGCCCTTCTTTACCTTCTTGACAACATCGTTATCAACATATACCTTTACAGTAAAGCCGTCATCAAAAAGGTCGATAACCGCAAGCGGCTCACCGTCTGTAGTTGTTGCATCGGGCTGTACGTTTATTGAGCTTACAACGCCCGAATACTTTGACTTGACCTCGGAAGACTTGCCTTCCTTCTTCATCTTGTCGACCTTTTCCTGCTGCTTATCCACAGCCTTCTTCTTTGCCTCAATATCAAGTGCGTTTTTCTTGTTTGTTATACTGTCCTTCTGCTTATCCTTGTTAAGGTCGATTATAAGATCTTCAAGTGAATTCTGCTTTTCGACAACAGCCGCAGCAAGTGTCTCATAGCTTTCTGAGCCTTTTTCGCCGTATGTAGCTTCATAATCTGCTATCCTGTTTTTAAGATCGGTTATAGGGCCTTCGATCTCTGAAAGACGTGAATTCAGATTGTCGCGTATGGAATTCTTTGCATCATTATAAACCTTTTCAGCAGCTTCTCTTGCAGCCTGCTTTTCATCGCGCTCAGCCTTTGCAAGCTCAATATTGCCGCCCTCGGTTCCGAGAATTGTCTGATATGTTTCTGATGCACTCTTGTACTCAGCGTCAGCAAACTCAAAATCGCTCAATAATACAGGAAGGTCGCCTACAAGCTCATAAGGAGCTTCATCATAGGAATTTATTCTTATAGCCTTTATAGCTGTCGAAAGCTTCTCCTGCTCTGATGTAAGTCTTTCAAGCTCGGACTTGTTTGAGTTGTTTTCTGACTTTGCGCGTTCAGCATTTGCTTCATTTGCTCTTGCGGCATCGCGCTTTGCGATAGCTGAATTCAGAGCATCGCGTGCTGCCTTTATGCTCTGGTTTTCTTTTGAATAATCAACAGGATCCTGAAGAAGTGCTGTTTCATAATCAAGCTTTAATTTTTCAAGATCTGCCTCGGCTTCTTCAAGCTTTTCGTTTGAAACTGTATTTATCGTAAAGAGCACATCGTCCTTTTTTACTTCCTGTCCCTTTTTAATATGTATCTTCTCAACGACTCTGTTGCCCTCAACGGTAACTTTATAAGACTGATTTGCCTCGATAACGCCCTTTCCTTCAAGACGCTCTGTAAGCTTTCCTGATGAAACATTCTCTGTAGATATCTCAGGCAGCGATCTGTTCATTATTGTATTGGAGAAGAATGTAAGAACAAGCATTATCGCAAGAAAAATGATAATGAGCGTTTTTATGATCTCTCTCCTCCTTGAAGGCGACATTTTTTCTTTTTCTTCGCCCTCAAGCTTTATATCCTTAACTTCTTTTGTCTCATTCATATTATTACTCCTTCTGAGAGAATAGCTCTGACAACTGTTTTTATATAATATTGTATACTTTTCAACTTTTTATCAACTCAGCCCTTTATTCCGCCTGAATAGGTTATGCCCTCAACGAGGTAATCCTCTCCGTAAAGGAACATCAGTACGGTAGGTATCATGTACACCGTTCCCACTGCAAAGGCAAGTCCTATATCTCCTGTATTTATCTGTGACAGGAATACCGAAAGCGGGTGGTATGTGCTTTCCTTCATAAGTACAAGCGGCTGTTCGACCATGTTCCAGTAGTCGATGAATACAAGCATAGCTATGGAAACTATAGCGCCCTTGCAAAGAGGTACATAGATCTTTGTGAGTATCTTGAATTCGCCTGCACCGTCAAGCTTTGCAGCCTCGACATATGAGATCGGTATACGTCTCATTACCTTTGTAAGCAGGAATATGCTGAACGGCGAGAATATAGCAGGAAGTATTATAGCCTTTCTCGTTTCGAGCATTCCGAACTTATCGGCTACAAGGAAATTAGGTACAAGAGTTACCTGATAAGGCATTATCATAAGTATTATGTATGCAAAGAAGATAATACTCTTGAATTTATTCGGATATCTCGAAAAACCGTATGAAGTAAGTATCGCAACAAGCATCTGGAATACTGTTATCGGCAATGTGAGCATTACGGAATTCCAGAACTTGATGAGATAATCCGAATTCTGTATCAGTACAGCTTTGTACTGGTCAAATGTGACCTTATCGGGAATGAATTTAAGATTGACATTACTTGATATGAATGTCTTTTCCTTTTCGGTCATATTTGACAGCATCGCACCGTAATTCGCTGTTATCTCGTTTGATGTCATAAACGAATTGGCAATGGTGAGGATCGTCGGAAAAAGGAACAATACAGCAACAAGCAGTATAAAGACGAGAACTATTATATCAAACATCTTTTTGCGTGCTTTTATTCCCGGAGTAGATACTTTAAAGCTCATCAGTTCTCCACATCCTTTCCGAAGATATTCTCCGCGATGAGGAGTATAGCCATTACTACTATCATTACAAGTGCAAAGAGCACGGCTGCTGCTGAAAGCTTCTGATAATCCAGACTGTTGAAGGTGTTGTTCATAAAGTGCTGGAGCATATAGAGCTTATCCTGCGGATAATTTCCCGTAAGCAGGTATACCTCTCTGAATATCTTGAACGAGTTTATCATTGAAAGGATAAGTACGAAAAGAATAGTCGGTGAAAGGTATCTCAGCTTGATATGTACGAATTTGTAAAAGCCGCTCGCACCTTCAAGGTCTGCTACCTCGATTATATCACGAGGTATAGCACAAAGCGCAGACATGAACAATATCATATTGTATCCAAGGTTCTTCCAGAGGAACATACATATTATAACTACCTGTCCGTAAGGAGACTTTATCCAGTCTACACCGTGACCGCCGAAGGACTCTATTATCTGATTTATAGTTCCGTGATTATGGAAAAGTACCTGCCATACAAGAACTACAGATGCCGTAGGTACCATGAGCGGACTCAGGAAAAACGTTCTGAATATACTTTTTCCGGGGATATTCCTCTCAAGAAGCATCGCAAGTCCAAGAGAAAGTATCACCGAAAGCGGCACCGACACAAGTGAGAAGAACGCTGTATTCTTTACCGCCTTTGTGAATGCCACATTGCTGAAGAGCTTAGTGTAATTTTCAAGTCCTACAAACTCTTTCAGTACAGGGTTGTTGATTAGAGAATAATATATTACTATGCAGAACGGAACAAGGAAGAATACCATTACTCCTATAAGGCTCGGCATTATACAGACATTGCTGAAAACGCGCTCTCCCCTTCTTCCGCACTGATTTTTTGTATTTTTTTTCATTTGAATACAACCTCACAAAAAATCTTTTGTCCTGAAATTATCTTTTCCCGTCATCTTTTCAGGTCTCTGTATAATAAGTGTCCGCAAAAACATAAAAAGATGACGCAAAGATATATTTTTTTGTTTTAACTGACTTTAAACGATGCTCTATTATATTACCCCTCCATTCACAAGATACTCCCCGAGTATAATCCCTATATCATACTCCGCATTTTCAGTCTTGATGTCAGCACGAAAGCAGCGTATGCATATAATAAACAAATGAAGCCGCTATTTTTGTGCATTGATACAAAAAATTTTTTAGATCTGACAAAATCAAAGCTGAAACAACATCTCTCAATTATCTATAATATAATATTGACAAAGGTTTGTCAAGTTTATAGTAAGACTTTTTCGATTTTTTTGTGAAAATCTTAATCTTTTTCAAGACATTGCTGCTTATGTAAAAAATTTTTGTAACATATTCTAACGGTATATTTCCGTTAGCCTCAGACCATGTTAACAGTATACAACACCTGTATGACATTAACGTGACTTTTAAATTACAAAATCGTCACTTTTCTGTCAATCTGCAACTCCCTATTATATTAGACGCAAAATCTACCTGTTTTGTGACAACTTTTTTATTATTTTTTCGCCGCAAGCCATTTAATCAGCATTTTGTCCCGTGAGCAACCGTGCCAGGCAAAAAAATTAGTCAATATGACTTTTTTTCAATTATGCTATTGACATTCAGCTTAGAATGTGATAGAATATTTTCTGTTGAAACGCCGTGCGGGTGTAGTTCAATGGTAGAATGTCAGCCTTCCAAGCTGAACACGTGGGTTCGATTCCCATCACCCGCTCCATTATTTAGCAGCTATGGCTGCTAATCTTTTCTATGCGCCTTTAACTCAGCTGGATAGAGTAACTGCCTTCTAAGCAGTAAGCCGCTGGTTCGAATCCAGCAAGGCGCGCCATTCCGAAACTCTCCGTTACTTGACTCCATCTAATGGAGAGCTTCGTTTTTATTTATTGAATATGGTGGGTGTAGCTTAGCTGGTTAAAGCGTCGGATTGTGGTCCCGAAGACCGTGGGTTCGAATCCCATCTCCCACCCTCAATGATATAACAAGTACTCAGAGCACAAGAATGTGTTCTGAGTACTTGTTATATCTACTTGATTATAAAATAAGTTCGCAACGCTTCATGGTGAGCTAAAGTGTTTGCCGCAAGTAGGATAGATAAATTTGTTTCACTTTACCTCCCCTATTGCCAGTAGCAGCTCATATATACATAAAGGTGCTGTCAATCTTTATTGTATATCTCTGAGGTTCTCTCAGAGCCGTTCGCACGGAAGTATCATTATCACTACCCCTTGTCATCGCCCCTCAAGGACTGCTTGAGATTAGAAGAATTGTGTTAATCGCTGATCTGTTAGTTTACAAGACGTAGATCATGAGCGCACATCTTCTTTGGCTATCGATGTTCACCGCACCGACAGGGTGTTAAAGTACATGAAGCGTTTACGGTTATTCAGTTGTCAAGTTTCATTTTAGAAAACAAAAAAACAAGCCCTTCAGACGTCGCAAAATGACTGAAAGGCTTGACAAGGTTCTATTATAAGTGTTATAATGAAGCATGTATAGCAATATGCATCACAACACAAAAATAGCATTCTCACTAAGTCATTCAGACATTCCCGTGTCTGTATGATTACGAGGCGTAGTCAGTCGCCAAACTGTCTATGCCTTGTGGGGGTGCTTTTTTATTAGCCAATCGCATTATATCATATTTATATACCTCATATCAACCCCTTCCGCCAAAAAATTTTAATTTATTTTTTCTTAGCAATTTTTGGCTGAATATAGCAATAACCGCCTTTCAAATGTAAGGCGGTTATCTTTTTTGGCAGTCTTTTTATGGTATCTGTATTTCTTTTACATCAAACGAATACCCTTTCCGCTCGTAATCAGCAAGAATTTTATTAAAGTATTCACCATAATTTGTTTCGTCTATTGTTCCGTCTATTAAACGCTCTGGATTAGGATTAGTACATTGCGCCACTTTTCCATTTTCAAAACGAACCTCAAATGAATTTATTTCATATTCAGTTTCTTCAGAAAAGTTTTTTGAGATTTTGATATTACAAAGAACTGTTTTGATGGTATTTTTTGCAGCAATTCTTTCTCATACCCACTGGACGTTAATCCAGTTTCTCCATTATCATAGCACTTGAAATCACTCAAAAAACTTCTTCTTTGGGAAGTAAAGCGTATACTCCTAAAATGTTTTCCTTGCTTTCTTCTGAACATATAGTACTGTATATATGATCTTTAATAGCCTTTATATTCTCATCGGTAAGCTGATCTTCTCTTAATATATTTGCCAAAATATCATCAGTACTATATTCATACATCTTGGAATCAGTCTCAAACTTGTATCCCATTTCCTCAAGGTCAGCTTCATACTTAGAATACTCCGCTTTAACTTCAACAATTATTTTTTCTGTATCTGCACACTTTATTGTGCAGTCATAGTCTATTTTTTTGATTATAATCAGATTCTGATGTATTATAAAATAATTTAAAATCTGTCGGATATACTCCAAAAATATCGGTTTTAATTTTATCAAATGCATCAACCATCTTATAATTATTGTCGATATCTGGCTGTGTTATCTTTTCTGTTTCTTTCTGCATTTCTGCAGTAGAACTTGTTTTTTCTCTACTCTTTGACTTCTTCGACGAATTATCTCCACAAGAACAAAGACTTAATACTGCTACTAATACTATTACTATATATTTTGTTTTTTTCATGACTTACCTCCTTGTTTTATTTAGAATATCATATAATTAAATCAATGTCAATCGGCATCTTAGAGAAAAGAACTGGCTTAAAATCCTCTTATTTGGTATAGGCGTAAAATGTGCTATTATAGCACAATTTCTTCTCGCTGCAATTCTTCCTTTATCTCTCGTTTGTACTTATAATATGTGTTTCGGCTTAAATTAGTCAATTTGCAACATTCTATATCATTCAAAGTACCTCCGAACGTTTTACAATGCTTCCTGATCAGTTCCTTTGCAGGAGCTTCTTTTTTTACAATCAGCTTGCTACCTTTTGCCAATCCAATCTGCTTACCATTCAGCCGAGCTGTTTCAATGCCCTCTTTTGTACGCTGCCGAATATCCATTACCTCTTTTTCAGACTGCTCAAATGCAAGCTCTATCTGCTTTGCTGCAAGCAGCTTCAAGACCTTGTTTGTAGCTTCAATATAAACATCTGCAATATCATTGCCTACAAGCTCCACGCCGCCGCTCAGAGCTTGCTTGTAGTTCTCAGTATTAACATAAGGCTCCTTAAGAAATACAAGCTCTATGCCCTTGTCAAGTAGCTCCATGTACCGCTCTATGCCTTCTTTAGCGTTACGGCTCATTCTGGATACACTATCGAATACAATAGTATCTCCCTTGCGAACCACCTTTGAAAGTTTGAGCCATGCATGACGGTTTATTACAACACCTGTATATACTTCCTTGAAGATCACTGCATTTGGAAAAGAAGCAAGGATATTTCTTTCTTGCCGTTCTATGTTCTGTGTTGGTTTTGATATGCGGCAATATCCGAATACCAATAATATCATCTCCATTCGTATTAAATCTAACGAACATTTCTTTTTATACTAATTATTATAACTCAGAAAGAATAAAAAGTATGTATGCTAAAATAAAACTGAGCCAAATATGGCATAAATGATAATAAAAAAGTGAGCCACTAATAATAAAAATCCTGTATAATAAGAGAAAGAGCTTGTGTACAGGAGGAACAAGGAGTGGCAATAGCAATGGAGATCTATGAAAAGATCAGATATTATCGGGAGCATACTGACTTCAGTCAGCGTAATGTAGCAAAGATACTTGGCATATCACGCAATACAGTAAAGAAATACTGGAAAGGACAAACAGTTCCGTGGGAACGTAAGCCCGGCAGCGGCAGGAAAAATGATATAATCACCGATGAAGTCAAGTCTTTCATTATCATGTGCCTTGAATCTGACAAGAAAGCGCCACAGAAGCAGCACCATACAGCTCATAAGATATATGAACGCCTGGTTGCTGAATGCGGCTTTGAAGGCTGTGAAGCCTCTGTAAGAAGAACTGTAGCAGAACTTCGCTGCAATACTCATGATATATTTGTACCGCTGTCATACGACCCTGCTGAAGCTGTACAAGTCGACTGGGGTGAAGCAACTGTTATCCTCGATGGCTGCAAACAGAAGATACAGATCTGGTGTATGCGAGAATGCTACAGCGGAGATATATTTGTAACTGCCTTCTATCGGCAGAATGAAGAAAGCTTTCTTGAAGGAATAGTTAAAGGACTTGAACATTTCGGCGGCACTCCGCAGAAGATCATCTTTGACAATGCTCGTGTCGCTGTAAAGGAAGGCTTCGGACATCATGCAAAAGCGACCGATAAGTATCTTGCTCTTGCGGCTCATTATTCGTTCAGACCGGTGTTCTGCAATCCTGCACAGGGACACGAAAAAGGTCTTGTAGAAGGTCTGGTGGGTCTTGTCAGAAGGAATTTCTTCGTACCTGTGCCGAATATATCAACTATCGAGGAGCTTAATACCAAACTGCTCGAATATTGCAATATGTACAGGTGCCATAGGATATCCGGCAAAAGCATGACAGTCGGAGAAATGGCTGAAAATTGCAAAGGCCACTGGATACCTTTGCCACCGTACCGCTTTGATACTTCAAACACAATTCAGGTCAAGGCTGATGATTTCTCACTTGTTAGATTCGATCACAACAAATACTCAGTGCCGTATCAGTACAGTTCAAAAACAATAACAGTCAAAGGCAGCGGCAACAAAGTCATAATGCTGTTCTGCGGTAAAACGATCGCTGAATACGACAGAGATTACCGTCATGATAAGACTCACTATCGCCTTGAACACTACATAGGACTTATCGAAAAGCGTCCGAGAAGTGTTTACAATGCTTCACCGATAAAGGAAACTGTTCCCAGAGAACTCTATGGTTTTCTTATGAAGCTGGATAGCCCAAAGGAGATAGTCAAGGTATTGAGACTGTATATTGATACCGGCGATGAATTATTGAAGCACCTGTCTTATGCTGATTCATATGATACGCTGTACGCCTGCGTTATCGGTAAAACAGTAAATAATGCGCCGATAGAAACATCGGTAAAGATAATACTGCCAGATCTTAAACGATACGATTCGCTGCTGAAAGGCGGTGATGCAGTATGAACAGCGTACAGAAAGAAACGATCAAGCTATATGCAAAGCAGCTCAGAGTGCCTACTTTCAATAACTATGATAAGGTAATCCGCCATCTTTCAGCTGATGACGGTTATGAGCAGTTCCTGATAGAACTGATGAAACAGGAACTTGCAGAGCGCTCGGTAACAGGTCAGAAACGCAGGATAAAAGCTGCGAAATTCCCGTCAATGAAAACACTTGACGAGTTTGATATGACAAGGCTTGAAAATGTCAGCGAAA
>NZ_FRCT01000014.1:22370-85854 GCF_900143025.1 Ruminococcus flavefaciens | reverse complement strand
TAGCGGCAGGCTTTGAGATATCGAAGCCGTAGATGTTGCCAAGCTCCTTGAGCTCCTGCAATGCGCGAACCTGCTCAGCAAGCTCCTCGCGGAGTCTGATATTCTTTGAAGTCATTCTCACGAGAGATGTTTCTATCTGATGCTTTTTGTCCTCGATAAGGAGGTCGATGCCGTAGAGTGCTACACGGCGGTAATCGCCGATGATTCGGCCTCTGCCGTATGCGTCAGGAAGTCCTGTGAGAATTGCAGAGTGACGAGCAAGACGCATTTCGGGAGTGTAAGCATCAAAAACGCCCTGATTGTGGGTCTTTCTGTACTTTGTGAATATCTCAACTACCTCGGGGTCTACCTCGTAGCCGTACTCCTTGCAAGCCTGCTGAGCCATACGGATACCGCCGAAGGGCTGCAATGAACGCTTGAAGGGCTTGTCCGTCTGGATACCCACTATTTTTTCAAGGTCTTTATTGAGATATCCTGCTTTATGTGATGTAATTGTTGAAACGATCTTGGTGTCCATATCAAGAACACCGCCAGCCTCTCTTTCCTGTCTGGAAAGATCCATGACCTGCTCCCACAGCTTTTTCGTTGCCTCTGTAGGTGGTGCGAGGAAGCTCTCGTCACCATCGTAAGGAGTGTAGTTCTTCTTGATAAAGTCTCGAACGTTTACGGAAGTGGTGCTCCAGCGGCCTTCTGTAAAGCCGTCCCATTCCTTTGGCCATATGTTAAACATTATAAAATCGCCTCTTTGTTATTTTTTTATCAATGATATAATACCATATTGACAAAGTTTTGTCAATATTTGTTATCCATGGTTAACAAATATGCATTTTCTATTATAGCTTTCCCGATTTGATATTGATTATTCCGATTATATTTCATCTTTTATATTATAAAATAAATAATATCTGTCTTGATCTGATTTTATAATGTTGCATAATCATTCTGCCTGTAATTTGCTGTAAAAAACACAAAATTACAAAAGTGATATGATCTTTCAATTTACGGAATATTGCGAATTTTATATGAACTATGATATGGCAAATTATTAATAAATGACGCCATTTAATATGTCTGTATGGTATTAGAAATGTTGATCTTAATCAAGGACAATAAAGTGAAAGTGTGATTATATACAATGACACAAAATGCAGTAAGGAACAGTATAACCCACCTTTCTTTTTATTGCATTGCTGTTAGATAAATAAAACAAAATGAGTGCTTTTAAGGAAAAATACTTGAACTATCTGCTGTCGGAAGATTGCTTCTCAAATCTCTGCGTACTTGTTTTCTTCTTTCCATAAAAAACCTCCGAAGCAGTGTTTCTTTTATTACGCACTACTTCGGAGGTTTAAAATTTTCGGGATAAAGTCACAGGTATATATAACAGGTCGTGACAAAATGCTTTCAAACTCTGATAGTGTTCTGTTAATGCTATCGGATTTTTCAGACGTTTGTTTTTTGAGGCTTTGCGACTACGATCCTTCGCTGTTTTCCGTCATCTGTGCAGGTCACAAGAGTGACCCGCACATCTTCTGTGTTATCAAGCACCCACGTTTCGTTTGGTTCGACGATAAATGTATCTGTTACGTAATAGGTGTAGAGATTTTTGCTTACATCGTACAGTTTTACCTTCATGCCGATCTTAACATCACGCAGAGCATTGAAGTATTCTTTGTATATTGTGCTGCTGTGTGCGGCGATACAATAGTTTCCTTTGCCGAGGGCACCTGTGTCCGGAAAATGTCCTGCTGCTTTTGAGAGAACATCATTGTTCGTGCCTTCAAGAACAGGTGCCTTGATGCGAATCTCAGGTATTTCTATGACAACATTGTTTTTCATAAGTTGATTACGCCGATAGTCGCGCAGCAGCTTTCTACCGCCAAGGAAGGAAAGCGTGACTGTTCCGATAAGTATTGCTGCCACGCCGAGAAAGAACAATACCTTGTTAGACTTTGAACAGCTGTCCTTTTTCATTAACAGTCTTCTTTTCTGCGGAATTTGCGTGAAGCAAATACTGCTGCTGTGCCGAGAATAATGAGAATAACTGCTCCGACTGCTTCTGCGGCTGAGCTGATATCGTTGTTGCCTGTCTGCGGGAGATCAACAGCCTTGCCGTTTTCATCGGTGCCTTTACCGGAGAAGCGGTTTATTTTGTACTCTGAACCGTCATCAAATCTGATAGCAACTGTTCCGTCCTCAGAGCTTACTGTTTCGGTTACCTTAACTTTCTTGCCGATTTTTTTGCTGTGGTCGGCTGCTGCCATATCTGCAAGCTTTTTATCGGTATAGAATACAGTTTTATCTAATGTTTTTTCGCCTATGTATGTCAGGATATCAGTCTGATCATTCGGTCTTACAAGTGTGATCTCGGTATCGGAAATCGGTGTGGCGTCGGCTTTTTCAGTCTTATTATCAAAGGTAAGTTCTACCGCACTTGTTCCGACCCAGTTATACTTGATCGACTCTTCAGAGCCGTCCTCAGCATTGATAGCTGTGATATTGCCATTGCCGTCTGAGCTGTAGTATTTCAGACCGTCTGCGGTTTTGCAGCTCCAGAGACCGGAAGTAAAGAGATCCTTTATATCGGGAAGAACTGTAATGTCAACTTCATTTCCATTCTTTTCAATGCATTTTCCACCAATAGGATCAACTGTTATAAGCTGTCCGTTAGAGAATTCTATCATGTATTTGTTGTCCATGGTAAATGATGAAAAAACAATCATAGGGCGGGCACCTGATATACGCTCGTAGTAGTCTGTTGCCATTTTTTCAATCTGAGATGTTGTATAGATCTTAACATCATTGGCATTATAATTTGCATCATATTCAAGATGATACTCGTTTCCGTCATCTGACTTCACCGAGAAAGAGGTAAGGGTATCGTATGTGACATTTACGGACATTTCGTCGTCCTTGCCCTTGTTGCAGGTTATTACATTGTTGCCGTATTCTGCTGTGAATTCCCATTCCAAGCCTTCCTCTGCCGAGTATACGGCTGCTTTGCCGTCTTCCTTGAAAATGACATAATAATGCTTTGTGCTGAGTTCGGAATTCTGTGATACATGGTATACGCCATTTTTGATGTATTCAAATTTAACAGGCTTACCATTGGGAGCAACTGCTGTATTTTCAAACCTGTCGAAGTTTGTATACTTAGCGATCGTGCTTTTGTTTTTATCAAGCAGATTTACGATACCCATTCCGTTTTCATCGTATGTTACCTCGGCTGATACAGCCTTGTTGTCGTTGTGTGCATTGTGGTATGCAGTTACTATAGCTTTCATTTCCTGTGTGTTGATGTAAGAGAAGTTGTCAAATCCGTCGGGATTTGCGCAGAAAAGCTTCTCGGTAACGCCGTTATTCCACACGATCTCTGCGTTTCGCTTATCTGTAAAGGTTATCTTTCCTGTTCGAGTTTCTGATGATGTTTCATCATATATCTCCATGGTAATAGTATCGCCGTTCTGCTTAAATGAAAGGTTCTTCTCAGGGGCACCGCTCTGGTAATGTATATTACCTGTCTGGTTCTTCGAGATATTATAGTAAACGTCATTTTCTCCGCCGTTTTTTGCCCACCATAATCCTGCTTTCAAATGCGAAGTATCACGACCTTCCGACATGATCTCTGTAGTATTGTATGCCTTGTCCATTGATGCTACAAGATACTCGTCAAGGTCTGTAATATCATATGTAACAGAGAAGCTTCCGTCTTCACTCTGATATCTGTATGCAGGAAGGATATCGGAGAAGTCATATGAATTAAGGATATTCTGCTCATATGCGTCTGTTGTTCCCATTATAGCATTGATAATGAGAGAGTCAGACTTTATTGGATTACTGTAACCATAAAACGGCATATAAATAGAGTTCACAATATAATTGAGATCTTTCATTTCTGCAAGCTTTGGACTTTTTTCCGAATATTCTCCTGCTATTCCACCGTTGCCCTTGCCCATGATATAAATACCGTCAAGATTTTTGTCGGTAGAAGTGATCTCGAGCAGCTTTCTGCCGTTTTCTTCTTTTGACTTGACATTAAGAGTTGGTGCTGTTTTATCGATCACGATAGGGAATTCATAGGTTTGAGGCTTTTTATCGGCATCGTCATAGTATACATAGGCTTCGATAGTGCCCTTGTATGTTCCGTCAGGATAATCCTTGATCTCTGCTTCCGATACATTAACTACGAACATATATGCAGGCATTGTGATTTCATCTTCAGGTGTTTCGCTGATGAGTTTGTTATCACTGTCGTAAATTTTTATGCAGGAAAGGTGTGCAGATCTCAGTAATGTACAAGTTAGATTGATCTGTTCACCCATTCCGTCTGCGTCGGGAGAGAGATATACAACTTCATTGGGAGACTTGGCAATTGCTTCATTGTATTCATCATCAAAATACATACGGAGGTTGAATGGATCGGATAATATAAATTCTGCCTCCTCAGCAGGCAGCCTTTCGAGCAGCTGGGATAAAGCTTCAAGATTACCTGTAAATGAGCTTTTATTGTTAAATGAGCCTTCGCCTGATATTGTGGATAATTCGTATGGCTCAAGGTATTTTGTGCCATTATGGAAGATCGGTACTTCTGCCCAGTCTCCGTAGAAGCCCATGACAGGGATAGAAATGTCGCAGCAGTTTTCTGCACCGCTGAGAACGATATATCCCTCAATAAAGAAGCCGTTTGGGAAGATCGTGCTGCGTGCTTTGATATCATCAGCCGAAATCTTTGCGTTGATGGTTACTGTACGGGATTCCTGTGCATTTGCTTTCAGCAGAGATGAGAGATCTGCCGTTACTCCGATATTGCTTGCATCGCAGATATACAGCTTTTCTGACGGATCGTCCTCGAGCTTGCGTCCGTTCTCGGCTGTCAGTACCAGCTTTGCCTCCTTGAATTCAACGTCCTGATCGGTGAAATTGCTGATATCAACATCAAAGCTGAGCTGATCTGTGATCTTATCCTTCAGTTCGACTTTGGCAAGACCGGTCTCACCTGTTAGGATAACTCTGTCGTTCAATGCGTTTTTCATATTCACAAGACCTGCACCCTGACGGCGCGGACTTTCATATACATCTCCCTTTGAGAAAAGTACGGCAGAGTTCATAATAAGATTTTTTATGAATGATGCTTTTTCAGCTCCCGTGAGCTCCAAGCCGTTTTTTCTGAGATACTGATCGAATACGGCGATACAGCCTGCAACATATGGGGAAGCCATAGAAGTGCCTTCAAGCTGCTTCAGCTTATTATCATATGCAGCAGATGTGACCGAACCGCCTATACCTGTGATATCAGGCTTGAGCGTAAGGTCTACCGATGGACCGAAGGAGCTGAATTCGTTTATTCCTCCGTCAAGCGGAGTAGTAATATTTAGTGTACTGTCTAAACGAATCTTACCTGATTCAGCTTTTTTCATCTTATCTCCGTCATTCGTTGAGATAAACACAGAGGGGATAGACGCGGTTTCCATAGCCATTGTCACGAGGCTGCTGTCTTCGAGGTTGTCGCATACGATCATTGCTATAGCTCCTGCCTGTTCAGCGGCATATGCCTTTTCCCAGAAGCTTAAAGTACCTCTGTCAATGAGTGCGATCTTTCCTTCGACATCTTTGCCCTCAAAATCCTCGGGCATACCGATACCGCAGTATACATACTCATATACGCCATCATTCAGATAGTCGCTCAAAGTACAGTTTTGACCCTCAGTGAAGGGGATTTCGTCATCAAGACCTTCGATGAGGAAACAAGGATCACGACGGAAAGAGTTATTCGCAGATGCGACACATAACGACTCTTTGAAGGCAGACGGTTCACCGATAGTATGTGTATCAGGTGATGATGTATCAATATCAAAGTATTCACCTTGACCAACAAGGTTATTACTGTCATTGCCTGCTGCTGCAACTACTATGATACCTGCATTATTGAGTGCTGTTATAGTATCTTTGTATGGAACTTTGCTGAAATCAGGTTCAATACTTCCAAGACTGAGATTGACAACATTTACTTTGAGCTTTGCTGCATCTTCAAGAGCTGCAAGGATAGCGTCAGATTCAGCAGTACTAATATATGTTCCGCTCATTTCGTCAACGAGTTCTTGCTTGAACACCTTCATCATTACGAGCTGAGCGTCCTTTGCAATACCTGAGAGCTCTGTGCCGTCATCATCACTTACTGTGTTGCCTGCCGCAATGCCTGCAACGTGGGTTCCATGATAGCTATCAGGAGCAGCGTACTCATAAGGAGTATCATCGGAATAATCAATTACATACGGCAGCTTGCTGCTGATATATGCCTTATCCGGGTCTATCTTAACGTTAAGCTCATCGGATACGGCTATGATATCGTCTTTTGTCAGCTTGTTCTCTTTATCGTCAATAGGAGCAAACATATCGTGCGTGACATCAAATTCGGAATCCAGAACTGCAATGACCTCGCCCTCACCGAAATAACCTGTTGTCTCGCCGAAATAGCTGAGATCACTGAGATCGGCTGCTGTGTAGAGCTCGGGTTTAACGACATTTACAGTTTCTGACTTTGTTATCTTTTCAATCCAACGGCAGGAGCTTGCTTCGTCAAGAAGTCCCTCCGGCAACTCGCAGGAAAAACCGTTCATGAGGACATTATAGCGGTAGCCGATCTCGAGATCAGGATAGAGATTTCGGAGGTAGGCTTCTGCTTCGCTGCTTATCTTATTGAGTGATAACGCTTTTTCTTCTGCTTCGGGCGTATCAAGATAATCCGTTCCCAGTTTTGCTGCTTCTTCTCCGACAAGCACTGCATCTCCGCTGAGACTGATTATGACAGGAACAAGCTTTCCTGTTGCCGCAGCTTCATATTCGGCTGCCAATGCAGCAGGAAGTCCGCAGTTCAGAACTGTAGCGCCTCCGATCACCGCAGCAGCAGTCATGCTGAGCAAATGACGTGTAAAGTTCTTCATTTTTTCATCGATCCTTTCTGAATTATCATTCGGTAATACGCGCTGAAAATGTACATTTTTTTGATCCTTCATTATTTTCGTGAGGATATATGCCTCTGTATTCATCACACATGGCACATCAATTATTGTGCAAAATAATATCATGAAAAAGACAGTTTTGTCATATTGCATATATATGAGTGAGATTGTTGTGCATTTTGACGTAAGTGAAATTTTTTGAAGCCGAATGGCATGAGAAAATTTTTTTGCAAGCTGAAATTGCCTGTATATTGGCATTTGCAGCTTTTGTTCAATTGCAGATAAAAGGCTTTCTTGTGATAAAAGTTATTTTACAGTCGATTTTATCAGCTTATATATGCTTCATTTTTTTATTTCAGTTGCAACCAGTCTTTGCAAAAAACAATTATCGCGGAGCAGAAAGTTTTTTTGCTGCGTATTGACAAACTATTTTTTGTGTGATATAATTCAAATGAATATTAGTTATCATAATCTAACATTTTGGAGCTATCTTAATTATATTGTAAAAAGGAGTGGCATGAATGATTGGAAAAGAAAAAACGGAAAATTATCTGAAAACGATCTTGAAAATCCAGGAATCATGCGGTAGTGCAAGAGGTGTTGACATTGTTGAGGAACTTGGTGTTTCCAAACCTACAGTAAGTGTTGCTGTACACGAACTCGAAAAAGATGGATATATTGAGTGTATAAATAACTCTCATATAATTTTGACAAGAAAAGGAATGGAGCTGGCAAAAAAAATAAAGGGCAGATATTATTTTTTCCTTATAATGCTCAGATATCTGGGCGTTGGAGAAGAAAATGCCAGGATCGATGCGTGTAAAATGGAGCATAGTATGTGCGATGAGTCGTATAAAGCACTTTTGAATTTTTTCTTTAAAAAGCACCCTGAGATCGCATCACAAGAGAATAATGGTTTAACGGATCTATTTTTTTGATAATAAGTTTGTAAATACTAACAAATTGGCTTATCTATGCTGAAAGGCATTGAATAATTAATAAAGGAGTAATGATCATGGAATTAAGATTAGGCGATGTGCAGACTACTGCACTTATCCCGCTGGCAGTCAAAGCAAACGAGACAATGAGAAAAAATGCCCGCATCAAGGATAAAAAGGCAGTTGAAATAATAAAAGCACTAAAAATCAACACAAAACCCTACGACAAATTCATGTCGCATGAAGGCGTTATTGCACGAACAATAATGCTTGACCGTCAGCTGAAAGGGATAATCCAGAATGCTCCCGATACAGTGATAGTAAATGTAGGTGCAGGCTTTGACAACCGATTTGAAAGAGTAGATAACGGCAAAATACTGTGGTTTGATCTTGATCTTCCTGATTCTATTGCCGCAAGAAGAAAGGCTTTCCCGCAGAAGGATCGTGTGACTATGATAGCCGGAAACGCGCTTGAAGATGATTGGTGCGGACAGGTGAAAGAGGCTCTTGAAGGAAGGAGAGCAAAACCGGTTTTCATCGCTGAGGGACTGTTTATGTACCTGACGCTGGATCAGATACGCACTTTTCTGGAGATACTGAAAAACAATTTCCCCGGCGGCGGTACACTTATCGCAGAACAGAACTGCAAGATGATGCAGAAGAGTGAAAAACATCACGATACAGTAAAAAATACTAATGCACACTTCCTTTCGGGAACTGATTCCGGACAGGAGATCGCAGAACTTACAGACGGAATAAAGCTTGTGGAAGAACACAGCTTTAACGAAGAAATGAAAAAATACAGTATCCGCGGAAAGCTTTTTGCACTGCTGCTGTCTAAAATGAATGACCGCTGGGCAACGTTCGTCTGGTAAATAATATCGGAAGGGCGTTGCATCATGCAAAAGGAAGCTATCAGCGGCTTGCTGCTGCCTTTCCTCGGTACGGCGGCAGGTTCGGGCTGCGTATTCTTTATGAAGCGTGCTTTGAGCAGAGGAGTTCAGCGATCATTGACAGGATTTGCCGCAGGTGTAATGACTGCCGCTTCGATATGGAGCCTTATAATTCCTGCAATGAATATGGCGGACAGCATGGGAAGACTGGCGTTCCTTCCTTCGGCAGTTGGTTTTTGGTTCGGTATCCTGTTCCTTCTGCTGCTTGACAGTGTTATACCTCATCTGCATATGAATTCGGAAAAAGCAGAGGGACCTGAAAGCAGACTTGCAAAAACGACCATGATGATACTTGCGGTGACTCTGCATAATATCCCCGAAGGAATGGCTGTGGGCATAGTTTATGCAGGCTTTGTAACAGGCTCTGCGAATATGACAGCGGGCGGAGCTTTAGCGCTTGCTCTTGGCATTGCGATACAGAATTTTCCTGAGGGAGCTATAATCTCTATGCCCCTTCATGTTGAAGGCAAAAGCAAAGGAAAAGCCTTTGCGGGAGGTGTTTTGTCGGGAACTGTTGAACCTGTAGGAGCGCTTCTGACTATATTATTTGCAAGTCATCTTCTGCCTGTCATGCCGTATCTGCTCAGTTTTGCCGCAGGAGCGATGATATATGTGGTCGTTGAGGAGCTCATTCCCGAAATGTCGGAGGGAGAACATTCAAATATAGGCGTGGTTATGTTTTCTGTGGGTTTTACGCTTATGATGTCACTGGACGTTGCACTTGGGTAGTTGATGGTAAAGAATACTTTATTAAACGACAAAAAAATCGTTAGATAACACTTACATTTTGTTATTGTATACAAACTTTATATATGTAGCTTTTGAAAATATTGACAAATCATATCTAAGGTGATATTATTTCAATGTTATATATCACTAACAATTTCAAAGAATGGAAGTGTTGTAATGATGCCGCTTAGTTTGGCTGAGCCTGAAAAGGAGCTGACTATCAAGAAGCTTGGAGGAACTCCTGCTATACGTCAGCATCTTGAAAACCTCGGATTTACCGTAGGCGGAACAGTTACGCTTATAAACGTGCTGGGTGAAAATGTTATTGTTAAGGTCAAGGAGTCACGTATCGCTATCGGTGCGGATATGGCTCGCAGAATAATGGTTTGATAGGGGGGAGAAAATGAAAACGCTTAGAGAAACGGCAGTGGGTTCTACGGCGAAAGTGAAGAAGCTCCACGGAGAGGGAGCGATAAAGCGCCGTATTATGGACATGGGGCTTACAAAGGGCACTGAAGTATTCGTGCGCAAGGTGGCTCCTCTCGGCGATCCCATTGAGATAAAAGTCCGCGGCTACGAGCTTTCACTGAGAAAGGCGGACGCTGAACTGATTGAAGTCGAATAATCAATAAACAGGACGTAAGGTCCTTGAATTTTTGACAAAATGTTAGCTTTAAATAACCTGAAAGGAAGATATAAATGGAACTGCGAATAGCACTTGCAGGAAACCCAAATGCAGGTAAGACCACCTTGTTCAATGCACTTACGGGTTCAAATCAGTTTGTCGGAAACTGGCCCGGAGTTACTGTTGAGAAGAAGGAGGGAAAGCTGAAAAAGCACAGTGATGTTATCATCACCGACCTGCCGGGTATATATTCATTATCGCCCTATACTCTCGAAGAAGTCGTAGCAAGAAACTATCTTATCGAAACAAGACCTGACGCTATACTCAATATCATCGACGGCACAAATCTCGAACGAAACCTTTACCTTACAACACAGCTTGTAGAGCTTGGAATACCTGTTGTCTGTGCGATAAACATGATGGACGTCGTTAATAAAAACGGCGACAAGATCAAGATAGACGAGCTTTCCAAGCAGCTTGGCTGCAAAATAGTTGAAATATCCGCTCTTAAAGGCACAGGTGTTGAAGAAGCGGCGGAGGCTGCTATAGCTGCTGCAAAGAATGAAAAAACCATTCCTCAGCACGCGTTCAGCGGTCCTGTAGAGCACGCTATCGCACATATCGAGGAGGCTGTACTCCACGATATGCCTGAGGAGCAGCAGAGATGGTACGCTATCAAGGTTTTCGAGCGCGATGAAAAGGTGCTTGAAAAGCTCAATATCTCTGAAAGTATTCAGAAGCACATCGAAAGTGATATAGTTGCTGCGGAGGAAGAACTGGACGACGACGCTGAAAGTATCATAACCGATGAGCGTTATGTCTACATAGCTGATGTCATAAAGGCTTGCTACAGGAAGAAAAACGCAGGCAGTCTTACGGTTTCCGACAAGATCGATAAGGTCGTTACGAACCGCTGGCTTGGACTTCCTATCTTTGCGGTAATTATGACACTTGTTTATCTCATCGCAATGAAGGGACCCGGCGCATGGGCTACTGACTGGACAAACGACAACCTCTTTGACGAGGGATTCCATTTGTTCGGTATCGGCTCATCAAAGTATTCTGAAATTGCTGATGAATACGCAGGCGCACAGGAAATAATTGATGCCTACGACGCATATGTCGAGGAAAACGGCAGTGCTCCCGAGGGCGAGTTCACTTATTCTGTTGAGGATGAGGAAACACTCGAAACAACAGAAGAGACTGCTACTATCGAGGATTACAACGAAGCTCTTGCAACAGTCGAGAGAATAGGCGAAGAGCCTGATCCTGCTGATTACGGTGTATTCATTCCAAGTATCCCTGCTCTTGTTGAAAAAGGTCTTGATAAGGTTAACGCCGCTGATTGGCTGAAAGGTCTTATCCTTGACGGTATTGTTGCGGGTGTAGGTGCAGTTCTCGGATTCGTACCGCAGATGTTAGTACTGTTCTTCCTGCTTGCTTTCCTCGAAGCCTGCGGCTATATGGCTCGTATCGCATTCGTACTTGACCGTGTGTTCCGTAAGTTCGGTCTCTCGGGCAAGTCCTTCATTCCTATGCTTGTTGGCGTAGGCTGCGGCGTTCCCGGTATCATGGCTTCAAGAACTATCGAGAACGAGCGCGACAGACGTATGACTATCATGACGACTACTTTCATTCCATGCGGAGCTAAGGTTCCGTTCATTGCAATGATCGCAGGCGCTATCTTCGGCGGTTCGCCTATCATTTCTGTATCAGCATACTTCATCGGTATGGCAGCTATCATCGTTTCGGGTATCATGCTTAAAAAGACAGCAATGTTCTCTGGCGAGCCTGCTCCATTCGTTATGGAGCTTCCTGCATACCATATGCCGACCATGAGCAACGTTCTCCGTTCAATGTGGGAGCGCGGCTGGTCGTTCATCAAGAAGGCTGGTTCTATCATACTTCTTTCTACTATCGTTATCTGGTTCCTGTCGCGTTTCGGAACAGTTGACGGCAGCTTTGGAATGCTTGAGGAGGATCAGCTTGACAGCTCTCTCCTTGCAGGCTTCGGCGGACTTATCGCATGGATCTTCTCGCCTCTCGGCTGGGGCAACTGGCAGGCAGCCGTTGCTTCAATCACAGGTCTTGTTGCAAAGGAGAATATCGTCGGAACAATGGGTGTTCTCTATGGCGGCGGAGACGGCACTGTATGGGAGAACATCGGCGCAGTATTCACCAGCGTAACAGGCTTCTCATTCCTTGTGTTCAATCTGCTCTGCGCTCCGTGCTTTGCAGCTATCGGAGCTATCAAGCGTGAGATGAACAATGCAAAGTGGACAGCATTTGCTATTATTTATCAGTGCGGTTTTGCTTATGCTATCGCACTTATGATAACACAGTTCGGCAAGCTCTTTACAGGTGATGCAAATATGATCGGCGTTATCGCATCAGCTCTGATACTTGTATTCATGTGCTACTTACTCTTCGTTAAGAAGTATCATGAGGCTTCAAAGTTCAAGGGTAATGTTAAGGTAAAGGCTTGATCTATTAAGGAGTGGTAATATGCTCGCATGGCTATCTGCAAATCTTGGTACTATAATTATATCGCTGATACTCATTTGTATTGTGACTTTGGTTATAGTAAAAATGGTAAAGGATAAAAAACAGGGCAAGGGTTCTTGTGGCTGCGGCTGTGAGCATTGTGCAATGCACGGAAAATGCCATAAATAAAAAATATCATAAACAAAAATCGGGGCGATGACTGCATCGCCCCACACAAAAACCATAATGTTAGCATAGGCTAATAAAAAGGAGGAATTTATGAGCATAGTAATCGTTGGCGGTAATGACCGCATGGCAACACGTTATCAGGATATCTGCAAATCATTCAATCATAAGTCTAAGGTTTTCACTCAAATGCCTGCGGACTTCGAGAACAAGCTTGGTACTCCTGATCTTATGGTGGTTTTCACCGGGACTTGTTCCCACAAAATGTTAGGAGCTGTTAAAAAAAGCTCCGAGAAAAACGGCGTACCCGTTGATCACGTTCACAGCTCAAGCGTAAGTGCGCTGAAACAGCTGCTTACTGATATTAAGGGGCGAAAATATGTCAGAAGTTGAACGCAGAAGCATTGATAATGTAATGGCTTTTCACAGTGCTCCGACATTACTTGGAGTTAAATGTGCAAATCTTATCTCGTTTGACAGAAATGAGCATACAATGGCGGAATATCTGCACGAGTTTGCAGTTAAACTGTCTGACAGCGGGCTTTGCGCAAGGCAGTTATGCAAGTGCAGAACACGCACGCTCGTTTACATTTACAACGAGAAAATGCTGAGTGCATGGCTCAGTATGCCGCAGGTCAGAGATCTGCTTTCAGAGTACGGCTACCCTGCGGATATGAGTACCGAGGAAAAGCTTCTCAGACTTGCTTCACGTATGAGCTGCGGCAGCTTCCCCCATGAGATAGGAGCATTTCTCGGCTATCCTGTGGGAGATATTCGCGGTTTTATAAACAACAGCGGCAAAAACTGTCTGCTTTGCGGCTACTGGAAGGTCTATGAAAACGCCGAAAAAGCGCGGCAGACATTCAAAACTTACGATCGCTGCAGGGAAATCCTGTTCGATAGATTAAATCATTGTCCGAATTTGTTTCGGGCTATTTCCAAGGAGGAAAATATATGAAAACAGCAGTAATTTATTGGAGCGGCACAGGCAATACCGAGGCTATGGCTAAGGCAGCTGCCGAGGGTGCAAACGCAGAACTTTTTGAGGTATCAGAATTCAGCGGCAATGCAGCAGACTATGATGCTTTCGCTTTCGGATGCCCTGCAATGGGAGCAGAGGTACTTGAAGAAGAAGTATTTGAGCCGTTCTTTGCAGGCATAGAGGGTTCACTCAGCGGCAAGAAGGTACTTCTTTTCGGTTCATACGGCTGGGGCGACGGCGAATGGATGCGTAACTGGTACGATCGTACAAAGGCAGCAGGTGCAGAGCTTATCGGTGACGAGGGCTTTATCGTAAACGAGGCTGCTTCAGATGACGACCTTGCAAAGCTTAAAGAGCTTGCTGCACAGCTTGCATAAGGAGACGCGAAAATGAAGAAGTTTACATCTGTTTTATGTGCTGCAGCTTGTGTTCTGGGTGCAGTTCCGTTCACAGCTAACGCTGCTGACGGCGATAAAGTATACGGCACAATGAATATCCCATATGCTGATTTCTACGCTTCAGAACTGAATAACAGCGTTCCTGTTGACGCAGTATCTTCCGCAACTCAGAATAAGTGGAAGGGCAACGCTACAGGAAAAATGGGCGATGACGGCAAGTGGCAGAACGGCGGACTTGCAGCAGGTACTTTTAACGAAGAAGGAGAAAACGGCGGCGGTAAGATCCTCGGCGTTACTTATCCTGTTGAGATCGCAAAGGCTGATCTTGAAAAGCTCAGTGATAAGATGAACTTCACAGAGCTCTCCGAGAAGCCTGTTGCATACAAGCCTGTAACAGTCGAGAACGGTAAGGCTTCCTTCGGCAAGCTGGTTGACAGCGACGGAGAAGAAAAGCTCAGCGGTGAAATGACTGTATCGAGCCTTTCAAGCTGGGGCGACTATCAGATAAATGTCAAGGGTATCCCGACAAACTGCGACATCTACGGCGTTATCGTAAAGACAAAAGAGGGCACAGACTACGGTATGCGTGCTCTTGAAAATATCTGGCGCAACGGTGCTATCTCATGGGGCGCAGGCGTAAAGGAGAAGGAGCCTCACGGCAATGTTCTCTCATCTGAGCACTACAAGTCCTCACAGGGACAGACTATCACAGACGTAACATTCATTACTCTCAATGGTTACAGCACACTTTCAGGACAGAATGGCTATCTTCCAATCAAATTTGCTGACAGCATCAATGTCGAGAACGGCAAGTCTGGCAAGGGCAGTGTAACATTTGATAATTTTGCACTTCCTTCCGATTACAAGGCAAAGGGCGAAGTAGCTGACGGATTCGGCGTATCAGGAAATACTGTAAGCTATAACAACGCTCAGCCCGGTAACTACACCCTTACACTTTCAGATGAGAACGGTAAGTATTCATCTGTAAGAGGCAGCTTCACACTTACAACAGACTCTATCCCTGTTAAGTATTCCGACGGCAAGCTTGTTGCTGCTGACGGAGCTTCACTTACAGACGCTGCAAACTATCTCAAGAACATCTCAGCTGTAACAGTTGGTGATAAGAGATACGCAGCAGGCAGAAGAGGAGCTACTATCATTGATTCTCAGACAGGCGAGGTAAAGCTTGACGCTAAGTCGGGGGAGGAAAATGTATTCGACGGCTCTGGCAAGTATAAGCTTATTGTTGAAGCAACAGGATATGAGAAAAATTATGAGTTCGAGATAGGCGAGCAGGCTGCTGTTACAACTACAACAACTAACACAACAACTACAGGTTCTAAGGCAACAACTAAGACAGCATCTACAACAGCTAAAAGTACAACAGCTGCAAAGACAGACAGCCCGAAAACAGGCGTAAACGGAGCAGCATTGCCTGTAGCTTTCCTTGCACTTGCAGGAGTATCGGCACTTACACTCAGAAAGAAGAAAGACTGATCATTGTTATTTCCATTCTAAAATATGACCTCTGCGGCTTAGGCTGCGGAGGTCAAATACTGTAAAGAGGTAGATCTTATGTTATTTTTGACCGCTCTTCTTATAGCGATCCTTATCGCTTTTTGTCTTGACAAGCCGCTGAAAAAATGTCCTGCGGCTTTCTATATTTCGGCAGCAGTGCTGACTGTAGCTTCTGTAGTTATTACTCAGTCTGATATTGACATATCCAGCCGTTTTGTACGCGATAATGTTCTCGGGATTTTCTCACGCGGAGCTCTCGGTACTGCGTTCTGGGCAATTGTCATGTGGGCAGGAGCTCTTCCCAACGGCTCAGCTCCAATTAAGAAGCTGATGCCCATAAGAGGAGAACTTTCAATAACTGCGGCAATACTCACGTTCTCGCACATTATCACATACGGCGTGCAGTACATAAAAAATCTCATCAATGGCAGAACAGGCTCGGATTTTGTGACAACAAGTATCGTATGTCTTGCAATGGTACTGATAATGACACCGCTGACAGTGATGTCCTTCAAGAAGATACGAAAGAAGATGAATGCCAAAACATGGAAGAAGATACAGCGTTTTGCATACATATTCTATGCCTGCATCTATATCCATATCCTTGTATTGTTCATGCCGAAGGCTCAGAAGGGCAGGGAGGGATATTTCCTCAGTGTCATTGCGTACAGTGCGGTTTTCATAGGTTATGCGGTCATGCGTATCAGAAAGTACTATGTCATCAATAAAAAGCCTGAAAAGAAGCTTGTGCCGAATGCAGTTTCTGCCTGTGTATTTGCTTTGCCCGTAGCTCTTCTGGGAGCACTTTCATATAATTCCGATACAGCTCCATCAAAGTCAAATGCAGTTACCGACGGGAATACTGCGACCTTTACATTTGCTCCCGAAACTTCATCGGTCACTGAGACTGCCGTAACTACTGCAAAGGACGATAAAAAGAGTACGGAAACTGCTGCGGTTACAGATAAAGCTTCAAAAACGACAACATCTTCAACTGAAACAGATAAGAAAACTGACGATAAGAAAAAAGACGAAAAGAAAACGGACGAAAAGGCATCTTCCGAAGGCGAAGAAAAGCAAGAGGAAAAACATGAGGAGCAGTCAAACAACGACGTACCTGCACAGGAGCAGCACGAGGAAACTCCTGCAACCGAGCCGCAGCCTTCGTACAAGTACAAAAACGGCGAATACGAAGCAGATGCTGAGGGCTATGCAGGAAAGATACACGTAAAGCTCAGCATTGAAAATGACAGAATAACAAGCTTTTCTGCAAGTGCTGACGACGATGATCCCGAGTACTTCAGCGATGCGATGAATACGGTTATCCCACAGATCGCCGCAAAGTGCAGTGCAGATGGAATTGATGCCTGCTCGGGTGCGACCTACAGTTCAAACGGTATTATCGACGCTGCGAGAATGGCTCTTGAACAGGCGTTGAACTAAACAAAACTCAAAGATCAAACGGCTTTGTACAAAATAAAATGCTGCGACGATTCATGGTGATGTCGCAGCATTTTTTTCGTATAACAGCGCCTAAGCAGATATGTTTCTCATTCCTTCACGATAACAGCTATTGCACATGGCATACGTCCGTTCACAACATGGTATTCCACGTTTTTATAGCCCATATCTGCAAAAAATTTTTTATAGGAGTCCAGATCAAATTGCATTCTGAAGTTTGCTCCAAGCAATTTTATAAGCTTGACTGCCACTTTTCCTGTTTTTCTTGACATATTAATGTAAGTCGGGATTATAATTTTACCGCCGTGCTTTACAACACGTTCAAGTTCATGCAAAGCCTTATCAGGTTCGTGGAGCAGGTGAATGACATTTCCCGCTACTGCTTTATCGAAGATTTCATCTTTGCACTTCAAATTTGTAATATCTGCTCTTTTGAATGAAGCATTTGAGTACATACGGCACTTTTTTGATGCCTGCTTCAACATTCCGACAGCATAATCAGTTGCAACCAGTTTTCGGCATTTCTGTGCGATATAAATGCTTATAGCACCTGTTCCGCAGGCACATTCGAGCACATTATCGGAAGAGTCTATCAGCTCGGCGACCTTTGATCCTGTTCCTGTGAAAACCTTTCTGTTGTAAATTGTCTCAAAAAGGTCATATATGGGTGAGACTCTATCCCAGAATAATTTTTTGCCCATGACATCAGCCTCCTATAGATATTTTTTCTTGTATATTAAATGAATACATGAACAACTATTCATATGATACCATATAATTTGCCGTTTGTCAATAGAAAATCCTGTTTTTGAATATATCCGTGCAATAATATGTTCTGAACTGAAAAACTCCCGAAAGAACGGGAGCTTTTATCAAATAGGAATATTCATGGATCTATGCTGTCTGAGCTGTTATGTTCTTTTATAAGCTCGCAGAAAACTTTTCCGTATCTTTCGGCTTTTATTTTGCCTACTCCTGAGACCTTCAGGAAATCCTCCTCATTGGTTGGGAGTATCCTGCACATATCTCTCAGGGCTGCATCGGAGAAAACTATATACGCAGGAACATTTGCTTCTGCTGCAAGCTCGCCGCGAAGCTTTCTGAGCTTCTCAAAGAGGGTATTGTCGATATTTGTTTCGCTGCTGTGCTGTTTTTTGTCCTTGGGCTTTTCTTCCTTCGGAAGCTTCATGCTGACGCTGATATGCTCCTTCAGTATTTTTGCCGACAATGCAGTAAGCTCAACTACAGGATAATCGTCGTCGCTGCTGTACAGATAGCCTTTTTCGATGAGATACTCAAGCTCCGCTCTTATGCGTTTTGCAGAAGTATCCTGCATTATACCGTAGGTTGAGAGCTTGTCGAAGTCTAAGGCGGCGAGTCTTTCATTTCGGCTGCCTTTTAGTATATCAACTATCATGCTTTTTCCGAAATATCTGCCTTTTTGTTTTACTCTGAATACGCACGAAATGATTTTTTGTGCGTCGACAGTTATATCGACCTCCTCAAATCCGTTTACACAGCAAGAGCAGTTACCGCAGTAGGAAGGAGCTTTTTCGCCGAAATATCCGAGCATGAACTGCCTTAGACAGTCGGTGGAGGTCGCGTAGAAGGTCATCTCTTTAAGGCGCTGTCTGTCACGTTCAAGCATGATATCCTTTTCATCTTCTGAGAGCTCGGTATTGTCTTCACGGCTTTTCTCGATCATAAAATTATTGGTTCGTACATCCATCGGACCATATAAAAGAATACACTGTGCAGGACTTCCGTCTCTGCCGGCACGACCCGCTTCCTGATAGTAGCTTTCAATGTTCTTGGGCATATTGTAGTGGATAACAAAAGCCACATCTGATTTGTCTATACCCATGCCGAAAGCGTTTGTAGCGACCATGATACGTTTACGGTCGTATATGAAATCGTCCTGATTTTTTCTTCGTTCAAGGTCGGAAAGACCTGCATGGTATCTTGTTGCCGAGAAGCCGTCAGAGTTCAGTTTCTCGCATATTTCTTCTACATTGCGTCGTGAAATACAGTAGACTATACCGCATTTACCGCCAAATTCGTCAAGCTGTCTGCGAAGCTCGGCATACTTGTTATGGGGCTTTATCACGGAGAAATAAAGATTCGGACGATCGAATCCTGTAACAAGTGTAAATGGAGCGTTCAGCCCAAGAAGCTGTATGATATCCTCTCTTACCGTGTCAGTTGCGGTAGCCGTGAAAGCGCTTATTATCGGACGTTGTGGCAGACTTTTGATAAATTCGGATATGCGAAGGTAGCTCGGGCGGAAATCCTGTCCCCACTGCGAAACACAGTGAGCTTCATCTATTGTTATCATGGATATCTTTACTGATGAAGCGATACGGTTTATTTCTGGAGTTTCGAGCCTTTCGGGAGCGATATATATAAGCCTGAATTCACCGCGTAAGGCACGGGACATGGTTTCGGCATATTCCTCCTGAGAAAGAGAGCTGTTTATGCAGGCGGCACTTACTCCCGAAGAAATGAGGGCGCTGACCTGATCCTTCATTAATGAAATGAGGGGAGATATAACGATAGTCATGCCGTTAAGCATGACTGCGGGTACCTGATAACACACCGATTTGCCTGCACCTGTAGGCATAATGCCGAGAACATCGCTGCCGCCGAGAATATGGTCGATAAGCTCTTCCTGTCCGCTGCGGAAGCTTTTATGACCGAAGTATCCTTTTAGTACTGAAAGCTTGTCCATTCACGTTCTGCTCCTTATAACGAGGATTTTATATTATTATAGCATTGATAGCTTAAAAAAGCAAGGATACCGTAAGTAAAATGAGCTTTGTGAAACTGTGAGAAATGCGGTCTTGTTTTTTTATCGGGTATGATATATAATTAAGAAAGAAAAACGCAAAGGCAGGAGTTATAATAATGGACAGATCTTCAAAAATCGAACTGACAAATATGTGTCTGATATATGATGAAAAACGTGTTCTTGTTCAGCAAAAACAAGGATTAAAGGACAAGTATAAGGGCGGTCTGGTATTTCCGGGCGGTCATGTAGAGAGTGACGAGTCGCTGCTGGACTCGGTTATCCGCGAGATGAAGGAAGAAACAGGACTTACGATACATAATCCTCAGCCCTGCGGCTTCAAGGATTGGATACTTGAGGACGGTACACGCTATATCGTTTTGCTGTACAAAACGGATCAGTTTGAAGGCGAGCTGAAAAGCTCCGAGGAGGGCAGAGTTTTCTGGCTCGACAGAGCTGACATCGACAAAGCAAATCTGATATGGAATATGCGCGAGCTTATGCAAATATTTGAAACAAACGATTTCAGTGAGTTTTTCTTCAAAATACAAAACGGAGAATATAAAGGAGAGCTGCTTGGATAAAAGCAGCTCTCCTTTATTGTTGCAGTTGTATGTTTTATGTGAATATAAGTCAAAGCTCGGAATAATACCTTATAAATTCATCTGCACAGGCTGATTTCAGCATAGGTGGTGACTGCCATACAAGCTCACCCTCACATTCAAGGCTCAGGACATAGCCGTCGCACTGGTTCCAGCCGTATAAAAGGTAATCTCTGCCGTTATGGGTGAAGTATAGTTCATCATCGGAAATAACAGCTTTTCTGAGTTCATTTTCGCTCATATCTCTGCTCCGTAAATTCTTTCAGTTTTGCTTTGAGATACTCATATCTCTCGCGTTTTTCTGCTTTTGAGAAGTGGCTTTCTCTGAATTGCTCGGGATTGTTGGTATAGTCAAGCTTTTCACTGCCGAACTGTTCGCTTGTCAGGTCAAAGACTACATCTCCCACAACATTGTAGCAGTGATAATTACCTGCAGGACGGAGAACGCCGTAAACCTTTCCACCGAAGATATCCTGCGCTAAAAAAGCGGTTATGGAGCACTGCCCCAGAGTTAAATTATCTTTGCTCCATTTAGTGCGAAGTCGTGGAGCACAGGTGTATTCGCACCATATTTCCGTAAGTGCGTCATATAACTTACGGGGCGTATCTATGCCCTTGAAGTCGTTATTTATGGCAGGTACCAAAGCTGTTTCCCAGCCGTAGAAATTATAGCTCATAATTCACCTCATATATACATTGCGTCCATCGCCGTGATATACTCAAGCGGCGGAACAAAAGTGCCTTTGTGGCGGTCGCCTCTGTAGACCTCATGACCGTGCTTATAGGCGATGACCTGTGCCATTGGGAACGGTATCCAAACACCGTTGTCAAGGGGCTTTGTAGCAAAGATAATGCCGTTTTCAAGCCGCTTGAAGCAAAGTGTGTTTTTCAGATTTTTGTGTACATAGAGCATATCTCCGTCGTATATCATCAAATTAAGCTTGTTGCGCGGAGCGTTTTCGACTATGAAGTTATTGACTATCTCAAAGCGTTCACGCTCATTGGGAACAGCTCGTGAGATATGCTCGTTCATAGCATCAAGAAGTGAAAGGAAAAAGCGCTCGGAGTCCGTATCGCCATGCTGCGCGGCAGAATATCGGTGATTATGTCTGCCGTTGAATATAGTTCCGTTGTGGATAAGAGTCCACTCTCTGCCGGATATATCAGTGTCCGTGAAAGGGTGGCAGTTATTTTCGTTTATTGAGCCGACAGTGGCAAATCTTATATGTGCGAGGAGGTTTTTCTGCGGAGCAAAGCTGTCTATCATATCACCGAGAAAGCTGCTTTCGTTGGCACATACAGGCTCTTTCAGAATGATCCTGCCGCCGTTTTCGTACATCATTCCCCAGCCGTGAGGGTTGTTTTCGCTGTGAGTAAAAAAGGCTCTGAGATAGTCAGATATATCCGTGTTTATTTCTGAAGTGAAGCCGAGAAGCTCGCACATTTATGTCACCGCCTTGTATAATTCGTAATTACTTTGCAGAAGCTGAAACGATCGAGGATTTGAAATGATTTCTGACGAGTATTTTTTCTTTTTCAAATGCAATTATTTCAATAGCTTTTTCGTTTTCCGAGAAATGCTTTTCCATGCTCTCAATAACTTCTGTTCCATGCTCCAAAAGCTTTGTATCGGGTTCAAGAAGCGCTGCATTTTGATGATCGCGGACCGCCTTTTCCTGCAACTCAGGAGTGAGATCAAAATCAGGCTGCGATAGCAGATACAGTATGAGCAGATGTGCAAATTCAAGGTCTCTGCTGTCGATACCGAGAGGTGCGGACGGATTAAGGTCAAACATTCTCAGTTCGATATGGTCAACACCGTTTGCAGCAAGATTTTCGAAACTGTTCACGCCCTTTGGTTTAAGGCGTATAGGCAGATACAGCTCGCTTACGGAATACAGCGAACCTGTCACGATATGCTTCTTGATACTGCCTGCGAACGTCTTTAAGCTCCTGTGGTCGAGTATTGGCAGGAATTTGTTCCAGTAGCCGCGTCTGCTGTTTCTCAGGGACGAATACTCACTCATAATTATACCGCTTTTTCCGTCCTTGTCAAGTGAAGCGTCATAGTAAGGACTTGCCGCCGTAAGCAGTACAAGCAGCCAGCTATGCACCATAAGCTGCTTGTAAAGCCTGAGATACAGCTCGTTGCGGAATGTATGGAAGTCCTCGTTATTTGTATTCAGTTCGCGTAGGAATTCCTCTGCAAACGAAAAATTGAAGTGTATTCCCGAGAAAAGCATAAGCTTTTTGCCGTATTTCTGCTGTAAAACTTCACGGTAAGCCCGCTTCGAGGAATGGTCGCCGATAAAGTCTGCAATAGGAATATCGTCCTCGCTGTCGAAGTGGGGAGGATTGCTGTACAGCCATATGCTCTCGCCGTTTTTAGCAAGCTCCTCACGGGTCCTTTTATCAAGCTCGGCAAGTACTTTAACAGCCTCGTCAACACTGTGACAGACAGGCGTTACAAGCTCTATCTGGTTCTCGCAGAAATCACGGGTGATATGCTCGTCATTGCCGAAAGGGTGGGGAGTCCGTGCAAGTCTGCACTGACTGTCCACGCGTAGAGTTTCGCGTTCAATGCCGAACTTTCCGCTGTAGTAATATTTGTTTGTGGTCATATTTATCACCTTTTCAGATAGCAGCATACTGCTTAATGTAGTTTATCATGGGGATACATTTTTTGATCCCTTCAAGCATAGTTCTGGCTGGATTGGTATGTCCTTGCGCTCTTTCATACAGAGGAGCAAGCAGTATTTCCTCCCCCAGATCACGCTGTTTCAGTCCCTCTGCCGAAAGGTCAAGAATACGGATAAGCTGCTTTTCTATGCTGTTTTCGTCAATGAAATAGGGCTGGCTGCGCTTCGACAGCAGCTTCTGAAGCTCTAATGCATTAAAGCCGTGGGAGTAGATGACATTATCGTTTTCAAGTATCTCTTTCAGCTCGTACAGCTTTTCCTTCAGACCCGTGTGGAATGCCGCAACTGTCAGAGACTCGGAAAGCGGCTGACAGCATGAGCTCCTGTATTCGATAGTACCTCTGAATGTCAGATCCTCAAATTTGAATGTGCGGAGATATTCAAGATCGCTTATATCGGGAGCAAAAGTTATTTTCTGATACTTTTCCCCGTCAAAATATTCTCCCTCAACAGCTTTACGGGAGAAGAATTCATCTAAAGTCAGAGGTGTAAAATCAATATATTTTCCGTCGCGCATAGTGCAGTAAATGGACTGTGTACCTATGTAGTCGATAAGCTCGTCTATACTGGAGACCTTCTTGCCGAACATTCCCACATTATGGGGATTATAGCCCTGCATACTGTGCTCCCACAGCATATTTCTCACGCAGAGAAAGTCGGGATAATCGGGCAGATAGGAATTTGCAAACAGCAGAGCCTTATATGGTTCAAGAAGTCCGAAAACGTTGATAACATCTGTAAGCTCGTCGTATCTCACATCGAGCTGCACCTGTGAGGCACTGGTGAATGTACCGAAATCGGGGCGTTCATGGAAACGCATCGCAACTTCATTTTTATGCAGCGGATAGGAGTGCAGATAGTGGTAAAGCATACGGTAGCGTTCGTTCTGTATAGGCTGGTTGTGGTTTATATCCGCATTTGGATTAACGCCCATACCTGTGAGAGTATAGCCGTGCTTTGAGAATTCAGCATTGAGAAAACGGCAGTATTTCTCAAAACGTGACTTGATTTCAAATAGATCTGCCGCTTTGCCAAAGGATAATTCAAGATTGGAATAGCAGCAGTCAAATGACAGTATATCGCCGGTTGGTTCATGCTTTGCAGAGGTTATATTGCCGTCTGCGCCCCTGCCTGCTTCAATGAAGCCGAAGTGTCTGATAAAGCTTTCGGCAGTCTCAATGGACACAGCCTCATCAACAGGCTGTCCGCTTAGGTTCACGACTGGCATTTCAATCTCAACTCCGATATAGTCTGGGCGCTCTTTTTTGGTAGGAGCTATGTATTTATCGTATATTGCTTTTCTAATGTTTTCATTCATAGCTATCACCTCAAATATCTGTAATTCTTACCTGACGCACATTTTTTATCCTGCGGAGCCTGCGTGAAACAGCTTCATCTTCGGAAGCAGTCTCAAAGTGGATATCTGCGGTAAAATGTGAAACGAGGGTATTCTTTTCATCTGTCACTACATTAGCTGTATGAGTTATAATGTTGCCGTTCAGCCGTCTGATGACATTGGATATTTCGCCTACCAGACCTATTCTGTCAAGTGATATTACTTCGATCCTTTTCATATTATTCCTCCTGCAAATAAAAATAGTCTGCCACCGCGGCAGACTGTTGCTTACAGGCAGAAAAAGCCTATGATACAGAAAGCGCGGGGCTCGTTATGCAAATATTCATTTTACACATATGTCCCTGCATAACAAACACCTCCGTCAATACATACTGTTTTACTATGTTATATTATACTATAATTAGCATACTTTGTCAATATGTTTTCTATGAATTGGTTATTGACATTTACTCTAAGCGGTTATATAATCATATTATAACTATAAAAATACTATGATATCGGGTGAGACAAATGTTGAATCAGTTTTCGAGAACACAGCTTCTTTACGGTGAAGAAGCAATAAAAAAGCTCTCTGAGTCGAGAGTGGCGGTATTTGGTATCGGCGGTGTAGGCGGATACGTATGCGAAGCTCTGGTACGCAGCGGTGTGGGACATTTTGAACTTATCGACGACGATAAGGTGTGCCTTACCAATCTTAACCGCCAGATACTTGCCACAAGAAAAACTGTGGGCAAATACAAGGCTGAGGTCATGGCAGAGCGAATGCAGGAGATAAATCCCGATGCGGATATCCGTATACACAAGTGCTTTTTTCTGCCCGAAAACGCCGATGATTTTTTGTTTGATGAATATGATTACGTTGTTGACGCAGTTGATACCGTAACCGCAAAGCTGGAACTGATAATGCGCTCACAGAGTCTCGGAGTACCGATAATAAGCGCAATGGGAGCAGGCAATAAAATAGACGCAGGAAGGCTGAAAATAGCGGATATCTATGATACACAGGTCTGTCCGCTTGCCCGTGTCATGCGCCATGAGCTCAGAAAGCGGGGAGTAAAAAGGCTCAAAGTCGTTTACTCGGACGAGCAGCCCATAAGACCTATCGAGGATATGTCTATCAGTTGCCGCACTCACTGCATATGCCCTCCTGGGGCACAGCATAAATGCACTGAACGCCGCGATATCCCCGGAAGTACAGCATTTGTTCCTGCGGTGGCAGGACTGCTCATAGCAGGGGAGATAGTAAAGGATCTGACTTCATCCAAGTGAGCAAGTCTGCTGTTCCTCGTCAAAAACTTCGGTTATTGTCGGATTATCGCCGCATATCGGACAGGTAGGTACTCTTTTCGGCAGCTTTATCTTGCGCCATTCCATTTTAAGTCCGTCAAATATGAGCATACTTCCTGTCAGCAGTTCTCCCTGACCTGTGATGTATTTCACAGCTTCAAGAGCCTGCATGGAACCTATGATACCTGCCATTGCGCCTATGACTCCTGCTTCGCGGCAGCTGGGTACTGCGTCTTTCGGCGGCGGAGCTTCAAAAATACAGCGATAACAGGGACTTTTATCGGGGACGTATGTCATAAGCTGCCCCTCAAATCGTAGTATCCCTGCGTGACAAAAGGGCTTGTGTCCGAGAACACAGGCATCATTTATGAGAAACTTTGTTGGAAAGTTGTCCGCACCGTCGATAATAAAATCATAATCGGCTATCATATTTGCGATATTCTTGCTGTTTACATATTCGTGGTAGTTTTTTACCGTAACATCGGGATTTAAAGCTTTTATAGCTTCGGCTGCGGACTGCACTTTAGATTTGCCCACATCATTGGTGGTATGTATTATCTGCCTTTGCAGGTTTGAAAGCTCCACATTGTCGCAGTCGGCGATGCCGATAGTTCCCACACCTGCGGCTGCGAGGTACATTGCGGTAGGAGCGCCGAGACCGCCTGCGCCTATGATGAGCACCTTTGCGGCGAGAAGCTTTTTCTGTCCTCTCACGCCTATTTCTTTTAATGTGATATGTCTCGAATAGCGTTCGAGCTGTTCGTCTGTTAAAGCCATTTTTGCCTCCTGAAAGGAAATTGATATGAAAAGTATAAATGCAGCAGAGATCACCGCACTTGATACGGAAAAAGTGCTTCTTCTTGACATAAGAAGCCGCGAAGAATTTGAAAGAAGCGGTATAAAGGGCGCGGTAAATGTGCCCTTTGACGAGATTTCTGCGGGACTTTCAAAGCTCCCGAAAGACAAGCCTGTCTACGTCCTGTGCAGAACAGGCGATCTCAGCGAAGAAGTAGCCGAGATACTTGAAGACCGCGGATATGACGTTTACAATATCGAGGGCGGTCATGCCGCATATATTGTAAGTCTTGCAAGCACAAAGCTGTAAGTCAATTCCTACCTGTTTAATAAGTATATCATATGCACATCAGTATTTCAAGGGCGGCAGATATAGCTTTTTTCTATAATCTGCAATGGATTTTTAGCATTGGACAAGTTCCTTTCTGTGTGATATACTAAAGTCACATCAAACGAAAGGAGTGGTTAAAATGAAAAACAGAATATCCTGTATGCTTGGTATGCTCCGCTCTATCGTCAGGGGGACAGACCGAATGTGCAGTACGGGACGATGTTGAAGTAAACTGCATAAAAACCTCCTAAATACTATTTGTCATAAGAAATATAAAAAGGTGTTGGTTAAGATGATAAAGAGTTCCATTAGCTTGCTGAGAAAGCTGTTTGAAAATGATATGTATTTCATTAGTACAGAAACAGGGAAATTGGTGTTTTATCCCGAAACAGAATCAAAAGACAATATCACAGCTGATACCGAGAAATAAGAAATATATCCGTCCGTACTCTCAATTGGTACGGGCGGATATTTTTTTATTATATCGTACTGTTAACGGAAAAAATGAAGATCTCGGGTTTCTATAATGGTTTGGAAGTAGTATAATAAAGGCAGAAAATCTTTTTATGCTCTGTTTATCTATACGTTTTCTTTGTGCATGAGTTCGCATTTAAACAGGTCAAATAATAAAAAATCCACCTTTTTATCCACCAAAACAGTAAAAAATGAGTTTACCGATAAGCTCGTATGGTATATTATATAAATAAGCGATCTCGTTATTTATAAGGAAAGATTTTGACATTAAAGGAGGAAGCGACTATGAACAGGATAAAGACGATGCTTGCAGGAGTTATGGCGGGAACAATGGCATTTTCTGCTTATTTGGCAATGCCGACGAATACATTTACATATAAGCTTGATGTAAATGCCGCAGATGATTACTATTGCCATGATACATTTGAGAGCGGTACAGATGACTGGGAAGGCAGAGGCGGAGCTTCTGTCATTACGGGTGGTACAGCCTATGCAGGCAGCAAGGCACTTACGGTTTCCGACAGAGGCAGTTCATGGCACGGCGCACAGAAAACTCTCGATGACTCTGTATTCAGGGCAGGGGAGGAGTACAGCTTCAGTGCAGCAGTTTCGGGCTCGGGCAACATGATGCTTTCGCTCCAGTATAAGGACGCTTCCGGAAAAACGGTGTACGATCATATTGCCGACGGCAAGTCCTCAGGTGATTACGTACAGCTTGTAAATAAAAACTATAAACTCCCCGAGGGTTCAGGATATATTCTCTATGTTGAGACTGAAACAGGCACAGATGATTTCAGCGTTGATGAGGTGATAATTGCAAAGGCAGGTGCTCAGACAGGCGCAGAAACGCCTGCTGAAGCTATACAGGGCGATTTTAACGGCGATGAGGTGATCGACTCATTTGATCTTGTTTCAGCAAGAAAGGCTCTTATTTCCTATACCACAGGTTCAGCTTTAAGCGTCAGCATGACTGCGGCAGATGTTGACGGTGACGGTAGTTTTGCGGTCAATGATCTGGTACTGCTTTCAAAGTTCATTCTCGGACAGGCAAAGGAGCTTCCGAAGCCTGTAGTCACAACAACTACAACTACGACTACAGCTCCCGTTACTACAACTACTGTAAGCGCAGGGGAGTATATGTCAAGCATACGCGATAAGATAACAGTCAACGTGCCTTCAAATGTACTGAAAAATGCGGAAGGCAAGGTTGAGCATATCACCTATTTCTCCAAAAAAGCGAACCGCAATAAGGGTGCAAATGTATGGCTCCCGCCCGGATATGACAGCAGTAAAAAATATCCTGTATTCTATGTGAACCACGGATACGGCGGCGATGAATTCACCATGATGAACGGTATGGGAGTGCGCGAGATAGCCACCAACCTCATAAAGAGCGGTGAAGCAGAGCCAATGATAATCGTTTTCACCAACCAGTACACAGACCCCCAGCATGAAAAGCAGACAGGCAATGGTCAGGCAGATGTTCCTGGTTACGATAATTTTGTTGAGGATCTCCCCGACAGCCTTATGCCATACATCGAAGAACATTATCCTGTAAAGACAGGACGTGAAAATACAGCCGTTGCAGGCTTCTCTATGGGTGGCAGAGAGTCGCTTTATATCGGTATGAAGTGCTGTGACAAGGTAGGATATATCGGCGGCGGAGCACCTGCGCCCGGTATCTTCCCGACAAAGGATCAGTTCATGACCCACCCCGGTGTAATGAGCAAGGACGATCTCAGGATAGATCCGCCTTATTCTCCGTATCTGCTTATGATAGCAGGCGGAACCAGCGACGGCATGGTAAACGATTTCCCGAAACAGTACAGCGACCTGTTCACACAGCACGGCACAGAGAATATCTATATCTCCGTACCGGGCGGCGGACACGACAGCAGTACAGTTATACCGCTGATGTATAATTTCATCAGATTTATATTCAAGGCATAGTATAAAGCGCAAAAAGCTTGACATAATTGCCCGATAGTGGTATAATACAGGCGATAAGCGCGGAAAAGACACAATAACAGCAGTGAGCTGCTGTGATAAAGACAAAATGAAAAAGCCCGATTTATCGGGCTTTTTTGATGCTCAGACATTTTCGCTCAATAAATGATAAATGGGAATCAATTAAATGGAAAAAAAGAATAATTCAAAAATAAAATGCCTAATATTTCTGATAATATGCTTCTGTGTATTCTCGTCAGTCAGCGGAGCAATATGCATAAAGCGTGAAAAAAGCTGTCCTGCCCCTTTAACTGTGGAGCAGCTCAGCCATACAGACCTCAGTAACGCTTCAAAGCTTATGATAGTCGCTCACCCCGATGATGAGACCATATGGGGAGGAGCTCATCTGCTTGACGGCGGTTATCTTGTGGTGTGTATCACAAACGGATATAATACACGCCGTGCCGGGGAATTCCGCAAGGCTGTGGAGCAGTCGGGAAATACTCCGCTGATACTTGATTATCCCGACAAGATATTTTTCATGCGTGATGACTGGTCTGATTGTAAAGAAGCTATAGAGTCCGATATCAGCCTCGTCATGTCAGCTAAGCACTGGGATTTTGCAGTTACCCACAATCCTAAGGGCGAATACGGACATATCCACCATAAAATGACCAATGCTATCACTGTTCAGGCGTTCAATGAGACTGACAGCGCGGATAAGCTGTATTTCTTCGGCGATTACTATAAGGCTTCGGACATAGAAAAGGCAGGAACTTCTGTGATACCTGAGGAAATCATGCAGAAGAAGCGTGAGCTCTGCGGCATATATACTTCTCAGGAGCGTACTATGAAAAAGCTTGCTCATATGTTCCCGTTTGAGAACTGGAAGGAGTACAGCAAATGAGAGAAAAATCCGATAAGCTGAATTTCCGCTGTGATATCTATGCAGTAGTGGCATTCACCTTTATGACCATGCTGATAATACCGGCATTTCTGTCGCCTGATATGGTCTACGGCTCACAGACCGACTGGGCTTCACAGCACTATGCGATACCGGAGTATTTCCGTACACTTTTTTACGATACAGGAAAGCTTATACCCTCTTATGCACCCAATATAGGCGGCGGTGAGAACATTTTCTCCCTTTCCTATTACGGGCTCCTTTCGCCCATAATACTTCCGTCATATCTGCTGCCCTTTGTTTCTATGGGCACTTATATAATGCTGGCTTCGCTGATAGCTGCACTTGCTTCGGAATGTCTGCTGTACCAGCTTCTGCGCAGGCGGCATAAACCGTCTGTAAGCCTGCTTACCACGACCTTTTTTGCACTTTCTGTTCCGTTGATACTGAATACCCACAGGCAGATAATGTTCACATCGTATATGCCCTTCATGCTTATAACCCTTCACGGAGCCGAAAGATTTTTTCAAAGCGGAAAGAAGGGGATGCTTGCAGTAGGAATGTTCCTGACGGCAATGTGCAATTATTATTTTATCCCCGCAGAAGCAGCCGCTGTTGTGGCATACGGCATATGGCTCATACTTGAAAAAGAGGGAAAGCCTGTTTTCAAAAGGCTCATACCGTTTTCATTCTGTATTATTGCAGGTTTGATCTCGGCGGCAGTGCTTGTACTTCCCACGGCATATCTGCTTATCAAGGACAGAGACCCTTCAGCGAATGGGGTGCCGTTAAAGGAATTGCTCCCCACACTGAGACTTGATAAGCTTACATACTACAATTCGGCAATGGGACTTTCGGGCTTCGGTGTACTGGCGGTGTTTTATTTCTTGTTCAAGGGGAAAAGGCACCAGAGATTTGCTGCGGCACTGATACTTTCATTCCCGATTTTTCCTGTAACGCTCTACCTGCTCAACGGTACTCTGTATACAGATCCTAAAGTGCTGTTCCCGTTCCTTCCACTGGCACTTACCCTGACTGCGGATATGCTGGAAGGACTGCCGAAATTCAGAAGCTGGAAGGCACTGACAGCCTTTGTGGTCTTTTCTTTGATATCATTTTTGATAAGCGGCATGAGTCCAATGCTTGGCGCATATCTTGCAGATGCTGTTGTGGTATCGGCTGTCATATATATTTACATAAGAACACGCAAGAGCGTATTTTGTGTGCTTGCCTTTGCTGTACCTATGGCGGTCTGTATATTTGCAAACAATTATGATAAGCTGACTTCAAGAGAGGGCTATGATATAGCAAATTCCGGGGCTGTATACAAGCTTTTCTCTGAATTGCCTGACGATGATATTTACCGTACTGCAATCGATACAAGGAGACTTTATACAGTAAATAAAGTCTATTCTCCGCATCATTACAGTGATACCATTTATTCGTCACTTCATTCCCGTGATTACAACGGCTTTTACTTCAATGAGATGTACAACGAGAACGAGTACCGCAATTCTGCCCTTACTGTACGTACAAAAAACACATTTTTCAATTCGTTCATGGGCAACCGTTTCTGCATAACAAATCAGCCTGTTTCGTTTTACGGATTAGAGCTTATAAAGTCCGAGGATGGATATTACCTTTACGAGAACAAAAACGCCTTTCCTATGGTGTATATCCGCAGTTCACTTATGAGCGAGCGGCAGTACAGAACGCTGAAATATCCTCATAATATCATGGCGCTGATGAATTATACCATAGTTCCGCAGGATATACCCGATACAAAGCTCAGCTCCGATTTTGAAACGGCTGACCTGAGCGATATTTTTGACAGTATTACATCTGAGGAACGAAACGGCGAAAAGGTCATCGGTGTAAACGAAGGCGAAGTGGAATTCAGTTATCCGCTGCCTGAAGAAGTTTACGGAAAGATACTTCTCCTGCGATTTCATGTTGCCGATCCCGAAAAAAGCGGCAATTACAACTGGGAGATAAAAGGCGATGTTCGCATAACCATAAACGGCATAAAGAACACACTCTGTAACCCTGAATGGAAATACAAGAACGGCAACAATCTTTTTGAGTATGTTATTTCCGATATGAGTGACGAGCTTGACATCACTGTCACAGGCGAAGATGTCAGGATATCAGATATTGAAGCATATACCCTTGAGACAGAAGGTTTAGCTGCGTCGGCTGACGGACTTACATCTTTCAAAGCCGATATGTCCGCGACCTGCGGTGACAGGATATCGGGCAGTATTTCTTCCGGCTGTGACGGGATAGCTGCTACAAGCTTTGTTATGAATGAAGGATTTAAGGTACTGGTCGACGGCGCTGAAGTCGAGCCCATAAAGGTCAATACTGCATTTCTGGGTTTCCCTGTTAAAAGCTCATCTCATAAGGTGGAGATAAGCTTCAAAGCCCCACTTCTCAATACAGGAAAGGCAGTTTCAGCGTTCGGCATCATTCTGCTCGCAATATGCTGCGGAAGCGATATTTTGAACCGAAGGAAAAGAAAAAACTGAACCGCAGAACGGATATTATCCGCCTGAGTGAATATAGCTGATAAATATGATTCCCCGCAAATGCGGGGAATTTTCATGTATTTGAATTTGTTAAATATATAATATTTGTATAGACTAACTTAATGAGATAAACTATGATTGTTGATAATATCGAAACTGACGAAATGATAAAAAAGCACTTGACACATCTATGATTATGTGCTAACATATGAATAGACACTCATATGTTCATCTGAACTTATTCGAGAAATGGGTATCGGAAATCATTGATATAGGGGGAATAACACCATGAGCGAAAAAGAAAAGAAATTCCTTTCAGTCAGCGGACTGAAAAAGAGCTTTGGCAGCGGTGACACAAAGCAGGACGTATTGAAGGGACTTGATTTTACTGTCGGAAAAGGAGAGTTCTGTGTTCTTCTCGGACCGTCAGGCTCGGGAAAATCCACGCTGCTGAATATACTCGGCGGCATAGACAGTGCTGATTCCGGCGAGATAGTCATAGACGGCGACAAGCTGGAGGACATGGACGAGAAAGGACTTACAAGGTACAGAAGAAAGCATCTCGGCTATGTTTTCCAGATGTACAATCTTATCCCTAACTTAAACGTAAAGGAAAACATCGAAACAGGCGCATATCTTTCCGATAAGCCGCTGGATATCGACGAGCTTCTGAAGATACTCGGACTGTACGAGCACCGTTACAAGCTGCCTAATCAGCTTTCGGGAGGTCAGCAGCAGAGAGTATCTATCGGACGTGCTATAGTAAAAAATCCTGATATACTTCTTTGCGATGAGCCTACGGGAGCTCTTGATTATACCACATCTAAGGAGATATTGCAGCTCATAGAGGAGGTCAATCAGAAATACGGCAACACTATAATAATGGTAACTCATAATGAAGCCATAAAGGAAATGGCTGACCATGTCATCAAGCTCCGTGACGGTAAGATAAGGCACGATATAGTAAATACCGAAAAGACTGCTGCTGCCGACCTTGAATGGTAAGGGGGCGAGGACATGGAGAAAAAGAGTATATCATTCGGCAAACGTCCGCGTGACCCTATGGTAAAGCGCGTATGGAAGGACATTTGGCGTGACCGCAAGCGTTATTTTATGATAATGCTTATGCTCATTGCAACGATAGGCTTCGTTTCGGGTATGTATGTAGCCAATAACAGTATGCTGGACACACTTGGCAAGAATGTTGATCTGCTTAAACGAGAAAGCGGACATTTTCAGCTTTCGGAGAAGGCTGATGAGGCAACTCTTTCCGCCATTGCTACAGGTGAGCTTGCAGATGTAGTGACGGTATACCGTGAGCGTGCGTATTCCGAGGCTGAGGAAGAGGTACAGAAGGCTGTTGACGAAGCAATGGAAGAACAAGTTGCCGACAGTGTGCGTGCAGCTATCACAGAGCAGGTGGAAAAGGCAGTCGATGAACAGCTTGAAGCTGCAAGGAAAATGGGACAGGATATCACCTCGGAGGCGAGACAGTCCGCAGTTGAGTCGGCTCTCGAAGCTGCTATGTCCGAGAATTACGACAAGGCATATAATGACGCTGTTAAACAGGCGAAGGAGTCTGAGGATTACGAAAAGGCTCTTGATGAAGCTCGTGAAAAAGCACATGAAGAGATAGACAAGAAGATCGACGAAAAGTACAGCGAGCTTTCAGAGCGTTACGGTCTTGATGAAAAATTCGATCCCGTACCCGTAACCGTTTACGAGCTGTTCTATAAGGACGTAGAGCAGAAGAAAGCATCAGGCGGTACGACTTCGACTGTCAGAGTTTACGATCAGCGCAAGGACGTTGATCTGTACGACATAATAAAGGGCAGAGCTCCCGAAAACGAGAACGAGATCATCATTGACCGTATGCACGCTGATAATGCTAAGATAAAGGTCGGCGACAGATTAAGTGTTGGCAATGCGGAGTTTGATGTGGTAGGACTTGCGGCATTTGTTGATTATTCAGCATTGTACGAGAGCAACACCGATACAATGTTTGACTCCATGACATTTGATATCGCTATGACAACAGACGCAGGATTTGATCGTATACGCAGCAATACACGAGCAAATTATGCATACAAATATAACAAAGCGCCTGCTGATGAATATGAGGAAAAGGAGATGTCGGATCATTTCCTCAAGTCGCTTATAACACAGGTCGCAGCTTCTGATGAGGAAGATCTTGAAATAAAGGACTACGTTCCTGCATATGCAAATCAGGCAATGTCATTTGCAGAAAATGACCTCGGCAAGGATAAGGCGATGGGCGGAGTGCTCCTGTACATACTTACAGCTGTGCTTGCATTCATATTTGCAGTCACTATAAGCACGACCCTTGAAAAAGAGGCTTCGGTTATCGGAACTCTCCGTGCATCGGGTTATACAAAGGGAGAGCTGCTGCGCTATTATATGAGCGCACCGCTGATAGTTGTCATTATTGCATCAATAATCGGAAACGTTCTTGGCTACACCTTATTCAAGGATGTTATAGTTGATATGTACTATAACAGCTACAGTCTCCCTACGTACAAGACTATATGGACTCCCGAGGCTTTTGTAAAGACAACGATAGTGCCGATAGTTCTTATGCTTATCATAAATCTTGTTGTTATCATAAGGACATTGAAGCTTTCACCGCTTCGCTTCCTGAGACATGACCTTAAACGCAGCAAGCGCAAAAAGGCTATACGCCTTCCGAAATGGAAATTCTTCGGACGCTTCCGTATGCGTGTTTTCTTACAGAATATCCCGAATTACCTTATGCTTTTCGTGGGTATAACCTTTGTAATGCTGCTGCTCTCAATGGCTGTGGGAATGCCTGAGACACTTTCCTATTATCAGGACAATATGGGCGATTCCATGTTTGCTAAGGAGCAGATAATACTCAGCACAACAGAGGACGAGGACGGAAATATCATAACTACAGACAACCCGGATGCAGAACGTTTTTCTATGACATCACTGGAAAGAAAAGACAAAACATACAACGAAGAGGTAATGGTCTGCGGAATTGTCGAAAACAGCAGATATATTAAGCTTGCAAAGGATTATTGCAATAATGCTGACGAGAACACTGTATACATCTCGAAGGCATATGCCGATAAATACAACGTAAAAAAAGGCGATACAATAGTGCTGTCGGAGAAATACGAGCACAAGGAATACAGCTGGAAGGTATATGATATATATGACTATACAGCGGGAATTACGGTGTTCGTGTCAAATGAGAACTTTAATAAGATCTTTGACAAGGACGAAGATTATTTCAGCGGATATATAAGCAATTCAAAAATAACAGATATTGACGAGGAATACATCGCAAATGAACTGACGGAAGACGATATGCTGAAGATAGCGCGTCAGCTTGACCACTCGATGGGCTCGTACATGGTGTATTTCCAGTATGTATGCGTTATAGTTGCAGCAATAATACTCTACCTGCTGACAAAAATAATCATAGAAAAGAATGAGCGTGCAATTTCCATGACGAAGATACTGGGCTATGACGATAATGAGATAGCGTCACTGTACCTCATACCTACAGCCATAGTGGTGTTCATTTCCGAGTTTATCACCATATATATTGGCTATAAGCTTATGGCGTTATTCTGGAAACTAATGCTTATGAGCATGAGCGGCTGGTTTGAATTCATAATGCCTTTCTCAGGCTATGTAAAGGAATTCGTAATGGTATTCGCAGCATATATCATCATAACAATTATCGATTTCATTCGCATACGCAAGATACCTAAGGTGCTTGCACTGAAAAATGCAGAATAAAATATCACGACCAGGCTTCTGTAGCATTGATACAGGAGCCTGTTTTTTTATTATGAAAAGCATATGAGAAATACAGATCAATTGGTATGCAAACAATACAACTTTAGCAAATGAGGGGAAATTGTATTGTTGAAACACGAATAATTATTGTGTTGTTGCACAAAGAACAGAAGATTATTTTGTATGTGCATACAAATTTCGAGGCGTTGCTGTAAGTTGTATTTACAAAATATGAATAATATGTTATGATGAAGAAAAATCCGATGTATTATCGGTTTTGGAGGTAGTTATGGAAGATTATAAATATATGACTATAGTTGAGTGGACAAAAAACTTTATAAGCGCAAGGAATTTAAAGCCGAAAGACCGCTTTCTGACAGAAAAGGAGCTCTGCGAGATACACGGTGTCAGCCGACAGACAGTCAGACAGGCATTGAGCTGCCTTGAAAAAGAAAACATCATCTGCCGTGTGAGAGGCAGCGGAGCTTTCGTGGCATCGGGCTGCACAAAGTCCGTATCTGCTGCGGGACAGATAAGGAATATCGGCGTTATATCAACGTATTTCAACGATTACATTTTCCCGAGCATCGTTACAGGTATCGAAAGTGTGCTCAATGATTCGGGATTTTCCATGCAGCTGGCTATAACTCATAACAGGGGAGCAGAGGAGCGGCAGGCTTTGCAGAGCATGATCTCGGGAGGAGTTCAGGGACTTATTGTAGAGCCGTCAAAAAGTGCCCTTCCGAATCCGAATATGGATCTGTATGAGGAGCTGAGAGTCAAGAATATCCCCGTTGTATTCTTCAATGCAAAGTATCCCTGGTCAGAGTACCCTTGCGTATCCCTTGATGATGAAGCGGCGGGCAGGATAGCGACAGACCGTGTATTCGACTGCGGACACCGAAAAATAGCGGGAATATTTGCACTTGACGATATACAGGGGCACAAGAGATATAGTGGCTTCACCAAAAGTTGTATTGCCCACGGTATCAGAAATGCAGAGGACAATGTAATGTGGTTTGCGACCTCCGACAAAAACTCTGTATTTACATCAGGCTGCACAAGGCTGCTGGAGCTTATAAGCGAATCTACGGCATTTGTCTGCTACAATGACAACATAGCCATAAAGCTGCTGCAATTCTGCAAGGAACATAACATCAGTATTCCCGATGATCTGTCCGTAATAGGCATAGATGATTCAAAATTTGCATCGATCTGCGATGTACCGCTGACTACTGTTGTTCACCCGCAGCGAAAGCTCGGAGAAGCAGCTGCGGAAAAGCTCATTGACATGATAAATTCCTATCCTATGGATAACAGCGACATTATTTTCAAGCCTGAGTTAAGGCTGCGTGAATCTGTAAAAAGTATTTGAATTCGGAAGTTTTAAATTAGTTTGTGGGGTATTATTATGAAGAAAAATATGGAGAAAATCAACGATGTGAAACGCATCGACATAAAGAAAGCAGAGGAACTGCTACAGAGCGGAAGCCTCGAAAACTGCGATGATATGCTGGATATGCTGCTGAATGACGTGGACTTTTCGTACATTGAGTCTCTTATGCTCAGACTGTACATATGTATGGAGATCTACGTTACAGCCTATGCCTTTTCTCGTAAGATAGGCGTTAGCACCGAAAAATTCTACGATGCTTTCGGCACAGCGGACGAGATCGGAAACGAGCTTATGACCGTTGATGATACAGTTAAATTTCTGCATACGCTTATCCGTGAATGTATAAAATGGCGCATAGAATCGGCAAAAGGTAGCAGCAGCAGTATCGTTGCCAAGGCAAAGGATTATATTGACAAGAACTACATGAACGACGAGCTTTCCCTCATCGTAGTAGCCGATGCAGTCGGACTCAGCCCCTCATATCTGAGTACACAGTTCAAGAAGGTGTACGGTCAGAATTTGTTTGAATATCTTGCACTTTCAAGAATAGCTCATGCACGGGAGTTGTTATGCTGTACCTCGAAAATGGTGTATGAGGTGGCATATGATGTAGGCTTCAAGGATTACCGGTATTTCAGCCAGATATTCAAGAAATACACAGGTCAGACACCAAGGCAATTTCAGAACAACGCTAATATTTGTCCGTAAAATCTATACTGGTAATAATATTCAAAATATAATAAACATTTTGTGTAAGATTTTCGGTAGCGATGTATGTACAAATTGGTTATAATGTAAATACAAGTTAACGGCGAGGACGTTAATAACATAATAAATTCAGATGGAGGAATTTTAATTATGAAAATGAAAAAAGTCTTGGCAATGGCAGTAAGTACACTCCTCTGTGGTACTATGCTGGTGGGCTGTGGAAGCGCAAAAGAATCATCAGATTCGGGAAGCTCGTCAAATTCAGCAGATTCAGGAAAAACAGCAGATACTGAAAAAAAGACAGATGCTGCAACTACTGCTGCTGCTGACTCAGGCACTGAAAACAACGGCGGCGGAAGCTCGTCAGGCGATCTTATCAAGGTCGGCATCATCAATAATGATCCTAACGAATCAGGCTACCGTACAGCAAACGTAAACGATCTGAAGGCAACCTTCACAGAGGCAAACGGTTTTGATGCATCATTTGCCTACAGCCTGAAGAACGAAGAGCAGATAAACTACGCTCAGAAGTTCATTCAGGACGAGGTGGATTATCTTCTTCTTTCGGCAGCTGATACCGCAGGCTGGGATTCAGTTCTCAAGGACGCAAGAGATGCAGGCGTAAGAGTTATCCTCTTCGACCGTACAATTGACGCAGACGAGAGCCTTTATGAAGCTTCTATCGTATCCGATATGGACAAGGAAGGCGAGCAGGCAGTTGACTGGCTGAAATCTCAGGATCTCGTATCATATGATATCATTCATTTACAGGGCGTTATCGGTTCGGCAGCTCAGAAAGGACGTTCGGGAGCTCTTACAGATACCGCAAAGTCTGAGGGCTGGAACATCATCACACAGCAGACAGCTGAGTGGAATGCTGAAAAGGCGCAGCAGATAGTTCAGTCGGTTATCGACTCAGGCAAGAAGTTCAACGTTATCTATGCAGAAAACGATGATATGGCAAAGGGAGCAGTTGCAGCCCTTGACAGAGCCAATATCTCACACGGCGTAGACAAGGACGTAGTCGTTATAGGTTTTGACTGCAACAAGTGGGCGCTTGAAGAGCTTCAGAAGGGCAGCTGGAACTATGACGGACAGTGCAATCCTTTCCAGTCAACATATATCAAGGACGTAATAGACAAGCTCGAAAATGGTGAGACCCTCTCTCAGAAGACCATTATCATGGACGAAAAGGGCTTTGATGCAAAGACTATTACCTCTGAAGATGTAGAGAACTACGGCATCTGATAATTTTGTTTACAGGACATCAATAATAAAATAAGTGCGGTGACGCGTTCGGGAATTTTGTCACCGCACTAATTTTACAGCTTTTTTCGTTGGAATTACACGGAAATAAGGCAGAAACTCACTTAGGAGGAGAAGCAATGCAGGAAAGATCATTGCTGGAAATGCGCGGTATCTATAAATCCTTTCCGGGAGTCAAGGCACTGAGAAATGTGGATTTTACACTTCGTGAAGGCGAGATCCATGCGCTTATGGGCGAAAACGGCGCAGGTAAATCCACTCTTATAAAGGTGCTCACAGGCGTACATATAAAGGACAGCGGAGATATCTTTATAAAAGGACAGAGCGGAGCTGTCAGGATACATTCTCCGCAGGACGCTCAGGATCTGGGCATAAGCACGGTATATCAGGAGATATCACTCTGTCCAAACCTCTCTGTGGCAGAGAATATCTTTCTTGGCAGAGGTAAGAGCGGACTTGTGAACTGGAGAAATATGAACCGTCAGGCAGGAAAGCTCCTTGACTCGCTGGGCATTGCGGTAAAGCCCACACAGCAGCTTGCAAGCTGTTCCATAGCTGTTCAGCAGATGGTAGCGATAGCAAGAGCAGTTGACATGGAATGTAGTGTGCTTATCCTTGACGAGCCTACCTCATCACTTGACGAATCAGAGGTAGAAAAGCTTTTCATGCTTATGAGACAGCTTAAAGAGCGCGGAGTAGGAATAATATTCGTAACTCACTTTCTCGATCAGGTATACGAGGTATGTGACAGGATAACTGTTCTTCGTGACGGACAGCTCGTAGGCGAGTATGAGATAGAAAATCTTCCCCGTGTTCAGCTTGTATCGAAAATGCTTGGCAAAGAGCTTGACGATATGGCTGACATAAAAAACGATATACCTGTTTTCAGCGAAAAGGATAAAGGCTATGTGTATGAGGCTGAGGGCTTGTGCAGCTCTGAGGGCATAAAACCCTTCAATTTCAATATCCGCAAGGGCGAGGTCAACGGCTTTACTGGACTTCTCGGTTCGGGACGAAGCGAGTGCGTAAGAGCGATCTTCGGAGCTGACAGGGTAACAGGCGGAAAAGTCAAGATAAACGGCAGGGAAGTGAAGATAAACAAGCCTATAGACGCAATGAAGAACGGTATAGCTTATCTTCCCGAGGACCGTAAGCGTGACGGAATAGTAGGTGATCTTTCTGTCCGTGACAATATAATACTTGCATTGCAGGTAAAGAAAGGCTTCTTCAAGCCCTTCACAAAGGCTGAGGCGACTAAATTCGCCGAGGAGTATATCAAGCTCCTTGACATAAAGACAGCGTCGGTGAACACGCCTATAAAATCGCTGTCAGGCGGAAATCAGCAGAAGGTAATACTTGGACGCTGGCTGCTGACCCACCCCGAATATCTTATCCTTGATGAACCGACCCGCGGCATAGATGTCGGCACAAAGGTAGATATACAGAAGCTTGTACTGAAGCTTGCTTCTGAGGGTATGAGCATAACCTTCATCTCCTCCGAGACCGATGAAATGCTCCGTACCTGTTCAAGACTGCTGGTAATGCGCGACCGTAAGCTTGTAGGCGAGCTTACAGGTGACGAACTTACACAGGCAACGATAATGAATACTATAGCAGGAGGTGAGCAGGAATGACAGCAGGAACAAAAGGTGCTGAAAAAAGCTCTTTCTTGGCAAGTATCATAAAAAAGCAGATATTTATCCCAATAGCTGCCCTGCTCATACTTGCGATATTCAATCTTATAATGGACCCTTCCTTCTTCAAGATAACTCTTGGACATAACAGCGAGGGACACCCCGTACTTTCGGGAAATCTTATTTCCATAATCGACTACGGCTCGGAGCTTGCCATACTTGCCATAGGCATGACGCTGGTAACAGCCGCTTCACGCGGACAGGATATCAGTGTGGGAGCGGCAATAGCTATCAGCGGAAGCGTGGTGCTAAGGGTACTCTGCGGAACGAATTCCCGTCCCGAGACCTTGCAGGCTCCTATAATAGTAGCATTTCTCATAAGCTGCCTTGTTGCAATGGCATTTGGCGCATTCAACGGCGCACTTGTATCCATATTCAAGATACAGCCAATGGTAGCAACGCTTATACTTTTTACAGCAGGACGTTCGATAGCAGCGTGGATAAACAACAACGAGCTTCCTGTAGTAAATGACAAGACATTTACATATTTTGGCGGATATATACCGGGCATACCGATACCAACACCGTTTTTCATTGCCATTGTCTGCTTTATCGTTACATGGCTGGTGCTGAAATTCACTAATCTCGGACTGTACGTACAAGCAGTCGGAATAAACGAAAAGACCTCCCGTCTTAACGGTCTTAATCCTGCATTCATCAAGTTCATAACCTATGTTATACTCGGACTATGTGTAGCAGTTGCAGGCTTTATAAAGGTAAGCCGTCTTTCAACTATAAATTATTCCGTAGTTGCAAAGGATATAGAAATGGACGCTATACTGGCAGTTGCTTTAGGCGGCAACTCTCTCAGCGGCGGAAAGTTCAACATATCCGCATCAATACTCGGAGCATATGTTATACAGTTCCTTACGACCACTCTTTACAAATTCAATGTACAGTCTGACGCGCTTCCTGCATACAAGGCAGTAGTAGTAATATTGCTTGTAATACTGAGCGCACCTATAGTACGTGAAAAAATGGCAGCCTTATTCAAAAATCTGCGTTCACCTGTGAATGCAGAGAGCAAGAGCTGAAAAAGGGCAGAACGGAGGAATAATATATGCCGCAGAAAGACATGACTGTCGGTAGACCACGCCGACATCTGCTTAGAGGAATAACAGACACCAATCTGCTCATGTCCATAACCATAATCGTATTTATTATCATGTACCTTTATGCCATATTCGGACTTGGCGAGGGTTTCCTCAAGGCACAGACATTTTTCAATATGCTAAACGCAAATGCTGCACTTATCATACTTGCCTGCGGTATGACGCTGGTAATGATAACAGGCGGTATCGACATTTCGGTAGGCGGTATGGCAGCGCTTGTGAGCATGAGCTCAGCTGTATATCTTGACAAACACAGCGGAAGCGTTTTCGGAGCAATGATGATATCACTTGGTATCGGACTTGCATTCGGTTTAATTCAGGGCTTTCTTGTAGCTTATCTTGACATTCAGCCATTCATAGTAACGCTGGCGGGAATGTTCTTTGCAAGGGGCATGACGACCATTGTAAATGCAAACCCATTCAATGTTCAGAACAGGGCGTTTGTAAAGCTGAAGGAAACAAGAATAACAGTTCCCGGAATGGGCTCTGTAAACAAAAGAGGAATCTATATTGACGCTTACATAGAGATCGGCGTCATAGTAGCACTTATAGTCGTTGCTGCACTTTTCCTTTTCCTTAAATGGACAAAGACAGGAAGGAATTTCTATGCAGTAGGCGGAAATAAACAAAGCGCACTTATGCTTGGAATAAATGTAAAGAGAACCACCTTCCTTGCATACCTTATGTGCGGAATTTTAGGCGGAATTGGCGGATTTGTATATTTTATGCACGTAGGCTCGGGCTCAGCCTCTCACGCAACGGGAGCTGAAATGAATGCCATAGCCTCCTCTATCATAGGAGGAACGATGCTTACGGGCGGCGTCGGAAATATAGTGGGAACACTGTTCGGCGTACTTTCACTTGCTCTTATCCAGAATATCGTATCATCTGTAGGACTTACCGATGCCTGGTGGACGGGAATAACCAATGCTTCTATGCTTTGTATATTCCTTGTAGTCCAGAGTATCATCATAGCACGCCGCAAGAAAGCTAACCTTTCAGCAGCAAAGTCCATGGAAGCAAAAGGAGTAAAAAAATGAGCGGTGCAGAAACAATAAATAACGGCAAAGCCGTAATAGGCATCGAGTTCGGCTCTACACGGATAAAGGCACTCCTTATAGGCGAGGATCGTGCTCCTTTGGCATCGGGAGTATACGACTGGCAGAATGAACTGCTGGACGGCGTATGGACATACTCTCTCGAAAATGTCAGAAAAGGACTTCGTGAATGTTTTGCCGGGCTTATGAAAAACGTAGAAGAAAAATACGGGATAAAGCTTGAGAAAGCTGCTGCAATAGGCATATCGGCAATGATGCACGGCTATCTCGTATTCGATAAAAGCGATAAGCAGCTTGCTCCTTTCAGAACATGGCGCAATACCATGACCGAGGAGGCAGCCGACAAGCTTACAGAAGAATTCAGCTTCAATATCCCTCAGCGTTGGAGCATAGCTCATCTTTATCAGGCAATGCTGAATAAAGAACCTCATGTCAGGGATATAGCATTTATGACCACGCTTGCAGGCTATGTACACTATCTGCTCACAGGCGAAAAGGTCATAGGAACAGGCGATGCTTCGGGAATATTCCCCATAGCACAGGATACTTGTGACTACGACGGTGAAATGCTTTCAAGGTTTGATGAGCTTGCCGAGGGTACAGAATTCGGCGCAAATCTGAAAGACATTCTTCCGCGCATAGTGCCTGTAGGAGAGTGTGCTGGAAAGCTTACAGAAGAAGGCGCAAAGCTTCTTGACCCTACAGGAACATTCAAGGCAGGAGTTCCTTTCTGTCCTCCCGAGGGAGATGCACAGACAGGTATGGCTGCAACTAACAGCATTACACCCAAAACAGGCAATGTTTCCGCGGGAACGTCAATTTTCTCAATGATAGTTCTTGAAGAGAAGCTTAAAACAGTCCACCGTGAGATAGACATTGTCACTACTCCCTGCGGAGCACCTGTTGCAATGGTACACTGTAACAGCTGTACCTCTGACCTGGATTCATGGTTTGGGATATTCGGCGAATTGCTGAAAGAATCGGGCACTGATATCCCCAAAGGCAGACTGTATGATATGCTTTACGGTCTTGCAGCAGAGGGAGAGACCGACTGCGGCGGCATAGTCTCATACAATTATTTTGCAGGCGAGCCCGTTACAGGTATAAAGGACGGCAAGCCCCTTCTGATGCGTGACCCCGAGTCGGTATTCAACATCAGGAATCTTGTGCGCAGTCTTGTATATTCCTGTATCGCTTCCCTCAAAGCAGGCATGGATATACTGACAGAGCAGGAGCACGTAAAGCTTGAAAAGATATATGCTCACGGAGGCTTCTTCAAAACCCCCGTTCCCAGTCAGAATTTCCTTTCGGCAGCTCTCGGCGCAGATGTTACTCTTATGCAGACCGCAGGAGAAGGCGGAGCATGGGGCATAGCACTTCTTGCGGACTATATGGCGGTCAGGGAGAAGGACGAAACCCTTGAGGACTATCTGAATAACAGGGTATTTGCTGATATGAATGGAAATACTGTTTCTCCTCAGCAAAAAGATGTGGACGGAATAAATGAATACATGAGAAATTATCTTTCGGGACTTGCGGCAGTAAGGGCAGCCGTTTCCGAAAAATAGAAAGGATAGATATAGAATGAAATTCTGGTTTATAACTGGCTCGCAGTTTCTGTATGGCGAAGAAACACTCAGACAGGTAGAGGAGGACTCAAAGAAGATAGTAGACGGACTCGACCTTCCGTTCCCTGTTGAATACAAGCTGACTGTAAAGAAAGAGTCGGAGATAGAGCGTGTGATAAAGGAAGCAAATTATGACGATGAGTGTGCAGGAATAATCACATTCTGTCATACATTTTCGCCCTCAAAGATGTGGATAAACGGATTTGCACTCTTACAGAAGCCGTGGCTGCATTTCCACACACAGTTCAACGAGACTATCCCCAACGAAGCTATAGACATGGACTATATGAACCTTCACCAGTCCGCTCACGGCGACAGAGAGCACGGATTTATCGGAGCAAGACTTCGTATGCCAAGAACAGTTGTTGCAGGACACTGGCAGGATAAGAAGGTGCAGGCGAAGATAGCAGAGTGGCAGCGTGCAGCTGTAGGCGTTATGTTCAGCCGAAGCCTTAAAATAGTACGTTTCGGCGATAATATGCGTGAAGTTGCCGTGACAGAGGGCGATAAGATAGAAGCACAGCTCAAGCTGGGCTGGCAGGTAAATACATTTGCGGTAGGGGATCTTGTTGAGTGCATGAACGCTGTAACAGATGCAGAGATAGATGCGCTTATGAAAGAATACGCAGAGATTTACGACTACGACAAGAAGGACGAAGAAGCAATAAGATATCAGGCTCGTGAGGAGATAGCAATAGAAAAGATGCTTGTACGCGAGGGCGCAAAGGCATTCTCCAACACCTTCGAGGACCTTCACGGTATGCGTCAGCTCCCGGGACTTGCAACACAGCATCTCATGCACAAGGGCTACGGCTTCGGTGCTGAGGGCGACTGGAAAACTGCCGGTATGACCGCAGTTGTAAAGGCAATGTATCCCGACGGAAATACATCATTTATGGAAGATTACACATACGATTATAAGCATGAACTGATACTGGGTTCACATATGCTTGAGGTATGCCCGTCCATTGCAGCAGACAAGCCGCGCATAGAGGTACACCCTCTCGGAATAGGCGGCAAGGAAGCACCTGCACGAATAGTATTCGAGGGCAGGTCAGGCTCGGCAAAGGCACTGTCACTTATCGACATCGGCGGCAGATTCAGGCTCATCTCCCAGGACGTTGAGTGTGAAAAGCCATTCCAGTCAATGCCGAATCTCCCCGTAGCAAGAACTATGTGGAAGCCTGCACCATCATTTCTTGAAGGACTTGAATGTTGGATCATCGCAGGAGGAGCACACCATACAGTACTCTCATACGATATAACAGACGAGACTGTACGTGATTTTGCACGCATCATGGGAATAGAGCTTGTTGTCATAAACAAGGATACCACAAAGGAAAAGCTTGAACGCGATATAATGATCGGAGATGTGATATATGGACGTTAAGGAGCTTAAAGAGCGTGTCCTTAAAGCCAATCTGCTTCTTCCAAAGTACGGACTTGTGACATTCACATGGGGCAATGTGAGCGAATACGACCGTGAGAGCGGACTTGTTGCCATAAAGCCCAGCGGTGTTGAATACGACACAATGACGGCAGATGATATAGTTATACTGACACTTGACGGTGAAAAGGTCGAAGGCGAGCTTTCGCCGTCAAGTGACACTCCTACACATCTGGAGATATACAGGAATTTTGAGGGCGTTTGCGGAGTAGTACACACTCACAGCCGCTATGCGACCTCATTTGCACAGGCTTGTGAGGGCATACCGCCTCTCGGAACTACTCACGGCGATTATTTTTACGGTGAGATACCCTGTACAAGAGATATGACAGACACAGAGGTCAACGGAGACTACGAGCTTGAAACAGGCAGAGTCATTGTTGAGTGCTGTCATGATTATGATAAGATACCCGCAGTCCTTGTGGCAAATCACGGACCCTTTGCATGGGGAAAGGATTGTATGGAGGCTGTCCACAATGCGGTAGTGCTTGAAGAGCTTTCCGCAATGGCGTGGATAACCCGTACACTTCGTCCCGATACAGGCGTGATGCCGCAGAGACTTCTTGATAAGCATTTCTTCCGCAAGCATGGTTCAAATGCGTATTACGGACAGAAGAGATGATATAAGCAAAGTTAGTCATTTCTCAGAATGAGATGAATCCCTCCAATAAAAAGCAGAAAAGTCTCTGTTCAGTACAGAGACTTTTTTGTTTTCTTGTATTTCTTATGATTATAATGTATAATTGATATGTAATTCTTTTCTGTAAGGGAGGCAGCCATGAAAAACATATCAAAGGAAATGAAAAACAACTTCTTTGGCCTGGGGCTTTTTCTGCTCATAGGCATAGTGTTTATTACACTGGGAGCTTATCTTTTTATATCAAGAGCATATACAAAATCCGAATGTGATACTGAGGTAAATGCCGTTGTAGTTGATATGGTAAGCCTTAAAACGCCGGGACTGCATAAGAGAATAACATACTCTCCGGTGCTTGAATATGAATACAATGGTAAAACGTATAAATACACAAGTAATACAGGCACAAAGCCTGCAAAATACAAGCGTGGACTAAGGATTAAAATACTGATAGACTCGCATTCGCCCGAAGTAGTATATTTGCCAACAGACGACTTTGACTATATTCTGTTTATACTAATGATACTTGGCGGAGCAGTATTTGCTGTAATAGGCATATGCGGCTTTGTATATATTTACAGAAGGAGAGAATGATACATTTATTATCCATATAGCATCATTTCAAAATTGTAATGTTCCGTAATATTAAAATGTTGATAAGTATTTGATGATATGTTATACTAAGATCACAGAAGCGGAAAGCTTACTGATAAATGAAAAAGGAGTTTTAGCAATGAGAAGCACTATTGATCAGATCACACAGGAGTTCATTGAAAACAGGGATATAGTAAAGAAAGCAATAAAGCATGAAAGCGATTATATTTATCCGGTTGCCGCAAATGTATTCTGCGCAGCGGGAGTAAAGGCAGACGCAGACAAACTGAAGGAGTGTAAGAAGATAATCAAGGATAATGCAGGCTTTGCCTCATATTTAAAAGGAAATGTCATTACACCTCTTGCAGCAAAGCTGTGTATAACCTCAGATCCCGGGGCAGCTTTTGCAAAGACCGCTGAGATATATAATATTTTAAAGGAGCATTTCAAAAGATCGGAATATCTTGCAATGCTTGCAGCTCTTCTTGCCGAGAGAACGACAGTTGAAGAGGCAGAAAAGATCGCTTTAAGGGGTAAGTCTTTATATGATATGATGAAGAAGGAGCATCCTATACTCACTTCGAGCGAAGACAATATCATGGCAGGCTTCATGGCTTTTTCAACAAAGAGTGATGAACAGCTCATCAGCGATGCAGAGAAGTGCTATGATCTTCTGAAAAAAGAGTTTTCCGATAAAAATGCCATACAGACAGTATCTCATATATTCGCTATGACAGACGGCGCACCTGAGCAAAAGACAGCAAGGATGACAAGTATGTTTGAGATGCTGAAGAAAGCAGGACACAAGTTCGGCAAGCATTTTGAACTGACCTCACTTGCAGCTGTTTCAATAATAGATGCTGATGAAAAAGAGATTGTTGACAATATCATAGGAATAGATGATCTGCTTGAAAAGCAGAAGGGCTATGGCATATTCAGTCTTGACAAGAAAACAAGGCTCATGCACGCAGCAATGCTTACAGCCGATCTTTATGAAGATAACACCAATACAGAAGCAGCCATATCAGCTTCTGCACTTGCTATGATCGCCGCAGAGGAAGCAGTGATATGCTGCGCTATCGTAGCAGCAACAGTTGCTGCCAACAGCACAAACTAATAAATACTGTCCATAAAGAAAGCAATATATTAATGACAGAGCCCCTTTGAAAAAAGGGGCTCTTTTTACTTCCTTTCGGGTCTGATATCCTGATATAACAGACCGCACTTTGTGCAGTACCACATGAGTCTGCCCGATCTGTACATAGGCAGATTGAACTGCAAATTCCATTCGGGGTACTGCTTGAACATCATTATACTGCTGTCTGAAACATAAGCCGCGAATGTGATGTAATGCTCTTTGGTCATTTCGTGATCTGAGGAAATGTACCATTCGCCGCCTATATCTTCCACGTTGAGTCTCTCATTCTCCTCAGCCTTTCTTGGTTCGGCAGGGAAGAGCTTGTTTCCGCAGCAGGTAACTGCCGCATCTGAAGTCGCGGTAATGATATTTCCGCAATTGCTGCACACATAGAATTTTATTTTTTTCATATTACCCTTCTCACTTTCGTTTTTATCAATTTCACCTGACAGCAGCACCTGTACATCTGTGCCAAAGACCTCAGCCAGTGTCGCCAGCAGGGAAATATCGGGACAGCCGTTGCCAAGCTCCCACTTTGAAACAGCCTTATCGCTTACATTTATACGCTCGGCGAGTTGTTTCTGGGTAAGTTTCATTTCTGTACGGAAATGCCTGATAAGCTCACCTGTTTTGATCTGATCCATAATATCACCTCTTTATAAATCATATTTGTTCACTTCATGCTTTCATTATACCTCATAGTCAGTGCATCGTCAATCCACGCTCCGTAGAGTACAAAGTTTTATATACAGTTGTTGACTTTCGCGTATTATCATGTTATAATAATATCAGACAATTTTATATGGGAATGATGTTCTCCCGTGGGAAACCAAAACCGCTTATTTAGCTGATGACTTCTGCATTTTTACGCAGTAGCTGTCGGCTTTTTTGATTTTATGGAGGAATTTTTATGTTATTATCACTTGCAATAATAATTCTTGCAGGACTATTCGCAGCAGCCATATCCGAGAAGATAGGCTTGCCGCGAATAATAGGAATGTTAGGTGTTGGTATAGCAGTAAGCCCCTATGTGCTCGACCTTCTCGACAGCTCCATACTCGGCATTTCATCGGAGCTGCGGCAGATAGCTCTCATAATAATACTGATAAAGGCAGGACTTTCACTTGATCTGTCCGACCTGAAAAAGGTAGGCAGACCTGCCGTGATGATGTCTTTTTTACCTGCCTGCTTTGAGATAGCGGGATATGTGTGCTTTGCACCGCTTTTACTGGAGGTCGACTGCATGGAAGCAGCAGTAATGGGAGCTGTACTGAGTGCCGTATCGCCTGCGGTAGTAGTACCGCGAATGGTAAAACTCATAGAGGATAAACAGGGCACAGCAAAAAGCATACCACAGATGATACTTGCAGGAGCTTCCTGCGATGACATTTTTGTTATCGTACTTTTTTCCACATTTACCGCAATGGCGCAGGGCGGCTCTGCAAAAGTGACAGACTTTCTTGATATACCCGTGTCCATAGTTTCAGGAGTCATACTCGGCGCAGCAGTGGGACTGGCTTTGTATCTGTTTTTCGAGAAATCATATCAGCACAGCCGTAAGATACGAAATACTGCAAAAGCTGTTATTATGCTGGGCACAGCATTTCTGCTGATGTCAGTTGAGAGCTTTGCGAAGCCATATATTGCCGTATCAGGACTTCTTGCAGTTGTGGCTATGGCTTGTGTTGTAAAGCTCAGAGCCGAAAAGCAGGTCTCGGCACGTATGTCGGAGAAATTCGGCAAGCTGTGGATAGGTGCGGAGGTAATGCTGTTTGTACTTGTTGGAGCTGCGGTAGATGTGCGCTATACTCTTGCCGCAGGAGCTTCCGCATTGCTTATGATATTCATTGCACTCATATTCAGAGCCATAGGAGTTTTTATATGTATGCTTGGCACGGAGCTGAATTTAAAGGAGAGACTTTTCTGCATCATAGCCTACCTTCCAAAAGCGACAGTGCAGGCAGCTATTGGCTCTGTACCCCTTTCACTTGGACTTCCCTGCGGAAAAAAAGTTTTATCGGTAGCAGTCCTTGCCATACTGATAACAGCACCTCTTGGAGCGATAGGGATAGACAGGACATATAAACGTCTGCTTTCACCTGAAAAATGATCGCAGGTACACAATTTGTTTATTGAATAAGTTGGAACGTTACATTTCCGATAAAAGCGGAGTTCCCGACATTGACAATGCATTTATAAGAAAATGAAAAAAGATCTCCCTGTGAAAACAGGGAGATCTTTTATAAAGGTATAGGATCAATCAGTTGCCTGGAATATACCTCTTACGAAGCAGTAGATGTGTGAATGGATAGAGTCATCACCGTGGTGACCGTTCTGAACAACGTGCCATACATGAGGAACGCCGTTCTTGTTGAAGTTGTTATGATAGCCCTCAGGAGTATTAAGACCAACAACGTCGTCCTGAGTACCGCCTGTTATCATAACGAGATAAGGAGTTTCGCTTTCGCTGTTCCACTTCCATGCACCTGAAGCACCGGGAGCAGGACAAATAGCACCAACATAGCCGAACTTGTCGCCGTGCTTCATACCGATCTGGAGAGACTCACGACCGCCCATTGAGAAGCCTGTAACGGCAGTATTCTCTCTGCCTGTAGCAACGCTGTACTTGCTCTCGATGTGAGGCATAAGGCTGTCAACGATATCGTCAACGAAGTTGTCGTAGCCCTGATTTGAGCCCTGATCTGCAAAGCCTGTAGCATCGTTCATAGTTGCGCTTGTGAATACGAAAGGAACAACAACGATCATGTCCTTAGCCTCGCCCTCAGCGATAGCGTTTCCGATTATCTGCTGTGTATACATCTGACCGTTGCCCTGAGTTATCATACGGTTCTCGTTCTCGAAGAAGCCGTGGAGCAGATAGAGTACAGGGTATTTCTTGCTTGGGTCATAGTTTGCGGGGAGCAGGATATTGTAAGGCTTGTTCTTGTTAGCCTTCTTTGAGAAGTATGTCTCTCTCTTGAGAGTACCGTACTGAACGCCCTGCTTCTTGTTATGAGAGCTGCTTGGCTCGTTGTTTACGAGTTTGTTCTGGACAAGCTTTGTGAGCTCTTCCATGCTGTATTTGCGCTGACCTGTTGAGGTCGAAGGTGTTTCGGTAGGAGTTGTTGAAGGTGTTTCTGTAGGAGTAACAGTAGGAGTCTGAGTTGTCGGTGTTGAAGATGAACCGCTTACATCGCCCTCAGTTGCCTGGAATACGCCTCTTACGAAGCAATAGAGATGTGAATGGATAGAGTCGTCGCCGTGGTGACCGTTCTGAACAACGTGCCATACGTGAGGAACGCCGTTCTTGTTGAAGTTATTGTGATATCCTTCAGGAGTATTAAGACCAACAACGTCGTCCTGAGTACCGCCTGTTATCATAAGGAGATATGGCTGCTCGTCAGGATTGCTCCACTTGAATGCGCCCGAACCGCCAGGAGCAGGACAAATAGCACCAACATAGCCGAACTTGTCGCCGTGCTTCATACCGATCATGAGTGATTCCATACCGCCCATTGAGAAGCCTGTAACGGCAGTATTCTCTCTGCCTGTAGCAACGCTGTACTTCTCCTCGATATGAGGCATAAGGCTGTCAACGATATCGTCAACGAAGTTGTTGTAGCCTTCAACAGAGCCTGCGTCGCCGAAGCCTGTAGCGTCTCTCATAGTAGCGCTTGTGAATATGAACGGGCAAACAACGATCATGTCCTTAGCTGCGCCCTCAGCGATAGCGTTTCCGACTATCTGACGTGTATACATAGTGCCGTTGCCCTTTGTTATCATACGGTCCTCGTTCTCGAAGAATCCGTGGAGCACATAGAGTACAGGATACTTCTTGTTAGGATCATAGTTTGCAGGGAGCAGGATATTATAAGGCTTGTTCTTGTTAGCCTTCTTTGAGAAATAGTTTTCCTTCTTGATCGTTCCGTACTGAACGCCTGACTTCTCCTGATGTGAACTTGAAGGCTCATTGTTTACCAGCTCGCTCTGCACCTTCTCGGTGAGCTCCTCGCAGGTGTACTTCTGCTGACCGGGAACAACAACAGGCTCATTTACAGGGAATTCCTTTATTTTACCTGCAACGAACTGCATAATGAGAACAGCATCGTTTACTTCAAAAACGCCGTTGCTGTCAGCGTCTGCTGCTCTAAGAGTTTTCTTGTCTGTAATACCGTTTATGATACCTCTGCGGGCTGCAATGATATCCAGCGAGTCGATAGTACCGTCATAGTTGATATCGCCCTTGCTCATCTGAACTGCGGCAGCAGGTTCGCTTATCACAGTGCCGCTCTTTGCACCGACTACCTCATCAAGATAGAAGTCGCAATTGCTTTCGTCGGTCTCAACATAAAGCTGTATATCCTTTGCGCCGTCGGGGATAGTGAATTTGCTGCTTTCAAGGTGAGCCCACTGCCCCTTTTCAGCGGTTACTTCTGCAATTTTAGGATAGCTGGTGCTGCTTCCGTCGCTGTACTGCAAAGTAAGGTAGAATGTAACGGGAGAGGAAGTATCCTCAGTCATTACATATGCACTGAAAGCGTAATCCTGTCCTGCGGAGAAGCCCGAACCAAGTCCTACGGTAGCACCGTTCCAAGAGTTTGTTCTTCCGCTGGTATAAAGAGAAGCCTCACCTGAGCGTGATTTGCCTGATACTGTCTTTACAGATGCAGCACCTCTTCCGTTCCACTGTTCGCTTCCTTCCTCGAATGTGCTGTGCAGTATATACTCATCTTCTGCTGCACAAGCAGGTACAGCCGGTGTACATGAGAGGGCAAGTACAACAGCCGACATGGTAGAAAAAATTTTCTTTTTCATTTCCAATCCTCCTATAAAATATAATTTAGACATTGTCTGCATATTTTTTCTGACAATGGTATCAGCCATAGAGGGAGTACGGTAAGAAATATACAGTTATGCCAAAAAAATAATATATATATTAATTATTATCATGTTTTTTGTCTACTGTCAACTCAAAAAATGATGATTTTTGTAGAAAAAGAACGGTTCTTTACAATTAGTTATATTTTTGCGGACATTTGATATTATTAAATAACTGTTAAATCAGCAAAATATATAAACAATGCTTCTGCCATTTGTACAAAAGTAATGAAAAAGCAAAAAACACCCCCGAAACGGTACAAAATTACCGCATCGGGGGTATGATTTTACCAATTATCTTTTTTGTCTTCCGGGTTTTGACATCTTCTGTTTATACATTCTTGCGTCACTAATTTTTATAAGATCCTCAATACGTGTATTACTATCCGCTTCTATAAGATATGCACCGTAGCTCAGCTCGATCTTATAGGGCTTGCCCTGAGTTGCATTGTACTCGTTACACAGACGCAGGAGATCATAATTGAATTTATCCAGCTTTTCCTGTGAATAATCGGAAGCATAGATGTAGAATTCATCGCCGCCCACACGTCCTGCTATCTCATTTGAAGTACAGCACTGAGTGATTATATCTGCCGCCGCCTTTATGGCAATATCGCCCTCGTTATGACCGTAAACGTCATTGATACGTTTTAGACCGTCAATATCGAGCACCATAGTGCAGATCGTGCTTTTACCGCTTAGGCTGTTTACCGCAGACTCAGAGGCGTCATTGAAGCCTCTGCGGTTGAACATACCCGTAAGTGCATCGTGTATGCTGATCTGTTTCTGCTTTTCGTAGAGACCCTTCTGGTTTTCGTAAAGCTTTTTGATATTGTCGTTTTTCCAAAGACGTTCAATAGTAACGGAAAGATTGAGCAGGAAGATGTTATAGAAGTCGCTGAAGATGTCATCGTCTTCCATTTCGATAAGAGTATAGCCGAACATTCGCTCAGGGCAGTGTATACTCATAATATAATAGAAATGGGGAGTATCAAGGTTGATATGTGCTATCAGGTCCGCACTTTTCATAGGCTCTTCCGACTTCAGTTGTGCATATTCATTTTTCTTGTCTATCCATATCAGCGGAACGAACTTATCCGAGGGAACAGAGTATTCGCTGGTACAGGATAATCTGCCCTTGGTATCGGTCTGAGCAAAGAGGAAGAATGCGTTATAATCACCAAAGTTTGTAGCACAGCCCTTGAAGGTAGATTCCAGCTCATCAAGCTTTTCAACCTTATTCAGCTTTATCATCGCAGCCTGAGCATCATTTACACAGTAATCGAATAATCTTATGATATTATTGATTTCGTCGATATTATGTATCTCGTCCTTATAGATTATTTTTTTGCAGCCGCATGACTGGGATACGATAATTCTCGGAGAGACCACATTATCCTCGTCAATAGGCTCGTTATGTATGAGCTTATTGAGTATGGACATAGTTTTCTCGGCGATATCTTCTCTTTCGCGTGTAGCAGTAGTGATATGGGGAACGACCTGTTTTCCCTCAATAGAGCCGTCATAGCCCGATACTGCTATATCCTCGGGGACTCTTATCCCTCTCAGCTTAAAGGCGGAGATAAGGGATATAGCCATATAGTCATTTGAGCATACTATAGACTGCGGACGCTCCGGCTGTGAAAGGAAGAAATCAGCGGCTTCACCGCCCTTATGGAACCAGAAATCGCCCTCAAATACACCTGATCCGTCCTCGGGGAGACCTCTTGATCTCATTACAGACCTGAACACCTTCAGTCTCAGCTGTGCATCGGGGTGTGTCATATAGCCCGCCATAAAGCCTATTCTTGTATGTTTGTGAACATCTATGAAATGCTCTATGAGCCTGCGCATACCTGATGCGTCCTCGAATTCTATATTATAAAACCCATCAACATGAGTGCTGATAGATACTACAGGGCATTTTGCGGTGCGAAGCTTTTCTATTACCTTTTCTGCCGCACCCTTCACGTTGTAGCCTTCACCGTCATAAATTATGCCATCGAACTGTTCCAGGTCTATATAATCAATAAAGTCATATTCGCCTTCTGCGAAATCAGTTGTTTTTTCACCTATTTTTCCGAGAGAATTGAAGTAAACAATATTGGCATTGATCTTTCTTGCGGCTTTATTGAAGCATCTGCAAAGACCGCTTCTGTATCTGCTTGTAAGAGCGCACCCGAAAAATGCTATAGTTATAAGTGGATTGATCATTGAGAGTTTCACCTCCGTCAAGAGAATTTGCATAAAGCTCCGTGCCTCCGAAATTATGGCAGGAGAGATGAGGTTTAAAATATCATGTATAATTGAAAACGATATTATGCTTTATTTCCTTATCGTTTACAAGAATTTTTAACCTTCCGTTGACGATATGAATGTTTTCGTCGTCGGCATATGTATCCTTTTCCTCAGCAGAGCGTACAACGGCGTTTATATCGGAATTGAAAAGCTTTATTGATGTATTGTCGTTAAAGCCGCCGAAAATAAGAGCATTTTTGCCTGTGCTTTCAAGCTTCAGCGAGGAATCTGAGAGGTCTATCTCGGATATGCCGTTCAGAGCTCCGAAAATCGTTGAATTATCGGACATTATGTTTATCATGCTTCCGAAGCTGCCTGCGGTTACAGCTGCCTTGTTACCGTTTATAGAGCCTATGATGCACATATATGTGCTTTTGCCGTAATGATGGATAGTGACCTTGCTAATTGAAACAAAGGCATTATTTTCAAGCGAGCCTATCAGCAGACCTGTTTCGCCTGTGAATTCAGCTTCGATAAGACACATTTTTATGTTAAGTCTTGCCTCGCCTGTTACAGCGCCTATGCCCACGCAGGACTCGGTACAGGATATCAGGTTGTATTCACCGCGGTTTATGGATATTTTACCGCCAAGTCCCGAGCCTATGCATACGCCCTTTTGTCCGCGGCAGTTAATATTTATGGCACCGTCCTGATCGAATATGAGTTCGCCGTGACGGGCGTCGAGCTTATTTCCAATGCCGTAGTATTCGGCAGCGTTAAGGTCGATAGTAAGAGTGCCGTCGCCCTCCATTATTAGCCTTGACGATTCGTGGACCTGTATGCCTGTATTCATCAGGCGATTTGTTCCGCGGAGCACGATAGCAACATTTGAATCTGCGCCGATCTCTATGCACGGACGCTTTTTGATATTGGTAAAGAATACGTCCTCAAGGGTTATGCGTCCGCTGTAGCCGGCTTCAACCCGCAGGTGGATATTGGTTTTCATTTCAGGGGTTCCGATTATGGAAACGTCCTTGTATACCATTTCGTCCTTGCCCACAACTATATCCGTATATCCGTTCTTGACGAGCTTGGTAAGTGATATTCGATTGGTCTTGCCTGCTGAATATATCTTCTTGTTATTGCCGTCGATGCGTTCCTGATGAAACTGCCTGATCTCATTCATAAGCTTCTCATCTATATGAGGAATGATCTCGGCTGAAGGTCTTGCGGTATAGTAGCCCTGAATCAGGTCTGCGCCAAGATGTATAACAGTTCTCAGTTCTTCGGAAGTCTCAACGCCTTCGGCAAGAGCCAAGATATTGTTGTCGTGGCAGAAATCAATGATCTCGCTGACAAAATGCTGTTTCTTGGGCTGATTTTGTATCTCACTTATCAGAGAACGGTCTATTTTTACATAATCAGGCATATACCTTAGCAGATTTGTCACATTGGAATAGCCCGTACCGTAATCGTCAACTGCAAAGCCGATGTTATATTCATTGTAGAAATCCTGAAGCCTTGTCAGGTCATTATCGCTGAGTTCGGCTTCCTCCGTAAGTTCGATGACTATTTCCGCTGAATTGCGGTCGAGATAGTCCTTTATCAAAGGAAGATCGTCCTTGTTTATCCTTATTCCTGGGATACTGTTTATAAACACCTTTACATTTTTTAACAGATCGCGTTTTTCATTTATTATGCGAAGCACATTTATGAAGGTAGCCCTTTCAACATCTTCAAGCCTTTCCTGCATAGTTGCGAACTTGATTATGGAAAGCGGACTTACATATGGATTTGTCTTTGAACGCATGAGAGCTTCATAGCCGTATATCCTGCCATCAATGGTGTTGACGATGGGCTGGAAGTAATAATCCAGCAGGTTTTCGTTGAGTATATCCGAAACGAGGTCATATTCCTTTTTTTCCTTTTCGTCAAGACTTCCGTAAGCGTAGGAATATACAGCAAATTTATTGTTCCGCATACGTTCGAGCTGTTCCTGCATATGCTTCAGGGCGACATTGCGTTTGAGTATCTCAAAGCCCCTGCAAACTGCGGTTATCCAGCGTCTGTATATATCATTATATGAATTGCACGGCTCCGTGCATCTTACTGCCGCATATCCGAAGCACTCGTTCTCGAAATAAACAGGAGTGAAGAAGTAAGCGGCAGGGGACGGGCGTTCGTTGTAAAGGTCGGGGAGCATTTCCTTTGCCGAAAAAGTTTCCTCCAGACCTGCCATATTATTTTTATGGCTGCTGTAATATCTTATTGCATGGATCATATCCCTGTATCCATTGTGAGGTACACGTACACCCAGCCCTATATTTCTCCATTTGCTTTCAATGCAAAGGTGAAATTCGCTTATGCCCTTTAGCTGGTAGGCGTAGGAATAAACTGTACTTATGTATTCGATGAGAGAAGACTGAGTGATAAGGTTCTCGTCCATATTATTGAAAATAGAGTCAAAGCCTTCCTCCGAGATATCTGTACCCCATTCACTGCGTCTTATCTGATACTGAGGCATAGTTTCATTGTGACAGCCGCAGCTTTCACCGATGAGCATTTGAGGCTTTAGCTTGAACGAATCGGGAGTTTTATCCTGCATTTTTTTCATGAGGAAATCAAAGGCATACTCGCCGAATTCATATGCAGGTATAACGGAAGAAGTGAGAGAGCAGGGACTTGTTCTGCCCTCATATGTTGAATCATAGCCCACAACAGCGATATCCTCGGGGACGCGTATGCCGTGAGCGGAGAATACCTTGCATAGTCCTATAGCCATCTGGTCATTTGCGCAGGCTACAGCATCGGGCAGAGGAGCATTTTCTGCCAGCAGCTTTTCGGCGTATATCTCGCCGCTCTGATACCAGAAATCACCGTAAAAAATACGGTCCTCGGATACCTCGAGCCCTGCACTTTTCATAGCGTCACGATAGGCTTTAAGGCGCTCTTTAGAATGTTTATGCCATTTTTTGCCTGAAACGAAAGATATGTCCCTGCAACCGTGTGTGGTGATAAGATGATCTATCAGCTCGGATACAGCGGAATAGCCGTCAGTGCATATACTCGGAAATAGGTCGCTTTCCTTTTCTATAACAACGATAGGTCTGTCAAAAGTTTCTTTTAATCTGTTTTCAAGCGTTTCGGCTGCGCCTTCGGACTGTATACTGTCTTTCAGAATAATAACGCCGTCAAATTTCGAGGGGTTCATAAGGGAGAAGATATTTGATTCTCCAAGCTCTCTTTCCTGAGTATCCTGGTATTTGAGGTACATCGAAAAGATGCACACGTCGTAATCCGCAGCGAGAGCTTTCTTCAGGAAGCCACTGATGAAACGGCTTTGATATTCTTCGTCAGCCTGTCCGACAAACAATGCGAGTTTTTTTCTTGTATTGTTCATAAGTGCGTTCCTTTCCGATAAATAAGCCTATATAGCAGTGCAGATTTAAAGATTGACTTTATCATATTATTTATCATTTTTCTTTTGTAATTATTATATCATATATTATATGATAAGTCAATTATTATTGACTGTTTATACAAGAAAATTCAATAAAAAACTATAAATTAGACATTTATTGATTTATTTTATATTTTGTGATATAATTAATTGAAACCATCTGTTCATCGGAGGCAAAGATGATGTTGGAAACTGCAAATAAGATACTTGGGAACAGCACGTTCCGCCGCAGGCTCGAGGAGCTTGAAATACTTGAAAAAGAGCGTATTTTCTGCGGACACGGGCTTGAGCATCTGCTTGCTGTGGCAAGAATGACCATGCTGATATGCAATGAGAGAAATATAGCTGCCGAAGCCGATATCGTGTATTCTGCGGCACTTCTCCACGATATAGGCAGGGTAGAGGAATATACACAGGGTGTTCCGCATGAGACTGCGGGAGCTGAAATGGCAAGGCAGATACTGGCTGAAATAGGCTGTTGCAGAGAAAAGACCGAGAAAATAACAGGCCTGATACTTTCTCACAGAAAAGGCGGAGACAAAGCGGATAAGCTGAAAGCTGCCTTTTACGAGGCTGACAAGAAATCGAGGATGTGCAGCTTTTGCAAGGCACAGGACGAATGTAACTGGTCAAAAGAAAAAAGGAATTATAATATAGAGGTATAAAAATGAAGATAGGCAATAAAGAATTTGACGTAAACAGAAATTGTTATATAATGGGTATTCTCAATGTTACTCCCGATTCTTTCTCAGACGGCGGACGCTATAACGATATAGATTCTGCTCTCAGACAGACCGAGAAAATGCTCTCGGAGGGCATGGATATACTTGATATCGGCGGAGAGTCTACCCGTCCGGGCTATACAAAGATATCCGACGAGGAAGAAATACAGCGTACAGCTCCCGTTATCGAGGCTGTAAAGAGTCGTTTTGATGTACCGATCTCACTTGATACCTACAAATTCAGGGTCGCAGAGGCAGGCATAAAAGCAGGTGCGGACCTTGTCAACGATATATGGGGACTTAAATACGACAGCGGCGAAATGGCAGCACTCATAGCCAAAACCGGCGCAGCCTGCTGTCTTATGCACAACAGGGACAATATGGATTATACCTCATATTTTGATGATGTCATTGCCGATATGGAGGAAACTGTTGAAATTGCGGAAAAAGCAGGCATCAGCCGTGACAGGATCATTCTCGACCCGGGAGTAGGCTTTGCAAAGAGCTACGAAAACAATCTCGAGGTCATGGACCGCATGGACGAATTCTGCAAAAGACTAGGCTATCCCGTACTTTTAGGAGCTTCAAGAAAATCTGTTATCGGACTTACTCTTGACCTGCCTTCAGATGAACGCCTTGAAGGAACTATTGCTCTTTCGGTAATAGGAGCCATGAAGGGGGCAGCGTTCCTGAGAGTACACGATATAAAGGAAAATGTCCGTGCCGTAAAAATGACTATGGCGGTAATGAAAGGATACAGGAATGGACAGGATATGCATTGACGAACTGAAAATATTTGCTCATCACGGTGTATTTGAGCATGAAAACATAAACGGTCAGAATTTCTACGTAAACGCTGTGCTTTACGTTGATACGGAAAAGGCTGGACTTACCGACGAGCTTGAAAATTCCGTGGATTACGGCATGGTCTGTAAGGTCATAAACGAAGCCATGACGCAGCACACCTACAAGCTTATTGAAGCCGCAGCACAGGCAGTAGCCATAGCCGTACTGAAAAGCTCTCCCCTTATAGTCCGCACGGATATCGAGATAAGAAAGCCCGAAGCGCCTATAGATATGGAATTCGGCTCTGTATCGGTAAAAATAAGCCGCAGCCGCCATACTGCGCTTATTGCACTGGGCTCGAATATGGGCGACAGCAGGAGCATTATTGCTGAAGCCGTGAAAAAGCTGGAAGAAAGTGAGTATATCAGCAGCGTAAAGCAGTCCTCGCTCATAGTTACAAAGCCCTATGGCTACACGGAGCAGGACGATTTTCTTAACGGAGCTGTTCTCTGCGAGACTTTTCTCTCGCCGCGAGGACTCCTCGACCTCATGCACCGTATCGAAAACGAAGCAGGACGCACACGCGAGATCCACTGGGGTCCGAGAACCCTTGACCTTGATCTGATCTTCTACGACAGGAGCGTCATATCAGATGCCGACCTCACAGTTCCTCACCCTGATATGCAGAACAGGGATTTCGTGCTCAGACCCGCAGCAGAGCTTATGCCCGATTACGTTCACCCCGTACTCGGAGTGAAGGTCTCGGAACTTCTTGAAAGGCTTGGTGACAGATGATAAATATAATAGCAGCAGTAGCAGCAAACGGCGTAATAGGCTGCAAGGGAAAGATGCCGTGGGATATCCCCGAGGACAGAGCCTATTTCCGAAAGCTGACAAAGGGAAATATATGTATAATGGGCAGACATACCTATGAAAGCGTCGGCAGACCTCTGCCTGACAGGATAAATATTATAGTATCCTCGTCGCAGAGCCTTTTTTCACGCAATCTTCGGACGGTGCGCAGCTTTGATGAAGCTGTGAAGCTGGCGCAGAAATGTTCGGAAATGTCGGGCGGAGAACAGGAGATCTTCATCTGCGGCGGCAGAAGGATATACGCCGAGGCGCTTGATATGGCGGATAGACTTTACCTTACTGAGCTGGATCGCCCCTTTGAGGGAACTGTCATGTTCCCTGATTTTGACAAGAGCCGTTTTGAGCTTGTTGAGCAGGAGCGCAGAGATGATCTCGGACTCAGCTTTTCTGTGTACGAAAAGAAGAAATAAGTGCCGAAAGCAGTGAACAGCCTGCTTATTTCAGTGATTTATTAAGGCGTGATTAAATATTAATTGAACGTTATTGCAGCCGTTCCCGAAGTTTTTTCAGGGAGGGGCTGCATTTTTTATTTTGTGAAGTTCTGTTTTCATTTTTGTAAAAACACACTTTTTTGCTGATGATAAGATATGGAAATTACTACTTTAAACAATACAACAATTAGTTATAATTTCAAGCAATTATTTACACCTGTAGTATAATATCCACTAAATATGTGTTTTGTCCACCTTATGTATAAAGCTGATTGGTAGTGCCAATATTTCTATTTAATTAAAATGACAAAAAATGGTAACTTAAATTAATTACAGCAAGTATTGACTTGTATCTAATTGCCAAATAGTTTATTCTGTAAGTGAAATATATAGAGCATTTGCTCATCAGGGGTTTATTTAATCATTAATTTGTAGAAAAATAAATGATTACAAAGGAGTGATTGGTGTGAAAAAGAACACACTCAAAAAGATCGTCAGCGGAACCGTATCTGCAATGATGATCGCAGCAAGCTTACCTCTCTCGACATCAGCAGGCGGTTTTGACATGGGCAATTTTGACTTCAGCCAGATGGGCGGTTTCGGCGGCGGTGACGGCGGCGGAATGAACTTTGGCGGCTTCGGCGGCGACAACGGCGGCGGAATGAACTTTGGCGGCTTCGGCGGCGA
>NZ_FRCT01000014.1:0-22335 GCF_900143025.1 Ruminococcus flavefaciens | reverse complement strand
GGCGGCGGAATGAACTTCGGCGGCTTCGGCGGCGATAACGGCGGCGGAATGAACTTTGGCGGCTTCGGCGGCGATAACGGCGGCGGAATGAACTTTGGCGGTTTCGGCGGCGGCAATAACGGCGGCGGAAACATCGACTGGGGCGGCATGGCAGGCGGCTTCAACGGCGGCGGCGGAGATATCGGCGGAGATGCAGGCAACGGCGGTAACGCAAACAAGGGTCTCAACGCCGAGATCAAGAATGATATGCCTACAACTGTACCAAGCGGCAACGAGAAGAGCGGTGGCTGCAAGGTAGAAAAGAAGACATATAACTGTAAATTCACAGGCGGACAGAAGAGCTGTAACGTTGTTCTTCCTCCTAACTATGATCCAAGCAAAAAGTATCCTGTAATGTTCGTTCTCCACGGTATCGGCGGAAACGAAGGCTCAATGGTAAGCGGTATGGGCGTTCAGGAGCTTCTTGCAGGACTTACCAGCAACGGCAAGGCTGAGGAAATGATAATCGTACTTCCAAGCCAGTTCACAAGCAAGAACGGCAACGGCGGCGGCGGTTTCGGTATCAATCAGGAGACCTGCGCAGCTTATGATAACTTCCTCTATGATATCTCAGACAGCCTTATCCCGTTCATTGAAGCTAACTATCCTGTAAAGACAGGCAGAGAGAACAGAGCTATCACAGGTTTCTCAATGGGAGGCCGAGAAGCTATCTACATCGGACTTATGAGACCTGACCTCTTCGGTTATGTTGGCGGTGCTTGCCCTGCACCCGGTATCACACCAGGCAAGGATATGTTCATGGAGCACCCCGGCTGTATGACAGAAAGCGAAATGAAATTCAGAGATGTAGGACCTGAGCCATACGTATTTATGATAACAGGCGGTACAAATGACTCTGTTGTTGGTACATTCCCTAAGCAGTACAGTGATATCCTTACAAGAAACGGTGTAGACCATGTATATCAGTCTATCCCGGGCGGCGGTCACGGTGCTGAATCTGTTAAGCCACATCTCTATACATTTATGAGATATGCATTCAAGGGCTCGGAGACAGCTCAGGTTGTTACAACAACTACTACCACAACAACCACCACAACCACTACTACCACAACAACTACTGTAACTACAACAGCTCCTGTAACAACTACAACTGTTGATATTAAGGAATTCCTCAATGATAAGGTAACTATCTGGGGCGACGCAAATATAGACGGTCTTGTTGATATGGGTGACGTTGTTGCTATAATGCAGTCACTTGCAAATCCTGACAAGTATTTTCTTTCAGATCAGGGTAAGTATAACGGAGATGTTTCAGAAGCAGGCTCAGGCATTACAAGCAGTGATGCACTTGTTATACAGAAGTTCCTTTTAGGAGCTGTCAAGTCTCTCCCAGAGAGCTATAAACAGTAAGTTTCGTAATATTTGATATCCTTTAAAAGAAGCGTATCGCACTTTGTGCGGTACGTTTTCTTTATGCGCTATTGAAATCGGAGTACATAAGTGGTATACTATTAATATATATACATTAATAGGAAAGGACCTGGAATTATGATTGACAGTGTTAAAAATATCCCCAGCGGACTTACCGAGTCTGAGGTAAGCTGTTCGTGCTGTGAGCTTGGGGATATAAAAGCAGATGAAGTAAAGGATTATGATATAGTAGTAGTCGGCGCAGGAGCTTCGGGTGTGCCTGCGGCAGGCTGGGCGGCTGAATTAGGTGCAAAAACCGCGTTACTTCAAAAGGAATCAGGAGTAGTTTCACAGGGCAACTGCGGTTCTGCGATAATAAAGTCACGCTCCACAGAGGCAGGTATCGCTAAGTGGATACACCATACAAACAGCCTTTGCGACTGGAGAGCTGATACAAAACAGCTTCGCGCATATGCCGAACATTCCGAGGAAGCTATGATGTGGTTCCTTAACCGTGCAGGACTTACTAAGGAAACTGAATACGGCGACGGAAGCAAGGTGGACAATAATGCAGAAAGTGCAAAGCTGCTCAACGACGGGGATAAGCTTTGTGCTTTCAGAAGCACCAGCGGCGACTTTACAGGCGTATGGAAAGACCGCATGAACAGCTACGATTACGGCGATGACCACTGCTATTTCTGGGCACCGTGGATAGGTCCGAAGCCTCTTAATGTGGGAAATGCGCTTCATAATGCCCTGAATAATATTATGGCAGAGCATGATAATCTTGATGCTTATTTTTCAACGCCTGCGGTAAAGCTGGTAATGGACGGCAGGAGAGTAACAGGCGTTATTGCTAAAAACAAGGACGGAAAATATATCCGTTTCAATGCTTCAAAGGCGGTAATACTTGCAACAGGCGATTATACCAACAATCCTGCAATGGTACAGCGCTGGTGCCCAGATATAGCTGAATTTGACAAGAAGCAGTTCGGCAAGACAGGTGACGGACACGTACTTGCAATCAGTGCGGGAGCAGAAATGGAAAACCTCGGACATACTAAGATGATGCATGATTTTGACTCTGCACTCATGTTTGAGGAGCCTTTCCTATATTTAAATATGAATGGCGAGAGATTTACCAATGAGTACACAGGCTTTGTGTATATGGGAAATCTCCTGAAATATCAGCCGAAATTCAAGGGGACTATGCTTGATGCCGACCACAAGGAAGGCTCAAAGGGCTGGTACTGCACCATATACGACAGCAATTATGTGAACTGGGATAAGGACGAGTTCGTGGACGGCTGTGTACCGCCTTTCGTTATGGAAAAGTTCATTCCAGGGGCTGTTGAGGAGCCGCAGGGCGTATTCAAGAACCTCATAGACCTTCACAGATGTGATACCCTTGAAGAGCTTGCAGAGGAGCTTGGTCTGCCGTATGATACTATGAAAGCTTCCATTGACAGATATAACGAGCTTTGCGAAAAGGGCTGCGATACGGATTTCGGCAAGCCTGCAAAGTATATGCATAAGATAGAAAAGGCTCCGTTCTGGGGTGCAAGAAAGCATATAAGAGTTTCCGCTGAGGTTTCGGGAGTCATAACCAATGAAAATGCACAGGCTCTTGACTCAAACGGCAAGCCCATAGAGGGACTTTACTGTGCAGGAAATCTGGGCGGTCCATTCTACGGCGGAGCTGATTACCCATTCCACCAGACAGGTCTTTCTCTCGGCAGATGCTATACCTTCGGAATGATAGCCGCAAAACACGCACTTGGCGTCCTTTGAGCTGATTAAGATGTTAGGTAGCGGCTTTGCCGCTCTGTAGGGGCGAACAGTGTGCGCACGTTGTACTTGGATTTTGGTTCATTGTGAAAACGTCTTTCTATAATAGGGGCAAAAAAAGCTGTTTTTCAACGGAAAACCATTGATTATTACAAAAAATATTTTTTACATTCTCTGTTTTGAATAAAAAACAATGAGCGAATGTGTTTATAATAGCTATGCAAGTGTACCATAAAGGAGATGATGCTTTTGAGAATACCGTTTGTGATAAAAAGAGCTGCCGCAGCAATAGGTGCAGGAATAATGCTCATGAGCTTTGCTTCATGCGGAAAGGCTGAAATACACGAATTAAATGTGGAGCATAATACCAAAGTTCCGCCGAAGATGATGTTTCTGGGCGATTCCATTGCCGCAGGATACGGACTTGAGGGTTACAAAAAGGGCGACAATTATCACTGTCAGTCCTATTCAAATATACTGAAGGAAAAGTATGAGCGTGAGCTTGAAGGCGAGTGCGGTCATACAATGGTGAATATGGCTGTATCGGGCTATACATCGGCTGATCTCATTGCACAGATACAGAGCGGCGAGCTTGATGGTGAACTTAAAGATTCGGACGCAGTTGTGATATCTATAGGCGGAAATGACCTTCTCGGCATAATGTTCGGACTTATCGACAGTCTCGGCATAGAGGATATCCGCTCCTTTGATATCAAGGATATCGACTTTGCAAGTGCGGCGGCGGCTTTTATCAGTATGGGCAGCGATGCGGATAAAGCTATCGAGCAGTTCAGCGTGAATATGGATACCATAACTTCTGAGCTTAAAAAGCGTACTGAGGGAGTTATATTTGTACAGACTCTTTACGATCCCGTTGCGTACTACGATCAGTTCTCAATGCTGACAGAGTTTGCGGCTCAGAAGATACTGAAGCTCAATAATGTCATTTCGGAAAAGTCGGCAGGCGGTTATAAGGTAATAGATGTTGCAGCGGATTTTACGGGCAGAGCAGGGGAGCTTACCAATATCAAGAAAATGGATATACACCCTAATGCGGCAGGACATGAGGTAATTGCGGAAGATGTGGACAGGTCATTCCGCGCTGTAGGATTTACCTATATTACTACCGAAAAAGTTAAGGACGAGCCTTCGTATGGCGGCAGAGTAGCTCTTTTATGCGGAATTGCCTGCGGCGTTTTACTTATAATAATATTTATAGCTTTTCTTGTAAAGCGAAAAAAGAATTAAATGGGCTAAGCCTGTATGTGGTATATAAGGCTCGATAAACGGTGCACGGCAGTGCGCCGTTTTTATTTATTTGGTGCAGCTGTAACTCGACGGCTGAAGGCTTGAAAAATACTTTTTTGTATGCTAAAATAATTCTTGTTGCACTTTGTCGATTCACTTTGAGTATATATTATGAAAGCGGAAATGCGCATAACACTTTTCAAATATGGGGAGGATCTGCCATGACAGACAAGGAATACGAAAGACTCTTTGCAAGATCTCCGCAGGAAGCTCAGAATGTCTTGTTCGATCGGTATTTCAACTACGTATATACTATCGTTTTCAATAAGCTGAGAAGCTGCGCTGCAAAAGAGGACATAGAAGAATGTGTCAGCGATGTTTTTGCGGATATTTTTGCCTACTTTGCAGACGGTTCAAAGCAGAATGAGAATTTAAAGGGCTTCATCAGTACAGTCGCTATACGAAAGGCTATCAATATGTTCCACAGCCTTACCTCTAAAAGCGGAAGAACAGTCTCCCTTGAAGAGGAGGATACGGAAAATTTACGCGATGATACCGATATCGCACAAAATGCCGAACGTGCGGAGCTCCGCAGGACGCTCCTTAGGCTGGTCGATGAGCTTGGAGAGCCTGATTCAACTATAATCATACAAAAATACTATTATGGTATGAATTCAAAGGAAATAGCCGAGACTGTTTCACTGGAACCCGCCGCTGTCAGGGTAAGATGCTCACGCGCAATAAAACGGCTTAAAGATAAGCTTGCTGAACTCGATATATCTTTGAAGGAGGCAGAGTCATGAAAGACAACAACAAAGAAATAGATTTCGGTATAATCGAAAATGCCGAGATGAATGAATTAGAGTCTCTTTCCGAAAAAGTCACACCTGTAAGCGGTGACGACAAGAAAAAAATTCTGGAAATGAGCAAAAGAAAGTTTAATACAAGAAATAATGACACAGAAAGCTATCGGGAGGATACTGTAAGCGGCTCCGAGCCTTATCGTCCGCGTACTATGTGGAAGATATTCGCTTCTGCTGCGGCTTGTATAGCTGTCGTAGGCGGTATCGCAGGCGGTGCGGCTCTCCTGCACAGAAACGGCAGTCCTGCCGCTACTCCTGAAACAACTACCGAAGCAGCCACTATCGCTGATACCACAGATGAGCCTGCAACTGAAATCATTTCCCAGAATGAGGTCTTATTCATCAAGGGAAACGATATAGATGGTCCTGTAGTTCTTAACGGACTCAATATAAAGAGCGCAAGGGTCAACTTTCTTCCGAATGCAGATGGTACTGACTTCGAGTATGCGATCGGCATAGAGCTTGACTACGAAGGTGCACGGAAATTTGAGGAAGCTACCTCAGAGCTTGCAGGTACAGGTACTCCCATATCTATATGGGTGAACGGGGAATGTGTATACGCTCCTACAGTAAACTCTGCTATAACGAACGGAAATTTAATAATTTCAGGCAATTTTGATATAAACAGTGCTACAGAGCTTGCCGATAAGCTTGAAAACAGCAAGTGTCCTTACGATGGTCAGATCTATAGTAAAGACGACTACGGACAGCTTTTCGTGGATCGCATGGCTGATCTCGTCAAGAATAACGGCAGAATAACAGATCTTTATTACTGCGATTATGATATCAACGGCGATGATGTTCCCGAGCTGTTTATACAGTATTACACATCTGACCCTGAGTATCCCAATGCCGTGTGTGAGCTTTATTCGTTACAAGGCGAGAGCTATACCGATCTCGGACTAAAATCGCAAAATATCTGGGTACATCACGACAATAAAGACGGTATCATTATTACAAAGACTTATACAGAAAACAACACCTATCTTGTATTCAGACTTAATGAGGACGGCGGTGTTACACTTATACATGAGTTCAGAAGTGTTGTAGAAAATGGAGAGGTAAGCTATACTATCGACGGCGTAGATTGTTCGGAAGAAGAATGGGCAGAAGAACTCAAAAAGGTAAAGCCTGATGACGTTGAATGGCTCGATGAGCTTGCAAAGAAGGTTGACTTAAAATTTGACAAGAATTTTGAAGCGAATTAATGAAAAAACAGACTCCGAAAGGAGTCTGTTTTTTATACATGGACGGATATTGACCGCTGAATCGTCATTTTTCTCTTTTCATTACCATTGAGATAAGGCAGAATATGAAAAATACGCATATATCTGCTGAAACTATGGTCGAGCCTACGGGAGTTCCTGCAAGTATGGACACGATAATTCCTGTTGCGGCGCATATGAGAGAGATTATCACGGAGCAGATTATTACGCTGCGGAAGCTCTTGAATACTCTCATTGCCGAAAGGGCAGGGAAGATGATAAGTGCGGATATGAGCAGTGAACCGACGAAATTCATTGCTATTACAATGATGACTGCAATGACTACCGCAATAAGGAGATTGTACATATCCGAACGTATTCCTGTAGCCTTTGCAAAGCTTTCATCGAAGGTAACTGCGAATATTTTATTGTATAACAAAAGAAATACCGTTACGACGATAATTGACATTGCAACACATATCCAAACATCTGTCAGTGAAAGAGTGAGTATAGATGTTGAACCGAAAAGAGTGCTGCATACGTCTGCGGAAACATTGCTGGTCATGCGCTTATTGCCGTTCTGGGCGGCTATATTCATCATCATATAGCCCAGAGCAAGTGCGCCAACCGATATCATGGCTACTGCCGCATCGCCCTTTATCTTGGTGTTGCTGCCTGTTCGCAGAAGCAGCACTGCCGAGACGATCGTTACCGGCATGATTATCAGCATATTGTTGGTTATGCCTGTTATAGTTGCAACTGCCATTGCGCCGAATGCAACGTGGGAAAGTCCGTCACCGATGAACGAGAAACGCTTCATTACAAGAGTTACACCGAGAAGTGAGGAGCAGAGTGCTATGAGAAGTCCTACTATCATAGCGTACCTTACATAGGGAAACTGAAAGTAGAACTGAAGCTTTTCGATAATATCACTCATCGTCGTCACCTCCCATTACTGCGAGGAAAGCCTGCCCTGTCTTGCTGGTAAGGTAGTCTTCCTTAGTGCCGAAGAAAAGCTGCTTTCTGCCTACGTGAAGGATATGTGAGGCATACTTTACGGCTGCATTTATGTCGTGTGAGACCATTATTACGGTAATGCCGTCCTTTTTGTTGAGACTGTCGATAAGCTCATACATCTCGTTTGTGGCTTTGGGATCGAGACCTGTTACAGGCTCGTCTAAAAGTATCATTTTTCTTGCGGCGCAGAGTGCTCTTGCAAGGAGGACCCTCTGCTGCTGACCGCCTGAAAGCTCCCTGTAGCAGCGCTTGGCGAGAGGTTCTATTTCAAGCCTGTGCATCATATCGTGGGCAAGCTTCTTTTCTTCCTTATTGTAAAATGGACGGAAGCCGCATCTGCTTACGCAGCCCGACTGCACTATCTCGCGTACAGATGCAGGGAAATCACGCTGTACTATCGTTTGCTGCGGCAGATAACCTATCTCGTTCTTGCCGACCTCGCCGCAGAGTGTGATATTTCCGCTGAGCTGGGGCTTTAGTCCGAGAAGCGCCTTTATGAGCGTACTCTTTCCCGAGCCGTTCTCACCGACGATATAGAGATAATCGCCGCTGTTTACGGTAAAATTAAGATTTTTCGTAACAATGTCTCCCTCGTATCCGAGAGAGACATTTTCGCATTTCAATAATGCTCCCATATTAATCAAGCACCTTCTTTAATGTTTCAAGGTCTTCGTTCATTAATGAAAGGTAAGAAGCTCCTTTTCTGATATCGTCAGAGGTAACGGACTGTAGGGAATTGAGCTTCTCTATCCTTGCGTTTTTATTGCCTGAGCTGCTTATTATTGACTTGGCGATCGCATCGCTTGAATTTTCTATTATAAAAACTGTATCGAGTTCAAGCTTGTCAAGCTTTTCTGCAAGCTTTGCGATAGTCTCGAAGCTTGCCTCTGTTTCTGCCGAACAGCCCTTGAAAGCTGCATAGTAATCGAGTCCGTAATCCTCAACGAGATAGCGGAACGGAAAGCGGTCGCCGAAAAGGAGAGTTTTTACCTTTGCGTTTTCAGCCATTTCCTTGTAATCATTATCAAGATCACGCAGCTTAGCTGTGTAAGCGGAAAGATTAGCTTTGTATTTGTCGGCGTTTGCGGAGTCAAGACCGCAGAGTTTATTGCAGATATCATCACAGATGATCTCGGCATTTCTTACAGAGAGCCATACGTGCTCGTCGTACTCGGGTTCGTCTTCGTCATGGCCGTGCTCTTCTTCCTCTTCCTCCATGCCTTCCTTGTGTTCTTCCAGCTGTACGTTGTCTTTTGCGGATTCAAGAAGCTTTACGACCTTCATATCCTTGTTTGCCTTGTTGCTGAGCACATCATCTACCCAGCTTTCCGACTCGCCGCCTACATATATAAACATATCGCAGTTTGAGATAGTCATAATATCCTCGGCATTGGGCTGATAATTATGTATATCAATACCGCTTTCGAGCAGATAGGTGATATCGGCGCTGTCGGTATCGCCAATTATTTCCCGAGTCCAGTCATATTCCGAAAAATTAGTACATACTATATTGAGCTTGTTACTGCTGTTCTTTTGCTTTGGAGCAGAACAGCCCATGAGAGCTGCCGAGATCAATACGGGAATTATAAACGCTGCCGCGCGTCTTGAATTCTTTGCCATTGCGGCCTCCTCTTTTGAATTTGATAATCATTTTCAAATCATATTATACTTTATTTATAATACCCTGTCAAGAGCCTGTTGTTAATTTCACATAACTTTCATTATATTACTGCAAAACTAATCACAGTAACAGTTCACTAAAACTTGACAAACGACACCAAAATGCGGTATAATAAAAGTTGTATACACACAGAATAAGAGTCGGTTGTCTGAACTGAACGGAAATTAGTCCGAAAACGCAGGAAATATCTTCTAAGGGGACAGGCTGATCGGCTATCTGCTGTTTAATAATTATTCCAAAAGGAGGTCACGCTATGGAACCTATCAATGAGATCACCGCACGTATCCGCGAGCTTCGTGAAATATGTGACTATACACAGGAAAAGCTTGCACAGGAGCTTGGACTTACTACAGAGCAGTATGCAGGCTATGAAGAAAATGGTGATTTTCCCATAAGCGTCATCTATGAGATCGCAAATAAGTTCGGAGTAGACTTCAACGAACTGGTCACAGGCGAGCCGAGCCGTATCGACACATTCCACGTCGTCCGCCGCGGCAAGGGCAGAAGTATAAGCCGTTACGAGGGATACCGCTTCAAGGATCTCGCCTTCCGCTATGCAGATAAAGTAATGCAGCCCCTTCTCGTAACTCTTGAGCCTTCCGATGAGCCTGCAAAGCTTGTTACTCACGCAGGTCAGGAGTTCAATCTTGTGCTCAAGGGCACTATCGCAGTCATATTTGAAAATCAGGAGATAATCCTGAATGAGGGCGACTCGATATACTTCAACCCCACTTATCCACACGGACAGCGTTGCGTCGGAGACAGCAAAGCAAGATTTCTTACCGTTATTGCCGAATGATCGGCTGTATCACGCTTACATAAAAAGGAGTATTTATTATCATGCTTTTAGACCGCTATCTTCCCCGTATAGAATTTGATTCTTACGAGGATTTCAAGGAAAATTACCGCGTTAATGTTCCTGAAGATTTTAATTTCGGCTGGGATATCGTTGACGAATGGGCTAAGCAGGAGCCCGAGAAGAAGGCTCTCATCTGGCTCAGTCACGACAAGAAGGAGAAGACATTCACATTTACCGATATATCAAAGCTCTCCAACCAGACCTGCCACTATTTCAGAAGCCTCGGACTCAAAAAGGGAGATGTAGTGCTTCTGATACTCCGCCGCCGCTGGGAATACTGGGTAATAGCTACCGCACTTCATAAGCTCGGCGTTATCCTTATCCCGGGTAATCTCCTCTTTACCACACATGATATCGCATACCGCGGAAACATGGCAGAGATATCGGCTATCATCGCCTGCGATGACGAGTATATCCGCGGACAGATAGACGAGGCTGCTCCTCAGATAAAGACTCTCCGCAAGAAGATCGCGGTCGCAGAGCCTCGTGAGGGCTGGGACTACTTCGAGGACGAGATCGCTAAGTATCCCGATACCTTTGAGCGTCCAACAGACGATCAGGCTACAAAGGCAACAGATACCATGCTCATATACTTCACATCAGGCTCTACAGGTATGCCTAAGATGGTCTGCCACAATTTCGCACACCCTCTCGGACATATCGTAACAGCTAAATACTGGCATCAGGTACAGGAGAACAAGCTCCATATGTCTATTTCCGACTCAGGCTGGGCAAAGTTCGGCTGGGGCAAGATCTACGGACAGTGGATATGCGGCGCAATACAGTTCGCATACGACTTCACGGGCAGATTTAACGCAAAGGATATCCTTGAAGTAATCAGCCACTATAAGCTGACTACATTCTGTGCTCCTCCTACAATGTACCGTTTTATGCTCCAGGAGGATATGACAAAGTACGATCTTTCATCTATCCAGAATTTCTGCAATGCAGGCGAGCCTCTTAATCCTGAGGTATTCAACCGTATCTACGAGCTTACAGGCAAGAAGATGCGAGAGGGCTTCGGTCAGACAGAGGGTACTGTACTTATCGCAAACTTCCCGTGGATAGACCCAAAGCCCGGCTCTACAGGAAAGCCTTCACCTCTTTACAATATCCACCTTCTCCGCGCTGACGGAACAGAGGCTGAGGACGGTGAAGAGGGCAGCATCATGGTATGCGGCATTGACAAGGAGCGTCCTACAGGTCTTTTCTGCGGCTATTACAAGAACCCCGAGCTGACAGAAGCAGTTCTCGGCGGCGAGAATTACGATACAGGCGACGTAGCATGGAGAGACTCCCACGGCTACTACTGGTTCGTAGGCAGAAATGACGATGTTATCAAGTGCTCGGGCTACCGTATCGGACCTTTCGAGGTAGAGAGCGCACTCCTTACACACCCTGCTGTAGTTGAATCGGCTATCACAGGTGCTCCCGATCCTATCAGAGGACAGGTAGTAAAGGCAACAGTCGTACTTGCTGAGGGATATACTCCTTCACCTGAGCTCACAAAGGAGTTACAGGATCACGTTAAGCACGAGACTGCACCTTATAAGTATCCTCGTGTGATCGAGTACGTAAAGGAGCTTCCGAAGACTCTCGGCGGCAAGATAAAGCGTGCTCAGATACGTCACCAGGACGAAGAAAATATACAGAAATAATCATAGAACCCAAGCAGCCATAAAGAAGCCCCAAGCATCTTTATGGCTGTTTCCGAATACGAACGCTCTTTACTTCCGCATTATAATTCCGTATACTCTTAGTTCTTAGCTCTTAGTTCTTAATTCTAATATAGGATTACTGCTAACCTAAAAAGTTTATTTTTTCTGAAACTTTTTCCGCAGTTACCCCGTTTTCGGGTATATCACTGCGTAAACTATAAGTAATATTGGGGGTGGCAAATATGACTTCTGATGCGCATCAAATCATATCCCAGGTCTACAAGGCAAAAAATGACAGCCACGCGGCAGATGAGCTTATTGCAGCTTATATGCCGTTCATAAAGTCAGAAACTGCAAAATTTCTCAATCGTCCGCCCGATCAGAGCGATGACGAGTTAAGTATAGCTATGTTCGCATTCTATGAGGCTATAAAGAATTATTCAAAGCTTCGCGGTTCGTTCCTTAAATTTGCTGCATTGCAGATAAAAAACCGCCTGATCGACAACTACAGAAAAGAAAAACGTAATAAAGGACAGATCTCGCTTGACGTTTCTGATGACGAAAAAACAGACCTGAAGGATACAATTCGCGATGAGCACGACGACTACGAAGAAAATGAGATTCGCGAAGCGACAAAACAAGAAATAGAGGAGCTTTCTGCACAAATGAACGACTTCGGTGTATCCATGACCGATGTTGCGGAAAATTCTCCGCGTCAGCGGCGTACTCTTGAAATATGCAAGAAAGCCGTTGCATACGCCAGAAATAACCCTGATATTCTCGAGGATTTCCTGAGAACGAAACGAGTTCCCCTTGCAAAGCTTGCGGAGGGGGCTGATGTGGAAAGGAAATCTCTCGAAAGACACAGAAGATATCTTGTAGCTGTACTGCTTATATGCACAAACGGTTATGAGATAATGCGCGGACACATCATGCAGGTACTCAAAGGTGGTGAAAAAGTATGAAATATATAGTTATGGAATGCCATGAAGGATACGCAGTTCTTATGGACGAAGAGTCAAGATTCGTAAACGCTGCAAATATGCACTATGAAGTCGGACAGTCCGTCACAGATCCGATCATTATGAACGAAGAACATAATGCAAGAAGGATAACGTTCACCGTAGGAAAGCTTATTGCTGCCGCAGCTTGTCTGGTCATTTTTGCTTCAGCAGGCTCGATATATTATTCACGCAACCTGAAGCCTCATTCAACTGTACTTATCTCATCTGATGCCAATATCAGACTTGAGGTAAATAAGAAGGGCAAGGTATTACATATCGTCAGCGACAGTGAGATCGGAAAGGATATCCTTAAAAATTACAACGGTAAGGGTAAGGATAAGCTCACAGTAACAAATGAGATATTAGAGCTGGAAAAAGAAAAAGGCATTATCTCAGACGGTGATACCATAGATGTATATATTTCGTCCGATAATTCCGACGATTACCGCAGCATCAAGTCTGACCTTGAAAAAGGTATCACAGATGTGAACGTAGAGGTACACGGTATTGACAGCCTCAAAAAGCCTGCAAAGCCTACAGAGGGCGTCAAGAAGTCTGAGCCTCCAAAGCCTGATGCTGAAAAGAGTCCTGATAAAAACGTTACAGGAAAGATAGATACACCTAAGAAACCCGATCAGGCAGCAGTAACACCTCCTGCACCTGTTGATCCTCCTGCTCCTGCTGTACAGCCTCCTAAGACTGACAACAGCAAGGCAGATGCTCCTGCACCTCCTGCACCGCCTGCAAATGCAGGTGAACCCGAGCCGCCGAAGGCTCCTGAAAAGCAGGGTGATGCTGAGGCACCTAAGCCCGACGCTCACGGCGAGCCTGCAAAGCCTGCTCTGCCGAATGAGGGCGAGCTCCCACATCCTGAGCATGAGATACACGAGAAGCTTTCCGCTGATACAGATATAAGCGAGCGTGTAAGCTTCAACAATATGAATCCTGTTATGCTCCTGCCCGAGCCTAAGCAGGAAGAAGAACCTCCGCAGGCGGCTGAACCGCCAATAGCAGAGCCACCTGCTCCCGAAGCTGGTATCCCACCCCAGCCTCCGGTTCTACCGTAAGGAAACATGAATATATATAAATGAAAAGCCCCCGAAATGATCCACCGATCGTTTCGGGGGCTTTCCTATTTCTGCAATATGAACTGAATACCATGCTGCCGTTTCTGACGGCAGATATAAAATGCAGGGCTTGAGCTGCGGAATTTCCGCATATAATAACATAGGGAGACCTTTTGATAGGTCTCCCTGTTTTTACATTAATACGCCGTGTTTTTCGTAATCGGCTACTTTTATTATCTCGTTCTTATCGCCTACAAACACTACCTTAGGACGGTGAGTTTTTATCTCCTCGGGAGTCATATTTGCATAAGCCATTATAATGACCTGATCGCCCTTCTGTCCTGCACGGGCTGCTGCTCCGTTGAGACAGATAACACCGCTTCCGCGGTCGCCTGAAATGACGTAGGTCTCGATACGGCTGCCGCTGTTTACGTTGGCGATATGCACTCTCTCATATTCGTAAAGTCCTGCGGCTTCCATAAGCTCCTCGTCGATAGTTACGCTGCCTACGTAGTTGAGCTCAGCCTGTGTTATGACAGCGCGGTGGATCTTGCTTTTGAGCATTGATATTTCCATGGCAGCCTCCTTATACGTCTTCTGTGAAGAAGTTGTCGATAAGGCGTGTACTGCCGATATATACAGCCATAGCGCAGAGTGCGGGACGGTCGATAGTCTTTATCTGCTGCATTGTTGCGCAGTCTACTATCTTTACGTAATCTATACGTGCAAGAGGCTCGGCTTCGATGTGCTTTTTCATAGCTCCGATTATTGCAGAGCAGTCCTTTTCGCCCTTCTTTACCATGTCCATACCCATGAATATTGCCTGCGAAAGTACAAGAGCAGCCTTTCTTTCAGCTTCATTAAGGTATGTATTTCGTGAGCTCTTTGCAAGTCCGTCAGCCTCGCGGACGATAGGACAGCCGATTATCTCGATGTCCATGTTGAGGTCGTCTACCATGTGGCGGATAACCGCAAGCTGCTGAGCGTCCTTCTTGCCGAAGTAGGCTCTGTCAGGCTTTACTATATTGAAAAGCTTTGATACTACTGTGCATACGCCTCTGAAATGAACAGGACGGCTAAGTCCGCAGAGCTCCTGTGTGAGGATTGTCATATCCACGAATGAGGAGAAGCCTTCATGGTACATCTCTGACGGCTCGGGATTGAAGATAAGGTCGCCGCCGTGAGCTTCTACAAGCTTTGCATCGTGATCGATATCACGGGGATAGCTTTCCAAGTCCTCGGTAGGACCGAACTGCATGGGGTTTACGAAATCAGATACGACTGTTCTGTCGTTATCCCTGTGTGAAGCGTCGATAAGGCTTGCATGTCCCTCATGGAGATAGCCCATTGTGGGTACAAGTCCTACTGTGAGCCCCTGTGCTCTCCATTCCTTTACCTGTGCGCGTACTTCATCTATAGTCTTTACTATTTTCATATCATCAACACTCCTTCATAAGCTCGTTTATAACATCATCATCTACAGCGTAGGTATGCTCCTCAGAGGGGAATACACCTGATTTTGTCTCGCTAATATAGTCCGAGATGCCTTGACGCATAACTGCGCCGACTTCTGCGAAACGTTTTACGAATTTAGCTGTATGTCCTGTTGTAAGTCCCAGCATATCCTGATATACCAGTACCTGACCGTCACAGCCGTTTCCGGCACCGATACCGATAGTGGGAATGAACAGCTTCTTTGTGATGATATCTGCAAGCTTTGCAGGTATACCCTCAAGCACTACTGCACAGGCTCCTGCCTCCTGTATCTTCATAGCGTCCTCGATGAGTTTCTTTGCCTTGTCAAGGCTTTTGCCCTGTACCTTGAAGCCGCCGAAAGCGTTTACTGACTGAGGTGTGAGTCCGAGATGAGCCACAACGGGGATAGATGCGTTTACGATAGCTCTTATCCGGTCGCAGACTTCCGCGCCGCCTTCAAGCTTTACCGCATTTGCACCGCCCTCTTTGATGAGGCGTCCTGCATTTACAACAGCGTCCTGCACACTTACCTGATATGACATGAAAGGCATATCAGCTACGATGAAAGCGTTTTCTGCTCCTCTTGAAACTGCGGCGGTATGATGTATCATATCCTCCATAGTCACTGGCAGGGTGTTCTCATAGCCAAGCATCACCATGCCGAGGGAATCACCGATAAGAATTGCATTTACGCCGCACTCGTCGATGATCTTCGCTGTTGTGTAGTCGTAAGCAGTAAGCATCGTGATCTTGTCACCTGATTGCTTCTGCTTCAGAAGGGTCGAAACAGTGTTCTTCATATTCAATTTTCTCCTTAAAAGATGTTACCTTTCCGAGTTCTCGGATAAGATACGATGCTATTATAGCAAGGCATTGTGAAAAACGTGTGAATACCTGTTGATGTGATGAAAAATCATTGATAAATACAAACGCCTCCCACTTGGGAGGCGTAAAACTGTAATAATTTACTTATTCTCAGCTGTGATCGGGTATGATTATCGCACCGTTGAGGCTGAGGTTGCGAAGGAAGGTAAGTCTTGCCTTGTCGATATATTCGGGCTTTACCATGTAGTAGAGGTAATGCTCCATAAGGTTGAACATATCGAATGTGCGTCCCTCTATCTTGAACTGATTGAAGCCCATAGGCACGTACTTGTTCCAGATATCATCGGGAGTGATATGTGTGCTCAGGGACTTGATGTCGAAAAGACTTCTGTGCTCACACTTGCACTCGAATATAGCCTTTGCTTCGGGGTGGTCTGCGGCAAATTTATTCGAGTCGAAGGGGACGCTTGGATACTTCTTAACGTGATTTGCATAGGCTATCTGCTCTGTACCTATGGTCTGATAGTGGAGAGAACGATTTGCGCAGCCCGGATTGCAGCAGGCGTTCACAAGTATCTCGCACTTTTCCTTGTTGGGTATCTTTTCAAGTATATCGAATTTGTTGTTGAGGTCGTAGTCGATAACGACTATATGATAGTCCTTACAGACTTCTTCATATAATGTATCAGGGTCTGTGATACGCTTGCAGGTAGAGCTTGTGAGCTTGAAATTAGGATAGTTCTTTCTTATGTAGTCCTCAAGGATAGGGGACATAACGATACATTCATTGAGTCCGTTGTCGGCAATGTGCATGACCATGTTGCAGAATTCATCGCTGAGATGCTTCTTCTCTATCATGGGATTTGTGAATGTAAAGCGGAGCGGTATGCCCTTTTTGTTGAAGTAGCCTGTTACGCCCTTTACGAAGTCCTTATGGCACATACCATGCATTACTCGTCCGCCGTTCCAGAGAGATGGCGGGAATACTCCGTATATCGAGGCTATCTCAACTCCCTCTCGGAAAAACTCGGGACTGTTCTCCATCATGGTGAGAAAAACTGTATTGAATTTAAAGAGTCTTGCAAAATCAGGCAGATGAAATCTAACTTTCACTGTATTACCTCCTTATGTCAGCTTTTTGCCGACTTTATATCTATCAAGTAAATACATTATAACATATTTTTATTTAAAAAGCAACATTGGAGAATTAAGAGCTCATGTCACGCTGCCAAAAAAACACCTCAGGAAAATGTTCCTGAGGTGCTCTTTTATTATTCCGTTTGCTGTACCTTACCGTAAATACAGCAATCAAGAGTAAATGGGGATAGGGGATTGGATAGAAAACCATCTGTCCTATGGGGAATCTATAAAATAGAGAGGACAGTTTTATTTAATCAGCAATTATTCGCTGATCTCAGCGTCTGTTGTAGCCTCAACAGCTTCTGTTGTTGTCTCAGCAGCAGCCTCTGCAGCAGCCTTCTCAGCAGCGTGACGGAGGTGTGGAGGCATTGGAGGCTCAGGCTTCTCACCGTTAGGTCCTACAGGAGGAGCTGGTGGCTCAGGCTTTTCGCCGTCCTCAGGAGCTACAGGAGGAGCTGGTGGCTCAGGCTTCTCGCCGTCCTCAAGCTCAGCAGGCGGTACAGGAGGAGCTGGTGGCTCAGGCTTCTCACCGTCTTCAAGCTCAGCAGGAGCTACAGGCGGTACAGGTGGCTCAGGCTTCTCGCCGTCTTCGAGCTCTACAGGAGCAGCAGGCTTGTTGAAGTCTACGTGAACCTTAACCTTCTCGATCTTATCCCAGTTCTCCTTGAGAGTATCTGTGATAATATCATACTTGTCAACGTCGATGAGGTCCTTGATGTTGTTGAAGAAATCTGTTACATCAAGATCTACAGGACCGAGTGGCTTCTCAGCCTCTACAGGTGCGAGTACAACTTCTTCTGCAACCTCAGTTGCCTCTGTCTCTTCATCAGCTGTCTCAGCTTCAGCAGAGGTCTCTTCAACAGCAGCTGCTGTTGTCTCTTCTGCTACAACTACCTCGTCAGTAGTCTTTGCCTCCGGTGATGCTGTTGCTGCAAATACAGTTACGCCTGTTGCTAATGAAAGAACAGAAACAGCTGCAATTGCGGAAAGGATCTTCTTGTTTCTCATTGTGGTTTACTCCTTTACAATTTAATTATTTTTAACTCCGTGCCGGGAGTTTAAAAGCTTTGTTTTGCTTTACATAAACAGATTACGAAGTGGGATAATAAAAAAAGGGGTATTACAGAATTTTTTTTCAAAAAAAATTCAAAGTTTTGTAATATCCCGATTTACAGGCTTTTTTTAGCGGCATTTTTTTAGTGAGCAGTGTAGGTGAGAGTTGGTATTGCGATTTTTTTAGGTTGGATCTGAAAAAAGTGAAGCTTTTGTCAGCGGATCTGAAATGTATGGAGAGATGCTGCTGACACAATAGCTTATGTGGGCGTTTATTTACATTTATATAGTATATAGGGGGGGCAGTCTGAGGAACTGAGAGCGGCGTGCTCTTGCAAAAGGGCTAAAGGCTGAGGACTTGCGGCGTACCATATCCGCTTCTGCACTATTTTTACGCTGTATACTTGACAATGGACGGGTTTTCGTGTATAATATACTCGTAAAATTGATATAGGGGGTGCGGTATTATGCCGAAAACAACAAAAGACAAAGAGCTCGATAAAATGTACAAGGATCTCCTTGAGACCCGTGACAGTATCCATGCAAGAAATGACGAGGGCAACAGACTGCTCAAATTCTTCGTCGGACTGCTTATGCTGGGCGGCGGCTTGTTCATGATATTCCAGAATATCGAGGTATCGAGTTCGTGGGGATATGGCGGATACTTTTTCAGAATAGGCGGTTTCGGACTTCCGAACGGACTGATAATGCTTCCGATAGTTGCCGGTATCGCAATGCTTTTCCTTATGGACAGAAAGATATTCGGCTGGGTCGTACTCTCTATCGGAATAGTTATCGTACTTCTGAGCGTAATGTTGACGACTCATCTGAGGTGGCGCACGACCAATGCCTATGTTTTCATAGTAATGTTCGGTCTTGTGGCAGCAGGCGGCGGCATGGTGCTGAGAGAGCTTTTCAGAAAAGACTAAATAAAACAGCAAGACCCGTGAGCGGAAGTTCACGGGTCTTTTTTTTATTATGTATGCCATTCGGAATTGAGGAATTCAATTCGCTTTTGCAGCCATTTTGTGAGATATTCTGCGGCTTGTTTTTCGTTGGTGCACTTCTTTGCTTCATCTGAAAGCTCGAATTCAAACTGATAATTTACGATCAAATTGTTCCATTTCTTGTAGTTTTCCTTGAAATCCTGCTGATATTTTTCGCTGTCCTCCTCGATCATCTTGCAGGTCTGCTCAAAAATACCCTTGTCATAAGCCTTTGTCCATGTATCCTTTACCATGTCACGATACCAGTCCTCATAGGCAAGAACAGCGAGCCACGGATTGATCGAGGGCTTTTCCATGCTCGGGTCGGGAATAATGTTTGCGGCATAATATCCGTAACCGTCCTCACAGCGCGGTCTGTTGCCCATTGAGGAGTCGAAGTCCCACGGAGCCTCAAAACGTAGCTTTTTGCTGCCTCCGTCACTGAAATCAGCGTCCATATAGAAGCTTGACCATGTAATATCGGCATCGCAGGTGAGTTCGCTGATAATGTACATATCCACAAGCGACTGGATATCGACAACGTTTTCCACAGCTTGCTGCGGTGTAATTGAGGTGGTTTCTGAGACAGTTTTATATTTGTCGTCAAACACGAAAGCCTTGTCATTGTAAGCAGCCTCGTACATTATTTTATATGTGTTGTTGACGAAGTTTTCGATAAAATCGTGCTGTTCCTGAGAATAGATCTCGCTTTTTATCGTGACTCCGAGAGGCTGTTTGATAGTTCCGCCGGCGCTGAGACATTTTATAGTCCTGCCGCTGCCGTCATTGCCGTCGTAAGGCTTCAGCAGAGCATTATTGTTAAGGTCGAGGGGGAATGCCTTCAGCTCTTCCTCATTCTCAAAATAGCCGTCAAATTCAAGGAAATAGCCTATATCCGTGCCTTTGTAATCCTTTTTGGGCGAATTGATATTGACTCTGTTTTCGCTGACCTGCTGCTGTTCGGTAAGCAGGTAAACACCCATGTATTCGCCGTTTACCTCCACATTGACAAGCTGTGAATCCGCAGAATACAGGCCGTCCTCGCTGAGTATCTGACGTGATGCGAAAAATGCAGCCTTGTTCCTGAGCATTGAGCCGTCCTTGTACTCGGCAAGCAGCACCCAGTTCTTGAATTCAGCGCCGTTGTTGAGTCCGAGGAGGTTGGTCTTTTGCTTGAATTTTATCCTCAGCGGCTTTTTGGGGTAGTCTGTAGTCCAGTTGCCCCTGACCTTTACCTGTGCGGCGCATGGCTCAAGATCACTGCTTCCGTCCTTGGTTGTAAGCTTTACATAGCAGTTCTCATAGTAAGGCTCGGGCGGCATAACATAGCCAGGTGTCCATGAGGCTTTTGATTCTGCAACGTGTTTTGCGACAGGACACTTTACGAAGTCCATGACATTTTCAGCCGTGCTCTCAGTTTGTATTGAGATGATCGGAAGATCAAGGTTTTCCGATACGCTGCTTGTTTGGATCTCGGGAATTTTTATTTTTTCATCTTTTTTTGCAGAGCAGCCGAACAGAAGTACAGCTGACAGCGAAACCGATAAAATTTTATTTAGTTTGTTCATAAAAGAAACTCCTAACAGCAATAATAAGTTTATTATAACATATTATTCTGTAAATGGCAATATTTTTGGTAAAAAGCGCTGAAGAAACTGGGGTTTTTTACTGTGAGCGGCGCTGAATAGCTATAACATATAGTTTATAATCAGTATACTTATTCTGCTGAAGATTTATATATATAATGTATAGAGGCCATTGATTTAATAATAACCGTAAGAACAATGCGCTTTTTAGTTTATTTTTCTCAATAAATAGTTTTTGAATTTAAAAACAGTCTTTACAAAATATCAGTATTTTATAAAAAATAGTAATCTGAATACCATATTTAAAATTTCGCACTAAAAACGGTAAATGACAAAAATTGGTATAGTAAAAAGATATTCTATTTTGGCATATCATGTTCCAGTTGACCTAATAAGGCTAAAAACAGCTGTTTATCAACGTCGAAAAATAGGGTTGAAAAAATCATACTTTTTGATTTTTATTGCTATTTTTACCGCAATATTTGACCGATTTGCTTTTTGACCGCAATAAATGACTTGTGACTATTATAGTAATTTAATTATAATTAAGTTAGAAATAAAAACACCAAATTATACCGAGGGTATTACAAAATCCAATTCTCTAACTTAAAAGGAGTGATTTAGTTGAAGCTTAATAAGATCAAAAAGATCATCGGCGCAGGTGCTTCCGCAATGATGATCGCAGCTGCTATCCCTGCTGTTGCTTCAGCTGCTGATCAGCAGACAAGAGGCAATATCGGCGGATACGACTACGAAATGTGGAATCAGAACGGTCAGGGTCAGGCATCAATGAATCCCGGTGCAGGTTCTTTCACCTGTTCATGGAGCAACATTGAAAACTTCCTTGCTCGTATGGGTAAAAACTACGACAGCCAGAAGAAAAACTACAAGGCTTTCGGCAATATCGTACTCACATACGATGTTGAGTACACACCAAGAGGAAATTCTTATATGTGCGTTTACGGCTGGACAAGAAATCCTCTTATGGAATATTACATTGTAGAAGGCTGGGGCGACTGGAGACCACCCGGAAATGACGGAGAAAACAAGGGTACAGTAACCCTTAACGGCAATACATATGACATTCGCAAGACAATGCGTTACAATCAGCCATCACTTGACGGTACAGCTACATTCCCACAGTACTGGAGCGTTCGTACTTCAAGCGGTTCAGCTAATAATCAGACAAACTACATGAAGGGTACTATCGACGTTTCCAAGCACTTCGAAGCTTGGGAAAAAGCAGGTCTTGATATGTCCGGTACTCTCTATGAAGTATCCCTTAACATTGAAGGTTATAGATCAAACGGCCAGGCTAACGTAAAGAGCGTTACAGTTTCACAGGGCGAAGGCGGTGGCCAGCAGCAGAATAATGACTGGAACCAGAACAACAACCAGCAGCAGAACCAGAATAACGACTGGAATAACTGGGGTCAGCAGAACCAGAACAATGACTGGAATAACTGGGG
>NZ_FRCT01000008.1:158137-160527 GCF_900143025.1 Ruminococcus flavefaciens | reverse complement strand
GTAGATGTTGTAGTTGGCTTTGATGTTGTTGTAGTTGATGTAGTAGATGTTGTAGTTGGCTTTGATGTTGATGAAGTAGTTGTTGTAGTTGTAGTAGTTGTTGTAGTAGTATTTGTTGTTGTAGTTGTTGTTGCTACGATAGGACCATTGCCTGTGAGATTATACTTGCGTCCGCTGAAGTCATTTACCTCGCCCTTAGCTACAAGCTTAGCACCGTTCTTTACAGTGATATTTGTATCAGGAGCAATAAGAACGTCAACATAATCAGGTATCTCAACATCAGATGCTATCGTGATATTGCCGAAGAGTGAAAGCTCTGTCTTCTTGCCGTCCTTAACAGCGTCCTCAACAGCTACCTTAACATCAGCATATGTCATATTCTTGCTGAGCATTGCAACTGCCTTAGGATTGATTGTTACGCTGTCAAAGATCTCGCCGCAGGTATCGCATCTCTTGACTGCAAGTCCTACCTTGCCGTTCTTAGGAGCTGCTACAAGTGAATAATCACTTGTTGACTGGCACTCGTGCTTCTTGACATTGCGTACATTGATCTCTTCTGTCTTGCCGTCTGAGTAGTCAACTATGAGCTTACCATTTGCACCTATCTGATCTGAGCTTACTCTGATGATAGTATCGCCCTTTACAGTAAGTGAACCGTCCTCATTGAGTTCTGTGCCGTTGATATCAGCAAGTGTGAACGAATTGCTTGCTTCTGCCTTGATCTTGCCATATGCGAAAGGAGCATAGCTGCGGATCACGTCTGCTTCAATTCTGATATTTGTAGGAAGCTCTCCGTGTGAATGGATAATAAGGTTCAGTTCATCAGTAAATGGTAAGAGATTTCTGTTATATCTGTTGATATAATCATCGAAGTCATTAATGAAGAATGTAGAAGTATCTGTTACACTAATGATAAAGTTATCACTGAATCTTGTGTACTGGTTAATTGTCTTGTCTGCGTGCTTGTATGCATCAAAGAATATCTGGCTTACCAGCTGGTTAGCTGTGTTTGATGCTACTCTTCTTACAGGTATATCCTGGTCAGGAGTGAGCTGCTTGATCTTGATCTCGCAGTCAAGTGGGTTTGAACCGTAGAACTGAACAATAACGTCCTTCAGGATATGCTCTACAGGCATTTCGCCTACAGCTGCTTCAAATACATCACGGATACCGTCTACGCTCATAAGCTCAGGACGATCCTCCAATACCTGAAGTATCAGACTTGCATTTCTGTCGTAGTCATAAGATGAGACATATCTCTCAAATACTGAAGCCCACATATCAGGTACATTTACTGTATAAGTTACAGCCTGACGAGGTTTAAGATCAACCGGGATATAATGTTTGCCGCCTCTTGAATAGATCTTCTCTTCCTTGGTTATTGCACCAAGTGAAGTAAGGTTGCCGTCTGTGTCAAGATTTGTGAAGTAAAGTGTTGCTGTTGAACCCTGCTGCTTTTTCTTAATAGTAGTTTCAAGGTTGTATACAGGCTTGTCTGATACGTTCTTGAGAGTTATCTTTATAGGATAATTCTTTCCATAGTATGAAAGTGAAGGAACTTCAACTATCATCTTGAGTGCGTCGTATGAATATACGTGGAGATTTTCCTGTGATCTGTAAGTGAGTGAGAATGGCTGTGTGCCGTTCATACCTGAAAATACAGCTGAAAGTGAATAGTCGCCAGCCTTATCGCCGCGTACACACCAGTTCTTTGTAACTACCTGATTAGGAGCAACTTCGCCGATGCCTTCAATAGTATTTCCGTCAACAAGTGTAAGTCCGTCAGGTACATTGAGCGTAGCCTTACAATCTGTAAGAGTACCTGTACCCTTATTTGTTACGATGAGCTGAACGTCATAGAATTCCTTCAGCCACTTGCTCTCGCCGTAGATGATAAGGTACATATCCTCATCAACTGTTTCTTCGTGGATAACGTGTGCGTGGATCTCATCTACATATACATACCGTCTGTCGGTTATAAGCAGAGGCTCATGTCCGTCGACCTCAAGGTATACATAATTGATAGGTTCATAACCTTCGTCCCACTGAACTATTCTGTTGAATACAACACCTGATGCCTCAAAGTCAGCCTCGATAGAGTACTGTACGCAATTGAAGTTTTCAGGATTTCTGATATCAATGCCTCTTGCTCTTACCTCGTTCTCAGTCATTGGCTTAACATGAAGTTCACCGTCAACTCTGAGTACAGGCTGTGTTGTAGTAGTGGTCTCGGTTATTATTGGCTTTGTGGTCGTTGATGTTGTTGTGGTTGGTTTGTTTGTGGTTGTGGTGGTTGGCTTGCTTGTTGTAGTTATCTTGGTCGTTGTGGTTGTAGTAGGTTTCTTTGTTGTAGTAGTTACCTTGGTCGTTGTGGTTGTAGTAGGTTTCTT
>NZ_FRCT01000008.1:139641-158057 GCF_900143025.1 Ruminococcus flavefaciens | reverse complement strand
TAGTTGTCTTGGTCGTTGTGGTTGTAGTAGGTTTCTTAGTTGTTGTAGTTATCTTGGTCGTTGTAGTTGTAGTAGGTTTCTTTGTTGTAGTAGTTGTCTTGCTTGTTGTAGTTGTAGTAGGCTTACTTGTTGTTGTAGTTGTCTTGCTTGTTGTAGTAGTTGTCTTAGATGTTGATGAAGATGTAGTAGTCTTCTTAGTAGTAGCTGTTGTAGTTGTTGTAGATGTAGTTGTAGTAGTTGGCTTCTTGGTTGTTGTAGTTGTTGTCATAGAAGTAGGAACGTTGTATACTACTTCACCATTGCTGTCTGTAGATAATGTACCGCCGTTTACAGCTGAGAAGAACTGTGAAGGAGCTGTACCCTTGTTGTACTTAGCATAGCCGTTTGTGATAGTACCTGTCTTAATAGCTTCAACGCTGATCTTTCCGCCTGTAAGCTTTTCGATGATGTCGATAGTCTTACCAGCAGGAATGTAGATGTTTGCCAACGGGCTGCTTATATCAAGCTTGCCGCTGACAGCTACCTTAGTATCTCTTGTGCAGTAGATACCATAGTTGTCTTCACTTGATATCTTACCGCCTGTGATGTTGATAACACCGCCAGATGCAGATGAATAGATACCATAACCGTCATCTGCCTTTAATACAGCACCGCTCAAGTTTATAACGCCTGAATATGAACCTTCCATGTATACAGCAGAGCGCTGGTAATAGTTTTTGTTGTTAGCCAGACCCTTGGATTCAACAGTACCGCTTATAAGGTTTGTTGTACCCTTGCTGTTGCCGAGGTTAAGTGCGATATAATTGCGTGAGATAACGTTTGCACCGTCAATAGTAAGTGAACTGTCATTATTTACTGAAATTGTTGCGTTGCTGCGATCATCGTCATTTCTTGTAACAGTACCGCCAAGAAGTCTGAGCGTACCCTTGTTAACATAGAATGCCTCATAATAGCCTGTTGAGCTTACAGCACCTGTCTTTGCCTTGCTGCTGTCTCTTACTGTCATAACAGCATTATTGTTGACCATAAATCTCTGTACACTTACCTTATGGCCGTTAAGATCAAGATCGAGCATTGTATCGATATTCAACTGAGATTCAACAGTAACGTCGCATTCAAGCTTGTACTTACCGTGTGTCGGGAGGCTGTCAGACTTGTTCCATGTCTTTGTTTCAGCTTCAACAAACTTGAGGTTGTTGTCAGTTGCATATTTCTCAGCATTTGTTTCCTTATAACCAACAATAGTATCTACCTTGCTGTTTCTGAGGAAATTGTTATTGATGCTTGTAAGACCTGCCGGGAGATAAACTGATGTTACGCCTGAATCGTAGAATACATCACCTGCAACACGTGTTACGCTCTCAGGGAACTCAACTGATTTGAGTGATGTACAGCCGTAGAATGTATTTCCGTCGATAGAATTTAAGGTATTAGGAAGAACTACTGATTCGAGGTTCTTACAATCTCTGAACAGGTTTGTTGTGTTGATGTATGTAACTGTATCAGGGATAACGATAGACTTGATACCTGTGCCATAGAAAGCAGCATAATCTATACGCTCTACAGAAGCTGGTATTTCAAGCTCTGTGATAGCTGCATCATTGTAGAATGCACTTGTACTTATGTTCTTTAATGTATCAGGAAGCTTTATGCCTGTAAGTGATGTACAACCTGTGAAAGCTGAACTTCCGATAGTTTCAAGTCCTGATGAGAACTTAACTGTTTTGAGTGTTGTTAAGCCGCTAAATGCATTATTGCCGATAGTCTTGACACTTGCAGGTATCTCAATAGATTCGAGCTTTGTGCCTGAGAAGCAATAAGTGCTTATTGATTCAAGCTTTGAAGGAAGCTTTATCTCTGTGATAGCTGTGCCATAGAAAGCAGAAGAACCTAAGCTCTCTAAAGCTGCCGGAAGCTCAATACTTGCAAGCTTTGTGCAGTTTGAAAATGCATTGTTTCCGATAGTCTTTACAGTATCAGGTATGTCGATGCTTTCAAGCTCTGTACAATAATTGAATGCATATGATCCGATCGTTTCAAGCTTAGCAGGAAGCTTTACAGATTTAAGTGTTCTTAAACCACTGAATACATTTTCGCTGATCTCTGTTACTGATGAAGCTGAAAGATCTATATTTTCAAGATTTGAACTTGCAAATGCATATGTATCAAGCTTTTCAACAGAGCTTGGAACCTTTATTTCCTTAATGCTGCTGCCTGCGAAAGCTCTTGCACCGATAGTCTTTACTGTGCTTGGTATAGTAAAGCTTTCTATTCCTGTACAACCATTGAAAATGTAGCTTGGAATAGCTTCAAGCTTTGAAGGAAGCTTTACAGATGTCATCTTTGCTGCGCCTGCATAAGCATAAGCAGGAAGCTCTGTACGTGAGTCGGAATATGTAATAGTTGCAATATCAGAGTTTGAGAATGTATAACTGTTCAGTGTAGTTACAGAATCAGGTATAGCGATCTCTGTAATTCCTGTGCCTGAGAATACATATGAACCTAATGATTCAAGCTTTGAAGGAAGCTCAAGCTTTGTAATTGCCTTACAGTTTCTGAAAACATTTGATCCTACGCTTGTCAGTGACTCAGGAAGCTTAATGCTCTTGATAGCTGAACAATCACCGAATGCATAGTTACCAATAGTCTTTACAGTGCTTGGTATTTCAACGCTTTCAAGTGAAGTACAACGGTAGAATGCATAATCGCTTATGGATTCAAGGTTAGCAGGGAGCTTTACTGTCTTTACTGAAGTACAGTTACTTAAAACGCCGTAAGGAAGATCCTTGATGTCATTAGCAAATTCAACAGTTTCGATACTTGAATTGCTGAATGTATAGCTGTCCATTGTTTCAACAGTACTTGGGATCTTTATTTCCTTTATGCTGCTGCCTGAGAAAGCATTTAAACTGAGCTTTGTAACATTGCTTGGTATAGTAAAGCTTTTAATTCCTGTACAACCGTTGAAAATATAGCTTGGAATAGTTGTAAGTTTTGAAGGAAGCTTTACAGATGTGAGCTTTGTTGCGCCTGCATAAGCATAAGCAGGAAGCTCTGTACGTGAATCAGAATATGTGATCTTCTCAATATTAGAGCCTGAGAAGGCACTACCGTTCAGTGAAGTTACAGAATCAGGTATTGTGATCTCCTTGATACCTGTACCATTGAAAGCATAATAACCGATAGTTGTCAGGTTCTCCGGAAGTGTGAGCTTAGTAAGCTTAGTACAACCGTTGAAAACATTATCTGATATGGTCGTAAGAGTGCTTGGAAGCTTAACATCAGTAAGAGCTGTACAGCCGGAGAATGCATAACCATTTATGTTCTTGACGCCCTCAGGGATAGTTATGCTCTTGAGTGCTGAGCAGTTTGAGAATACTGAATAACCTAAAGCAGCAGTAGACGAAGGAAGCGTTACAGATTCAAGAGATGTTGCACCGCTGAATGCATAATTCTGAATTGAAGTAACAGTGTCAGGTATCTTGATAGATGTCAGACCTGAAGTTGTGAATGCATTACCTCCTATAGATGTAACTGACTCAGGGATATCTATGCTCTTTAAAGCTGAACAGCCATAGAATGCATTATTCGGAATAGCTGTAAGCTTTGAAGGAAGCTTAACTGATGAAAGCTTCTTTGAATTACTGAACAAATAAGTAGGAAGAGTTGTGAACTTATCGTCGATCTCAACCTTTTCCAGATTTGAATTTGCCAGAGCATAAGAGTTTATAGTTTCAACAGTTGAAGGTATCTTTAATTCCTTTACTCCGCTCTCACGGAAAATATACTGACCTAAAGTAGTTACGCTGCTTGGTATCACAAACTCTGTAAGGCCTGTACAACCGCTGAATGCGTAATTTGGAATAGCTGTAAGCTTTGAAGGAAGCTTTACAGATGTCATCTTTATTGCGCCTGAATAAGCATTAGCAGGAAGAACTTCTCGTGAGTCGGAATATGTGATAGTCTCAATGTTAGAGCCTGTAAATGCACCATTTGAAACATTTACTACAGAATCAGGCATTGTTATCGACTTTATTGCCGTATTACCGAAAGCTTCATATCCGATAGTCTCTAATGTATCAGGAAGCTCAAGCTTTGCTAATTTGCTACAGTAATCAAAGACTCTGTAGCTTATTGTTTTCAGTCCGCTTGGCAGATTGATCTTCTCAAGTGTATTACAGTTATAGAAACCATAATCACCGATCTGGACAACAGTATCAGGAAGCTTTATCTCTGTAAGTGAGTTACAGCTATTAAATGCATAATTTGGGATAGCTGTGAGCTTTGCAGGGAGCTTTACAGACTTGAGCAGTGAACAATCATAGAATACTCCATACGGAAGTGTTGTGAACTTATCGTCGATCTCAGCCGTTTCAAGATTTGAATATGAAAAAGCATATGAGTTCAAGTTCTCAACAGTTGAAGGTACCTTTATTGACTTGATGCTGCTTCCGCGTAAAGCATATGAACCTATAGTCTTAATAGAAGAAGGTATCTCAAAGCTTGTTATCTGAGTACAGCCTGTGAATACATAGCTTGGAAGAGTTTCAAGCTTTGAAGGCAGCTTAGGATCCTTCATCTTTGCTGCACCGCCGTAAGCATAGCTCGGGATAGATGTTGCATCATCAGGATAAAGGATAGTTTCTATATTTGACATATAGAATGTATCGCTGCTTACAGTCTTTACAGAAGCAGGTATCTTGATCGACTTTACTCCTGCACCATAGAAAATTTGGCTTCCCAGATATGTTATATTATCAGGGATAGTAAACTCTGTAAGAGCAGTACAGTCTCTGAATAATTCGCTTTGAATAGAAGTAACCTTTTTACCGATATCTACAGATGCAAGGCTCTTACAATCCTTGAATACACCGTTGCTCACACTTGTGATATACTCAGGCATCTTAAAGCTTTCAAGCTTTGTACCTGCAAGAGCATAGCTGCCAAGTGTTGTCATTGAAGTAGGAATGTTTACCTCCTTGACACCTGAGCCATAGAATGCATTGCTTCCTATGCTTGTTACGCTGTCAGGAAGTGTTACCTTTTCAAGAGCAGTACAACCATAGAATGTCTCTGAAGCAAGTGCTTTCATATCAGACGGGAATGTTACGCTCTTTAGATTTAAACATTGCCTGAAGATCGCTGAACTGCATGAAACGGAATTATCAGGATATGTAACAGTCTCGATCTTGGTATTCCTGTATGCCTGCCAGCCGATACTCTTCAGTGACTTAGGATACTTGACCTCTTTAAGACCTGAACTATCGAAAGCATTTGATCCGATAGACTCGATCGTATCAGGAAGATCAATGCTTTCAAGTGAAATACAGCTTGAGAAGAGGTTGCTTTCAAGAATTTTGAGAGTTGAAGGAAGCTTTACGGATTTGAGCTTTGAACAGCTTGAGAATGCACTGCCTCCTATATTAACGACCGTATCAGGTATTTCCAGAGATGTAAAGCCCGTATTTGACAAAGCAGAGCCTTTTATTTCTGTGATATTGTCAAGATTGATCTTTGCAAGGCTTGAACTGCCATAACACATACCATATGAGAGCTCTGTTACTCCGCTCGGAAGTGTAAGCTCTGTAAGTCCTGTGTTCTGGAAAGCATATGAACCTATCGTTTTAACGCCCTTAGGAAGCTCAATAGATTTAAGTGAAGAACAGTATGAGAGCAAGCCTACAGGTATCTCTGTCATATTGCTTGGAAGCTTGAATGAGGTAATTGAACGGCTGCGGTAGAAAATATAATTTCCGTAGTTTTCAACTGTCTCAGGAAGCTCTACCTTTTCGAGAGAAGTATTCTCGAATGCATAGTCGCCGATAGTCTTTACTGTGCTTGGAATAACTACTGACTTTATCTTTGAATGTGAAAAAGCACGTTCACAGATAGCTGTTACCTTCTGACCGTTTATCTCTGATGCGATATTAGCCTTTTCTGCTTCATAGTCACAGTAAGCTACCTCTGCATGATCCTTATATACGTTATAGTAGATAAGATCTTTCAGTACGACCTCATAATCCTTTGTGCTCGCAGATGCTGTAGCAGTAGGATCAATGAGGATATATCCGTCAAACGGAGTACCCTTCAGCTTTGCATCACTGTCTGTATTGGCAGTCTGACACATATTTGAATTGTACGATGTCTTTACCTTTGGGTTTGAGTAATTAAAGTAATGCTTTAACTCGTTGTTTGAACAGATATTGATGTAATAGATATCTCCCGGCTTTGCATCAGCAGGAACGGCAATTTTCAGAGTTGCATATGTACCGTTTTTACCCTTTGATGTATTATAACTTGAACTTATGTAATGAGTCCTTCTGTACTTACCATAAATGTAGTAAGAAGAATACACGTTCATACCTGCGGTACCGTCATCTGTACCTGCTTCAACGCTTTTAAGCTCAAGGCTGCTTGACATATCAAGATAGACTGTTGAACCACCGTAGTATTCCTCAGTGCCGAATTCAGGCTCATTGATCTTGAGGGTCAATGTTACTGTCTCGCCCGGCTTAGCAGTAGCGCTGCTCAGTGATAATGTCGGATTTGGCTGTATTCTTTCTGATTCTGGTATTGTAGTAGTACTGGAACTGATTATTGCATTTGTAGTAGAAGTAGTTGTAGTTGTAGAAGCAGCCTTAGCAGGTGCATTTGTCACTGCACTTGCTGCAACTGATGCCCCCTTTGTAGGAGCAGAAGTTGTTACTGCTGTCGGTGCCGAAGTTATTGTGTCTTTACTTGTTTCCATAATTTTTTCAGGTTTTACGTTAATAAGACCCGAATCGGATATGGAACCGATCAGTGTTTTCTGTACGTTATCAATGTTCGCTGCATTTGCTGAAAGATTCGCAGGTATCTGCGTTGTGATCAGAGCAGATGCGGCAAGCATGGAAACGAACCGTTTGGTGATCTTTCCGGGATTTTTATGTCCCATTTTAATTACCTCCCTTATCGTAAATTAAATGAATGTAATTCACCATAATAATTATACCATTATGAGGGGAAACGTCAATAGAAATGAAAGTTTTGTAAATAAATTTTGGTGAAAGCTAACTAACTGGGAGCAATATTCGAGGTCAAAACTACTAAAAGTAATAAAAAAACCAAAGCAGGTTTGTTGAAAACTCAGTATAAATTCGTGCAAATATTATTACATATACTGTTATATATCATAATTTATTAATCAATAGCACAATTATGCTGTCTGACACTAAAGCGCCTGTCAATGTCTGTCTTGACATTAAATATGTAATGTTGTATGATTTTAATATCATATTTGCTGCTTTCCACATAAAAAACAAGGAGAACTCACATGAAAAACAATATCCTTATTATAGATGACGATGCCGACCTTTCATTCGTGATATCGGATATGCTTGAGGGCTACGGCTATAAGGTCACAGCTGCCGAAACTGCCGAGGAAGCATTCGGGCTGCTCAGCGTCAGGAGCTTTGACCTCATACTTCTTGACATCAATCTTCCCGATTCTACGGGATTTGAGATATGCAAAGAGCTGCGCAGGGTATCAGACGTACCTGTTATATTTGCAAGCGCCCGCACCAGCGAGTCTGACAGGATAACAGGCTTTGACATCGGCGGCGACGATTACCTCCCCAAGCCCTACTCTATGGCGGAGCTTTTCTCACGCATAAAGGCTCTCATGCGCAGAGCCTACGGAGATGCCGACGAGAAAAAAGTCATATCCTTCGGCAATGTAAAGGTAGATATCTCAGCACGTTCCGTCACCAAGAACGGCGCTCCCGTGGCACTTTCACTGAAGGAATTCGACCTTTTGTCTCAGCTCTGCGAACACGCAGGCACTGCCGTATCAAAGGAAACTCTGCTTTCGGAGGTATGGGGAGCTTTTTCTTCTGTTGAACCTTCAACTCTTGCAGTGCATATCCGCTGGCTCCGCGAAAAGCTGGAGGACAAACCTGCGTCGCCAAAGTACATAAAGACAGTTTACAAGGTAGGCTATATACTGGAGGCGGAAAAATGAAAACAAGAATTATCCGCGTTACGCTTTTCTTCATAATACTTATAATAGGTGCTTCCGTCTGGTTCGTACATACCGACAGAAACAGCTATAGCTCCGACTCAAACGGCGAAATGATCGTCGCGGTCAACGAAATAGAACAGCTTATAAATATGGGTGAGAACGAAAATGCTGCCGAAAAAGCTGCACTCCTCAAAACTGAGATACGCAGCAAAGAAAATCCTGTCCGCAAAAGCTCAGATACATATATAATATGTATAATAGGCTGTGTATTCACGATATCTGTATTCGGCTACGTGTATTTCTCAATACTCCGTCCCTTCGATAAAATGAAGGCGTTTGCCGAAAAAATAGCGCAGGGAAACTTCGATATCCCACTCAATTATGAGCGTTCAAACTATTTCGGCAGCTTCACATGGGCTTTCGACAGTATGCGCCGCGAAATAACCAAAGCACGAGCCTGTGAGCGAGAAGCAATCGACAACAACAAGACCGTCATCGCTACCCTTTCCCATGACATAAAAACTCCAGTTGCTTCAATAAGAGCCTATGCCGAGGGACTTGACGCAAATCTTGACAGCTCCCCCGAAAAAAGGCGGAAATACCTGTCCGTTATCATGCGCAAGTGCGACGAGGTATCAAAACTGACAGACGACCTTTTCCTCCACTCCCTCTCCGACCTTGACAAGCTGAAAATACAGCCCGAGAAACTGGAGCTGACCGAATTTATGGAAAATACCGTCAGCGAGATAGCCGCCGAGCATGAAGACGTTCACTTCATGCGCCCCGACTTTACTGCCGAAGTAAGCGCCGACAGGAACAGGCTTACACAGATAACCGAGAACCTCATAAACAACGCAAGAAAATACGCTCATACCGATATAACCGTATCTATGGAAAAGCTGCCGAATACCGTTATCATACGCTTTCTCGATTCGGGCAGCGGTATCCCCGATGCGGATATGCCCTTCATATTCGAGAAATTCTACCGCGGCAAAAATGCTGGCAATGAGCAGGGCTCGGGTCTGGGACTCTATATCGTAAAATACCTGACAGAAGCTCAGGGCGGCGAGGTGTGCCTGAGAAATCCCGATACAGGCGGACTCGAGGTAACGGTATCGCTTCCTTTACAAAGTTCTTAAATACTTCTTAATAACTTTTGCTGTATAATAATGTCAGTAAAAGCGAAAGGAAATCACTGATATGAAAAATTCTATTCTTACGGCAAGGTCGCTTTCAAAAAGCTTTGCCCACAACGGCGAACAGGTACATATATTGTCGGGCGTTGACCTTGATATATACGAAGGAGACTTCACCGTTATCATGGGAGCCTCAGGCTCGGGTAAATCCACCATGCTCTATGCTCTCAGCGGCATGGATAAGGCAACCGCAGGCTCTGTAATATACGACGGAAAAAATATCGTCATTATGAGCGAGAAAGAGCTGGCAAGACTGAGATACTCTGATTTCGGCTTCATTTTTCAGCAGATGCACCTTGTAAGCAATCTTTCACTCTATGAAAACGTTGTGGTATCGGGCTATCTCAACAAAAAGCAGTCCCCTGCCGAGGTAAGAGAACGGGCAGATGCTCTTTTCAAAAGAATAGGCATCGACCACATAAAAACTCACCTTCCTTCACAGGTATCGGGCGGCGAACAGCAGAGATGTGCAATAGCAAGAGCTGTTATCAATCAGCCTAAGCTCCTCTTTGCCGATGAGCCTACAGGCGCACTGAACCGCAAAAATACCACTGAGGTGCTCGACCTGCTCACGGGACTCAACCAAAACGGTCAGAGCATACTCATGGTGACACATGATATACGCGCCGCTGTAAGAGCATCACGGCTGCTCTATCTCTCCGACGGAAACATCATAGGCGAGCTTACGCTCAGTCCCTACGAACACTCTGCGGAAAAAAGCCGCGAGACTCAGGTAAATGCATGGCTGAGTTCTCTCGAATGGTGAGGTGAGCGCTATGGAAATACTCACTCTCCTGAAAGCTAATATCCGCCGCAGAAAGGGCACTTTCGTCAGCGTAGTGATACTCATGTTCATCATCTCAATGGCACTTACTCTTATACTCAGCGTCAGCAAAAGCTGCGAAGCTTCTCTCAATGCCGCTCATTCCTATGCAAAAAGCGGAAATGTCATCGCAATGGTAAAGGGTACGGCTTTTACGGACGAAATGAGAAAAAAGCTTGATGACGAAGCCATTATCGACCATTACAGAGCAACTCCAATGGCTGTTATATCATACGGAGTAGATGCACCAAAGGAAAAAAGCGATATTTCCTGCTTCTTTTCGTCTATACACGACGGAATAAGGCTTCTGAACAAGAACTGTACCGACTACGAAGATAGTATACCGCCGCTTTCAAAAGGCGAAATATATATGAGCTATGGTACAAAAGGCAATCTCAAATGCGAAATAGGTGATAAAATAACAGCCCATACCGTAAGCGGCGATTATGACTTTATCATAAAAGGCTTCGTTACAGAGCCTGTATTCGGCTGTATGAATATAGGCTGGAAGTGGCAGTTCATATCGCAGGAGGATCTTGATATCATTTCAGCTGCCAATAATGCGGCAAAAACCGATGAAAAATGCTCCACAGGCTATGTAGTTGAGCTTTACAAAAGCGATGACTGCAAGCTCTCAGACGGAAAATTCCGCCGTCAGGTAAACCTTGACACTGATATAATCGCAAATTCATGGGGATCGCTTACTAAGGATATGTCAATGCACTACACCAACATCTATTCGGATAATACTCTCGGAATAATGCTGATATTCATTCTTATCCTTGCAATAGTCGTGCTCATCGTTACAGGTCACAGCATATCAACAGGCATCGAACTTGATTACACCAACCTGGGTATTCTGAAATCACAGGGCTTCAGCAGTACAAAGATACGCATTTCAATTTCCCTGCAATACTTTATCGCTGAGGTCATCGGAAGCATTATCGGCATAGTATGCGCTATACCGCTCATCCGAGTGCTTGCAGGAGTTTTTGACCCTATATCAGGCTATATAACTGAAACTCACCCTGCCCTCGGCACTGTGATATTGTACCTTCTGTGCATTTTCGCAGCAAGCGTGGTATTTATATTACTTATAACCCACAAGGTCTGCCGCATATCTCCTATCCGTGCTATCTCGGGCGGCAGAAACGAGGTATACTTCGACAGCCGCATAAAAGCTCCCATAAGCTCAAGATTTCTTTCCTCAACACTTGCGCTCCGTCAGTTCACATTTGCCAGAAAAAGATATGTCGCCTCGATAATCATAGCAGCTATCCTTGTATTCTTTATGCTCATGGTAAATGCTCTCAGCGATTCAACAAGCTCAAAAAAAGCAATGGAAATGATGGGAGCGGAAATAACCGATGTAAACATCAAGTTCAATGAAAAGACAGATAAAGCCGAGATAGATAAGGTACTCGACATAATAGAAAAAAAATCTGAAATAAACAAACGTTGTTTTCATTACGGCGTCAACATATCACTAAACGGCGAAGAGATATTTTGCAGTGTAAATAATTATCCCGAGGATACATTGGTAAAAAAAGGCAGGGCTCCCCTCTATGACAATGAGATAGTCATAACGGAAATGGTAGCTGACGAGCTTGACTTAAAGATTGGCGATACAATAGACGCTGCAAGGTTCGACAAGCATGAACAGTTTATAGTTTCAGGCATTTATGTATCGCTGTACGACACAGGCATGGCTGTCTCAATAAATGCTGATGCAGGCAAAAAGCTTGGTATTGAGGCAAAGGTCACAAACGGCGGCGTTAACCTGAAAAACTCAGAAGACGCTGAAAAGGTAAGAGCTGCCCTTGAAAAGGAATACGGCAACAAGGCAGAAATAACTCTTACAGACCCCGATGACGATCTGGGACTTATCAACAATGCTGTCAGGGCTATGCGGATAATCATTTACGCATTCTCTCTTTTCTTTGCACTCATAGTCGTATCAATGGTAAGCTCAAAAGCATTCACTCAGGAGAAAACGGACATAGGAATATTCAAATCACAGGGCTTCACTACAGGAAAGCTGAGATTGCAGTTTGCCATAAGATTTTTCATCGTTTCGGTAATAGGAGCAATACTCGGCACTTTTACGGGCACTCTGCTTATCAATAAGGTGCTGTCATTGCTGCTCAGAGGCATAGGTATCACGAATTTCTACACAAGCTTCACTATTACGGGAATACTGATGCCTGCCGCAGCTATATGCATATGCTTCTTTATTTTCGCACTTATCGTATCCCGAAAAATAAAAAAAGTCGGCATAAGACAGCTTATAACCGAATAAAACATTGTTTATGGAGAAATAAAATATGGAAACTACTGAAAAACGTCTGTCAAAAAATAAGGCACTTATCATATACATCATTGCATTTTATACAATATGGTATCTGTTTGAATTCCTTGCAAAACCTGTCATAAATGACATTTTCACGGGAGAGGTGAGTTCACAGATCATAAAGACAGTTGTCATCAAAAATCTTGTATGGATACTTCCCGCAGCGCTTCTTGTACATTATTATAAAGACGATGTATGTATCGGGCTGAAGGAGATGTTCACAGCAAAGGTAAAATGGCTGAGTTATCTGCCTGTATTCCTGCTCTTTGTGCTTTATCCCCTTGTTACGTCGTATCTCCGCAAAGGGGCGCTGACATTGAACCGCGATTTCGGCATCAAACACGTCATAATGTATTCCTTTGTCGGGATCACGGAAGAAATGGTATTCCGTGGCTGGCTGCTCAATGCAACAGTCGGCAGGGAGCAGCAAAACAAGTGGAAAGCGATACTGCTTAATTCCGTCATGTTCGTAGCAATACATATCCCCACATGGACTACACACGGGCAGCTTACTGCGGCATTTCTTCATTTAGGATTTGTTCAGATAATGATTCTCAGCATAATATTCAGCGTTACATTTCTGAAAAGCAGAAATATCCTCATTCCTGTGGCACTGCACATGATATTTGATTTCCTGCTGGATATTTTCGACTGATCTTGATTACTGATATATTTTTCGTCAAAAAAGCGGTAATACATCTATTAATCGTGTAAATATAACAAAACAGGAGAACCGATAAAAGTTCTCCTGTTGTATTTATGTATATACTTTTATTCACAAGCCGCAAGCGGAAGAGATTCAAGGAAAATAACGTCTTCGCGCTCAGCAATATTCACCTCTGCGAATACTGCTGCATTTGCAACAGGGATTCCGCCTGAAGCCTCAACAATAGCTTCAAGATCCTTCAATGACTCTGCTGTACTGATAACATTATCCACTACGAGGATACGCTTTCCTTTCATAGCTGCTATTTCCTCTGCGGCAAGGTAGAATTTCTTCTTCTTTTCCGACATGATAGACTTGACAGCTACCTCGATCGTATCGTCCATATAAAGCTTAACGGACTTATGAGCTATGATACATGGCTTGCTGCTCTGTCTTGAAAGCTCGTATGCAAGAGGAGTTCCCTTTGTCTCCGCGCTGAATATAAGATCAAATTCAGGCATCTTTTCAAGAAGTCGCTTTGCACTTTCAACGATTATCTCAACTTCACCGTAAAGGATAGAAGCTGCAATATCAAGCTTATCCGCAGCAGCGCATCTTTTGAGCTCATCATTGAGCTCTGCCACCTTGAGTTCGTAGTATTCCGATACAGCGTTGTTCTTGAGAGCAAGGTTTCTCTTGCGGATAGCCTTTGAGTCTCTGATAGGCTTTGGCTCCTGTTCAATGAACTCATAGCCGCTTGCCGTAACAACAGGTCTGATGTCAGCCTGCATTTTAACAGGAATACCAAGCTCGGCACATCTGTCAATGATGTCCTTTATCCACTCAAACTTCATGGGAGTATCTCCGCCGATCTCTCCGCCGATAATTACCCATGAATTATCCTTTCCGAAGTTCTTTACGAGCTCGTCCAGATGAACAGGCTCTATATATTCAAGCACAGGCTGGTATACAACGCAGGCTGTGATATGGTGATCATTTGTTTTTTCGATAAGCTCTGAGATACGGTATGTACATTCATTTTTATCGACTGTACATGAGATAACAACGTTTCTCAGGTCTGTATCAACAGGTATAGGGCTGAGATCTATGCCGCTCGGACGCTTTGTAACAAGCTGGAACGTATCAACAAATCTTCCCTGTCTGCGCTTTATATTGCTTGCAGCGATGATCTGTCCAAGAACGTTTTCCTGCCATGCAGGCTCCCAGCAACCGAAATCGGACATATATGTAAGGAACCAGTCTATAGGATTTTCGCTTTCGATATTGAACAGTTCGGGAACATCGTTTCCGTCAGCGTCCTTTGTCATCTTATAGAAGCCCCTGAATACAGGCTTTTTGTAATCATCAGTAACCTCAAAATGCTCTACGACCTTCTTTGTAAAGCAGTACTTACAGCCGATAGGACAGCCTATAACAGGCGAATACACCTTAGTATTCAGGTGGGTATCATAGTTGATATCCTTTAAAATACGCTTCAGCGCAAGCTGATGACCGTCATAATAAACGTGAAGCTTCTGTATCTGGCTGAGATAAAGCTGATTAAGATTGCTGAATTCCTCCAGTTCTTCCCTGACGGAATGCATACTGATCTTCAGCTTCATAAAATCAAATCCCCTGAAGTTACAGATAAGCGTATTAAGAAGTCTGTTTACGACTTCCGGTCTTTCGAGCATTGTGATAATACCCGCTGATGGTGCGTCGGTGTAATAGTCTTCAATTCTCAGCATAAAACATCTTGCCCTTCAATATTTATTTCTTTTCCATGTTTTGCACGAAAGCAGCTTTTCAGCCGCGTTCAAAGGTCGATATTATCTGTCTTTTCCTATGCTGCGCGATGTCTTCTATGCCGAAAAAATGTAAAAATGCATATGCGAATAAATGCATGATCCACTAAAAGACTGCTTGTCACAGTACGGCACATTAAGCGTGAACGCATACAACAGAAAGTTTAAAAAACCTGCGGTTTATAAATTTACATTCTGTTTTTAGAAGATATCATAGCCTAACTCTTAGTCTGACAATACTAAAATAATTCCTGATTATATAAAATAAACGTTTGGTAAAAGCCTTCCCAATCCATTATGAACAACAAATATCAGGAAATGGGAAATATTATAAAAAATAGTACAATAATGATATTTAAAATAAAATTAAAGCATTAGTAAAATGAGATAAAAATTAAGCGTTTTGAAGCTTCTCCTATATAGGGAGATACCTATTATATTATATACTATATGTGCTGTTTCGTCAAGTATCTTTTTATACTTATTATCGGGTAATAAAGTGTTTTATTTTGCTATTTTTAAGCATTTTTTCACAATTATTACTCAGCATTATAAAATAAATATATCATTAGCAAATAATAATTATTATTTATTACCAATTCATTTAATCATATATGTATTATTATTTAAAATGTATTGACAACGGGATAGTTTAATGATAGAATTTGATGAAGGCTTCAAATTATGAACATTAAAAAAGTATCAATTTTACAAATAGAGGTGAGATATTAATGCAAAAAGCAGTTATCGCAATAGATTCATTCAAGGGCAGTCTCTCCTCGCTCGACGCAGGCAAAGCCGCAGCTGAAGGGATATATCGTGTTTTCCCCGAGGCGGACGCAGTAATAAGACCTGTAGCTGACGGCGGTGAGGGAACTGTTGAAGCCCTTGTATCGGGACTTAACGGAAAATTCATGGAAGCTCAGGTCCGCGATCCTCTCGGAAGGCGTATCACGGCTAAATACGGTATTCTCCCCGATAATACCGCTGTTATCGAAATGGCTGCCGCTTCGGGACTCACCCTGCTTTCCGAAGCCGAGCGTGACCCTATGCACACTACCACCTATGGTACAGGTGAAATGATACTTGATGCCATACATCGCGGCTGCCGCAGTTTTATAATCGGCATCGGCGGAAGTGCCACCAACGACGGCGGAATCGGCTGTTTACAAGCTCTCGGCTTTGGTATGCTCGATAATGCCGGCAAGCAGGTGGAGTACGGAGCAAAGGGGCTCTCCGAGCTTGTCCGAATCACCGATAACAATGTTATACCAGAGCTTAAAGAATGTTCTTTCCATGTCGCCTGCGATGTCACCAATCCGCTCTGCGGCATTAACGGGTGCAGCGAAGTATTTGCTCCGCAAAAAGGTGCGGACAAGAACAGTATCAGGCTTATGGACGAATACCTGCGCAGTTACGCTGAAATTGCAAAGTGCTATGCTCCGTCAGCCTCTCCCAATACGGCAGGATCAGGCGCAGCAGGCGGTCTCGGATTTGCGATGATGTACTTTCTCAACGCCGAGCTGCAATCGGGCGTTGAGCTTGTAATACGCGAAACAAGGCTTGAAGAAGCCATAAAGACTGCCGATATAGTCATAACAGGCGAGGGCTGCCTTGACAGTCAGACCTGCATGGGAAAGGCTCCCGTCGGGATCGCAGGGATAGCAAAAAAATACGGCAAGCCGGTCATTGCCTTCAGCGGGGCGGTGCGCAGGGGCGCAGAACTGTGCAATTCAAGCGGTATAGACGCATACTTCCCTATTCTGCGCAGTGTATGCACTCTTGAACAGGCTATGGACAAGGAAAATGCCTATAAAAATCTTGCCGACACAGCCGAGCAGGTCTTCAGAACTATCAGGCTTTCAGGTATGCTGACCAAAAATAAATGAATATAATAAAAATAGTCACAGGATCGCTCAAGAACCTGTGACTATTATTTTTGGATTTATAAGATCAGGCTTAACAATGATCTTACTTTACAAGTGCCATTACCTTATCATAAGCCGGCTTTGGCTGATAGCCGTTTGAGAAGAGAAGTGGATTCTGCTCTCTTCTCCAGCTTACGCTGTCCTGAGTACCCCAGATAGTTACAGCAGGGATCTTATCCGCATTCTGCATAGCGAGCTTGAATATCTTCTCATAGAGGTTTGCCTGCTCCTGTGTATTAGAGCAAGTGATATCGAGCTCAGTGATCTGAACCTCAAGACCTGTGCTGAGGAACTTCTTGAGAGCTGTCTCATAAGTATTAGCATCAGGATAATTTGTTGCAAGATGTGACTGCATACCGATACCGTCAATGTAGCCAAGCTGCTTGAGCTTCATAGCCATGTTGTAGATATCGTTTGTCTTTGCAGGGATATACTCGTTATAATCGTTGAGATAGAGCTTGCAGCCTGCAGGAGCATACTGTCTTGCATACTTGAATGCATTGATAACAAAGCTGTCATCACCGTAAACTCTTACCCAGTTGGAGTTGCTTGCAGGTCTCATTCCGCCGCCGTCGTTGAGGAAGAGCTCATTACATACGTCGTATGAGTAAACATCAAGCTTTGGATACTGCTGCTTGAGAGCTGCGAATGTGTTCTTTATCATGCTCTCAAGACGCTGGTTCATAATATCCTTTGATACGTATGCGCCGTTCTGTGAGAAGTTCTCACGGAAGAACCAGTCAGGAGTCTGGCTGTACCAAACGAATGTATGACCACGGAGTGAGATTCCGTTCTCTTCACAGAACTTCAGAGTCTGAGCTGCTCTGCTGAGGCTGATCTGTGTATTGACATTGTTGCCTCTCTGCTGACAAGCTGACTGATCGAGAATGCTGTCAGGCTTGAGCTCATTCTCAGGAGTGATAGAATTGTAGTGCTTCTTCAGGAAGTCAGCACCGCTGCCAAGCTCGTGAGGGCTTACAGATGTACCGATCTTGAAGTAGCTTGCAAATGCGCCCTTGAGGCTGTCCTTTGAACCTGCATTGCTATTGTTGTTCTGCTGCTGGTTGTTGTTATTGTTCTGGTTATTGTTATTATTCTGGTTGTTCCAGTCATTATTCTGCTGTCCCCAGTTATTGTTCTGGTTCTGATTGTTCCAATCATTGTTTACAACGCCGTTCCATGTGTTGTTGTTCTGATTGTTCCAATCCCAGCCGTTATTCTGCTGTCCCCAGTTGTTCCAGTCGTTGTTCTGGTTCCAGTTATTGTTGTTCTGGTTATTCCAGTCCCAGCCATTGTTCTGGTTCTGCTGTCCCCAGTTGTTCCAGTCGTTATTCTGGTTCCAGTTATTGTTGTTCTGGTTATTCCAGTCCCAACCGTTATTCTGGTTCTGCTGACCCCAGTTATTCCAATTGTTGTTCTGCTGTCCCCAGTTGTTGTTCTGGTTCTGCTGACCCCAATTGTTCCAATCGTTGTTCTGATTCCAGTTATTGTTCTGGTTCCAGTTGTTCCAGTCGTTGTTTACAACACCGTTCCATGTGTTGTTATTCTGGTTATTCCAGTCCCAGCCATTGTTCTGATTCTGCTGTCCCCAGTTGTTCCAGTCATTATTCTGGTTCCAGTTATTGTTGTTCTGGTTATTCCAGTCCCAACCGTTATTCTGGTTCTGCTG
>NZ_FRCT01000008.1:80458-139480 GCF_900143025.1 Ruminococcus flavefaciens | reverse complement strand
TTCTGGTTCTGCTGTCCCCAGTTATTCCAGTCATTGTTCTGGTTCTGCTGCTGGTTTTTGTTCTGGTTCCAGTCATTATTCTGCTGCTGGCCGCCGCCTTCGCCCTGTGAAACTGTAACGCTCTTTACGTTAGCCTGGCCGTTTGATCTATAACCTTCAATGTTAAGGGATACTTCGTAGAGAGTACCGGACATATCAAGTCCAGCCTTCTCCCAAGCCTCAAAGTGCTTAGAAACGTCGATAGTACCCTTCATGTAGTTTGTCTGATTATTAGCTGAACCGCTTGAAGTACGAACGCTCCAGTACTGTGGGAATGTAGCTGTACCGTCAAGTGATGGCTGATTGTAACGCATTGTCTTGCGAATGTCATATGTATTGCCGTTAAGAGTTACTGTACCCTTGTTTTCTCCGTCATTTCCGGGTGGTCTCCAGTCGCCCCAACCTTCTACGATGTAGTATTCCATAAGGGGATTTCTTGTCCAGCCATATACACACATATATGAGTTTCCTCTTGGTGTGTATTCTACATCATAAGTAAGAACGATATTTCCGAAAGCCTTGTAGTTCTTCTTCTGGCTGTCGTAGTTCTTACCCATACGAGCGAGGAAGTTCTCAATGTTGCTCCATGAACAGGTAAAAGAACCTGCACCCGGATTCATTGAAACCTGACCCTGGCCGTTCTGGTTCCACATTTCGTAGTCGTATCCGCCGATGTTGCCTCTTGTCTGCTGGTCAGCAGCTGAAGCTACAGCAGGGACAGCAGCTGCGAGCATCATTGTGGATGCGCCTGCACTGATGATCTTTTTGATCTTGTTAAGCTTCAAATAAATCACTCCTTTATTTGGTAAAGATGGATTAAGTAAGTGGATTAGTAATCTACTCCCAGTATATTTTGCTGTTTTTATTTCTAACTAAATTATATTCAAACAAAACCGAATACACAAGTCATTTATTGCGGTTGTTTTCATAATCGGTCAAATATTGCGATTTTTCGAATATTATTTTTCCCTAAAAATAGCCATTTAGTACCGACTGCCTGTAAAATGGGAGCAATTTATGAAGCTTATTTCTATGCAAAAATTGACATACGGATATCGCACGATATGCTATATAAAAACAGTATCATGTTATATATGGATTATATATCACGAATCGTTTTCGGTTTCCGCATTCACATATTCATTATATTTTTCAAGGAGCTCGGCATCGGGCACAAAGCTTGATTTTTCGGGTATATTCATAAGAGTTCCCATGAACAGCGGGATATGTGTTTCTATGTCATATATACAGTAAACGTAAGGCCTTGTGAGCAGGACCTCCCTTTTCAATACACCGCCGCCTGCAAGACCTCCCGAAGCAGTTGCAGCTGTTGCCCTCGTTCCTTTTTCATTTACATCAAGTGTTGTCTTGTGCTTTACATAACGCAGATAAGTCGGAACATCAGCTGACGAAAGTCCTGTAAAATCAGCTGACTCGTCAAATGCTATGTCCATTCCCATTGCTTTAAGCTCATCTGTAAGGTCATTTGCGTATTCTAAGCAATATTTCGGCATAAATGTAGCCGTCGTCTCGTTTGTCTCCTGAGCAAGAAGTGCATCAAGCTTTTCAGGAGTCAGGTCCTTGATGTAATCATGGATATCTATGTCCTCATGCGGAAGCAGAGCTGCATAGGCAATATTCTTGTCCTTGTAACGCTTTATAAATCCGTCTGTATCATCATCGCCTATGTATTCAGCAGGTGCCGACATAAATTCACATCCCTGCTTCTCACCGTTTACACCTTCAAATATCCAGTCGCCCACCTGATATCTCATATAGGTGCTTTGCCATTCAGCGTCAAGAACTACAGCATCAATGATGACAAAAATGTCATCGGGCTTTATCTCATCAACTATTTTGGGGATATAGTGCCGTGTATTGGTATCCACCCATTTATTGATATCCTTGAGGGTATTATCATCGAATGCGGACAGATAATATTCCGCATCGTAGTAATCAAGATTTTTCTGTATAAATTCGGGAACCGGTCTCACCAACATGGGATCATCTTTTACCCATACCGAATTTGCCGTATCTATAACCGATTGATCGCTTGCTCCTACTTTATTTCTGAACAGATACATATATTTATTCAGTTCTTCAATAGGAACTCCGCCGAGAACCTCTTCCATCTGCCCGAGAGTCTCATTTTTTGCACCGTTTGCTGTCATAGCAAGTGACTGCATTACAGAATAAGGCGATATGAATACGTTTTTGTCATCTTTCTTCACATCTTCCTTTTCATCTGTCTCAGCGTCGCTCTTATCCTCAGCTTCTTCGTCACCTTCGGAACAATAAGCAGAATCAACTGCGGCTTTGAAAAGATTTACAGCAAATTGTCTCTGCCCCTTTGCAAATTTGTCGTCAGCCTCCATTCCCTCAATCTTTGATTTTGCGATCCCTGAGCAAAGGTTGCGGGATACAGGCATGATCTCCGTTTCGTTCTCACCGATCAACATTCTCCTCATCTGACACATATCAAATACGTCAATAGTGCCGTCACCGTTCACATCAGCATTTTCAGGTGCTTTCAGCTCGACCTTTCCGCCGAGCCAGCGCTGCATCATTACTATATCAGAGATATTGAACACAGTATCGTTATTGACATCTCCGCTGCCTGCCGTATCCTGCGCAAAAGCGCTTGTCGAAGCAAATGCGGGTATTGCCATGCTTAACGCAAGTACTGCCGCTGTTAATCTTGAGTGTTTCATAAATAAATCCTCCTCTATAATCCTTTTTTGTATTTACTGAGACAGCAGAAGCTTTCTCATCATCACCATATCAAATACATCTATTACATTATCTGTGCAAAGATCGCCTGCCTGCCAGTCCGCAAGCCTTGCATCTGCTTTCGCAAGAAGCCAGCTCTGCAATGCCACAAGGTCGGCAACGTTCAATTCACCGTCAGCGTTCACATCTCCGCGTATACCTGTTAAATCGCCGTCATCAGGTTCTTCCCTGCCGCTGTAGCTTACTCTCGGTTCAGCCTCTTTGCTTCTGCTGAGTTTTATATAGTCGACAGCGCCCTTGAAGCCCCTTCCGACTACCGCAAGCTCCTCCTCTGTACTGCTGAGGACCGACATCATATTCAGCTTCATCGTCTTGCTGTCAGCCGTCTTGCCGTTGATAACAAGCTCGCCTTTTCCGTCGATGATGCGTATAGTCACCTTGCTCCATTCACCCTTGGCAAGCGCAGATGAAGCAGTGAGCTTTTCCGATGTTTTTCCGTCTGTGACCGTAAGCTCGGCAACTCCGTTTTCATTGCACGGAGTCAGCGACATATAGGAATTTTTGTCACCGAAGCGGAATACCTCCTGACCTGCTTTTCCGCCCTTCCACAGCACACCGACATCTATCTGGATATCCCTCGTCTGAAGCATCGAATTATCCAGCAGCATATATTCATCTCCGCCGCTAAAGCTAAGAACTCCATCCGCAGATGTACGTTCCGATTCATATTTTGTTCCAAGCAGACGAGCGTTTATAAATGTATGCCTGTCATTTTCCCAGCACTCCCGATAGCCTGCAAACTCAAAACTGCCTATATGACTTTCAGGGATATAACGATATCCGTGATCGTCCAGCCAGCCGTAATTAACATGGTTTTTCTGAGCTTTGTCATTGCTGTAATCGCCGTCAAGTATGGTATATTCCGAGTAAGCTGTAGTTCCGTAAAGATAAGCCATACCCCTTGCAACTGCATCACCGCTGAGCTTTACACCATCAGAAAGATAAGCCTTATGCTGCACCTTTGCATTGTCTGAGACAGAGCAGGAATTCGATACCACCGCGCTGCCGCTGATTATGGCATTGCCGCTGAGATCAACGCTTCCCTGTTTCCAGCCGCCGTTGTCATATACCCAGCCTCCGCCGTCTACCACTGCATGACCGCATATCACCACATTATCCTGAGCAGTCACGCTGTTTGCAACTACCGCGTGCTCCTCTACCCTGACATTGCCCGAAAGCTTTGCATTTCCCAGGACCATAGCATTAGGTCCTACATATACCGAGTCAGCGACCTTTGCGCTGTCAGCCACCCAGCCGCCTCCGTTGGAATGGATATGTCCCTTTCCCTTTGAGTAGCCGCCCGACTGCTGCACCTCTGCACCGCTGAGCCTGACCTCATATGTATAGCGTTTGCGTTCACAGCTATCATAAGGCGAATCTATTTCTTTATGAAATGCATTTGCTCTATAAAGCTCCTCAGGCATAGCAGTAACGGTCAGGTAGGCGGATACCACCCCCTTTGCAGATACGCTCGCTTTATCTCCACTGCCGAAAAGCTCGGAATAGGACTCGTTTCCGTTGGCATCCACAGTAACTATACACGCCTTCCAGCCAGAGTTGGATACTTCAGACGTTCCGCGGAACTCCACGGATATAGTATCGCCCTTTATGATCAGGGGAACTATATTTATACCTCCCTGCATGGGAGCTTCCTCCTGAGGCACCTGAAGCCAGCCGCTGCCGTTGTCCTGCAATACAGTATAGAATAAATTCCAGTAAAAGGGCGACTGAGCCAGCTTCTTGCTGAATTCTTCCTTGTAAGCCTCCTGATTGCCGAAATCAAAGGTAGCCATTCGCTTTGCAAAGTGACCGAAGACTATATGCGCATCGGTGCCGAAAAGTCGGGTTATAGTATCGAATGGATACTCATCGGGCTCAGCCTCCGAAATGATACGCTTTACAGCATCAATGCCAAGTCCCGGAAGGTTGTCGGGATTGTATGAAAGATACACCAGGAAAGGCCATACCTCATAATAATTTCTTCCATGAGGGAATGTAAGGCTCATATTGCGTATGTAAGGCTCGAACCAGCAGGTCTTTGTATTGCCCGTGTAGTACTCACTGCCCAGATACATCTCTCTGAACCAGTTCGCAAGCGGCTCCCACCATGCTCCCGTTATCTCCTGATCTACCCATGCTTTCTGCTGCATAGTAACAACATGACCGAATTCGTGAGCGATAGTGAGATCGTCCAGCATAGCCTCGGGACTGATTATCTCTATTCCGTATCCGTCCTCAGAGCTCATAAACGCCCAGCCCTCGGGATACTTATCCAGACCTGTATTTGTAAGATAAACATTGGTCTTGTACTTCTGACTGCTCTTTCCGTAGATATCAACATTCATATTCTCCATGCCCAGATATTCACCGTAGCATTTCCACAGCTTTTCATAATCTTCAAGATTCCTTTTCAGAAAGGCATCATTTACCTTTCCGGTAGTATCATTGTTGCCGTAGAAAATTACAAAATGCTCTGATTCCGCATAATTTGCTGTCTTGCAGTAGCCCCACTTGTCACGTATCTTGTATTCCTCATCTGCCGAATTACCTCTGAACGGCACATACGAAAGCATTGATGCTCCCATAGCCAGCACTGTCATTAATGAAGTTATTTTATTCTTCATTCAATTCCTCCTTATATCCATTATCTTTAATCTTCCAAAAATCTGAAAGCTCCCCTGCCATAAAGACAGAAGAGCTTTCAGCAGTCTTATCATTTCTCTTCAAGCTGAGTAGCAGCACCTATAAATAACGGCACATTGTTCTTGTCAACGATCATATATACAAAAGGTCTGTCAAGATTGATATAGACCCTTTTCTTTTCTATCGGAGCAGCAGATCCATACCCCATGATGACCGCTGTTGTCGCAGCAGCTTTAGTACCCTTTTCTGTTACCTCGATCTTTGTCTTGTGGAGCAAATCGTAAATGTATAACGGCTCTGCTCCTTCAACAGACAGATCGTTTATCTTTGAGAAATCCGCTCCCCTACTGTCGAAAGCCTTTTTCATTCCTATCTTAGGAAGGATATCCTTCAAAGAAGTATCATAATTATACTTGAACTTAGGTATCATTACATAAAGATCTACAGTTGACGGATCCTCATACTCCTTTAAGCCCTCTGCAAGCGCCTTTCCGTCAAGCTCGCTGATGTAGCTTTCAAAATCAACGTCCTCATGCGGAAGTATGCCTACAAAGCTGTAATCTTCACCCATGTATGGCTTCTTGAAAGCATCGGCATTGCCGAGGTCATAATAATAGCTTTCCATGCTGTTCAATTCCTTTATGGGGTGCTTGACTCCGTCAAGATCGGTGAACTTGCCGTCCGCTGTGCTGAGATACGGGTCCTCCCATTCCGCCTCGAAATACAGAGTATTGAGCAGCATCATCGCTGTATCTGACTTAATGTTATCCTCCCTGAGAATTGACGGGATCATGCCCTTCGTATTCTTATTTACCCAGCTGTTCACATCTTTAACGATGCTTTTATCAAACTTTGACTTGTATATCTCGGAATTATAGAATTTCTTGTTGGTCTCAAGGAATTCATCATACACCTTTAAGGAAGGATCGTCCTTGAACCATATTGAATTTGCAAGATAAATCTTTTTCTTCTCCTCATCGGGGAGCTGACTGACATAATATGCCATATACTCGTTTATCTCATCGAGTGTAAGACCGCTTCCGAGCACCTTCTCCATTTCCTCGCGTGTTTCGCCGTCGGCTCCGTTTGCAGTCATGGCAAGAGCAGACGATATGGAAAGAGGTGAAAGCAGAAGGTTTTTACTTCCTTTCTCGGGATCGAAGCATTTCTTCAGAAGATCAACGCCGAATTTCATCTCAGCTGCTGCAAAGCTTTCATCTGTCTTTACGCCCTCGGAAGCCTTCACATTTACCGTATTGTCAAGACGAACGCTTCCGATATTTGATGTTCCGTTGAATTCCTTTGAACTTCCCAGAACAAAATCCATGACCTGTCTGAAGTCGTCCTCGGTTATCTCGGTATCCATATCTATATCCGCATTGAGGAACTGTGCCTCGCTGAGCTGATACGAAAGATTGCCCGCAAGATACTTTTTATACGTTAGAACGTCAAATGAGTCAATAACTCCGTCATCGTTTATATCGCCGTAAATATGCTCATCAGGGTCCTTTAATGAAATTATATAGTTAAGGCTGAATATTCCACTATTTCTTGCAAAAAGATTAACCAGATCATCATATTCTCTGATCGAAGCAAATCTGATATTCACTCTTGTTTCAGGCTTCAGTCTGTGCTCAGGATCAGAATCGCCGTAATATTCGTTGTCGTAATCATGGATGGGCACGGCTATCTGCCTGTGATATTCATAATTGAACCAGTTTCCTCCCGTTGAAGGTATAAGGTCTATGATCATGTAGTCGCTAAATTTTTTTATATCATAGATGTATGCGTCGATGAATTCGTACTCATACATTCTCATTTCTTCATTATAGTAAACGCTGCCTCCGATATCAGCTGCACTTACAGTTGTTGAAACAGGCAGAATACCGCCTGCAAAACTGAATAAAAGCGCAGAACCCATGATACCTGCTGCTGCCTGTTTTATTCTTTTAAGTCTTCCCATAATAAACACTCCTCTCGCATCATACAAATATGATTATCTATACTACAATTATAACATTATAATAAGTGTATGTCAACAAAAAATGTCTATTTTATCATGGATCAGTGCTGAAAAAAGAGCAGACCCGCATACGATAGATCATTCCGTATTACGGGTCTGCTATATTTCAGGATGTAATAATTCTTATAGCTGATTTATTCAAGTCCGAGAAGCACCTTCTGCACCTGAAGCGCATCGTTTACAGTTACTCCCTTGCCTGTTTCGTAAAGATCAGCATTAAACTTTCCTTTGTCTGTAAGTTCATATTTATCCGGGTTTGCCTGTGACTGCATTATGATTACAACGTCGCCCATATCCATGCCGCCGTCAAGATTTGCGTCACCGTTTCTATCAATATCTATATCATTAAGAATTGCATAATTGCTTTTGTATTCCTCGGAGATATTAAACTCCTCGCAAGCGCTTTCATTGAAAATATCGTCGTTTTCAAGGAGCATATAGCACTGCATAAGGATCATGTCGTATATATCACCGCTCTTGCCGTCGCCATTGACATCACACTTGGTCTTGAAATATTCATACTGCTTCTCTTTTAATTCATTTTCTTCATCAGTAAAGCCTTCTGTATCATGCCAATCAGGAAGGTATGTACATCTTGCTCTCCACATTGCAGCATCATAGTCAAATTTATCAAGCTTTCCGTCAAAGTTGAGGTCAGGCACGTCCATCTTGCCGTCCTTGATATCCTGACAGTATTTCTTGAAGTCATTGCTGAACTTTTCCTTATCAAAGTCGCCGAAGTATTCAATGCTTTCGCTTGTTCTTGCAGCAAATACAAATGCAGCGTTTATATCATAATGCGATGCGCCCTCATAGAACTGCTCATAGTATTCAGTAAGGAAATATTCAGTATCAAGAGGATTGTCAAGGAGATAGCTGTAAGCCATGTAGCGTCCTGTGAACTGACCGCCGTATGGTCCCATCTTGCTGAATATATTCGCACATCTCTTTATAGTTGCCTCAGGGAGCTGTATGATATCGTAGGCAAATGGCTGCCAGCTGTCGCCGCCCTGAATATTTGAAAACGTAACGTAGAAATCGCCCTCTTTCCAGTTGATAACTCCGTCTACCATACTCTTATATCTGCTGTAAAGTTCGGGATCTTTATAGATCAGATTTTCTATGAATATCTCATAGTCAACACAGTCCTTGATATCAAAAGCACCGTCTCCGTTTACATCAGGTGAGATATCTCCGCTGTTTACCATATCAGCAAAGAAGCCGTAGCCTGTTCCGTAGTATCTCATATATGTCTTGAGATTCTGTGTGAAATAGTATGAAGGCGGGTGGATCTCATCAGCCTGACCTTCTTCTATCATTTGTTCATGCAGCTTCTTGTTCTGCTCAGTAGGCTGAGGCTCTTCATAGTTTTCCATATTGAATACGGAAGTATCCAGCGGCTTTGTCATCAGATAATACTTTAACATGAGCAGTGCATCGCCGTACCATGTTACGGAACCGTCATGGTCATAGTCGGCATAACGCTCTATTCTTTCCTTTATAGCATCATCAACAATAAATCCGTCTGTATAAACGAACAGTTTATAGCAGTCATCAATATCAAACTTTCCGTTTCCGTTAAGATCTGTCTCGCCCTGTGCTACCTGAGCGATAATCTGCTTATCAAAAGGATCCTGTGCATAAAGTCTGTAATTATCATTAGCAGAAACGTGAGTAGGCATAGCTGATAATGCAGTAATAAATGATATTGCAAATGCAGATAGTTTTTTCATCTCAAAGCTCCTCTCGTCATCGGGCGCAGTAATTGTCGTTCCCGTAATGGCAGTTGTTTGTTTTGAGCCGTTGTTAATCAAAGACGTCCTTATTCTGCTTGCAGAAGCATTAACATTGGCAGATGAAGCTTTAACAGAAGTGACGCGTTCACTGTCTGCTATAGCTGTTATGGTCGTTTTGACTTCGTTCTTTTCAGAAGAAGCCGATCTATGGGTCGAACCTGTATGCATTGCATTATTCTCTTCAACGGGCTGCGTTGTAGTTATCTGTGTAGTGACATTACTCTCTGTTATAATGATATCCGGTTCCTCAGGACCTATGATGTCATCATCTATACGACTGTTTATCGCGCTTACCCCAATAACAGCGGCAGCACAAAGTCCTGAAACAGTAGCAGCTACCATACTTATACGACGAGCCCGTATTCTTTTGCTTTCAAGTATTGCATCGCCTTTTTCAAAAACGCTTGCAATAGTTTCCTTATAGCTTTTCATATACAAAGCCCTCCTTGATAAGTTCTGCCTTCAGTGTTTTTCTTGCATGATACAGAATATCACGGACCTGTTTTTCTGTTTTTTTCATTATGCTTGCCGTTTCTCTGTTTGAAAAATCCTCAAAATATGTCAGATACAACGCCTGCTCATACTCAGGTTTCAGTTTCCGTATAGCCTTATGCAAAACACGCTTTTCCTCATTCTGAATAATACTTCCCTCAAGGTTATCATCACTTGCGGTAAACTCAGCATCATCAAGAGAAGCCTGCAATAACGATGAATGTTTCCTCATGTAGTCAACAGCCGTAAACCTGGCAATAGAATAAAGCCATGTCTTGAACGAGCTTTTTCCTTTGAATTTGGGCTTTTTGACGTAGAGTTTGACAAATGTTTCTTCCATGAGTTCTTCAGCGATATTTATATTACATACAAGGCTTGTCAGGTATAATACAAGGCCGTCACGGTAAATGGTTATCACTTCTTCGAGACCTTCCTTGTCGCCTGAAAGAAAACGGCGGTAGCTACTTTCACCGTTATCCATACATACCTCCTTTCGGATAGTTCGTCGCCCATCTACTTATTAGTCGTAAACCGCAAATGAAATGTCGAAGTATTTTTCAAAAAAATTTTCAGTTTTATTATAACACGTTTTTTTCGCCTGTGCAAGGTCACAAAACATTCTGTCAACTGATAGGAGTATCAGAAACAGTTACAAATGTCACTGCTAAAGTGACAAACGGCTTCTTGGAATTCTATAGATGTCGTAATATAATATAGTAAAGAAAGCATAACGCTATAAAAAGAAGAATTGCAGAATACTTCAAAGATAAGAATACAGTTTCATTTATAACCGAAGTATATCCCATAGATCACCCCGAGAAAATACATGACGATGATTATGCATGGGAGCTTTCGGTCGCCTCAACATTTTTTATATCCGAAAATGACTGTACAAGAGCAGAATTAGAGGAATTCGGACGCGCCTTTGCACAATGGGCTTGCGACAGACATTTAAAGGTTAACGCACGTTTTCAACTGATATCTTCAAAAAGAAAGATAAGCAGCATAACAAGAACAAATCATGCCGACTACTACGATAAACCTTGTGTATATTTCTATCATGTAAGAGTATATGAAGACAGAATAACCGATTATGATTCCGACAGTGGTCTTTCTCTCGAATACACACACGAGGAATTTCTCAGGGACGGCAGGACAAAAAAATGGTATCCCACCAAAATCTATAATATAACCTATAACGGCGAAGTTGTGCTCGAAAAAATGTGGTATTGGAAAGATTGTTACTGCTTCGACGATGGGGTATTTTACGACTCTCTGCAATTTGATGAGATAAACTGACTTCTCAGCGTCGGAGGCTGGAAAAGCGAAGCAGATATCCGGAACTACACCTTCGGCTGGACAAGAAACGGTCATAAATTTGAATTTCGCGTTGTTGATTCAGAAAGAATATATGCTGACGGAAAGCCCGAATTAAAGCTCGACCTGTACTTTGACGGTATAAAGCTGATTGATTTTAAAGGAATTGACGGAGATGTTATCGGACGAGAACGAGATCCTAAATATCAAAACGGAGAATTCCGCATTTGTCTCGGATTTGACCAGTATGCCCTTGAAAAGTATTTCGGCATTATCATCAGGGAAGATCTCAAAAACGAAACAGGAACAGTTATTATCAAGCCCGAGGTTGAATATTCGATATCACTGCTTTCCTTAAAGACTGATGCGATACTCGGTGTTTTTATAGATCGGTAATGAAAAGGCAGTCCCTTGCGGACTGCCTTAACTCTTTATTGGTTTGATTCAACGTCTTCCTTTTTGCGTCTGCCGTGGAATATCTCCTTCTGGATATACAGCTTCTCATCAGCCTGAGCAATAAGCTGAGTTGCGGTAATCGCCCCCGAGGTACACACGGCAAAGCCCGTACATACCGATATAGTCGGGATAAGATCGGCACACCTTGAGCGAAGGGAGTTAACCTCGTTCTGGATAGCCTCCTGAACCTGCGCATCATCATTGATTATAAGAACAAATTCATCTCCGCCGTATCTTGCACAAAAGCCGTGGAGCTTGTCAGAAACATTATGCAGAGCGTCAGCAACGAGCTGCAAAGTCCTGTCTCCAACTATATGACCGAATTTATCATTTACCTGCTTGAAGTCGTTGACATCTATCATATATATCCTGAAAGGATTGTCCTCAGAGGAATTATGTATCATATCCTGAAGGAATATCTCCATGCGTCTGCGGTTGTTAAGACCTGTGAGCGCGTCGGAATATATCTCGCTGTTCTGTATTTCAAGGAAAGCAAGGTGTATGGCGAGAAATATTCCCAAAGCAACAATAGGACAAATTGGCAGCATACCCTCCAGTATCGACGTAGCAGCAGGTATGATTATAAAATTCAGCGGAAGGCGGTATTCCTTTTTGAGCTTGACCTGCTTGTTTGAAAAGCTCTGCCAGAAAGAATAAATACCGCTGCCGAAAAGCTGTAAAAAGGTAAATATAATGTGAACTATATACCCGTCTGCAAACTGAAAGATATCATTTTTGTCAACATAGAAATAAAAGCCCGTGAAGACCGATGTGCTCGTTAATATCAGATCAATTGCTGCTATAACATAATGCGCTATCCTGATTATCTTTGTTTTCTTTGAATTATTCTGGTCTATACGGAATATAACGAAAATACACCAGCCAAGCGTCAACAATCCGACCGATGCAAGTCCAACGGCATTGGTTATCTTGTTCATTGTCACGCTGAAGGGGATCAATCCGCCCTGTCCCAGTGCCCATATGCTGTCACTTATAAGATATACTATAAAAAACATTGCCATTCCCTTGAAATGACGCATCTGAAGCTGTGTACCAACGTTTTTGTTAGCCTTGATGATAATACCGACCGAAAACATAATACAGAAAAGCTCGGTTATCATATATGAAATATAAATGCCCGAATTATCCATCTGATCGTCCCCCTAAATCAAAAAGAATAAAAAACATAACAACAGCAAATATCTATTTTGAAATAATATTATTTTCCTAATTTATAATAACATATCTTATAAGTAAAGACATTGTTTTTTTATGAATAGTTGTCCTATTCCTACAATCTTTGTAGCTTTAAACAACAAAGCAAGCTGCGGTTTGTAAAAAATGATCAATAAAATAATGAAGAGACATTTCTGCCTCTTCATTATTACTATATATTATTCATTAAACGAAAGAACTATTTTACCGGAAGTGACGGTATAAGTTCAAGAAGATATCTTTGTATCGCCAAAGCATCATTTACCGTCACACCGTTTCCACCCTCAACGTCCGCATTTGCCGCGCCCTGCTGTGTCATATGGCTCTTGTCGCTTCCGTTTTCTCCGTATTTATTGGGATTTGCAAGAGACTGCATAATAAGGACAGCGTCTGAAAGATCAACTGTTCCGTCCATATTTGCATCGCCTGCCAGTGTCTGCTTTAAAGCATTTGCTGTATCATTGTTTTCCTTTAACGGCTGTGAACCTGCCTCCTGTCCCGGAGTTTTCAGGTCGAGCGTACTCGAAGCATAGTATGTATATCCCTTTTCAGCGCAGTATTTTTTTATGGAGTCAATAACACTGCTGCTCTTGGTATATTCAAGGAGATAAACGTCCTTGCCGTTATCGCTTACGAGCTTGCAGTACTTCTGGAAATAATCTCTTTCTTCCTCGTCGTTTACTATGAACTTCTTACCGTTATCCCAGTCTACAGCACTGAAAACAGATTCCTGATTTACAGCGTCCATAACTGCATCGAGACTTTTGTTTTTCTTAGCATATTCCTTTACATATGTATCGCCGCCGTTGATGATAACATAAGTGCCATACTTCTTGAAGCCCTTGAGGATCTCCGTAACGCCGTTGTATATCTTTTCTTCCTTGAAGTTGTAATAAACATCGCAGTTGTCAACAAAAAGTCCGTCAACGCCCTTGTCGATAAGCTTCTTTGCGATATCTCCCACAATGAACTTCTGCCATTCCTCCTGAGAAACATCGACCCATCTTTCGTCCTCCCAGTTCTTATATACACCAAGGAAATACTTTTCGTAGTTCTTGAAGTAAGAACGGAATTCCTCAACAGAACCAAGATTAATGTAGCTGTAAACTATGTGGCCGTCATTTTTGAGCTTGCTTATCTCATCTTCCGAGAAATACTGCGCATCAATAACGATCTTCCTGTAGCTTTCCATATCGGAAATATCCTCAGGGTCTGCTCCGAGAAAAACGCCGTATTCGTACTTGATATCCGCTGCATCTGCCCTTAAATCGCCGTGGCCTGCGAATACCGATGCAAAACACAATGGTATCGCCATTATCATACTTGCTATACTGATTTTTTTCATTTTGCTCCTCTTTTCATAAAAAATTTGTACCGTTCACGCACATTCCTTACGGAATGTGTCCTTCTATTAATATATTCGTATTATAAAGAGCATTTCAGACAAAAAACGAACTATTATTTCTATAAGCAGCATTGCAGGCGTTCCTTGCTTATCAGCCTAAATCAAGGAGTGCTTTCTGAATTGCCTGAGCATCGCCTACTGTAAGGCCGTCGCCGTTTGTATCGGCATTTGCTATGCCCTGTGCAGTAATGTGGGGCTCTGCTGTGCCGTTTTCTCCGTATTTATTAGGGTTAGAGAGTGCCTGCATGATAAGAACCACATCTGACATATCAACACCGCCGTCGCAGTTTGCATCGCCGCTGACACGAACTGCTGTCTGTGAAGCAGTAACGTTCTCATTTTTAAAGTCGCCTGTTGTACAGCTGCTCATCTTCCAGCTTCCGTTTTCGAGCACGAATACTGCTCTGCACTTGCCCTGTAAACCATTGCTCGCTACAGTTGTAGCTGTAAACCTTTCGGCAGTCACATCAGATATTATTACACCGTCGTTGGTATTGAACTGCAATGAGCCTCTTTTGCCGTCATTTATATAAAGGATACCGTCTTTTTCAAGAAAACGTGCATTACATTCTCTCATAAAATAATCCTTTATCTCTCCTGTGAACATCTTGCCTATGATATCCTTGATATCATCAAGGGAGGTAATAAGTGAAAAGTCTGTTACTTTGTAGTAAGAGATATCATTTACTTTGAAGGCTTCCTTATCACTGTGAGCGATATATCTTGCAAAAAGATCATCAAAAAATGTGTATGCGTCCATTTTTTCAATAGCGTGAGTAGTGAGAGATTTTTTGTCTGCTTCGCGTACAAGTCGCTTTCTGCCTGCATTGCCGATATAGAGCTCATCAGGTCTTGATGCACGGCAAGTAGCGGCATTCTTTATTTCTGAACCCTCGAAAAATCTGAGAACTGCAAACATTTTACCGCCAATAGTCTCGTCGCCGACCTTTACTTTATCTGTGATCGTCTTGCCGTCAATATCAGTGTATTTATAAGTACCGTCTGCGCTTATCTCGAATGTTCCTAATTCCTTTGCAGATACGTCAACAGGATAGCCGCCGTTTGACTCCTGATATTTCCATGTGCCTGCGAAATCGCTGAGGCTTACTTCTGCCGAGCCCTTGCGGACAAGACGAGAAATGCGATTGTTTCCTAAATAAAGTGCGTCCGGCTCCTCATTATGATAATAACCGCCGAATTTATGCTCTGAGCCCTCATAGAAGCCTACTGTCTGTAATGAAGTGCCGCCGATAACCTCAAAACCAAGCTTTACTGTGCCTGTTGAGGTCTTTCCGCTTGCGTCTGTATATGTGTATGTGCCATCCTTGCTGATAACAACTGTGCCGTTGTCCTTTGAGCTTATTTCAACATCATAGTTAGTATCAGATATCTGATATTTCCACTGACCTGCAAGCTGCTCCATGCTGACATTGTCAAGTGAAGCCTCAGATGTTACGGAAGCTGATACTGTATCAGCTGCATAAGCTGTAGTCATGGGAGCTGCTGAAAGCATAACGCTGATTGCGGCAATAACGGTAACAAAATTTCTCATAATAGATTCCTCCGAAAATACTTTATAATAGTTATCCTGCTGCATACCGCTTCAAGATAAGCGCTGTACGTGCAGTATTATTGTTTTTGAAAACTACGTCCTTAACGGACTTTTTAGTGTTGGTCGACCTTTCATAAACAACATTCGGAGCACCCGCAGCAAATGTTACACGAGTTTCAAAAAAATTTTTCGGAGCTGCTTAATTTGAATGTGCAGATGCGGTATTCCGACTGTATTTCGCCAAATATCAGGACAATACAAAATGCGGACAATATTTTCTTCAAACGTTATCTAATGTAAAATTATTTTTATAAATAAAACTATCTTCATTTTTTCCACCCAAACATCATTTTATGAGTTTACAAACAATAATAATTATTATAAAATATACAGTGAAAAAACTATTCGCAATCGTTTTTAATGATTACGTACAGGGGGTAATTAAAATGACCATTACGAAAAAGATCAAGTCTGCGATATCCGCAGTCTTAGCGGGAGCAATGCTTGCCAGCATTGTACCGTCATTCCCTTCACCTGCACCTATTGAGGCTGATGCAGCCAGTGCGTGCAACATCAACACAAACAAGGAATATCAGACTATCAGAGGCTTCGGCGGTATGAACCACCCCGAGTGGCAGAGCTATAACGCTCAGAACGGTGCTCCCGGAGACATGACTGAAGCACAGGTCCAGAAAGCTTTCGGCAACGGAGATGACGAGCTTGGACTTACTATCCTGCGTATCTTCGTAAGCGACGACAAGAACGCATGGAAAAACGCTATCCCAACAGCTCAGAGAGCTCAGAAGCTGGGTGCTACTGTTTTCGCAACACCGTGGAATCCTCCCGCTTCAATGCGTCAGAACGGTTCGGGCGGTCCTACAGGAGGACAGTACGTACTGAAAAACGGTGCTGAAGCACAGTATGCTCAGCACCTTAACGACTTCATCAAGTACTGTGACAGTCAGGGAGTTCACCTCAACTCGATCTCAGTCCAGAACGAGCCTGACTACTCCAGCGAATGGACATACTGGTCACCTGACCGCTGTGCTACCTTCCTTGCTAACTACGGTAAAACAGTAACAGCAGGTACTACCACAAAGATGATGTCACCTGAGACATTCCAGTACGGAAAGAACTACTACAACGCTATCCTCAACAACGCCAAGGCTATGGCTAACTGTGATATATTCGGTACTCATTTCTACGGAACACAGCGCAGCCAGATGGACTTCCCTGCTCTTGAAAACTGCGGCAAGGAAATATGGATGACCGAGGTCTATGTACCAAACAGCGAAAACAACTCCGCTGACCGCTGGCCTGAGGGCGTAAAGGTAGCAGAGAATATCCACAATGCTCTCGTTGTGGGCAATATGAACGCATACGTATGGTGGTATATCCGCCGTCAGTACAGCCCTATGTGGGATACAGGCAAGATCTCAAAGAGAGGCTATGCAATGGCACAGTTCTCAAAGTGGGTACGTCCCGGTGATGTACGTATCGACGCTACAGAACAGCCTGACAGCAATATCCTCGTATCAGCATACAAGCACAGCGATACACAGGCTACTATCGTTGCTATCAACAAGGGCAGCAACGAAATAAACCAGACCTTCAACCTCAGCGGCAGAACTATCACAAACGTTGACCGCTACAGAACATCTGGAAGCGAAAATATCGCAAAAACACTCAACATGAGTGCAAGCGGTTCATCATTCAATGCACAGCTTCCTGCAAACAGCGTTTCTACATTCGTAGTAAGTCTCGTAAGCGACGGCAAGGGCTTCGAGGGCGGCAAGGATCCCGTTCCGCCTGAGCCTATCGAGCCTGATGCAAACGGCTACTACTACCACGATACATTCGAGGACGACAACAACAACTGGGAGAGCCGCGGCGGAGCTTCTGTAAATACAGGCAGCACAGCTTATAAGGGCAGCAAGGGCCTTGCAGTTTCCGACAGAAGCAGTGCTTGGCACGGTGCTCAGAAGTATCTTGATTCACTGACATTCAAGGCAGGTCAGGAGTACAGCTTCAGTGTTGCAGTCAAGGGCACAGGAAACATGATGCTCTCACTGGAATACAAGAACTCAGCAGGCGAAACAAGCTACGCTCATATAGCTGACGGCATTTCAAACGGCGAATTCGTACAGCTTTCAAATCCAAGCTACAAGCTCCCCGAGGGTTCGGGCTATATCCTCTATGTTGAGACCGAAGAAGGAACCGAAAGCTTCTACATCGACGAAGCTATCGTTGCAAAGGCAGGCGTAAAGGTGGACGGTCCCGCAGTTGTAACAACAACTACTACCACCACAACTACTACGACTACAACCACAACTACAGCAGTAACAACAACTGCTGATCCTAAGGCTGCTCTTGATTCAAAGGTCAGCAAGTGGGGCGACGCAAACAACGACAACACTGTTGATATGGGCGATGTAGTCGCTATAATGCAGTCTCTTGCAAATCCAAACAAATATTCACTCAATGCACCCGGCGTTTACAATGCAGACGTTTATGAAGCAGGCAGCGGTGTAACTTCAAACGATGCGCTTTCTATTCAGAAATACCTCCTCGGAATAGTTACAAAGCTTCCGGAGAGCTATGCAAATAATATAAATGTAACTCCTGCTGAACAGCCGACAACTTCAAAGGCTGCAACAACTACTACAACCAAAACTGTTGTTACGACAACAACAACAAAGGCAGCAGCTAAGACTTATATCAATAATTCATTTGATTCAGCTTCTGAAAAATGGAGCGGCAGAGGAAACGCTTCTGTAGCATTAAGCTCAGACAGCTACTATTCAGGCAAGTCACTGTATGTATCAGGCAGAACATCTGAGTGGAACGGTGCTGCAATAGAACTCGGTTCTGATTTCGTTGCAGGACAGACATACAGCTTCAGTGCCGCAGTTATGCAGCAGTCAGGAAACGCTGCAACTATACAGATGTCATTTCAGCAGGGTGAAGGCGATAACGCTTCATATACAGAGATCGCCAGCGCTTCCTGCAAGAGCGGCGAATGGACAAAGCTGGAAAACACTTCCTTCACTATCCCCGAGAATTCAGGAGATATGATACTCTACATCGAAACAACTCAGGGTTCAGGCGATCTTATGGACTTCTACGTTGATAATGTACTTGTTGCTTCAGAGGGCACAAAGTCTTCAGTCGTAACAGGTCAGGGACACGTTGGAGAAGCACCTGCAACTGTAACACCAACCGTTCAGGCTGGCAAGAAGCTCTGCGCTATCTCATTCGACGACGGCGCTGTAGGAAATGCTTCAACTGATACTTCAATGAGAATACTCAACGCTCTCATCAAGAACAAAATGACAGCTACATTCTTCTACGTTGGCAACTGGACAACAACCTCAGGAGATAATGAAGAGGTCAAGTTCGCATATAAGAACGGCATGGAAGTTGCTAACCACTCTACATCACACCCACAGCTCGGTTCACTTGGCTCACAGCAGGTTAGAAGCGAGTGGGAACAGTGCAACAGCAAGCTCAAGAATATCATCGGTGCTGAGCCTTCACACCTTATGAGACTCCCATATCTCGACGGCGGCGGACAGGTAAAGTCAGCTCTCTACGATGTTCCGCTTATCTCCTGCGCAATTGATACAGGCGACTGGAACAACGCAAGCAAGGATCAGATCGTTAACAAGATCAAGCAGGCAGCTCAGGACGGTTCACTTGAAGGCGCTATCGTACTCTGCCACGAGACATATGCTACAACAGCAGCTGCTATGGAAGAGGTTCTCCCATGGCTCGCACAGAATGGCTATCAGAACGTAAACATCTCTGATATGGCTAAGGCTCACGGCAAGACTCTCGCAGGCGGACAGATCCACACACGCGCTTGATCTGCACGTAAAGCTTAAAGGCTGATACAGCGCAGCTGCTGTATAAAGCACTTAATATCAAAACATAACAGGCGGATACTTCATAACGAGGTATCCGCCTGTTTTTATCAGAATAATTTATGCAGTTGCAAGACAGCTTTCAAGTTTTTCAAGAATATCTGCCTTTTTGTAGCCTTTTCCGATAAATACGAGCTGATTTATACGATCACCGTATTTATCGTCCCAATCATCTTTCAGATCAGGGTAATTCTCAAACATCATATCAAGCTCCTCCTGAGGGCAGGCTGCGAGCCATTCGTTCATTTCCGTAACGCTTGCATTTCTTCCTGCCTGCTCAAAAAGCTGTATATGCACATCATCATCAGAAAACCATACATAGCCTTTTGTACGAATAAGCTCCTTCGGATATTCGTCCACCAGACTCATAAATTTTTCACGGTCAAACGGACGTATTTCCTCATATACAAAAGAGGTTATCCCGTATTCGTCCATGCAGGCTTCCTTATCTGTCGGCTCATTTGTATTCAGCGCACGCTGTATTGACGATGATGCAAGCACGGCATGATAGTCGAATTCTTTGCCATGAAGTATCTTGTCTGCATCTATCTCACTGTTGATACACGGAATTATTTCAGCCTCCGACTGGATATCACGTATTGCATCTTTCACTTCTTCGATCTGTTCCCTGCTGAGAAGATCGGTCTTGTTGAGGAGTATAAGGTTGCAGAATTCTATCTGGTCAATGATAAGATTGATGATGTCTCCTTCTTCTGTATCATTTTCCATTGAGATCTCACGAAGGAATTCGTTATATATGCGGTCAGCGTCAACGACCGAAACAACAGAACTGAGATAAACATTGGTATCGGGATTATCCTCTGTATATACCACAAATGAAGCCGCGATATTTGACGGTTCGCTTATTCCCGATGCTTCAACGAATACAGCTTCTATATCAGGGAGCTTGGATATACGCTCTATCTCAGCTATAAATTCATCGCGCAGAGTACAGCAGATACAGCCGTTCTGCAATTCAACCATTTCAACAGAAGCGATACGGTCACGGTTCTTGTTAAGCAAAGCAGCATCTATATTCACGCTGCCCATATCATTTACGATAAGCGCAATTTTACGCTGTTCCTGTTTCAGCAGGTTTTGCATGAGCGTGGTCTTTCCAGAGCCAAGATATCCTGTTATGAGTATTACGGGTATTTTCTTTGACATAGCGCACCTCATTTTAATGTACTGCTCAGAACATCGTAATTCTTCTGCATTAATTCGATATAGCTTACGCCATTCTTCACATCATTTTTAGATACCGACTGAATCGAGTTGAGCTCTGCTATCTTAACATCTTTTTTGCCAGAATTTGCAACGATCGTATTTGCGATATCCTTATTTGAGTTCTCAAGGGTGAAAACAGTAGCACAGTCAAGCTCTTTTACCTTATCTATAAGGAAATTTATAGTCTCAAAGCTGGCTTCGGATTCAGCAGAACAACCGATAAATGCAGCATAATAGTCAAGGCCGTAATCGTCAACAAAATAACGGAACGGGAATCTGTCGCCGAAAACAAGAGTTTTTACGGAAGCTCCGTCAATAAGTGTTTTGAAGCTGTTGTCAAGCTCATCAAGCTTTAAGATATAGCTGTCAAGATCAGCCTTATAGTCAGCAGCATTTGCAGGATCAATTTCTTCAATATTTTTCTCTATCTCGGTACAAAGAAGCTTTGCATTTTTCAGTGAAAGCCAAACGTGCTCATCATACTCAGCCTCCTCTTCCTCTTCATCTTCCTCCTCTTCTTCGCCCTGCATACCTTCCTTGAGTTCTTCGACCTTTGCCGAATCACCGAGGGTCTCCATAAGGTTTATTACCTTCATATCAGGATTTTCAGAGTTTTCAAGCACACTCTCTACCCATTTATCAGACTCACCGCCCACATAAACGAACAGGTCACAGGTGGTTATCTTCACGATATCATCGGCAGTAGGCTGATAGCTGTGCAGGTCTGTACCGCTGTCAAGAAGATAGGATATCTCAGCATTTTCGGCATGATCTCCCATTATTTCCCTGACCCAGTCATATTCGGGGAATATGGTGCATACAATGCTGAACCCTTCTTTATCTGCGGCTGTTTCTGAAGGATCAGCTTTATGATCCGATTCCATTACTGCTACCTTCGATTTGCTTTTTTCTGTACTATTGTCAGCAGACGAACAGCCTGCAAATGATACAGCTGCGGCAATAATACCTGCTGTTAAAATTGATAATCTCTTAAACATAATAATTGGACCTCCGAATTTAAATAATCAGTATCATTGAAAATATACCGATCATTCAATTAAGAAATTCAACTTTCAGGGATACAAGAGTTGTATGCTTTGAATGTGCTTCTATTACCGTATTTACCGATAAGATCACTGAGATAAGCAAAAGCAGTATCCTGTTATTTCCTGTATCAGCATTACCGTGTGCCTGTAATGAACCCAAACACTCTGCGATCTCAATGCAGATGCAGCAATCCTCGCCGCAGCATTTGTGATCTGAGTTAATAATGATAAAAATAACTGAGGACAGGATAACAAAACTGAATATCAGAAATACTATCAATGAAACTATTCTGTTTTTTCTGCTTGCCATTTTATCACCTCAGTTATTATCACAATATTTTGATAATGATTATCATTTTCAATTTACTATTATATTCACAAATCCCCTGCCTGTCAATATTTTTCAGTTTTATTCTACATCTTTAACAAAACTGCTCTTTAAGGTAAAGATATAATGTTCATTTCAGGGAATGATAATTATTAAGTTTTATCGGTACCAATCAGCAATTCATAAAAAGTTTACTTTTTCAGCCGCACATTTTGCCTTTTCATACGTTAATTCAAATGTAAACTTATAATGCGATGATCTTTTGTATCCGAAAAGATATCGCTGTATAATGAAACTCATCAGTTATATGCAAATATGAAGAATGGCAGGTGAACATAATGAGCCTAAAGAAACTAACAGCTGCTTTTATAGCAGCCGCAACCGCGATTTCCCCACTTTCATTTACTCCCCATTCCTCTGCTGCAATTGCAGAAGGAACTGTTGTTTATGCTGCACTCCCCGACTGGATCCCGTCTGATTTTGATTCCGCAGCAGAGTTCAGAAATACCTATGGAGCAACGCATATCGACAATGGTCTGATCTGTATTGTATATCCTGACCGTGCGAGAAAAGGCGCAAGTAAAGATACATACGGATATGAACTGAAACCGTCTGAGGGAATGGGTACCGAACTGAAACATGAGATCTACACCCATGAGCTGACCGAGACTTGCTTTGATGTGTTTGTCTATCAGCCTCAGAAGCAGGGCGAAATTGATCTTACTATCGTTGATCCCCATGTACAGGTAAAGGAAACTGATGATAATTGGAAACCGCCTGCAATTGCTGAGTATAATTTCAAAGCCGATCAGGGGCTCAATATCACCGAAACTGATATATTCAGCTGGCTCCCCGACGGTTCAAACGAATATTACGAATATACGAAGAAAAATGGCGAAGTTTCCGTCAAGGATAATTATGTAGTGTTCTGTACAATGACGATAGACCAGTTTGGTGACAAATGGGAGCCTGACAGCAATAACAAATACGAGAACATAAAGTATCTCCTGACCTCTGACTGCACTATGCAGGTGCCCGATCTGTATGACGACGGCTCCATTGACAAGATATATTTATATCAGGCTGTACAGGACGGAATTGAAAAGATCTCATGGATACGCACATCCCATGTAAGACCTGATCCTGACGAGCCGACATCATATACACTGACTGCCGACTGTGCCGTTTTGAACAACGCCAAAACGATACTTTTGCCGGGACAGATGCGAGCTTCAGCCGTGGACTGTGACACAGATGAACCGATAGAGTTCTCTGAAGATACAAAGCTCTATATATCGACAAGCATCAGTAATGGCGAGTGTGCAACCGGACCTATCCTCGCAATGGAAACAAATCCTGCGATCGTCGATGATAATTTAGGCAAAAATTTCAATTCAACCAATTTCACCTTCAGATTGGAAGAAAACTCTCTCCCTAAGAATTATTCATTCCCCGATAACGCTGAGAGTATGGGATATTACGGCGGAAGGATACTGCCCAACAACAGCATGATCGTGACAAGATATGACAACGATTCCACAGATGTGATATTCAAGCTGAAATATAACCCCACAGGCGATGTCAACGATGACGGGGAATTTAATGTATCTGATGTTGTTCTGCTGCAAAAATGGCTGCTCGGCTCAGCTGATGCTGAGATTAAAAGCTGGGAGTCCGCTGATTTCTGCCATGACAATAAACTCGATGTATTTGACCTTATCAAAATGAGACAAAAGCTTATCGAAACTCTCCCAAAGACTTATGTTGAACCTGAGCACCGAAGCTTTGGCGGTCCTATACGTATTATTGCAGATGATCTGAAATTATATCCCGGTCCCGATGAGAGCTATGAGCCTGTAGCTATTATTTATAAGAATACTATTCTCTCAAAATTAGGATATCAGGATAATAATGATAAATGGATATTTACCAATTACAATGATCAGTATGGCTGGATAAAAACAGTTGCGGACGATGATAAAACTCCAACTATCGTTTATGAGTCATACATTGATAAGCCCGTTATTTATTTATATCCTGAGCATGAGACCGATATTCATGTTGAGCTTGAACTGACGGAAGCAGAGCTCTCAACAACATATCCGAAGTATAACAACGGCTGGAACGTAACAGCCTACCCTGACGGCAAGCTTCTTAACAAGGCTGACGGTACACATCACAGATATCTGTTCTGGGACGCCGCAAACTGCCGAACAAGATTCGATCACTCCAAGGGCTTCTGCGTTGCAGGCAGCGATACCGAGAGTTTCCTCAGGGAAAAACTCACATACATGGGACTGAACGAAGATGAAATGAACGAGTTCATCGTATACTGGCTGCCGTTAATGGAGCATAACAAGTATAATCTCATTTCCTTCCAGGGCGATGCATATACAAATTCTGCTAAACTGAATATCTCTCCAGCACCTGACAGCCTGCTCCGCATATTCATGACATATGTTCCACTGGAAAATGCCGTGGATATCGAACCGCAGCAGCTGCCTACCTTTGAAAGAAAAGGCTTTACTGTCGTTGAATGGGGAGGAAGCAAGATAAGATAACATCAAATCTAAAACAACTAAAAAACGTCTGCTCATAACCTTGATACTAAATATAGAAGCTTATACTATTTATCGGGGGAAACCTTTCTGAAGAAAGGCTTTCCCCCGAACCCCTTTCCAAAGACTTTTTTAGCTGATTTTTTCTCAGATAGGGCACACTAAAATAAAAAAGCCCCGCAAGTAATGCAGGGTGTGCCCTATCTGATAAAAAATAAAACTGAAAGTTTTAGGGAGAGAGTTTGAGAGTGACTCCCCACAGTGTGGGGAGATGTCACGCAGTGACAGAGGGGACGTCCTCCGTCAGAGGAGCCCCTTTTTCAAAAGGGGTTCTCTCAATAATTAGTGTAAAATTTCTATATGGGTATCGAGGTTATGAGCGGACGTTTTCATGTTATTTCAGACAATGCAATACTGTCATCGTTTCAAATGCCGCATCTGACGCAAGGTGCCGATAAACTCATCATACGCTTTATCAGAACAGCCCATGTTATTCAGCAGCTTTCCGATACTATCCATTGCGGTATACTGATACGTTGAGAGAACAGTCTCCCATGAAAGACTGTGAGCTTGTATAAACCGATAAAGAGCAGGTTTCAACTCATGATCTTCGTATATCTCCTTGACACTTGTATGTTCACCCCAGCTGTACGGCGATTCGCCGTCATATCGCAGAATTATGCCGAAAGGATCACTCCAGTCGATAGCATTCGCGTCCTCAACTGTTGCTTTCAGTACATATTCACCGTCCTCAAGAGTCCATGCATGAAGATCGGGATCCCAACTCTCAAAGGAACGCCTGTCAACGTGCAGATGCACTGTTACCGTCTGATAAGGTTCGATATATACCTTTTGAAACGCACAGAGCTGGCAGACAGGCTTTGTCAGCGTGGATACAGGGTCATGGACATATACCTGTACTACGGTCTTTCCAGCAACTTCGCCTGTATTTTTCACATCTGCTGTCAATTCAAGTCCGTTTTCGATATCGCCGCTTTCAACGCGCAGGTCATGAACTTCAAACGTGGAATAGGAAAGTCCGCAGCCGAAACAGAATCGTGCATAATCAGCTTCGGTATTGCGGCAGCGGCGCGTAACATAATAACGATAACCAACAAATACGCCCTCGCCGTAGTTAACGGTCATACCGTCACCGGAAAAATTAAGATATGTCGGCATATGATCCTCACTGTACGGAAATGACAAAGGCAAACGTCCTGACGGACTAACATTTCCGCAAAGGATATCTGCAATTGCAGCAGCTCCCTGCATACCCGGCAGCGAAACCCAGAATACTGCGTCCCACAAATCAAATACCGAGCCTGTAACAGGTCCCGATGTATTAAGTATCAGCACTGAGCGCATATAGTGCTTATCGGCATATCCGCTCAGTTCGCAAATACGCTGTATTTCTTCATTATCAATACACAGTGTTTTACGGTCATTGCCCTCCTGTCCTGCAATATTGAGTACATAGATGACCGTATCAGCTTCGTCATACAGTCCCAAACGAACATCTGCAAAATGCCTGCGCAATTCCGTGCATAGGTCTGTAGCTCGATTTGTACGGACACAAGCGCTCCCCTCTCCGCAGCTCAGCAATTTTCCGCCATTTGAACCCATAATTGCTATCTTAGAAGAAACCGACAGCGGACAGCATTTTTTCTCAGAGTCAGCGAAGCAGGGAGAATTTTTAAGCATGACGATACCCTCTGCTGCGGCTTTATAGGCGGCATGATCGGTCATTTCCATATCAATATGACCTGTTGGCGGCAATGCATATTTTCGTGCAAGAGCAGCGGCACGTTCTGCCGATATTGCAAGCTTTTCAGGTTCAAGAGTTCCGTCTGAAATTGCTTTTCCGAGAGGCTCGGGCGAAACAGGTCCCGGCATATTCACATCGCAGCCTGCATTGACTGCTGCGGCAGGATCATAAACTGCTCCCCAGTCGCTCATAACAAGTCCCTCGAAGCTCCAATCATCACGTAGAAGCTCCGTCAGGAGCCACTTGTTTTCAGTACACGCTGTACCGTTTATCTTATTATACGCAGCCATCACAGTTGCACAGCCTGCTTTGACGCAAGCTTCAAATCCGGGGAGATAAAGCTCATAAAGAGCTCTCTCCGAAATTATCTCATTTATCCCCTGACGGTTTGTCTCCTGATTATTGGCTGCAAAATGCTTTACATTTGCCGCAACTTCCTGAGACTGCACTCCCTTGACAAGCTCTGGTGCAAGCTTTGTTATAAGGTAAGGATCCTCGGAGTAGCCCTCAAACAGCCGTCCTGCTCTGAGATCACGATGAAGATTTATATTCGGAGTTCCGAGCAGCACATGAACACCGTATGCTCGTGCCTCGTGTCCAAGTGCCAGACCTACCTGATAAACGGTTTCGGGATCCCATGTCGCACCAAGCAGCATACCCGGCGGATAACAGCCGGGAGCAGTCATTTCAGGTATTATAGCCCTTAGCTGTTCGCAGAGCCAGTTGTATAAACCGACCTCTTCCTTAGTATCAAGCAAATCAGGCTGATAGAAGTTTTCAAGCACTTTTCTGAATACAGCAGTGCCTTTTTCGGGACGCTCTGCTTTTTCCATAATATCGCCGAACAGCTGTTCAAAATTGAGTCCCGTTCCGCCGTCAAGCATCTGAATACGCGGAACTCCCTTATGCGGCAATTCTCCCATTCCAAAAAAGGACTGCCCGTTTACCATTCTTATCTGTTCATCTGTTGTCAGTTCCATATCGAATACTCCTTTCTGCGGCTTTGCTCAAACTTCTGAAAAACATAGTTATCCTTGCGCCTGCAAGCGCTTACATTTTCAAGATCCGACAGTTTTTCTTCATTATATCATGCAATTGTTAAGTTTTCAAGGTTATCGCCCCCCTTTGAACTGCTGCATATTTCTTCTTTTTGTATCAGATAGCTGTTTTCTGATTAGATTTCCCCGAGATCCCTTTACAATTATAGCATTGACACATATTGCGTGATATGATATAATACTAACGTTTGAAAACAAACATTTATCGGATTTCAAAAGGGATAGGACAGCAAGTATATCTTTGCTGTTTTATCCGCTTTTTTATGGAGGATAGAAATGAAAAACAATGATTTTACAAGCGGTGCAATATTGCCGAAACTTATGAAATTTATGCTCCCTGTTCTGTTTGCTATGTTTTTGCAGGCTATGTATGGTGCTGTAGACCTGCTTGTAGTAGGACGATTCGGCACAACAGCAGATGTATCCGCAGTATCTACAGGTTCTCAGATCATAACAACGCTTACTAATCTTATCGTCAGCTTCTCAATGGGAATAACAGTCGCTGTCGGTCAGAAGATAGGTCAGAAACGTCCAAAAGACGCAGCTCAGACCATTGGAACAGGTATTATGATCTTTGCTGTAACAGGTCTTGTATTCACTCTCATAAGCGTTATTGGTGCACCGGGACTTGCCGGAATAATGCAGGCTCCGGCAGAGGCGTTTGATATTACCTCAGATTATATCAGGATATGCGGCGGTGGATTTATTGTAATTACCGCATATAATCTGCTCGGCAGTATCTTCAGAGGGCTGGGCGATTCTAAAACACCGCTTATAGCTGTAGGAATAGCCTGTCTGTTCAATATCTTAGGCGACCTTGTATTTGTTGCCGTCTTTCATCTCGGTGCGTCGGGAGCAGCTCTTGCCACTGTAATGGCACAGCTTATCAGTGTTATAATATCCTTCAAAATGCAGCATAACCGACAAAAATAAAAATCATGGCTCATGCTCCAACAAAAGATATAGTTATTCTCAACTTTATTTTTCCTACACTTCTCCTGCGGTTGGACAAATTATTCTGCAAAGGGATCACACTGCAATTCCGCGCAAGCCCGAAAAAACAGGCCCAAACCTGTACTAAACTCACAAAAGCGCGTTTTCAATACATCACTGTACATATCAAAGCTGATGTTTACTATTCTTTCCTTGACTTCCCAGACATATGGTTTGATTTTCATTTCCAGTTCCGGGATATAAATAATGTCGTCTCTTGTCTCGGAATGCAGCTCAATAAAGCTTGAAAATTCACCATTTAGGATTCTATCAAGTATATCTTCTTTTGTCAGTATCTTTGCTTTGTCTACACTGATCAGCTGTAATATGTGAACACGGAAAAGTTTTTATAAGCCGAGAAGTTCCTTCTGTACAGCAAGTGCATCTGCGGTGGTAACGCCGTTGTCATCGTGATCGGCATTCTTTCTTCCCTGCGGAGTCAGTTTGTATTTATCAGGATTGGAAAGAGACTGCATTATTAATACCACATCGGACATATCCACGTTTCCGTCGATATTGGAATCACCTGTTACAGTTTTGAACAGGTCAAGGGAGCTCATATAGCTGATTATTTTGCTTTCTACCTCATGGCTTTTTTCTGCTTCTGTCTGCGGATCATTCATTTTTTTAATTTCTTCATTTATTATCGCAACAGGATCAAGGGACGGATTTTCTGCATAATACTTGTCAAGCATATCGAGTATGTCATTATAATCCGAAGCTCCTACAGCCTTTGCAATGTAAAGCTCTATACACTCAAGTTCTCCGATATCACAGCTGACACCGTTATTGTTAAAGTCGTAATCGTTATTGAAAGCGTCACGTACTTCCTGCGGTGCATCTATTTTCGCATAGATAAAGTATGAAGGAGCTTCAGGCGCCGGTATCTCAGTAAAAAGATCCTTGAAAAATGCATAATCCTGAATGTCGGTCTTTCCGTCCTTGTTTATGTCAGGCTCAGGGATCTCACCTTTCTTGACAGCATCATAATACTCAGGGAACATCTTTTCTATGTCATATTTTGCGAACCGCGGATCAAGAGGCTTGTCTTCGGGGCTTCTGACAGCGTTTACGCCGTATGTTTCGTAAATATTCTTGTATTTATAGAGATATCCCCATATATCCCAGCTGATGAAATGGTTTTCCTCGCTGTTATAATAACTGCTGTCAAAGATCTCAGGGCTGAAATTCGTATAGTTGGTTATATAATATATAAACAGCGTCTGCTCAATATCAGCGAAGCAATGGAGCGAATACTGAGAAGCGGTATCATAGAATTTTGTTGTCTTTTCCCATTCTCTCTCTGAAAGCGGATGATTGGTAGTGTATTCGGTTTTTTCATCATAATGAGGCATTTCCTTCAGGAAAGAAATATATTCTTCATAGTCCTCAAGGAAGCCGTCATATGTTCTCTTTCTTTCATGTACCTGCCCCGGTTCCAGACTGTGATATTCATCATTTTCGTCCCAGTAACCATAACAGGTCTCATAATAATCATCATAGAATTTGTCCCGGAAATTATACAGCAGCATGATGTCATCAAAACCGATCTCACCGTCTGAATCGATATCAGCATCAACTAAGCCATTATCCATAAGCTCAGCCATTACATTATATGATGCATTGGTATAGCACATAGCTGATTTGAGATAATATTCTATAAAATAATGTATAGGCGACATTAACTTGTCTGCGGAATCGCTGCCGTGGTATTTCAGTCTTTCAAACTTACCGTCCGACTCTTCGTAGAACATTGTATCGTAGAAATCAATTATATCGAAATCGCCGTCATCATGCCTGATATATTCAAGCGGAACAGGTTCATTATATGTATCAGGACAGTTGTCAATATAGTAATTAGGGTCAAAGTATTCAAGCTTTACCGGCTGAGTACGTACAAAGTATTCCGTAATATCACAGATATTCGCATTCAAGCCTGTAGCCTGCTTGAATTCATTTATCTTTTCTTCGCAGGCGTTTATATTATTGACGATATATTCAGGAAGTTCGTCAGAACAATTGCGTTCAACTGCATAGGCGTCAAAGATATCAAATTTACCGTCGCCGTTTATGTCAATATCCAGATCATAATCTTCAATGCAGGTTATCAAATTCTGGATATAATCAGGATACTTGTCTGTACGTGTATACTTTAACGGCTCTGCAGCTGCAGCATTTGCAGCTGATACATTCGGAAGCATGAGCAAGGCGGTTGAAAGTGCGCCAAATCGTTTCATAATAATTCTCCCTTCGTTTAATGGGTGTTCATAATCATATGTTGTAACAGTTTCTGTAGTTTCCACAGGAACAAATTCTGTCTGTACGGCTGCTGACGAAATAATCCTGTCAACAGCAGCGAAAGACTCAGATGCTTTAACAGATGTTTTTGCAGTTTTTGATGAGGATACATCTGCTGAAGTAACAGCTGTTGCCCCTGCTTTCGTTATGGAAGCTGCTGCGGATAAATGGCTTGCTGTCGTTGATAAGACAGCAGCTGCCTTTTCGGCAGTCGGAGAAGTAACAGGTTCTGTAATATCTTCGATGATGTTACTGTTATCAGGGGACATGTTAATGAATTTGGCTGAATCCTTGAGATGCCAGATACAGAATGCGGCTGCGGCTGATGCTGCAATACCTGAAACAGCGACTGATACTTTTCGGATACGGCGTGTATGTTCAGCTTTTTCAGCGATAATAGCATCGCCTCTTTCCTTGACGATAGCGGCCATTTCCTTATAGTCCATCATATTCAGCATCCTCCTTTTCGAGTTCTCTTTTCAGAGCATTTTTCGCTCTGTAAAGCAGATCACGTATCTGCTTGCTGCTTTTTTTCATTATCTTGCCTGCTTCGGCATTATCGAAATTCTCGAAGTAGATAAGACAAAGAATCTGGCTGTATTCGGGTTTCAGCTTGCTCACAGCAAGTCTCAGCATTGAACATTTCTCCTGCTGCAAGTAATTCTGTTCGATATTTTCCCCGGTCGGGACGGAATAAGCGCCATCGAGAGATATTTCCGTTATCCTTGAGCGTTTCCGCTGGATGTCAAAGGCTTTGTTCCTTCCTATAGTATATAACCATGTCTTGAATGCGGAATTTCCGTTGAAAACAGGTTTATCTACATAAAGCTTTATGAACACATCGATCGCGGCTTCCTCGGACAGCTCCATATCTCCGATAATACTGTAGATGTAATATATAAGACCATCTTTATAGTCTTTTATGACTTCCTCAATTGCGTCCCTGTCACCTGAGAGAAAACGGCTGTAGCTACCTGAACCGTCACTCATTGTTATTCTCCTTTCGACAGGAAATATTTCCTTTGATAATTAGACGTACGGAATATCATGAATGTCGCACCCATTAAAAAATTTTTTTGAAAAGTTATATTTAATGTCTGTTTTTCATCTGCTTTACCTTTCTTTCGGTTGTACATATTATATCATATCAGTTTCAGTGATTCAATGCTATTTGTTGAATGACAGATATTATACAGGTCAGGATAACGGGAAGAGCATTGCAGGTTTTCCCGGAGTCATTGTTATAAGCGGAGTGCTTGCTATATATGAGCTCCTTCCCGCATTCCTCTGCGCATTTGCCGCTATAATACTGGTTTCACTTGTTACGGGCTCTCCCGACAATGAAGTTAAAATTGAATATGATTCGGTAAAGCGTGAACTCAGCAAGTAATATCAAATGCCTCCGTATATTGTCTTTCGGCAGCATACGGAGGCATTTTTATTCTATTTATTCTTTTCAGGCAATAACAAAACCATTGTTAAGCTGCCTTGATGCTGCCGCCCCATTCAACGACTGTGAAGCCTTTTCTCTCAAAGGTGTCAAGCTGCTGCGGTTCAATTTCAACAGCATTTTCAAGGGGAACATACGCCATAAATACGCGCAGCAGGCTGTCAGGTGTGGGAGTGATGTTAAGTTTAGCAGAGTTCGTATAGACATCGCTCTGGAATGAAATTAGGTTATACTTGTTATGCTCCATCAGCGGCAGCCAGTATACGATAAATTCGTTCATTTCGGCTTCGGTGAGTCCCATATATGTGAGCTTTTCCTTGAGAAAGCTCTCAGTATCACTGCCTGCAACGCAGAAGCCCTGACAGGCTCCGCGATACTGACACCCGTCGGCACGAGCATTGCCGCTGACAGTATCCCTGCAGCGATCTTCTTACAGTGTTTTTGCATATGATTCCCTCCCATCATATCTTTTAAAACAGTACAGCAGATACTGTACGATTTCACCTGTGATCCTCTATTCATCAGGCCCTTTCATTTTAATTCTCTTTGATTACAGATTATCATAATTCTAACCTTGTGCCAATACTTTTTCAGGCAGATCTACGATCTGTCTTTTCGTCGTGGCTTTTTTCAGAAATGGATGAACAGGAGTATGTCATCTTTCATTTTTCATACTCCTGTTTCATTCACTTTAGTTTCTTAGCTTAATGACATTAGCAGCAAGGCCTCTTTCCTTTATTTATTGACAAAAGGAATGATAGTTTACATGAGAATATATATTTCAGACAGTATATGTTCCGCCAACCGGAAAGCTTTTGTCTTTGCCAAGGAGATAATTCTGCAACAGAACAAGGTCTGCGATACCGATCTCCTTGTCACCGTTCACATCAGCTGCTGCAAGCATATTTTTACTGCTGATGGTGTCTTTGTCAATAATTGCCTTTTTCATGAGTACGAAATCAAACACATCTACGCTGCCGTCACTGTTGAGATCACCAACATAACCGGAAGTTGTCACATCCTGTATGTCTTCCTTTTCGGTGTAGTAATAATCAGCCTCGGGGACGTCCTTGTTATATACACGGAAATAGTCCATAGAGCCGTTCATACCTGCGCCAATGAGATAAACATCATTCGTGCCGATAACATCAATCGGCTCAGCAGAAAATTCTGCGGTTTCGGTTTTCAACTCATTGCCGTTATCGATCTTAAGAGTCGCCTTTCCGTCCGAAATAAGAACGCTGACAGTTATCCACTCTCCGAGTTTATATGCTTCATTGACCTTCACGCACTGATCTACGCCATAAAGTGCAACAGAGCCGTTTTCAGCTACAAGTGTTATTCCCTTATCCTCTGAGCCGAAACGGAAAAGTTCGCTCCTACTTTTGCTCCGAAGAAGGACAGCTGTCTGATATTCTGCAGTGTGAAGTGCAGTATAGGAACTGTCTGCAAGCAGATACTGCTCATCCGAACCCTCAAAGGTAAGCACTCCCTTGCCGGAGGTCATAGCCTTGCTCCATACCGGACTACCAATAGAAATACCGAATGTTGAGGTATACTCATCTGCTGCAATGTCAGTGCTGTCGGCAGCAAATTCCAGAGCCGCCATCTGGCCGTCAGTATAGGGGCGGTTCTGTGCATATTCATCGTAGCTCGTCCAGCCATACATGGAACCCTTTTGTATCGTTCTGCCGGAGTCATCATAGTAATCGCCGTCAGGCATTGCCTGCCCTGTTGCAGAGCCATTGCTCAGACAATATGCAACTCCCTTGACAGTCGCATTCCCGCTGACCGTGTACGTGTTAAAAACAAGACCACTTTCCAGAACTCTTGCATTGTCGGAGATGACTGCCGATCCCATTACACCGGCATTATCAGCTATTATAGCATTATCCTTAACAACTGCATTTTCTGCTACAACAGCGTGTCCTTTCACGACAGCATTGCCTGAGATCTTTGCATTTCCGCTGACTACAGCATAGCCGTCAATTATTGCATTGCCACTGACGGTTGAATATCCAAGCACCTTTGCATCAGCACCAACGTAAACAGATGGCTCGACCTTAGCTGTTGAAGCAACGAATCCTCCTCCGTTCGGATGACGCGAACCGTGTACAGCTGCAGCATCGTTCTGAGTCTGCTTTATGCCTGCACCCGTGATAATTGCTCCCCATGGATATCGTGTCTTGCTGAGAAACGGTGCATGAGCTTCATCAAATTCACCTGTTCCATACGCCCAAGGAACACCTGTCTGCTGCCAGACTGAAATGTCAGGTGTAGCTGTGACGGTTAGATACGCCGCAGAGTCATTGCTGCCGAAATCCATATTCATAGTCTCTCCAGCTTTGAAAAGCTCAGAATAGCGTGTGGTACCGTCCTTCTGTTCAACTGCGATACAAGCCCGCCAGTCTGCGCCATTGGTCTTTGTCAGTCCTTCAAGAGTGACGGAAATACTGCTGCCCGTAACCTCGAGCGGTACGATGTTAACGCCGAACTGCTGAGGTGCACGTTCGGTCGGAACGGTATAATAGTCCTCCATGCCTATGGTATTTTCAAGGATAGTAAATATCTCTCCCCAGTTCCACTCGCCTCGTGCAAGAAGCTCGTTCTGACGTGACTGATAGTCCTTCTTGTGAGCAAGGTCAAGTGTTGCAAGTCTCTTTGCATAATGACCGAGGGTGTCTTTCATATCTGCACCTGATATACGCTCTATCTCTATGTATGGATATTCATCACGCTTACCCTGCTGCATAAGGTCTCTGACGAAGCTGCTGCCATAGCCGGGAAGATCATCCGGGTTTTCGGTGATGTACTGCAAAAATGCCCATGAAGCGTAATTATCACGGCCAAGTATCGGCGTGAAGCAAAGATTCTTCATATAGGTCTCAAAGTAATCGGTTATGCCGTTCACATTCCCCCACTGACTACTGTAGTAATCGGAATAGAGAAACTGCTCACGATACCAGTTGGCAATTGCCTCCCACCAAGAAGATACGTATTTATTTTCGTTCCAGCCGAGTTGATGAGCTGTTACGACATGGCCGAACTCATGTGGGAGCACCCATGAAGGATTAGGAGAGTTCTGCATAGCACCCACGCAGCAGAACATGAAAGCATAACCCTGATTGTCATATCCCATATAAGCCCAGTCATCCGGGAATGGCTTAAGGCCGGTACCGGATATGTAGAAATTGACCTTGTATCTGTTTCCGTCACGGAGAGCCAGATTTACCGACTGTGTAGGAGCTTCCATGGAAAGGTCGTTCATATAGACGTCCCAGCAGGCTTCAAGGTTTTTAGCATTTTCCTTGAGAAACTGTGTGGTTATCTTCGCTGAATCAGCTCCGTTTTTGCCCCAGATGAACTGGAAATGTTCTGATTCCCAGCGATTGACATCTTCGTTTGCACACCATATATCCCGCGTCATCAGAGCATCAGCTGCTCCGGCAGTTTCAATGCAAGCTGATAATGGTACTGTGCTTAATGAAAGCGCCGCCGCCAATACGGTCGCTGCTGTTTTTCTTGCTGATCTGAACATCAATGATCCCTCCGTTAGTATTACGGTATGCCTATTACCGTTTTTCCTCATGTCGGCAAGGGAGAAGGTGCCTGAAGATCCGATACTCCGCTCCCTGCACACTGCATATGCTTTTCCTGTCACTTATATGATAGCATGACATTTTTATCTTTTCAATAACATTTTAAACACTCCGACTGACATAATACAGAATCCTTGTTGACAGAAAGCAGCATCGTAATGTATAATAAATGAAAAGGAGGCGGTATCATGAAACGTATAGGTGTAGTAATACCTTCGATAACAGACGATCTGCAGACACAGCTTCTTGATGGCATTTTCAAAACTGCCTCTGCCGCGGATTGTGATGTAATAGTGCTGACAACTATGACAAACGGACTGGAATTTCACGTTCAGAGTGAGATAATGGATGGAGAAGAAAGCATTTACTGTCTTCTTGAACGAGCTGCACTGGACGGAGTGCTGATCGCTTCGCAGTATTTCGTCAAAGAGAGCGTCCGCCGCATGATATCGGAAAAGATAAGGCGGACCGGAATTCCGTGCATTGACCTTGGCGGCAGTTCCCTTGGCTTTGAAACTGTCTCTGTACCGCAGGATGATGCTGTATATGAGCTGACGTGTCACCTGATAGAAAAGCACGGGTGCAGAGAACTGATGTTTCTTGCCGGACATGAAGGCAATCCTGATTCAGAGCAGCGTATGTCCGGTTTCCTCCGCGCAGTAAATGAACACAACTGTACACATGAGATATTCTATGGAGACTTCTGGAAGATGCGTGCAGAGGAGCTTGGTAATGAGTTAATACATCACAAAAGGAAGTGTCCTGATGCTGTTGTATGTGCAAATGACATAATGGCAGTAACACTATGTGATGTTCTGCAGAAAGGCGGCATCAATGTCCCCGGCGATATCATTGTAACCGGCTTCGACGGACATATCATTGCGATATCAAATTTTCCTTCTATTACTACGATAGGCGGTATTATGTCAGAAACGGGCAGAGCCGGAACAGAAAAACTGCTAAGAATTAGCGGAGGGATGCCGGTTCCGGACTCTGGAAACGATTTACACATAATCTATGGTGCAAGCTGCGGATGTGTAGAGAAAATGGCTGATTATCAGACAGCAGCACTACAGGTACGTGAGCAGATTCGGCGTGACACTGAGGTCAGCGATATGCTCGAAATGCGAATCAATGCTGATGTTATAACAAGAGCTTCAGCCGTTGAGTCTCTCTCTGAGCTGACTGATATCGTTGACCAGACAGCACACATAATCAAAAGCTACCGCTCACTGCATCTTTGCATTCTTCCCGATTGGGACAGCGAACCTGAACAGCCGGATATATACCGTACAAAGCCATATCCCGGACAAATGCTCTGTGCTGTTACAAAGGAGGCATGGAAGGACGGCAAAAGCGGCTCATTGTTTCCTACGTCACAAATAGTGCCAATGCTTGCAAAGCCTCATGAACCTGTTCTGTTGATACTTCTGCCGCTGCACGCCGCATCACAGGTTTTCGGATACTGCGGATTTGTCTATGAAAAAGCAGCAGACTTCAAGGCATCGGTCATGCTTTTCAACCTTCTGAGTTCCGTGGCAAACGGTCTGCGTATCCTGCGGCACAGACTATATGCGGAGTATCTGCAAAAAACGGTAGAAGAAGCTTCAATGTACGATAAGATGACTGATATGCTCAGCAAAAAAGGGCTGCTGCTTTATCTCGAGAACCAGGAGCAGACAAGCAGAAATAACGGCATAATGCTCGTTACTATCGCTATGCTTACGGCTTCACCGAACAACATGAGCAGCAGTATAATGACCGATAACGTACTTCAGTCAGAGCTTTTGCTTGCAAATGCGATACGTCTGATATCAGGACGGAAGTATCAGACTGCACGTCTCGACAAAATAACTTTTGCAATAGTTTTTTCTCTTGAGGAAGAAACACCTGAATACTATGCAGAAGAACTGATGATACAGCTTGAAGTACTCATACGCAAAATGCAGGAGGGTTCGGCGGCTGCATTTCTTCCTGAGCCGTACTATGTCTGCGGAGAGGTGTCATATCCGGCTGAGAAATGTCTCTCTGAGCTGTGGGAGTCGCTTAGCAGCAGTATGCCTGCGGAAAAGGGATTTACAGGTATCAGTCAGCTCAAAAAGCTCAGGCGTGAGATACACAAGGCGCCTGAGCTTGACTGGAGTCTCTCTGTACTCGCCAAACGGCTGAACATCAGCAAAAGCTATGTTCAGAAACTGTACAAGGAGCATTTCGGGGTCAGTTATATTGATGACCTGCTTGAAGCACGTATAGGTATGGCAAAGAAGCTTCTGTTAACGACCGATCTGCGTGTCAGCGAGGTTGCCTCTTCCTGCGGATATCAGAACGCTACTCACTTCATGCGTCAGTTCAGAGCGAAGACAGGAATGTCTCCATCTGAATACAGAGAAAGGCAATAATGGGATGTTGTGCCATTGATTGTTAGCGCCAAACATCCCATGCTTATTAATATAAATTATAAAAAGCTCCGCAGTAATGGCTAATGTCATTAAGCTAGTCGAATATCCATTCATTAAAGCCGCAAGGCTAGCAAAATACGGAGTCTATGATATGCAGGGTATCACCATGCTACCGGAGGCTCTGTTATACAAGGAATTTGGTGTTAACGCTGAATTCATTATAGATCATGCCTAGGGACGGGAGTCCTGCACTAGCACAAAAAGCTGATAACGTCGAGCTTTACAAACAACTCATTGATTTAAGTTCACAGGCCTTGGATATGCAGACTGAAATAGCAAAACTACGCGAAGAGAATTCAGAACTACAAAAATCCAAAGAAACGGAGCAAAGGTTTGTTAGGCATGAACAGCCGTATTTAACACTGCAAGGTGATAATCAAAAGGTGTGCTACTGCGCTGTATGTTGGGGAAAAGATGAGAAAATGATTCAGATGGACAGAATCAACTGGGATAAAGGTCAAATAAAGCTATATTGCAAAGTTTGTGAGAATCACTGCATTGAATGCGAGCAGTAAGTTATGACTGTCTTTCACTAATACTACATAGCATACAAAAATGCTTTTACCACTTATACCACTTTTTTCACTCAAAAGTTTTTTCTGGAACAAAAAAGCCCTCATAGCTTCAGCTATGAGGGCTCATTGTTTTTTATTCAGATAAACACGTTAACGTGAATATCACGCCAGCTTAGTATTCTGCGCTTAGTAGACTTCGCGTAAAGGTATTCTTTAGCATCATCCAGATTCAGCGTAAAATAGCCAATCTGAGTATATTTCCGAATTACTTTCCTTCGTTGATTGCAGCCTGTACTGCGGATAGGGTGGCAATCACAATTTAATCGATAAACGGCTATATTTAGCCGTAAATATGATGCTGTAAAAGTCCTCCATTGTCAGCTGTTATAATTGCATAGAACAAAATCAGGAACGTAAAAGAGAGGCAGCCATTACGGCTGCCTTAAATATTGTCATTTGCCTATTATCTTTAATATCTCCGCAGATTTAAGAGTTTTACCGGATGAAACGAGCTTCTCATTGACAACGAGCGCCTACTCTAAGAGCTTGTTACTTTGTCATTTCAAGCTCCTCGGCAAATGCTGCCAGCACCGACTGAGAGCAGTAATACCGCTTTGAGAAAAGCTCACTTGCAATTTCTGTGTGTGTCATAATTCATCTCCGATAAATATATTCGAATTTATCTATATATACTATAAATAAAATGTCCGTGTTCCCACGGACATTTCATTTACAGCATAATTCTGAATATCTGTACTCCGTTTTCATCACACAGGGCTTTGAATACTACTGTGATCTGCTCGTTTGAAAGCTCCACTTTCTCACTTCACATTGAAGATTTTCTATATTATATCGCACATATAGAATTTTGTCAATACGTTTTGAGAAACCAACGTCAGTGTCTCTATCGACTTCTTATCTTCCGATATCTTTAACAGCTATCAGGAAGTTTTTAAGTCTCATGTGTATTCGCTATTTAATATTTCTAATATTCAACGGCTTTTTATTTCACATCCGCCCCATTCCAAAACTGCAAATCCGTTTCTTTCAAAGGTGTCAAGCTGCTGCGGTTCAATTTCAACAGCATTTTCAAGCGGAACATATGCCATGAATATCCTGCATAAGCTGTCAGGCTGCGGAGTTATGTTCAGTTTCGCAGACTCGGTATATACATCGCCCTGGAACGAAATGAGATTATATCTGTTATGCTCCATTCTCGGCAGCCAGTATACAATGAATTCATTCATTTCTTCTTCGGTCATTCCCATATACGATAGCTTTTCCTTGAAGAAAGCTTCGGTATCACTTCCTGCAACACAGAATCCCTGAGAAAGATCAAATCTTGTACGGCAGTTTTTGCTGTCCCAGAAAAGGTATTTGTGATGTGTGCCGTCAGCCTTGTTCAGAAGTGAACCGTCAGGATAAGCTGTAACATCCCAGCCGTTATTATACTTCGGATAAGTTGTCGAAAGTTCGGATTCTGTAAGTTCAAGTTCAACATGAACATCCGTCTCCTTTTCGGGATATAGATAAATAACAGGCTTATCAGCCATTTCTAAAAATCTGACGTTCCATTCACCGTTTTCGCTGATAGTCCTTACCCAGCCTGACTTTCCTTTATATTCGGTAAACAGCCAGTTATCGTTATCTGTATTATAGCCGATTTCGTAAAGTTCAGTATTTTTCGGTAATGCTGCGACACAAGGATAATTTTCATCGGGGCCAAGATACATTTTCAGATCATCTTTTTCGACGATAAGCGGATAACCGTATAAGTTCTTTTTTTCAGGTTCTATATATTCGGTGATATTTTTCTTTGTAAGTTGCTTTTTCATAAGGATAAGATCGAATACATCAATTGTATTGTCACGGCAGAAATCAAGAGCTTTCCAATCGTTCAGCTTTGTTTCATTATCTGATAACAGCCATTTTTGCAGCAGAACAGCATCGGCAATGCTGAATTCTCCGTCATTGTTTGCATCTCCGTCCGGTATCCATTTCAGTTTGCAGGTTATGTCCATACAATCTGAATTTTCGGATGTTACTTCAAACTCGGGCAGATCATAACGTCCTGACGCTGTTTTCATATTGAAAGTATAGTTATCATTCTTATTGTATGTGTGCAATGTTTTTATAGCACACGGATTTGATGTGATACTGAATATCTGACCTGACAGCGGTTCACGGAAATAATTGCCTATGAAAAAGAATTTTTCGCCGGACTTTGGTTCAGGAATAAGTTCACCTGTGTCTTTGTCGATAAATGTAAAGACTGTATGTCCTTTATAGTTTATTATCTCCGAGCAGTTGTTTTTTATCCCGCAGTCAAATTCCGCCTGATCGAAAGGTTCCTCTCCCTCTTTGCCGACTATAAATCTTATGTTGAGCCTGCCGTCCGCAACGGGTTTATACACTCTTACATATTCGGGTTCGTCGCCGTCTGACGGCACAAGTGAAAAACTTGAACATTCAGATTCATACTCTTTTTCAACCGCACCTTCTCCCTTTTGTTCAACTTTAAGAACAGTACCAGGATAATATTTTTCTGTTGAGTGGTATGCAATGTAGTTTCCATAAATTGCAGGACTTGCAAAGAAATGACATTCAGATTTACAATCGGGCAGCCATTTGTTTATATCAGTCTCGACAGTATCACCGTCGGTATTCTCAAAAGTGTATGTATTCATGACCCTGATCTCATCGCCGTCTTTTTCATAGCTTTCGATCGTCAGGTCATAGCCTTCAAGTACCCTAAACATTCTAAATTCAAATACATAGGGGTCTTCTTTTTTTGCATATTCTTCAAAGAAACTGTAATCACGGGAATATATTCCAAGACGGTCGCAGTAATCTTCATATTCCTGTACTGCCTTTTCATCGGAAGGATCGGGCTTTTCAGGTATCTCGACCTCATATATCTTTCTTACTGTACCTGCCGGAGTATTGACATCTGTCATACTTCCGGATATACGAATACCATACTTATCTATCTCTGATTTGAGAATAGGTTTGACAAGGCATATGAAGTTGTCCTCCAAATAGCATTTACCGTGTTCATTATAAAAATGCATTGCGTCGGCAAAATCCAGAGGTGTCCAGTCGGGCAGAGTGCCTATTACAGACTCATAATCCTCTTTGGCGGCAGGCCTTTTGTTCTTGTTTATCAGTCTGAATTCAACATCAGCAGATCCGTTGTCATATTTTGTAACGGTGACGAAATTGTCAGGAACGCTCTTTCCGTTGAAATAGCCTGCACGGTCAACAGATTCATCGGGAATCGAATAACCTTCCGGCAGTCCACCCCAGTTCAAGCCGAATTCAAAGCTGTCCGCATTGAAATAATCAGCCATATTCTCCCATATCATGGAATTTTCGTACATATAGGAGATCGGTCCGGAAGATACTTTGCCATTCGGTGTTAAATAAGTGATATCCGACCAGAGTGACGGCTCGGCATAATCGTCAAATTTGATTGGATTGCCTGTGTAATAGTCAACGAGCGTTATTCTCATATCGCCTTTTTTCAGCGCCTCATCAGTCTCTGAACTGTAAGCCGACGGTACAGGCATAGCTGCCGCTGCGGTCGTTAACATTACTCCTGATATAAGGAGTGCAGTCAGCCTTGTTTTCATTTTGATACCTCCATTACGTATTGATGCGTTTCTTGATACAGATTAATGTTTTCTTAGTTGCGGATCGATGTTTTCCCGGTAGTGAAATAATCATAAGTACAAATCTATATAGTTTCTCCTCAAGCCCTCTCCTTACAACTGTTTACTGTGGAATGATATATGTGAAAAAGGGAACTTTGTACCGACACCTGTAAGCATCCTCTTACAGGTATCGGCATTATCTGATTTGTCCCCTTGCGGGATAGCATTAACTATTTTCTTCTTTTTCGAGAAGTGCCTTTTTCATAAGGCAAAGATCCATAACGTCCAGCTTGTTGTCCCTGCAGAAGTCAGCCGCATCCCAGCAGTCAAGCTCTGTGCCGGGAACTCCCAGCAGCCATTTCTGTACCAGTACAACATCCGATAAATCGAATGTTCCGTCGGTATTGACATCACCTGCGAAATCGGGGGCCTTAGGCAGGAAACCGGCTGTATCCTGCATATACGATACGATCCATGCAAAGCCTGCATTTATGCTGGCTGAAACAGTATTCACGGACCATGCCGAAGCTGAATCCGCATAGCACCTTTGCGGCACGGTATCCTCACCAAAACCAAGGCCTCGCATATACTTATCCTCAATTGCCGCATCGGGACCGCTTACGAGCAATCCGTCAGGAGCGAGCGGCAGATCTTCTTCGGTATCATTCGACCAGTATCTGCTTGACGGGTTCTTGACGTGATAAGAGCCGTAACCTGTTACAAACGAGTATGACATGGGATTGTTGCCGAAGAGATAGTCCATTCCGTCAGCAATACCATTGAGACGGTGTATATCAAAACTCTGATCAACGGAATACGCAAGCAGCATAAGATCGTTTATGATATCAGCGTTTGAACCGTAGCCGTAGTCTGACAGTTCTGGTAAGTTGTAGCCGGTCTCACGCTGGAATGTGAAAATATTTCCTGTAAGCTCTCCGAGCGAACCCTCCAGCTTTCCGGCCTGATCTTCGGGGAGCAGTTCCTTATTCAGGATCAGTGACATAGAACCGGCTGTATCGCTTTCGCCTGAATTAAAACTGAATGCGTTTTTATGCTGCATCATATTCATCAGATAGAACTCAGCATCTTCTCCACCCATTTGCTTTTCGGTGATGTAAAGCTCACTGGCTGCCCAATAGACTTCATCACTGACATCATAGTCAGCGGCGACCGCTCTTGTCTCGCTCTTGTATTCAGGCTGATAAAACGATTCCGGATTCTGAGCCTCATCCTCCGAAGCATCATAGCGGAACCTGTAGTATGCCTTGAAAGCATCCTTTGCAGCAGTCAGCAGTTCATTTGCATATTCAGCATCATAATCCGCCCAAAGTCTTGCGCCCTGTGCTGCACAGGCAGCAAAATTCAGAGTTGCTGCAAATGTGGGCGGGTCAATGATATAGCAGGAATGATATTCATGCTCATAGTCTTTCGGTCTGGCACTGAACCCTACTCCATGAGCATCGTTATAATACAGACCTGCAAAATCTCCCCATTCCTTCGCATCGGACTGTACTTTCATCTTTGACATGAAGTCAAGTTCATATCTGCATTCATCGAGTATGTCGGGAATGTCATTGCCGCTTTCTGGTACTGAAACGATTCCCGAACCGTCAGCAAACTTATCTCCGCAGTTTTTTGTCTTCAGAGAACGCTCATACATATTCTGGAGGATCCAGACAGCTCTGCCGCCCTCTGTCATATACTTGTCGAAGTCACTGCCTGTAAACCAGCCGCCGCCGGTATCTATCCTCGTTGCAGTGAAGTTTTCGACTTTCTCCGTAGTTGTGGGATACTCACTGCTCCACTTATCCCTGACAAATCCGACAGCTTCATCCCTGTTGAATCTGTGTGCCAGTTCTCTGCTGTCGCCCGAGGTGATATACTTGCTTTCAATATCCAGACCTGAACGGCTCTGGTAAAAATAATTCAGCGCATTTGTAAGCATATCGTTTTCGGTATCACTATAAATATCATACCCTATCCTGAACGGGAACGAACGCCATTCAGTGTCCTTGATACGGATGTAATACTCTCCGATATGGTTGAAATCGGTAAAATCTATCTTACATACGGTATCACCGGAATCGGGATCGGCCGCAGCCTCGCCTGTTGTTCCCGTGAACTCGACATTATTTCCTTTTACATTGACTATCTCGAACTCGTAGCTTCCGCTGAGAGTTATCGGCTTTGCATCCTTGCTGAAAGCTCCCTTGTCATCGCTGAGAACAGCCTTCTTGGAAAGTCCTGTATAGTATCCCAGCTGGTTGACTGAGATGTAGTTATTCTCCAAACCACTGCTGCTTCGTCCTATTATGCCAAGGTCATGATCAGGAGGTATTTCGGATGTTTCCGACATATCCTCAATGGTCATATCATCGAACCACAGTTCATCGCCTTCTTCTGCATTTCCACCGAAGCCCGAAGCGTCGTCAGCATAGCTGAATATCCAGTAAACCTCTTCTTCAATATCCTCAGGAGCTTTGAATATACCTGAGAATTCCTGATACTCGTTCGTAAGCGAAACAGGTTTTCCCCAGCTGCCGCCGTAAGAATAGCCAATATGCATATCATTTGTTTTTCCGTCAAGCTCAAATATTCTTCTGTTGCCGTCGATACTGCCGATATAGGAACACAAAGCCATCCCCTCACGCTTTGCTTTTACTCTGAAGCTGATTTTGTATTCATGTCCCTTACTGAAGGTCAGCCCGCCGTGACGGAACTGAAGCTCCCACTGTCCGTGTTCTTCGCCGTAAGGCTTTATCACAGTGATATGAGCTGCTCCTTCATTTATATCGGCTTCCTGCTTTGCATTTCCTGATTCTGCGGTCGCCCATGGCAAGATCTTGCTTTCAAATTCTGTCTCCCCAAGAAGTTCATATGCTGATGCAGTTATCGGTCCTGCCATCACGCTGTTCATCGGTACAATCATTGCAGCTGCAAGCAGTCCTGCGGTGATCCTCTTAAAATGCTTTTTCATGTCATTCCCCTCCACTATCATGAATAAAGTTTCGTGTACTATATGCTACATTATACGGAAATTTTCGCTTTAAGTCAACAATTTATAGGTAAGCTGTATTGTTCTTGCAGTAAGTTGCATTTTTCAATGGGTAAGTTGCATCCATATATTCCTGCAACAGCCCGATATCAAAGCCGCAAACCAAAAGACTGTCCGCAGACAGGACCTGCTGTGTCGTTCATGCTTCTGGAAGAACTGGTGGGAACAGATAAAATGCAGGAAACAAAGATTGCTATGGGGTTCTGACAGATGTATGCTTTGATAGCAAGAATACCCTATACGGCAACAGTTGCGTTCTTGTTGCTGTTGATAAAGGGAATAATGCTTTTCATAGTTCCGAAAAGCAATCACTGAACACATAGGAGAGAAAAATGAAGTTAGAGAACTTACCGCCTGTATATAAAGCATATAGCGAAGAATACCCTGACCTTACTGTCTGCCGTGTAGTCTTGCAGGAAAAGGATCTTTATCATGTCATACATAAAAACAGAATGATGCAGTGCGGGTCGCTATCGAAAACGGTGAACTTTCAGAGGAACGGCTATCATCTTACGAAAAGCTGAAAATTGAAAACGCTTATTCTGAAGACGCCGAAGGATACTTGGCTACAAAAGAGGAGAAATTCAAAAAGATAGCCAAGTACAATAAAACAAATCATAAAAATTAAGACGAACATAAATCAGAAAAAAGCCGCAGGAATAAACTGCGGTCATTTTTATAACAAAAAAGTCCCCCACAGCCGAAACTGTGAGGACTCATTGTTTTTATTCAGATAAACACATTAACGTGAATATCACGCCAGCTTAGTATTCTGCGCTTTGTGGACTTCGCGTAAAGGTATTCTTTAGCATAGTCCAGATTCAACGTAAAATAGCCAATTTGTGTGTATTTTCGAATTACTTGCTTTCGCTTATTGCAGCCTGTATGGCTGATTATTCAGGTAGGCATTTCTCCTTTTAGTTTTTCCAGCCCGTGCTTACTGCACGCTTAGTCACCATAGAACGGTAGATACCGTTCTTTTGCATAAGACTTACATGTACGCCCGATTCAGCTATCTGTCCGTCCTTGATGACCATGATGTTATCCGCACCGACAATTGTATTAAGTCTGTGTGCAATGACCAACAGCGTTTTACCCTTGCAAAGTTCGGATATTGCCTGCTGGATATAGCTTTCATTGTCAGCGTCAACACTTGCAGTCGCCTCGTCAAGAATAACTATCGGTGAATCCTTCAGGATACACCTTGCAATTGAAAGCCTTTGCGCCTGACCTCCTGAAAGCGAAGCTCCGCCTTCACCTATGACCGTATCAAAGCCGTCCGGCAATTCCATAATAAAGTCATAGCAACGAGCCTTTTTCGCCGCTTTGATGATCTCCTCGCGGCTTGCATCAGGTCTGCCGAGAGCGATATTGTTATAAACAGTATCCTGAAACAGATACACACGCTGGAATACCATACTGATATTGTCCATGAGTACAGCAAGCGGTATTTTCCGTATATCAGTACCTCTCAGCAGTATCTCACCTGACTGGATATCCCAGAATCGTGCCAGCAGACTTGCGATAGTAGATTTGCCGCCGCCCGAAGGTCCGACAAGCGCAGTCATAGTGCCCTTGTCAGCTTTGAACGAAACATTTTTGAGTATGTCTTTTTTATCGTAGGCAAATGTTACATTACGATATTCTATCTCGGGAGCATTGTCATTAGTCAGCATTTGCGTACCGCTGTCATCAAGCTCTTTCTCGGCAAAGAGTGCTTCTATCCTGTCCATGCAGGCACTCATGACCGTCAGTCTGGCTTCCTGATCATAGAAGGTCTTGATTGGCACGAACAGGTCAAAGAGGAACAGCAGCATACCGATGTAGTAATTCAGAGACATATCGCCCTTGAAATACAGAAATGTCGAAATTGCCAGCACCAGCACCGTTCCGACAGCGTAAATCATGTTCACGCCGCGTGCCCATGGTGCGTGTTTCTCCTCAAATTCAAGGTTGACCTTGCAGTTGTGTTCAAAACTGTCTGTCAGTTCCTTTGACTTCTCACCGAGAAGATTATAGGTCTTGATAATTCCGATGCCTTCAGTAAAATCCAGTACCGCTTCGGTTTGTATCTCAGAGGCATCCTGTCTTTTCTTTGAGTGTAAAAGGTCGCTTTTTATCATTCCTCTGCCAAGCAATATCATACAACTCGTAACTGCAAGAGAAGTCAGTCCGAGCCGCCAGTCAAATAGAAACATGAACACTATCATTATCGCCTGAGAGAACAGATAGCTCATAATATCCGCAAGCACCGCCATACAGTTTTCCTCGATGAACACCATATCTGTTGACAGCACTGAGCTTATACGTCCGATATTGCCTTCGGTAAAAAATCCCATAGGCAGGCGGCGCAGATGTTCACCAAGCTTCATGCGCATATCTGCAAATATCATATACCCTGCCGCACTTTGCAGTCTGTCGGCAAGGTACTGCAACATTGCCTGTACTGCCACGCTGCCCATAAGTGCGATAGCCGCATAAATGCAGGCTCTCTTTGTGAGTTCGCCGTCAATGTAAGCTGATACGATCAGAAATGTTGCAATTGCAGGCACCTTCATCAGCATACCTTTAAAAAACGACAGTATCATCGCTCCGTATATCCTGCCCTGATATTTCCCCGAAACGCCGAGGATGCGTCTTATCATGCCTATCATGCTCTCACCTCGTTTCCGATCGTCCAGTTTGCTCTTGCTTCACTGCTGTTCCAGAGTTTCTGATATTCTGCACAGCTTTGCAAGAGCTTTTTGTGTCTGTCTGCGGCGATGATATTACCGTCCTTCATGACGCATATCTTATCCGCATTCACTATCGTCTGCAAACGGTGCGCAATGACAAGAACGGTTTTGCCCTTGATTATCTCGGCAATAGCGGCGTTCATCTTCTCTTCGTTTTCGGGATCAATAAACGCAGTCGCTTCGTCAAGTACGATAACAGGAGCATTTTTCAGTATCGCCCTCGCAAGAGAAATGCGCTGACGTTCACCGCCTGAAAGCATTTTTCCGCCGTCACCTGCCATAGTGTCGATACCTTTCGGCAGACGTTCAAGGAACTCTCCGCACTGTGCTTTTTCAGCAGCTGCTAAGACCTCCTCACGGCTTGCATCAGGCTTGCCGATAAGGATATTTTCATACAGCGTCGTGTTAAACAAAAACTGCTCCTGCGAAACATAGGAGATATTGTCGTTCAGCGCCTCAATACTCATATCCGTGATATCCTGACCGCCGAGCGTGATACTGCCGCCGTTGATATCGTAGTAGTGTACCAGAAGCTTTGCAAGTGTAGACTTTCCGCTGCCCGATTCACCAACCAAAGCAGTGAGCGTTCCCTCGCCTAGTTCAAGAGAAACGCCGTGCAGAACTTCCTGTTCCTTATAGGCAAAGCGAACATCTTCAAACCTGACAATATGCGAATTGCCCGAAAATACGTTGCCATTCGCTTTCAGCGGCGCATTGTCCATAGCCTTTTCTATCTCATCTACCTTGTAATTGAGCTGTGGGAATTTGCCTGCAAAGTTCAGCGCTTTCAGCAACGGAATACCTATGGACAGTGTCAGACAGAACACCAGCACTAAATTAGCAAGCGTTGTTGTTCCGTTGATAACCATAAGCGTTCCCACAGGCAGCATCACCAGTGCCACACACGGTATCAGCGCACTGTAAAGCGCCATCCACGGCCAGCAAATTTTGTACCACTCAAGGGTGAAATCACGGTAGCTTTTGATGTCGTTCTCGTAGCGCTTGTAGGATTCGCCGTCCCGACCGAACACCTTGACAACCTCCATGCCGTTGACATATTCGATTATCGTTGCATTCATTTTCGCAGCAGCAGTATAATAGTCGTTCATTTTTGCCATACCCGATTTGAACATCATGCCCATTGCAAACAGACCGAGCGGAAGTGAGCAAAGCGAAAGCAGCGCCAGCTTCCAGTCTGCAAAAAACATACAAACAATAGCGAATAGCGCCATAGACAAATTTGCGATGCCCTCGGGAATAGCGTGCGCCAGCAATAACTCAACCTGATCGATATCATCAGTGAACAGCTTTTTTATCTTACCATTTCCCATATCCTGAATCGAGCCAAGCGGCTGACGCTCAAGCTTTTTCTGCAAGGAGATACGGAGATTTTTCAGTGTGTTGAATGCTGCGATATGTGAGAATTTAAGTCCCCAAACATATAAGATAGCATAGGCTAACTCACATGCAAAAATTATAGCGATATGGATCGCTAAATAATCTGCCGACAGCATTTCACCATCTATCAGCGGCTTGATGATACTGTACACCATAAAAAACGGTACTGTATAGGCAATCAGAGCGATAAGCATCGTCGCCAGCGCCGCATAGGTGTACCTGATGTAATTTCCCATATAGGGTTTGATTTTAGTAAACATTACTTATTTCCTTTCTTTAACATAATCACATCACTCCAGTTGAAGAAACGACAGACGATTCGACAATGCTCTTCAATCTGTTCCCAAGACATATCATGAACAAACGGTTCGCAAATACAGGTCCAAAACGATGAAAGCAGCACATGAAATTCCTCCCGTGTAACCTCTGCCTGTGCCAACCCACGCTTTTTCGTTTCTGCATAGAACTGCTCATAGGCATAGCTCATTTTGATTACAAAATCATGATTGAAGCTCTCATACCTTGTACCAGCTGACTTGTCGATAAGCAGGACAAAAATCTGACGATGATCATAAAGCAAATTGAACAACGGAAGCATTGAATCGTAGGTCATTTGCCACGATTGATATATCATCTCATCAGAAAGCGCTGAAAAATCAATGTCTGAGCGTTCCTTTAAAAATAGACCAAGCTGTTCTGTTATATCTTCAACGACCGCACAAAACAGGTCTTCCTTACCTTTATAGCGCTTGTAAACTGCCCCCGTGGTGATGCCGGCATTTTCGCATATCGTTTTCAGCTCCGCGTTGAGGTAGCCGTGTTTCATAAATTCTGTCTGCGCACTGGCAAGAAGCCGTGGATCGATACTTCTATCAGGTACTGACATAGCTGTCCTCCTCCCATTGAAATTTGTATTACCGATAACGCAATTATCATATTAGCATATACTAACAAATTTGTCAAGTCCCGCAATTGTGTTTTTTCAAAATAGGCATTATGGCTAAAAAAGAATTCCTATTATATGATACACAGTTGATTTTGTCAAGTATTATTTTGAAGATATACGATTGCCTAACAAGGAGTAACCCATAAAAAATTCAAAGCACAATCATAATTGTTTGTATAGTATAACAAATTTTGATTGGTTCTATTGACATTAAAAGGTCTCTGTGATAATATATACAACGGTGCAAATACAGCAAGGAGCGATAATAAGCTCTTTGCTTATTATTTGATCTTTTAGTTAGTATAATATAACAAAGGAGAATATTAATGAAAAGATTAGTAACTATATCAGCAGTTCTGGCAATGGCGGTATCATTATGTGCCTGCGGCTCTGAAGCAAGCAATACAGATTCTGCTAAAACAGAAACAACAACTGTAGCCGAAAAGCTTTCGCCTGCGGATCAGCTTCTTGAAGATGTAAAGGGAACTTATGACGAGCTGTTCACTGTTATCTGTGATCCTAAATACGATCAGATATGGATAGATAACTGTGAAAAATTCGTAGGCAAGGATATGGCTGAGAGTACAGCAGAAATGCTGAAAAATTCATGCATGGGTAATGTCTATGGCGAAGAAGCTGTAAAGGCTTATACAAACACTGAAAATATTCAGTTCGACTGCTTTTTCATAAACGACGTAAAGCAGTTCGTTTTTAACGGCAGCAATATCTCGGGACTTGATGACAGCGGAAAAAAGGTGTTCGAGCACGAATACAAATTCGTTAAGGACTTTTCTTTCGGCGGCATGATGGACGGTTATCTCTATGAGACCTCTGATAAGGACGCAGGCGAGTTCAGATACTTTCTGATGATGCCAGATACTCCTGCTACAACATATCACATTGAATTCCGTTACGGAAGCGATCTGGACGCTCTAGCAGAGTACAACAAGGGCGCTTACGCATACTGGCTTGCTGCAGGTATACCTGCTGACTGTGATGAAAAGCTCATCACCGATTGTATTGCACTTTTCGCAGAGGAAAATCTTTCAGAAATGGCTGAAAAGGAAAACAGCGATAAGATCGAAATAGGAACAGCTGAGGAGCTCACAGCCTTTGCAAAGAGCGTCTCTGACGGTTCAAAGGACGGATATGCAGGAAAAACAGTTGTACTTACCAATGATATCGACTGTACTGATATTGAATGGACTCCTATCGGAACAATGAACCTTGAGAACATGGAAGATCATTCCTGTATGTTTCAGGGCGTGTTCGACGGTCAGGGACACAAGATATCAAACGTAACATATACAACGGATACTCCTGTTTGCGGCGCTGGCATAATCGGTATGAACCTTGGCGAAGTGAAGAATCTTACTGCCGAAAATATCAACATCCATTGTACTGATACGTATTCAATGGCTGTGGGCGGCGTTGTAGGCTACAATATGGGCGAAATACACGATGTTGTCCTTACAGGTGAAAACGAAATTGCAGGTGTAAATGCTATAGGCGGTATTGCAGGCGGTTCCACAAATCACGTTCATGACTGCAAGGTAGACGGCACTACAGTAAAAGTCCTCGGCAATAATGATTTCTCATCGGGCAGGATAATCCAGTGTGATATTGCAGAGTGCGGTGGCCTTATCATAGGAGGAAGCTTCGGCGGTACTATGGAAAACTGTACAGCAAAGGGAAAGATAGTTGCAGAGGGTAATGAACCTGTAGGACTTGGCGGCGTTGCAGGCTGCCTTGAAATGATGGACAGTGTCAGCGATTGTACAGTTGATGTTGAGATAATCTCAGCGAAGGGCGGTCACGCTATCGGCGGTCTCTGCGGATACAGCGGCACACATTCAAAAGGTGATGTAGCTCTTGCGACTGAGGGTATCGAAACTCATGAATATCCCGGTATTATCAGAAACTGCAAGGTCACAGTGAAAATGAATGTGCCGAATGCAACTCATGTTGGAGGACTTATCGGTACAGGACTTTATTACTACGGGGAAGAAACCGCGTTCAAGATAATCGACTGCTCTGTAAAGGGCGAGATTACAGGCGCTGTAACTCCGGGTGCAGTTGCAGGACGTGCTGAGAACAGCGTTATTGAAAGCTGCGAGTCAAGCGTTACATATGACGGTTCTGAGCTTACAGGTAAAATAGGAAAGACCGATAAGATGTACGAAAGTTCCGATCAGGGAGAGAATGAGGAAGAAAAATCAGCAGCCTGATTAAAGTATTTAAAAAGCTGCAATAATAGGGTATATGATGAGACCGATTGTGAGAGCAGTCGGTCTTATTATAAGAATCGGTACATGATGAAGTTTCACATTAACTAAGTGAGTACTTATCCCCCATGCTTAGTTAATATTAAATGTTAATATTAAATTTAGAATAGCAATAGAAAAAGTCCCCACAGCCGAAACTGTGAGGACTCATTGTTTTTATTCAGATAAACACATTAACGTGAATATCACGCCAGCTTAGTATTCTTCGCTTTGTGGACTTCGCGTAAAGGTATTCTTTAGCATCGTTCAGATTCAACGTAAAATAGCCAATTTGTGTGTATTTCCGAATTACTTCTTTTCGCTTATTGCAGCCTGTGTCGAAACCAGTGAAAAATGAAGCATCAACAGTAATTGTCTGCTATATTTTCCTACACTTTTCCTACAGTTTTAAGATTTTTTCTGCAAAGGCAATAAGCGTCAAATCAGCTTTAGTCCTCGAAAAATAGGTGCAAAACAGGATTCTATTAAAACATGAGAAACTGCCGAAAATCCGTCAGCGTCGGCTTGTGGTCTCGAAGATCGTGAAGCATACAGAATCAAAGGTATAAAACGTGAACCGCCTTATGGCGGTTCAGTTTTTCTATTTACATTGTATCAGTGATATGATATAATTAATACAAAGTTTTTTATTGAAAACTATCTGCATTCATTACATATATACTCTTGGACTGTACGGTCATTGATAACGGATTCATACATTCTCCATCCACCTGCAAGATTATAACATTCATAGCCGTTGCCGCTGAGAATTCGGCAGGCTATATAGCTGCGCAGTCCGCTGTGACAATGAACGTAAACCGGCTTGTCCTTAGTCAGCTTGTCAAGGTTATCGCGCAGATCATCAAGAGGGATATTGATAAATCCGGCTATCATTCCGCGGGCAATTTCAGTCTTTGTACGCACATCAAGAAGAGTAACGCTTCCGTCACGGGGAAGCTTCTCAACATCGTGCCAGAAGAACTGTCTTACCGTACCGTTTATGACGTTCTCGGCAACAAATCCAGCCATATTCACGGGATCCTTTGCACTTCCGAAAGGCGGAGCATAGCAGAGCTCAAGATCTTTCAGATCAGTGACCTCTGCACCGAAACGGATAGCTGTAGCAAGGACGTCCATACGCTTGTCCACACCGTCGAAGCCCACTATCTGAGCACCTATGAGCTTCTTGGTATTCTTATCCCACAGTACTTTCACGGACATATTTGTTGCATTAGGATAATATGAAGCGTGAGAAGCTGAATAAGTGTAGGTCTTGTCATAGTCTATACCCTCGGCAGCTGCCCGCTTCTCATTAAGACCAGTAGTCGCAACTGTCATATCGAACAGCTTCAGCACTGCAGAGCCCTGAGTACCCTTGTACTCAGAAGCTATCCCCGATATATTATCAGCAGCTATTCTTCCCTGTTTGTTTGCAGGACCTGCCAGCGGTATAAATGCAGCTGAGCCTGTTACGAAGTCCTTAACTTCAACAGCATCACCCACAGCATAAATGTCGGGATAGTTTGTCTCCATATGACTGTTGACTATAATACTTCCACGCGAGTTAAGTGCGATACCGCACTCCTTTGCGAGAGAAGTTTCGGGACGAACTCCTACGGACATTATTACCATATCGGCTTCGATACTGCCATTTTGCAGAATGACTTTTTTATCAGTTATCTCCGTGACACCGTTGTTCAGGAACAGCTTTATCCCTTTGCTTCTGATATAGCGGTGGACATCGGCTGCCATATCAGCGTCAAGAGGTGCAATAAGGTGGTCAGCAAGCTCGACTATTGATACTTCAAGGTCTGCTTTTATGAGGTTTTCTGCCATTTCTACGCCGATATATCCGCCGCCCACAACTACGGCTTTTCTCGGCTTTCTGCCGTCGATAAAGCCTTTGATCCTCATAGTATCGGAAATATTTCGCAGAGTGAATACATGAGGCAGTTCAATACCACCGATATTCGGGCGAATTGGTTCAGCTCCCGGGGAGAGTATGAGTTTGTCGAATGTCTCCTCGTATTCTTCACCTGTATCGGCATTACGCACGGTAACTGTATTAGCTTCGGGAGATATTTTCACAGCTTCGCTCTTTACACGCACATCAATATTGAAGCGCTTGCGGAAGCTTTCGGGAGTCTGCAATGTCAGCATATTCTTGTCAGTTATCTCCCCGCCGATAAAATACGGCAGGCCACAGTTGGCAAAGGAGATATAGTCTCCGCGCTCAAGAATGATTATCTCATCATTTTCATTTAAACGTCTCAGTCTTGCGGCTGCGGAAGCTCCGCCTGCAACGCCGCCTACGATAATAGTTTTCATTTTTCTACCTCCGAAAGGAAAAGTTATGTTTGAAGAGATCTATAGTGAATTATTCCCGTTCTGGGACAAAATATCAGCTGATGACCGTAGGTATATCTGCGATAATTCTGCGGTACACCAATACGAAAAAGGAACTAATCTCCACAACGGCAGCGAATGCTCGGGAGTGATATTCGTCCGCAGCGGAAGTCTCCGTGTGTTTATCATGTCAGAGGACGGCAAGGACGTAACACTGTACCGCCTGCATAAGGGCGATATGTGTATGCTGTCAGCTTCCTGCGTTTTACAGTCCATAACCTTTGAAGTTGCCATTGACGCCGAGGAGGACAGCGAATGCTGTATTATCAGCGGTCATGCTTTCAAGCAGGTGTCCGAGCGCAATCCCGAGATAAGGATATTCTCCCTTGAGACAGCCGTTTCACGCTTTTCTGACGTTATGTGGGTAATGCAGCAGATAATGTTCATGAGCCTTGACAAACGCCTTGCCATATTCCTCCACGATGAAGCTCTGCGTATCGGCTCGGATAATATTCAGCTGACACAGGAGCAGATAGCAAAGTACATCGGTTCTGCCCGTGAAGTGGTGTCACGAATGCTGAAATACTTTGCTAATGAGGGTATAGTTGAAGTCTCACGCAAAGGTATCAGGATACTCGACAAAAAGCGTCTGCGCGACTTAGCCCTTTAACATATCGAGAATAGCTGATTTCGGCCGAGCTCCCACTGCATGAGCAGTAACTGCTCCGTTTTTCATAACTGCCAGCATTGGTATGCTTGAAACCCCGAATGCTGCGGCAAGCTCAGGCTGGTCGTCAACATTGACCTTGCCTACTGTAAACTCGCTGTTCTCCTCTGCTATCTCGTCAACAAGAGGAGACACCATTCTGCACGGACCGCACCAGTCTGCGTAGAAGTCCAGAAGAACAGGCTTTTCACTTGCTCTTATCTCTGCGAAATTTTCCTTTGTAACTTTTAAAACTGCCATATTGATACTTCCTTTCTGTTTTATTGTACCTTTATTATATCATAAAAGCGAAGCGTTATGATATAATTGCCCAATATGCATGGAGCAAATCTTTGATTTGCGTATCTGCAAGAGCTTTTAAATCAATTATATTGAATGCTTTTACATTCATTATAATTCATTATTCAGCTTTGGTCTGTGACTTTGTCACGTTCTTAGCCTTGCATATGAGCTGGGTCATTGTTCCCATAGGACAGTAAACACACCATGAGCGCGGCTTGAAGAGCATCATAGTCACAAAGCCAAGTATGGTAGATGTGAGCATTATGCTGTAAAATCCGAATGCGAACTGTGCCACACCGTCTGAGAACAGAGTCCCGTGATAAGCCCAGTGCCACGGTACTTTGAATGTCCACAGCAGCTTGATTTTCTGCCCGAGAGGACGCTGACCTGCGAATACAAGATAGGTATTCCAGAGCATTATGAAAAACATGGTAAAGAAGAATATGAGAAATCCGTAGCGGAAGTACTTGGACTTCATCCATTTCGGCATATCCTTTTTCCGTGACAGTCCGAAATGTCCGCCAAGCATGGAGAAGAGCTGCCCTCGGCCGCAGAATTTGTTGCAGTATGCCTTGTTTCCCCAGCCTATAGAAATAACAAGCGGTACAATGAAGCATATCATTCCCAGCCATGCAAAGAGGATATTCACAAATCCGAGGATAAGATAAGTAAGCGAGAATATCCACAGGTGATCGTACCATTTTTTCTTAGCTTTCATTGTCTCTCTCCTCCAGTATGATAATACTTGCAGGACACTCCTTGGCACATTTTCCGCAGCCTACGCACATCGTTTCATCAATGACTGCATTTATGCCGTGAGGTACACTTACAGCTCCCTTTGGGCAGACCTTTACACAGCAGCCGCAGGCTACGCACTGACTTTTATCAATTACAGCTTTTCGTTTCATGTCATCGCCTCCTGAGTATATTATATACTCTTTGTGTTTTTTGTTCTGTGACAAAGTCACATTAGCTGATCATAAACCAAAAAATGTTTTACAAGCAATAAAAATTCAAAGTTATACGAAAAATCTCCGACCATATGGTCGGAGATTTTATTTTTTTCAAATGCGATAATATCTGTTATTTAATTGCTTCTTTTGTTAGTCCTGCAGCAAACAGAGCAATCATCAAAATATAACAGCCAAGTCTGAACCATATAAGATACTGTGGTATCTCTTTCCGCATTCTTTTTGCAAGTGCTCCCGAAATAAGCATGATAAAAAGAACGGGAGACAGTGTGCTTACCAGTGAAAACACTGCACCGAGTATGGCTGCCCTGTAAGCCAACGAAACATACCCTGTCTGGAAATGTATTTTTCAAGGCTGAGATAATTTTATCTGTTAAAGAAGCTGTATCAATCATATCTTATCTCCTGAACAATATGTATTTCTTAATATTATTTGAATGTAAAAAAAGCCCTGACAGCCGAAACTGTCAGGACTTTTTTGCAGGAAGCTGTCAATGACCTTTATGCTTTTCCCTGCGCTTTTGCTGTTTAAGCTCAAACTGACGCTGCTTTTCGGCTTCACGCTGCTCTTTTGTGATCTGCTTGCGTTCGGTTTTCATTTGCTCCTGCATAAGCTTCAGCACCTGCTGAGACTTAGTGCCGACACCTGCGGTACTGAGCTGCTTTCGTGCATTGCGCTGCCGCCGTTTGGGATTGTCAGCAGTCTGCTTTGTTTTTGCCTTGACAGCAGGACTGAACTTCAACTTGTAGTAATGCCTTAGCACATAATCCCAGACTTCGCTCTCCTTGGGCTCTGCTCCGAATGTGACCTTAGCCGCTGAGAGTTTCCCCTTTTCAGAGCGTTCAAAAACTCCCACCCAAAAAGGCTCATCGAAAAATACCGTCAGCATACCGTTCGTTTTGTCCATATCTTTCCCTCCTGAAAATAGTTATGGACAAAGAACGGACAACCCGGAGGGGCAGGTTACTTACCCTGTATTCACAGGACGGCCGGGCTACCTACCGGCTCTGGCATACCCGAAGGTACACGTTGCGTTTTTATCTTTGTCATCTGATCGCACTTCTGTGCTGTATATATCATAACATATCTGCTCGGCTTGGTCAAGATTGCAGGTTGACGGAATTTCACCTTTCGGTTATAATAAAAATTAGCATAAACATAGCATTAGAATTACATGACGGCAGATTCAGGAGATACGCTGTAAATGGCGTAATATCGCAGATGTTACTATTCGTGTCATGGGTGTGACGAGGCGGTTCTTTACTTTTTTCAGTCCACGTGTTACCATAATATCAGCCGAAAGGCAATCATCTGAAAGGAACAGGTAATTATGAAAAAGAACGGAAAGAACATATTGATCACAGGCATGATAATGCTTATACTGTTTGCAGTCTGGACTGTACTGATACAGACGGTTGATGTTCAGGCAGTGGGACAGAACGGAACCGACATCGGTTTTGCAGGTCTGAACGTGTGGTTCCATAAAATGACAGGCGTTCATATGTGGGTGTATACTGTCACCGACTGGCTTGGACTTGTGCCGATCTTTATCTGTATGATATTCGGAGTTGTCGGTCTTGTCCAGCTTATAAAGCGGAGAAGTCTTCTTAAAGTTGATAAGGATATTATCCTGCTTGGTATTTACTATATCCTTGTGATATTCGGTTATCTCATATTTGAGATGATACCTGTAAACT
>NZ_FRCT01000008.1:0-80448 GCF_900143025.1 Ruminococcus flavefaciens | reverse complement strand
GGGAAACCTTTCTGAAGAAAGGCTTTCCCCCGAACCCCTTTCCAAAGACTTTTTTAGCTGATTTTTTCTCAGATAGGGCACACCGAAAATAAAAAAGCCCCGCAAGTAATGCAGGGTGTGCCCTATCTGAGAAAAAATAAAACTGAAAGTTTTAGGGAGAGAGTTTGAGAGTGACTCCCCACAGTGTGGGGAGATGTCACGCAGTGACAGAGGGGACGTCCTCCGTCAGAGGAGCCCCTTTTTCAAAAGGGGTTCTCTCAATAAATACTACAAAACTGCTATATGGGTATCGAGGTTAAGCCGTCCTTTTTAATGTAGGGGCGGATAATATCCGCCCGCGAGCAACGAAGCAACATCACGCTACTGTAGGGGACGGCGTTCTCGACGTCCCATAAGCTTGCGCTCACATTATTTAAATAATATCGCCGCAGGCGACTTCATAATTCTCAATTAAAACAGCCGTTTGTACTGTGAAATCTCACAAATACAGACGGCTGTTTTTGTACAAAACATAGAATACAAAAATTATTTTTTTGATAATCAATGGTTTCCCATTGGTTTTGGACTGTTTTTGCCCCTATTATAGGAAGACAAAGTTAAGGTATCATTCGTCATCTTCCTCTGACTCCTCGTCCGAGTCGTCATCGGTATCTTCGTCATTGGTATTCTCATCTTCATCTTCGTCGTCATCATCGTCTTCCTCGCCGATGATCTTCTTGTATTCTGCTTCCTCAGCTTTCTCCTTAGCCTTTTTAGCAGCGGCTTTTGCAGCCTTTCTTGCATTCATAGGAGCAGTTTTCTTGCTGCGCTTCATAAGGACTAAAGCGAATACGATAACGATTATTATGATGCCCACCATTGCTGCTATGAAAGCGATCTTGGCGATATTTACATCTTTAGCGGTGAACTCAAGTTTATTAGCCTTGGAATACTTTTCTCCTGCCGAGCCTGAGAAAACGCTGAGTGAGAAACCGTCAACAGTCTTTTTCTGCTCGTTTTCGTAGGTGATACCGAAAGCATCTTCGCCTATCTTTGAAACGCTTTTCGGGATACTTACCTGTTTAAGAGCTTCACAGCCGAGGAAAGCCTCCTTGTTTATGGTCTTGATACCCTCCGGCATTATGAGCTTGTTGAGCTTCATGCAGTATGCAAATGCCAACTCGTCAATTAATTCGAGAGAAGCCGGCAGATCAACAGTTTCGAGTTCCATATCGAACATAAACGAACCGAAGCCTATGGATTTCAGACCGTCAGCAAAGTCAATTTTTTTGATAGAGGAGCAGTTTCTGAAAGCCTCATCGTCGATGTATACCAGCGAGCTTGGCAGGAACAGATTCTGGATATTTGCACAGGTGGAGAAAGCTCCGCTCTTTATGGTATTAATGCCGTTAGGGATAACGATATCTCCGCTTATATCCTTTGAAGCACGGTAGATAAAGTGCTTGTCCTTATCCATGAGCATATCGTTTTCGTAAACGAAATCAACAGCTGCGGAAGCGTCTATATCGGTTATGGAGAACCAGCAGCCCATAGCGTTATTGCCTATTTCCTTCAGCGAAGCAGGCAGGCGGAAGGAGCTTATTTTTCCGCACTGATAGAACGCATAATCGTTTATTTTTGTGATATTATCGGGAAGCTCAACATTTTCCAGATTATCGCAGAGTGCGAAGGAATATGCAGGCACTTCGTTAAGAGTAGCGGGCAGCTTTATGCTTTCAAGTCCGCTGCACGAGAAAAACGCCTGTTCACCGAGGGTACTCAGCTTTTTCGGCAGAGTAACTGATTTAAGGGAAGTGCAGCCGTAAAAAGCGTTCGGCTCGATAGTAGTGATGGAATCAGGCAAAGTGAGTTTTGTTATTCCCGTACAATTTGCGAAAGCTCCCTCACCGATAGCGGTTATAACAGTACCGTTTCTCATGGAAGGTACTGAATCCACGATAGTAGCCGTACACTGAACTATCTTGTATGTATTCTCGGGTGTGAGCTCATAAACGAAAGAGCCGTCAGTCAGCGGATCGTCGCCTGCGCTCGGTAAATTATCGGCGGCAGCGCCGAGCGGTATGCTGCACAAGGTCATAAAGCCTGCTGCGAGAACAGCGGCAGCCTTTTTTACATCAATCCTCATCGGATACTTCCTCCTCATCGTCGTCGTCTTCTTCCTCGTCAGCAGCTTCTTCTTGCTGCTTGCGGCGAAGCTCAGCGGACTTTTCCTTTCTCTTTGCTTTATCACTTTCGGCTTTTTTCTTTTTTACGCCCTTGCCGATGATAATGCCCAAGATCGCAAGGACAGCCGCACCTATGACAGAGCACAGAGCGATAAGGAAGCGTGTATCTATGTTCTTTCCGAGTATTTCCGTTGTATTTGTTATTACCTCTATGCCTGTTTTCTTAGCGTATTTATACGCTTCAGAGCCCTCAGGCGCATAGAGCTTGAAGCCCTCAACGAGAACGTCATTGCTTTCTTCTTCATCTTCGCCGTCCTCACTGCTCTTAGCATTGTAGTCCTTGCGGAAGCCGAAAGCGCAGGTACCGATGATATCCAGGTTTTCGTAAAGTCTGAGGCTTTTCAGAGAAGTACAATTATAAAAAGCGTCAGCGTCGATCATAGTAAGCTTTTCCGAGACCTTTACCGAGCTGAGATTTGTACAGCCCTCAAAGGCGTATGTGAGTATCTTCTCAACGTTATTCATTTCAACGCTCTTGATATTCTTGTTATTGAGAAAAGCGGATATGCCTATTTCTTTAACGCTGTCAGGCACCTTGAAGCTTTCGCCTGATTTATTTGCAGGGTAGCATATAAGGGAGGACTTGTCCTTCGAGTAGAGGATACCGTTTTCAGAGCAGAAATTGCCGTCACCGTCGGTAATGATTATTTCTTCGAGAGCAGTACACAGAGCAAAGGGTTCATCGTCCTTCCATTCCTTCAGACAGCCTGCGGCAGTGACCTTTTTCAGAGCGGTACAGTTGTTGAAAACAGCCTGTCCGATAGTTTCAGCGCCCTTGAATTCCACGCTTTCCAGCTTTGAACATTCAGCAAAGGCAGCAGTGCCTATTTTCTTGACGCTTTCGGGTATAACGATATTTTTCAGCTCGGGGCACTGTAAGAAAGCGCTTTCTCTTATTTCCGCAACAGTATCGGGAAGGATAATTTCCTCAGCCCCACAGCTTGTAAAACAGCCCGGGTATATTGTAACTATCTTGTGTCCGTCCAGCTCGGCAGGAACAGTAACTGTCTTGTCTGCGGAGAAGCAGGAAAGGAGTATAGCGTCGTTGTTCTTTAAAGCGTAGGTATAGTCGCCGGAGGTGTTGGATTCAAGTGAGCTGAATTCTTTTTCCTGTGTATACTGTTCGCGTGTAAGGAAGGTGAAGTTGTTTTTGTAATCATAATCGCTATCCGAGTCGGTGGAGTATGTATAAGCTGCACCGCCTACCTTGCCGACTAAGGTAAAGTCATTCATTGGGATTATTCCGCCGTATTCCGATGAACGGTAGCCGAAAGCGGAATAGCCTATATCCTGTACGGAATCGGGGATTATAATTGTATCGAGACCTGTATCCACGAAGGCATACTGTCCGATAGATAAAAGCGACTCAGGGAGAGTTATGTCCTTGATAAGGCTGCACCCTGCAAAAGCACCGCCGCCGATAGTTTCAAGACCGTCGGGGAGGAGCACATTCTCTATAGTGCTGCACTGTGAAAAGGCGTAGTTAGGGATAGCATCAATAGATGTCTTGCTGAGGTCAACAGTTTTGAGATATATCATATCGCCGAAAGCAAAAGCGTCTATTTCCGACAGAGAAGCAGGGAAGTTCAAGGTGCTCAGTCTTGCACTGTAGAAGGCAGAAAAGCCTATAGTGGTAACTCCTTCGGGTATAGTAAAGCTGTCGCCCTCTTTACACAAGGGATAGCACAGGAGAGTTTTCTTGTCCTTGGTGTAGAGTATGCCGTTTTCGGCAGTATATTCGGTATTGCCGCTTTCCACCTTTATCTCTTTGAGCTTAGTGCAGTACATAAAGGGGTTATCAGCGGAAATGTACTCGATAGAAGCAGGTATGGTAACGGAAATGTAAGGATTATTCTCATGGTCCTTTCCGAGAGCAGTTTTTCCCAGCTCTGTTACCTTCTTGCCGTCGAGAGTATCGGGTATAACGAGAAACTCCGCAGTGCTGGTGCAGTCCTCGATACAGATATTGCCCTCTGTGGTAAGAGAATACTTGAAATCTCCGCTTGTCTTATAGTTGTCTTCCTCGGCAGCGGTCGTTGCTTCGGTATCTTCGTCAGCCTCAACAACTGCGCCTTCGGGAGCAGCAAGGGATATCAAAGGTGAAGCCGCAGATGAAGCGCAGAGAATAAGCCCTGCGATAAAAGCGGCAGTTTTTTTACAGTTAAACATAAATATTACCCTCTCAATTATTTATGCGGCATAAAGCCGTTGTAGCCTTATATTATATCATAAAAGCGAAGCGTTATGATATAATTGTCCGATTGCAGGGAGCAAATCTCTGATTTGCGTATCTGCAAGGACTTTTTAATAATATATAATGAATGCTTTGCATTCATTATATCATAATATATGTTTTTTTTCAATGAATTTCACTTAGTTTTCGCATTTTAACAGTATATTTCAGATAATGTCCACATTTCAGGAAAGCTCTTCTGTAAGCAGCTTTTTCAGGGCTGATATGCTGAAAAACGGCTCATCTGCGAATAATTCAAGGAGCTTTTCCATATTCTCTTCGCAGTATTCGGTCTCCTTCGAGTAGTTTTTTGCAGTTTCGGCGCAGTCCGAAATAGTGCAGCAGCCGCTGTTCACAGCGGAATACCTGAAAAGTCTGGCGATAACGATAACACTTACGGCTGCAAACTTTGTATACCCCAGTATTTCGCCGTCATAGACGCTTTTCAGCAGATAGCGGAATACGAGATACTGGGCTATCCTGCGGAGATAAATGTGGGTATCGTTATTATGTGCAGGCATAGTATCAAAGCTGTCGGCGCAGCCCTTTATGTAAGGCAGCCAGTTTTCGTCGATAGGTTCAAGCTCGCAGAAGCAGCCGAAAATACGGTTCAGAGCATTGCCGCAGTCATCATTTTCGTTATCGGGGAAAGGGATATCAATACTTTCCTGCACCTCTGCGGCTATATCAAGGCTTTTGCTGAGTGCATCGGCAAGGGGGATATCCTCATTGCCGATAATGTCCAGTATATCGCCTCTTGCGGACTGTATAAGCTCAAAAAGCTCCTCATCGTAGTCGCCTGCGGCTCCCTCATCGTGGATATCACTTTCCGAGAGAGAAAAAGGACGGGAGAGTATGAGCTCTGCGGCAGCTTCGCAGCAAAGTCCAGTGCCGCCCTCCTTTAGTCCGTCGAACCACTCGAAATACCGTGGGTGGTCGGAGCATATACGGCACAGCTTATCCTCGCCCAGCTCCGTATAGATATCGCAAAGCCCCTGCTTGTTAAGAAAGGGACATCGTTCATCTTCCGTAAGCACGAAACAGCCGTCACGGATATTTTCTTTGAGCCTTTTGCCGAATTCTCCGCCTACGCTGTCGTAATACCGCGCGGTATCTTCATCAATATCTATTTCCCAGCCCTTACAGCAGCTATCCTTGCATTTGTCCGCGATACAGCGGAAGTCCTTGCAGTATTCGGGGGTCCTGTATATCATATAAAGTCTCCTTTATGGCAATAGTAAAGGGACTGTGAAGTCAGTCCCTTACATTTTCAACATATTCTGTTTTGCTGTGCTTGATTATCTCGGCTCTGTTGAACTCCTCGGGAGTAATGAAGGTAGGAACTATCTCGTGGAGCTGTTCTATAACGGTGTCGCAAAGGTTTTCATTGGCAGCGTTGCGCAGTCTCCTGAGCTTTTTGATGAATTCATCGCCGTCAAGCTCTATCTGCTGACCGATGAATATAAGCTCGTTTGAGGTCTTTCTGAGTCCCTCCTCGTTCATAAGGAGCTCTTCGCGGAGCTTCTCGCCCGGACGGAGACCTGTGAACTTTATCTCAACGTCCTTATATGGCTCCTTTCCGTACATACGGATAAGGTTTTCGGCAAGCTTAACTATATGTACGGGCTTGCCCATGTCAAGCACGAATATCTCTCCGCCGTGAGCTATTGCAGCGGCTTCGAGGACGAGGCTTACAGCCTCGGGGATAGTCATAAAGTATCTGATGACATCGGGGTGAGTTACTGTAACAGGCTTGCCCTGCTCTATCTGCTTTTTGAAAAGCGGTATTACAGAGCCGTTAGAGCCGAGAACGTTTCCGAAACGTGTTGTTACGAACTCGGTATAGCAGCCTTTCTGCTGAGAAAGGTACTGTATTATCATTTCACAGCAGCGTTTTGAAGCACCCATGACATTAGTTGGATTTACAGCCTTATCGGTGGATATCATAACGAACTTCTTTACCTTGTGGAACTGAGCCAGTGAAGCGGTATTGAAGGTACCGATAACGTTGTTCTTGATAGCCTCCATAGGAGAATTTTCCATAAGAGGTACGTGCTTATGAGCTGCCGCATGGAATACGATATCGGGCTTGTACTTCTCGAAAATTCGGTTCATGCGGTAATAATCTCTTACAGAAGCGATGAGTACCGTAAGGTTAAGGCTGTCGCCGTAGTCCATTACAAGCTCCTGCTGTATGCTGTAGGCGTTATTCTCGTAGATATCAACTATGATTATCTGCTGAGGACCGTATTTAGCTATCTGACGGACAAGCTCAGAGCCGATAGAACCGCCTCCGCCTGTTACCATGCAGACCTTGCCATAGATGAAATGGCGTATCTCCTCGTTATCGAACTTTATAGGTGCGCGTCCGAGCAGGTCCTCCACCTTGATATCACGCATCTGAGTAAGGATAGGAGTATTTCCGTTGTCGAAGATAAGGTTTCCGATGAAGGGAACTACCTTCACGGGAAGCTTTGTACATGAGCATATGTCGAGGATACGCTTTCTCTCGTCCTCAAGGCAGGAGGGGATAGCAAAGATTATCTGCTCGATATGCTGCTGATCCACGAATTTGATTATCTCGTTTGTAGTACCTACAACGGTAACGCCGTTTATTTCCGTGCCTATCTTTGATCTGTCATCGTCGATGATGCAAACGGGATCATATTCAGCACTTATCTTATCATCGGTATAAGATGATAAAGTAGCATTTTTTATCTCAGTGAGTATCATACGGCAGGTCTGACCGCCGCCGACTATCATTGTACGCTTCTTTCCGCTTTCGGTAACCGAATTTGCAAAGGTAACGAAGGTCTTTTTAAAGAGTATTCTGAAAAGGCATACGCCTATAAGGGTTATGATGCAGTGAACAGTTGCATAGGTTATGTTTACGTTGTTCCTGATTATGTAAACGAATATAGACGCTACGATATATCCGCACATTACTCCGTAAGCACAGGAGAGGTAATCACGCTTATGGAAAAATCTCCACAGCTTGCTGTATGCGCCGAATATCAGCAGCGAACCGCAGCAGGTCACCGACCCGACCACAAAGCTCATAAGCATATCAGGGCGTGAGATATCCTGTTCAAAGAATGAAAGGATAAAATTCGTGATAAGAGCAGATGCCACGACAATAAAAGCATCTGCAAAGGCAAGAATGACTCTGCGGAAACTGAACTTTTCTAATAAATTTTTCATCTTTTTCCCCCATTAGGCTCATAATATAAAGCCGATAAAATTATTCCCCCTGCTCTCCGACCTCTGTCGGAGCAGGCTCCTGAAGCAGCTCTGTATTTATTTTCAGCAGCTCATTTGACGCTTCAAGCACCTCAGGGTCACATACCTCCAAACAAACATCCCAGTTCGGACATCTTGTGTCCGTATTATGCGCATCGCTTCCGAAAATAATAGTTCTTTTCTCTTTGACCAGCTGTTTTAACAGGTCTCTGTCTCTTTGCAGCAGAAATGCGTCGTTATTGAACTGAAAAACAGCGTCGGTCTGAAGTATCTTTTCAAAATTTTCGGGCGAATAATATGTGAGGTATCGGTGTATGTGGGCAAGCACTATCTTCAGTCCGTATTCTGAAGCGATAGCGTTTATTTCCTCAGACATCCAATCCTCATAATCACGGAAGGGAAGCTCAAGAAGAATCATGTCTGAATCTTCGATAGCGAGCTTGTCTATTCCGTGGATTTTCGATATTCCGTGTTCTATGGCGACCTCTGCGCCAAGGATTATATTAGGCACAGACGCGAAATCGGCAATACTTTCAAAAGCGTCCTCGCGTCTTAACAGATATTCTGTCAGCGAACGTTCCTCATGGGCATAGAAATGGGGAGTAGCGATGATCCTTTCAACGCCCTGCTCCTTCATTATATCTATCATATCCAGAGAGGTATCGACATCAGGTGCGCCGTCGTCCATACCGGGCAGAATATGGCAATGGTAATCAGTAAGCATATTTAGTTGTCTTCCTTTTTTCTACAATAGAGCATTTTTATACATGATTAAAAGCATATTTATATCTCTGCTTTTTGTTATATCTTTTATCCCAATGGTATTGCTATTTCTTATTATATGTACAGCGATACCGTTATAATTATATAACAGTTCGTATTGTTTTGTCAATAGGTAACAAATGTTAATATTATTTTATAATTACAAAATGAGGAGAAAACCATGTGATTTTTTATGAAATAAAAATGCAGCTGCGATTGCAGCTGCATTCAGAGGTATATGAGAAACTATACTTTAATGTTAGTTCACATTTACGTTATCACTTGCAGGAAGTGAATTAATTGTGCGGAGGAGGAAGAGCTGGATAACCTGAGCGTCCTTTACAGTAATACCGTCATTACCGTAAACGTCAGCTGCTTCTGCACCCTTGCCGCTGAGCTGATACTTGTTAGGATTTGCGAGAGACTGCATGATGAGAACTACGTCGCCCATGTCAACTTCGCCGTCCTGGTTAGCATCGCCGTTGCCTGTGCTCTTTACAACAGGAGTGCTGCTTGTAGTTGTTGCGATCGGCTCGGATACAGTTGTTGTTGTGCTTGTAGTTGTTGAAGCCTCTGTAGTAGTTGTAGTTGTTGTTGTGGTAGTAGTTGTTGTAGTAGTTGTTGTAGCTACCTGCTCTGCACCGAAGCTGATGCCGTCGAAGTCAACGAGCTCTGCCTGATACCAGATCTGAGCCTCACCTGACTGGATACCAGCAGGGAACTTGCTCATTGGGATAGAAATTGTGAGTGTACCGTTAGCATCTGTCTTGCCTTCCCACTCTACCTGCTCCCAGCCGTTGCCGTTGAAGCCAACGCAGCCGTTAGTATCAGTGTTAGGTTCGCCCTTGATCTTGATAAGGAGGTTGTCAGTTGCCTGAGCCTTAGAGAAGTCGATCTGAGTCTTCTTTGTCTTGTTCTCAGGAATGTCAACTGTTACATCAGGAGCAGTGAGGATAACCATCTTTTCGATAGTTGTCTTGCCCGGTGTTCTTGCCTGCATATGGTTGATGTTAGCGAGATCGCCGTCCCAAGCCTTAGGGATCTGCTGATCTACGAGATAGTAAGCAATGCCGTTCTTCTCGTCTGTTGTGTAAGGAGCCATTTCTGTCCAGCCCTTGTAATCCTTATCGGAAACAGCGAGAACAGGAACATCACCTGTGTACTTGATAGCAACTTCCTTGCCCTTGAGGTCGTTCCATGAGATCTCCTTACCAGGAGTTGAGTTGCCGTATGTGTCTGTGAGAGCTACGTCGATAGTAGTATTCTCGAGGAATACCTTACCTGCTGAAAGATCCTGATGATCGAATGTAGGTATCTTAGCTTCGCTGCCCCAAACGATAGAAGAATCGCTCATGATCTCCATCATCTTGTTGATGACAGGAAGGCTTGTCTGATACCATTCGCCTGTCTCACGGTTGATATAGCCGTGGCACTCACCCGGAGCCTTAGGATTCTGCTCGATGTTGTTATCCCAGAGTACGCAAGGGATACCGTACTTCTTAGTTGTTTCAAAGTACTGAGTTGTCCAATCAACACGAGCCTGTGTATTGCCGAAGTTTGAAGTACCCATTTCGCCGATAACTACAGGTACGCCCTTGTCAACGAACATATCACGGAAGTTCTGGAGGTTGTAAGCGAGGTCGTTGCTGAACTCCTTAGTGAAGGTGTCGTGGTAAGCACCCTCCTTCTCGTTTGTGTTCATTGTGAAGTTATAAGGTGTATAAGCGTGGATAGATACTGCAACGAAATCATCTTCGGGTAGTACTATCTGTGAAAGGAATGTCTTGTCTGAGCTTGCTACATAGCCGGGGAGCATAAGAAGACGATTCTTAGCGTAAGGGCTGTCCATGCCTCTGATGAGCTTAACGAAATCAGCGTTGAGCTTGTTGATAACATCAGCCTCAGCAACAGGAGTTGCAGACCACCACTCATATGAAGTGCCAGCAGCACGAGGCTCGTTCATGCACTCGAAAATGAGGTGCTGATCGTAGTCCTTGAACTCTGTAGCTACCTGTGTCCAGATCTTCATGAGTCTCTTGTTGATCTCATCGTAAGCTGTAAGAAGGTCTTTTCTGTTGATCCAGTTCTCGTGGTGAACGTTGAGGATAACGTACATACCGTTCTTGTATGCGTAATCAACTACCTCATGTACACGAGCGAGCCAAGCGGGATCGATATTGTCGTTAGCGTCGAGGTGCTGGAACCATGTTGTAGGGATACGAACTGTGTTGAAGCCCTTTGCCTTGAGAGCCTTGAACAGTGTCTCGTTTGCCTTTGGGCAGCCCCAGCAGGTCTCTGAATCAAGACCGTAGGTGTCAAGAGCAACGCCGTTAGCGTCCTGAGCATAAGCGTCGAGAGTATTACCGAGATTCCAGCCCACCTTCATGTTCTTTGTGATCTCGAAAGCGGTCATTGAGTTTGCAGCGGTTGCATAGTTGTCTAAATGAGCTACGCGGAGTGAAGATAAGATGCAGGCAGCGGCAGCGGAAATGCTGACAAAGCGCTTAACATTCTTAAACATAATGTTTTCCTCCTTAAATAAAATGGTATTTGGTTTACAATTTGAAGCCCCAGTGCAGAGAGTTTCAAATTAACTTTACATCTAAAGTTTAGCATATATGTAGAATAAAGTCAAGCGTTTTTGTGCAAAATGCAAATTATGTTATATAGAATTCTGATTTGTTATTTTAGCACAATTGTCCAGAGGAAGGCGATATATTGTCAAACGATTGTTGCGGATTTTTTATTTTGATATAACATTTTATATAATTAACAAAAGATGTTATATAACGAGACAATTGTATTAACTACGAAATATTTTGTTAATTAACAGGTTGTTATTTTGCCATTTTTGACCGTTTTAGTTAAAGAAAAAGAAAGTCCCCACTGATGTGGGGACTTGATATCATTTTTTCTTTTTCTTGTTTTTCATATTTGAAGCCTGCTGAGGTGCTTTTTTAACAGTATTATCTGCTGTTTTTGCAGTCTCCTCTGCATCCTGAACGGCTTCTTCGACTTTTTCAGCGGTTTCTTCTGCTGCTTCTTCAATATCTTCGGCTGCCTCTTCAGCTGTTTTTTCAGCTTCCTTCATTTCTGCGGCAGTTTCGTCAACAGCAGACTCTATAGCTTTTAATGCTTCGTCTGATATAGCCGGTTTCTTTTCCTTGATCTCCTCGGCGGTGTCCTCAGCCTTTTTGATCGGCTCTTCGGCGATTGCGCCCTTGGATTTTATCAGGTTCTTCTTCTTTTTCTTCTTCTTTTCAGCCTTCTCCTGAGCAGCTATCTCTGCGAGATACTCGTCAGCCTTACCGCTCTTGATTATATCCTTAGCCTTCTTCATCTCGATGAGGACCTTGTTGTGCTTCTTATCATACATATAGAACATTACAAGTATGATGATACCGAGTATGAGTGTGAATATGCCGAGGTTAAATCCGGGAGGAGTGTACTTCATAGAAACTGTATGGTGACCTGCCGGGAGGCGTATGCCTATCATAGCACCCAGAACCAGTACCTCACCTGTTACATTTGCGTTCTTGCCCAGAGCTTCCTGCTTGTTTTTGAGAGTAGGCTTGTCTGAATTTTGTGGTATATATTCTTCGATAAGACTGTCAACAGACTTTCCGTCGATCTTTATATCCCAGCCCGGCTCGTAAGGAATGGTTGTCATGAGGATCTCGCCCTCCTGAGCATCAACATCACCTACGAGGTAGCGGTCTGTGGTCTTGCTCATATCAAGGTTCCACTGACGCTCCTTGAGCTTGTTGATATCCTCGGTGAAAGCCTCTTCATCAAGGTAATAGAAGTTGAAGCCCTGGTTCTTTCTTACCATGATGTATTCGTTGCTGCCTGTGTATCTGCCGTCTGTTGGCGGTATAGTAAGTCTTATCTCGACCTCGTCGCCTTCATTGAACGGACCCATTCTTACGATAGGTGAAGAGTTGGTAGTGAAGTATGAGCCGTAGCCGTCGTATGCTTCAGTACCCGTCTTCTGTCCTCTGTATACGCCGTCCTCGCCCTTTACAGCGACCCAAACGTTACAGGTCTTTCTCATTTCAGAGCCGAGGTGCATATAGATGTCGCCTGTCTTTGGAACAGTAACGTCAACGTTTACAACAGCGTCGTCAACGCCTGCGAATGCTTCGTAGCAGTCGTGGAGAGTGCCGTTGTTATTGTAATCGTGGAGATATACCTTTGTATCATCGTAATTTACGGTATAATCGAAAGGAACATAATACTGCTTGGGAACTATCGGAATAGCTGAGTAATCAAGAGTATTTCCTGTCATTGAGCTGAGGAAGTTGTTAAGGCTGTTGAACGGATTGTCATTGCCGAGACCTGAGAGGTTCAGAATGTCGTCGTTAGCCATATAACCGATGTTCAGCGCATTTGGATTTTCATAGATATCTACTGATGCAGGGACATCCTTGTCCTTCTTGTATGAGAAAGTGTAACGATGGACGTAGGAATGATCCAGCATCTGTGTGTTGCCGTAGTTTCTTGCAGGGTCATCAAGGATATACTTGAAGCCGAGGATAGAGTCGGCAACAGGGTTGCAGCCCTCATATTTTGACTCGAAGCTCTGAGTGAAGTAACCCATAGTTTCGATGAAGTTGATAGCTCTTGCGTTCATTACCGAGCTGGAGTGTGAGATACCCTTGAGACCGTAGGCAAGGTCGTCGTTTACCATACGTGAGTAGGTCTTTTCTGCACGGTAGAAGCCGCTGTCGCGTTTTTCGAGTTCCTTTACCACATCAGGAGCGGAAAGTATCTCGGTGTATGTGCTCTTGTCGGAGTTTCCGACCTCCTTGAATATCTTTCTGAATGAGTCGTAGCAGTTATAGCCTGTCTCAAAGAATATGAGGAGAGCCATTACAACGGATATAGCGTTTTTAGCCTTTAATGTCTTTGAATGGCTGTAGAGGTATACGCCTACAAGGTATATAGCTCCGAGTATGAGACCGAAGGCTATAGTGCCGAGCCATATCTCCTCCCAGTTTTCCGAGCCGCGCTCCATTTTGTCTGTATATGGGAGTATAGCAACGTATTTGTACTTGCTCTCGTTGTAGTTGAAGCTCTTCATCATCTTGCAGAATATGGCCGTAAGTATGCCGATAACTGCTGCCGACGAGCCTGCGCTCAGCGGTGAGAGCTTATAGCCGTCAAGATTTGAGAATACTTCTGCTGCCATTGATACAAGAACGAATGAGAGCAGGAATGAGTATCTGTATGGGAGCCAGTTAGGATCCTGACCGCCGTGCCACAACATATTGATAGGCTTTACATACATACTGAATGCAAGGGTAAAGGTCATAAGACCGTAGCCTATCTTGTTGTTTGTCTTTATCTTCCTGTTCATAAAGAACAGAGGCAGGAGCACGAATGTGAGTACACCGCAGTATATCTCGGGTCTTCCGTAGAAGCGTGTTCCCTCGTCAACGTTTACCGAGTAGTACTGGTTCGGCAGCAGACAAGGAACGAGCTCGATAGGATTGAACATAGCTTTGTAGCTGTAATCAGGTACAGAGAAATCAAACTTACCGAGTGCAAGAGCGTTGTAGACGGGCAGTATCATAAACGTACTGCAAAGCACTACTACCACGGTGGAAACGATCATAAGACCTATGGTCTTGGCGTATTCCTCTATGCTCTTGAATTTCCGCTTAGTCCCGAAGAACAGGTAGAAAACGAAGTAAATGGCGATGAATATGGCTATCATAAAGCCGATATAGAAGTTAGCCACGAACATTATGGCTGTGGGTATGATGTAATTCAGCTTTCTGCCGTCATCAATAAGGTATTCCACACCGAGGATTATAAGCGGCAGGAATATCGGTCCGTCGATCCACATAGGGTCGATGAGCTGGATAACAACGTATGCCATCATGGAATACATTGTCGAGAACATTACAGACTGGAGAGGTCTGAGTCTCTTTGATTTCTGTGCGTAGATGCAGAATGTGAGACCTGCCGCACCGACCTTTGTCATCTGCATTATCATAACGCTTTCGAGTATCATTTTCCTCGGAAGGATCATAACAATGAGAGTAAAGGGGCTTGCAAGGTAGTATCCTATGATACCCATGAAGCCGCCCGAAAGGTTTCTGCTCCAGTTGTAGAAAATACTTCCGTCACCCCAGAAAGCATCTCTTAGTGCTTCAAAGTAGTAGATGTACTGTCCGTTAAGGTCGAGCGTCAGCACTGAACGTTCGCCGAATGGGTAAACATCAAAGCAGATATATGACACGAATGTCAGAAGAAAAGGTACAAGAAAAGCAATGACATAGTAAAGCGGCTTGAACTTCTGTCCCTTTTTTTCGGCTATGATGTCTGCGGCAGTAATTGCAGGTCTTGTGCTGCCGATCTTGTTGCGGGAAGCGGACGAAGCTGTCTTTGTTCCCGTAGCTGTTGACTTAGCCAATTTTGTTCCTCCTTTTGTTTCGGGCGGTAAAAGCCATAATACCCGATTATAATACTATTTTTTATTATACTACAAAACTTTTCACTTTGCAATAGAAAATTTATCTTGCCGACATAAAAGAAATTATATTTTTCCGCGAAAATTTCTACATTAAAATACTGAGAGAAATCCGCTTTTGATACGTCTAATTAATAACGGCTTTGATATGCATTGTCAGTGTGAAATTTTAACAAAAATGAGCAGGAGTGTTGTTCTGTTTTGTAAAATTTCTTTCAGGGCATTGACTTGCATATTATAAAGTGCTATAATTTGAATGCTATGGGTCTGTGAAAGGATTTTTAATCCATACATTATAATATTTTATTTAAGGAGATAGTTAATAGTGGGTAAATATTTTGGAACTGACGGCTTCAGAGGAACTGCAAATGAAAATCTTACTGCTGACCACGCTTACAAGGTGGGACGCTTTCTCGGCTGGTATTATGGTGAACTCAAAAGAAGGAACGGCTCTGACGAGGCTCCGCGCATAGTTATCGGCAAGGACACACGCCGCTCAAGCTATATGTTTGAGTATTCACTGGTAGGCGGACTTACTGCTTCGGGTGCTGACGCATACCTTCTTCATGTTACCACAACACCTTCTGTAGCTTATATATCAAGAGTTGACAGCTTTGACTGCGGAATCATGATATCCGCAAGCCATAATCCTTATTATGACAACGGAATAAAGCTCATCAACGGTCAGGGCGAAAAGATGGAGGATACCGTTATAGAACTGGTCGAGGCTTACCTTGACGGAAAGCTCAATGCCTTTGGTCAGGAGTGGAAGGAGATACCCTTTGCTCACGGTGATAAGATAGGCAAGAGCGTTGACTATGTTTCGGGCAGAAACCGCTATCTCGGATACCTTATCTCTCTCGGAATGTACTCATTCAGAGGTATGAAGATAGGTCTTGACTGCGCAAACGGTTCAGCATGGAATATTGCAAAATCAGTATTTGATGCTCTCGGCGCAGAGACATACGTAATAAATGCAGAGCCTACAGGCGTGAATATCAACAATAACGCAGGCTCGACACATATTGAGGGACTCCAGAAATTCGTAGTAGAGAACGGTCTCGACGCAGGCTTTGCCTATGACGGTGACGCTGACCGCTGTCTTTGCGTTGACGAAAAGGGCAATGTCATCACAGGTGACCATATTCTCTATATCTACGGAAGATATATGAAGGAGCGCGGAAAGCTCATAAACAATACCGTTGTTACTACTGTTATGTCAAACTTCGGACTCTACAGAGCCTTTGACGAGATAGGCATCAACTATGCAAAGACTGCTGTAGGCGATAAGTATGTATATGAGTATATGAAGGAGAATAACTGCTGTATCGGCGGTGAGCAGTCGGGACACATCATCTTCTCGAAGTATGCTTCCACAGGTGACGGCATACTCACAAGCCTGAAGATAATGCAGGTTATCATGTCCCGTGAGAAGAAGCTCAGCGAGCTTGCTGCTCCGTTCACAGTATATCCTCAGGTGCTTGAAAACGTAAAGGTTAAGGACAAGGCTGCTGCACAGGCTGACCCTGATGTACGCGCAGAGGTGGACAAGGTAGCCGCAGAGCTTGGCGATGCAGGAAGAATACTTGTACGTGAGAGCGGTACAGAGCCTCTTGTAAGAGTAATGGTAGAGGCACAGGACGAGTCTGTATGCAGAAAGTGCGTGGATAGAGTTGTTTCTGTTATAAAGGCTAAGGGACATACAGTCTGATAGGATAAGTATAGCATAACGGCGACCCTGTATAAAATGGCGGGGTCGCTTTTTTATGCTATCAAAAAAATATATTATGATGAAGATGTCGGAAATTTCACAAAGCTATTGACGGGAGTTTTTTTTGGTGATATAATGATTATTACGGCGTGTTATGCCAAAAAATAAGTATAGGTAATTAATCGGAGGTCAAAATGGCTAAGAATAATGAGCGCAATCTCAATGTTACTATCAAAAATCAAGATGATAAGGACGAAGTCATCATTTCTGTATCTTCTATAATGAAACAGCTGAAAAGATTTCTTGCTTTATGGCTGGTAATAGCTATAATGGCAGGTATAATTGCTTTTGTGTTCTCGGCAATAAAGACTTTTTCAAGAAAAAATCCTGCAAGAGCACTTGTAAGCTTTTCTTACAGCGGAATTGAAAAGGGGCTCGATCCTGCGGGACGAAAGTTTGATATCAATTCGATAAAAGACCCTCTTGTAATAGAGAGAGCACTTACACAGCTCGGTATTGACCTTAAATATATCGAAAACGTAAGAGCTAATATCTCATTTGACTCAAAGATACCTGAGGACGCTTATGAGAGACTTACTACCTACAAGAACATAATGGAGAATGCTTCAAGCGGAAATCTTGCAGCAGCTCAGGCTATGCTCGATGTTACATATTATCCTACACAGTTTGCTGCTTATTTCGATTTCGGTGCAGCCGGCTTTGACAGGACTGAGGGCGTTGATATCCTCAATACTATCCTTAAATGCTACAGCGATGTATTCTATGAGCAGTACGGATATAACGAGGCTCTCGGCGCAGCTGTAAAGGTACAGGGCTATGAGGACTATGATTACGCACAGCAGCTGGATCTCTTCAGAACTTCACTCAGAACAGTAAGAAACTACCTTTCTTCACTTTCAAATGACGACACTACCGCATTCCGTTCAAGTATTACAGGCTATACCTTCAAGGACCTTTCTGAATATGCAAAGACTGTATACAGCATCGACCTTGACAGAATATCATCCTATATCTCTGTAAACAACGTAACAAAGGACAAGGACGCAACTATTGCGTACTATGATTACAGAATAGAGAACCTTAACCGCGATAAGGACGAATATGCAGATCGTATCGTTTCCATTAACGATTCTATTGCACTGTATAAGAAGGACGAAATTACATTTTTCGGAGAGAATATAGACAAGCAGTCAACAGTTCATTCGGATCAGTATGATGCACTGTTCAAACAGAAAAGTACAGCTGAAGCAAACCTTGCTCAGACAAAACAGGATATAAAGTTCTTTGAGTCAAGAAGAGAAGCTCTCAAGAACAACAAGAACAGCTCTAAGGCAAATATTGATAAGGTTGAGGCTGATATCAAGAGACTTAACGATAAGGTATCCCAGATAGTTGATCTTACACAGAAAACTGCTGATGATTATTATGAGAACGTTCAGTTCGCACACGCTTACAATATCCTCGTTCCTGCTTCAAAGTCTATTGCAGCAGGAATAAGCGAGGCAATAAAGGACTCTGTAAAGCTTATCATTATCATTGAAGCTCTTATCTTTATGATCTATATCGGTATCGCTTTTGTTTCTGCTCTTACAAAGGACAACAAAAAAAGAGGCAAGGCTGCAGCGGCTTCGGGAAATGATGACGACGATGACGATGAGGAGCTTGACCTCGACGAGATAGCTGATGCTGTTGAGGAGGAAGCCGAAAAAGCTGAAAAGTCAGCTCAGAACTCACAGAAAAACGTCAAGAAAAACAGGAAAAAGTAATATTTAAGGACTGCTGTAAAGCAGTCCTTTTTCTTTATCCGCAATGTTAAATTCACGTTAAAAAAGAGGAGGAGTTATTGACTTGTCCTTCTTTCCTGTTATAATAAGAATTGAACAAAATAAAAGCAAAAGAAACAGGAGAGAATTATGGAAGAATTTTCAATATTCAATATCTTCACACTCCTCGGCGGACTTGCCTTCTTCCTTTACGGAATGAAAGTAATGTCTACGGGACTCGAAAAACTTACGGGCGGCAAGCTTGAAGTCGCACTGAAAAAAATGACCGAGAATAAGCTTAAAGCATTGCTGCTTGGAATGGGTATAACTATTGCGATACAGTCGTCATCAGCAATGACAGTTATGCTTGTGGGATTTGTAAACTCGGGTATCATGAATCTTGAACAGACTATCGGTGTCTGCTTTGGTTCTGATATAGGAACAACGCTTACTGCATGGATACTTAGTCTTGCAGGTGTTGACGGAAAAAATCCATTTATCAAAATGCTTAAACCATCGTCATTTGCACCTTTAGTTGCACTTATCGGTGTTATAATGATAATGGCGGCGAAGAAAAACAAGAAAAAAGACGTAGGACGTATCCTTGTAGGTTTTGCCATTATAATGACAGGAATGACATTTATGTCAGATGCAGTATCGCCGCTTGCAGATTCGCCTAAGTTCCAGACTATCCTCACGGCATTTAAGAATCCTATCCTCGGCGTACTGGTCGGAGCAGGCTTTACAGGAATAATCCAGAGCTCCGCAGCCTCTGTCGGAATATTACAGGCATTTTCACAGACAGGCGCTCTGACATATGGTATGGCGCTTCCGATAATCATGGGACTTAATATCGGTACTTGTGTTACAGCGCTTATTTCGAGTATCGGAGTAAATAAAAATGCGAAGAGAGTTGCTTGTATACACATATTGATAAAGATCCTCGGAACACTTATACTTCTTCCGATATCAATGATACTTGAAAGTGTTATTCAGCTTAGTATATTTGATAAGACCGTTGGTTTTGTCGGAATAGCAGTTATGCACTCTATATTCAATATAGCAACAACAATTATTCTTTTACCGTTCTCAAAACATATTGTAAAGCTTTCTAAGATAATAATAAAGGATGATAGCGTAGAACAGGTAAGTTCAAAAAAAACGATCACAGGTCTGGACGATATCCTTCTCAAGACTCCTGCTGTAGCTGTTCACACCTGCTTATCAGCAACATCACAGATGGCAGAGCTTACAAGAGAGACTATCATCATGGCATTGAAGCTCCTTGTGAACTATGACGGTGAGGCTTGCGAGACTGTTATCGAGAACGAGGATATAATCGACGGCTTTGAGGATAAGATAAACAGCTACCTGATAAAGATAGCGAAGAGCAGTGTTACGGGCGCAGACAGCCGAAGCGTATCGAAGATGATGCATTGCGTCGGCAACTTTGAGCGTATTTCCGACCACGCTGTAAACCTTGTCGAGTCGGCACAGGAAATGCACGAAAAGGGCATAAACTTCTCAGAGGAGTGCATAAACGAGATAATCGTTATCACTGACGCTATCACGGAGAACGTAAACAAGGCATTCGATTCGTATGAGAATAACGACCTCGCTATCGCACATAAGGTCGAGCCGCTCGAAGAGGTAGTGGATAATCTGAGCACAGAGCTTAAAAACAGACATATCCGCAGACTCCAGAACGACGAATGTACAGTTGAGCTGGGATATATCTTCCAGGACGTTCTTACTAATCTGGAGCGTATTTCCGACCATTGCTCGAATATAGCAGGCTGTCTTATCGAGACAGACGAAAAGACCAATATCCACGCATATCTCCACGATGTTAAGGAGAATGACGAGGGATTCAGAAACGAGTACAGAGAGTATGCTGAGGAGTATTTCCGCAGACTCGGTGCATCTGAGGTCAAGGCTTGATGTGTGTTAAGCCGTTAGAGTATAATAATGAAAAAGCCATAGCGTTTGCTATGGCTTTTTTATATCAGTAAGGGAGCACGAATTCTCCTGCTTTCCATACGCCGTTTTCGATAACGACTGAGAAATCGTCAGTCTCTGTGTAGGATTCTTCGCCGCGGTCGCTTCCGTCGTAGAAGTTATCGACCGAGAATACGATCTCGTCATTGGATCTGGACTTTATCTCCGTTACCTTTGAGGAGGAGTAGAAGATATTTCCGCCGCGGTTGCCGCATAAAGCGTAAAGAGAACCGTTCTTTTCGATGTAGAGCTGAGAAAGCTCGCTGCATGGATAACGTGTGCTGAATACCTTGAAATACTCATTTTCCATATCCTTGAATGTCTTTATCTTGCTGTCGGTAATGCGGTAAAACTTCCAGCCCATATCGTTTTCGGCAGTATCATTATAATCAACATCGAACGGACAGCCAACAGTAAAGCTCATCTGAGTATTGCAGGCTGACTCGAAAAGTGCCTGAGCAGCGGCGATAAGAGTGCGGTCATCGGCTTTGCTCTGGTCTGCTTCAAATACAACAGCACCGTCCTCGTTATAGGAGAAAGCTCCGCCGCCGAGGGGGTCTTGCTGTGCAGCCTTTGCAGTTGTGGTAACTGTAGTGGACGCAGCCTTTGTTGTAGTTTTTGCGGTTGTGGAAACAGTTGTAGAAGTAACTGTAGTCTCAGTCTGTGAAGTAGCCTCAGTTGGTTTTTTCTTTGCGGTATTAGGTGACTTGCCTGTTTTCTCTCCGCATGAAGCTGCTGTTATCAAAAGGGCTGATGCTGCGATAAAAGACAATATTTTTTTCATTATTCTTCCTCCTGTTCTTCGTCGTCAAGGACGAAATCAATAGTTCCGTCGCTGACATTTACAGCGGCACATATTACCTGAACGGTCTGTCCGAGAGTATAGGAAACGCCGCTGAATTTCTCTGTAAGTGCTACGGGCTCTGTGTAGTCGTATTCGCCCTCGGGGAGAGAACGTATGTGAACGAGTCCCTCAACTGTATTTGGAAGCTCGGCATAGAAACCGAACTCGGTAACGCCTGATATCTTGGCTGTAAAGCTCTCGCCGATATGTGCTTTCATATACTCTGCCTTGTAGCAGTCCTCACATTCGCGCTCGATAGTTACAGCGCGTATCTCTGCTGCGGAAGAACGCTCCGACGCATTGACAGCGAAGCCTGCATAGCGTTTGCTGAGCCATTCGTTGTTGTAGCCTGCCAGTATATCGGTGATTATGCGGTGTATGGCAAGGTCGGGATAGCGCCTGATAGGCGATGTGAAGTGAGCGTAATCGTCCAGTACGAGTCCGAAATGTCCCAGCGGCTCGGGAGAATATTTCGCCTTAGCCATCGAGCGAAGCACCAGCATATTGATAGCTTCAAACTTCTCCGTACCTCTTGCGCTTTCAAGTATCTTAGCTGCATGAGCAGGCTTGAACTCGTTGAAGGGAGGACACTCGAAGCCGTATTTCGGCAGCATTTCGTGGAGAAGCTCGGACTTTTCCTCGGGTGGAGCTTCGTGTATACGGTACACGAATGGAACTTTTTTATCCTTTGCAAGCTTTGCGGCAGCTTCGTTTGCCGTAAGCATGAATTCCTCAATGATACGCTCTGCCTTGCCGCGCTCACGGGGCTGTACATCGTAGCAGATGCCGTCCTCACCGATAAGGAGCTTGCTCTCCGTAGTCTCTATTTCGGGAGCGTGGCGGAGCTTTTTCTTTGCGATAAGCTTGTCAGCCAGCTCGTTCATAAGTGTGATATTATCGCGGACTTCCGCATATTTTGCGGCTATCTCGGGAGTTTCCGAACCTTCGAGGATACGGTTTATCTCGGAGTATACGCCCTTTACCCTTGAACGGATAACGCTTTTGCAGAAGCGGTAGGAAAGCATATCGCCGTCTTTGTCAAGCTCCATGAAGGCTGAGAGTGTGAGCCTGTCCTCCTTTGGATTCAGGGAGCAGATGCCGTTTGAAAGCTCCTTAGGCAGCATGGGTATGACCTTGTCTGCGTAGTATATGCTTGTTCCGCGCATTAGGGCTTCCTTGTCGAGAGCGCTGTTGCCCTTGACGTAGTGTGAAACATCGGCGATATGGACTCCGAGGCAGTAGCCCTTCTTTGTTTTCTGAACGGATACTGCGTCATCGAGATCCTTTGACTCTGCACCGTCAATGGTGAATATAGTCATATCGCGGAGATCCTCGCGGTTGTTGAAGCAGTATTCCTGTACGCCGCCCTCGGAGATCTTACGGGCTTCCTTCAGTACCTCCTCGGGGAATGCTGTGGGAGCACCGTGCATAACAAGTATTGAAGCGGCTGTGGAAGCGGCGTAATCCGAGCTTCCGAAAACAAGGGTTATCTTGACCTTGTGCTCGGCGTGGCGTCTTCCGCGGTAGACTATCTCAGCAAGCACCTTGTCGTCGTTCTCAAAGGGTATGCTCTCCTCGCGGACTATGATTATATGATTTCGTGAGGCTGTATCGGGAACGAGATATGGTCTGCCGTCCTCGAATTCGATCTTTCCCGTAAGCTGTGAGCTGCCGAATTCAAGTATATCCAGCACTTCGCCTTCGGGTTCGCCCGAACGTGAAGCAATAGGGGAGATGAGCACTCTGTCGTTTGGCATAGCTCCAAGCATACATTTGCCGGGGATAAAGTATTCAACGCCGTCGTCGGTCATAGCAAAGCCGAAGGTGCGGCTCAGCCTTGTGACAGTACCCGGATATACCTTTACCCGCGAACACAGAGCCACCTTCATGCCCTTTTTCATCATCAGTACGCCCTCTGTGCGGAGCTGTGAGAAAGCCTCGGTGAAGTTCTCTCTGCCTGATTTCTTGGTCTTGCACTTGGACTCAAGCTCGCTCAGCGGCATGGACTTTTTGCCGTATGCCTTCAGGAAGGTGACTATTTTATTTTTATAGCTCTCCACCGAAACTGTGGAGCCGCTCTTTTTTACGATCTGCTTCTTTTTACTTTTTTCAGACATATATGTCTCCTTTTGCAGTTTATCCCATAAAAATTTAAGCCCCATGACTTTTAGTCACAGGGCAGCTTTTCTTACTTTGTGAAGATCGGAACGATATTGACAGCGAGTACAGCAATGAAAAGGAGTATCGCAAGAGTTCTTGTTATCTTAGCGAGAATAGCTTCCTTTGTTCTGCCCTCGTTCTTGCCGTAGAACGAATCAGCACTTGCGCCTGTGAGAGCGGCTGTCATACTGTCCTGTGATTTCTGCTCCTGTGAAAGGCAAAGTATAATTACAAGAAGGCTTATCACGAGTATTGCGATTCCGCCTACGATTTCTAATGTTGACATAAAAACTACCTCCGAAAATTCAGTTATGGATTACGGCATAAGCCGATACATTTCAATTAGCTATACTATTATATCACAGTCGAAGCCGATTTGCAAGGGTTTTCACTGAAAAAGCAAGACAAAAATTGCAGCCAAAATTGTTGAAATCATACAACTTATTGGCATTAGAATAAAAAAAGCAGCTCCGAAGAGCTGCTTTTCGATGTTCGATTTAAGATCAAACGTTATCTGTTGGTAACATAACAAGACCGAGGAGGTACTTCTGGATAGCTAATGCATCGTTAGAAGTTACACCGTTGCCTCTCTTGTGAACGTCAGCGTTTGTCCAGCCCTGTGCTGAGATGTGGTGACGATCTGTACCCTCAACGCCGTACTTGTTTGGATTTGCAAGTGCCTGCATGATGATAACAGCGTCTGAAAGGTCGATAGTACCGTCGTTGTTAGCATCGCCGAGGATAGTTGGATCAAGAGGAGGATCTGTTACTACATATGGCTGTGTTACAACAGGAGCTGTTGTAGTTGTAGTAGTAACTCTCTGAGTTGTAGTTGTTACTCTCTTGGTTGTTGTAGTTGTCTTTTCAACAGTAGGTGTGCTGCTGCCGTCCATGTGGAGAACGATCTTCTCGATAGTAACATCGTCATCGTGTGGCCACCAAACCATAGCCTTGATTGTTGCACCTACGTTTGAAGGAACCTTATAGTCGATAGCTACAGTCTTGTCAGAGCCTACCTTAACGCCTGAGAACTCTTCCTGCTCCCATTCGCCTGTCCATGTACCGAAACCGCCTGATACCTCAGTATCGCTTGAATTTACCTTGAGGTACATTGTAACTGACTTAGCACCCTGTGGCTTGAACTCAGCAACATTGTTGATAGCGCCGTCAGTCTGGCTCTCTTCCTTCTTAGCGTTGAGGCTTGAACCCTCGAGAACGATATCCTTGCCGTTTGTTGAAGGTGTGCTTGGGTTATACTTTGTTGTAGTTGTAACTACAGGAGGATTTGTCTTTGTAGTTGTTGTCTGAACAGAAGGTGTGCTGCTGCCGCTCTTGTGGAGAACGATCTTCTCGATAGTAACATCGTCATCGTGTGGCCACCAAACCATAGCCTTGATTGTTGCACCTACGTTTGAAGGAACCTTATAGTCGATAGCTACAGTCTTGTCAGAGCCTACCTTAACGCCTGAGAACTCTTCCTGCACCCATTCGCCTGTCCATGTACCGAAACCGCCTGATACCTCAGTGTCGTTTGAGTTTACCTTGAGGTACATTGTAACTGACTTAGCACCCTGTGGCTTGAACTCAGCAACATTGTTGATAGCACCGTCAGTTTGGCTCTCTTCCTTCTTAGCGTTGAGGCTTGAACCTGTGAGAACGATATCATCGTCGTTTGTTGAAGGTGTGCCGGGATTATACTGTGTTGTAGTAACAGTAGGTGTGCCCGGATTGTACTGTGTTGTAGTTACAGTAGGTGTAGAAGGACCGGGTGTGCTGCTGCCGCTGTAGATCTTTGTTACACCTGGGATAGATTTTTCGATAGAACCTGTCTTATAGAAGTGGTAAAGACCTGCTGCTGCACCAACGAAACCTGCGTTATAGTCAACAGCGACCTCGTTGCCCTGATAGTCGGAACGGATATCCTGATATGTTCCGTTAGCATCTAAAGGACCGCCGCAAAGAGCGCCTACGAGGAGGTTTGCATTTGGTGTTCCGTCGTTCTGCTTGCTTGCGTCTGCGTTAGGAGAAGCAGCTCTGTGGTGTGGGTTCTTTGAAGAATTTGACTTGAAGCCAACTACGAGACAGTGTGTCTGTCCGTTAGCGAAAGCCTTGTCACCTGTGAGGTATTCCATCTGACCCTTAGCCCATGAGGAGTCTGCCTTATTGTACTTAGCAGCTACGAGAGAACAGAGCTGAGCTGTTGCATTGTGTCTTGCGCTGCCCCACTCGTTAGCGAAGTAGTAGTTGTTGCCCTGGAACTTGCCGAGCTCTGCTGCGCTGCCCCAGTCGCCTGTGATCTCACCCTTGAGGATAGCAGCACCGAGCTGTACGCTTTCCCATGAGTGAACTGAATAAGCTGTAGGACAGTTCTTCAGGTCGTTGAGGTAGCCCTGATCCTTTGTAGCAAGGTAGAGCCAGCCTGCTGCCCAAGCCATTTCGTCTGATGAACCTGTCCAGTGAGCATCATAGAAAGTACCTGCTGAATAATAGCCTGTATCCTTCTTTGAGAACTCATAGAGAGCCTTAGCGTACTTGAGGTCCTCTGTGTTGCCGAAGTTTACGTAGTTAGCTGCGAGAGCTGCTGCGTATTCAGCAGTAACGTTAGCTGCACCGCCGCTTACCCAGAGCATACGGCCTCTGCCGTTCTGATTTTCGGGAGCGCCCCAGTAGCTGTGGTCGATGTCGCCCTCACCTTTTTCGATGAGTACCTGTGAAACTGTATTTCCGTTGAGCTTTGTAGCTTCACGGAAGAACTTAGCGAATTTGTCTGTTATAACTTTAAGATGAGCACCCTGTCCTGTAGCTTCATAAGCGTCCTTGAACTCGTAGTATGACCAGCCGAGAGTAGAAGCTGCGTAGCCCTGTGGCTGACCGAACATTACGTGGTCGCCTGCGTCATGGAAGCCGCCCGGAACGTCATCGTTCATATGGCAGTTGCCTCTCCATGAGATAGCGCAGTCAGAATTGTCGCCGCACATATTTGCGTCATAGAAATAGAGGGAGTACTGAAGGAGCTTTGCGTAGTTATCACTGTCTGCCGCTGTTGCTGAGAGAGAGGGAGCAACCATCGAAGTGAATGGGGCAGCAAGTGATGTGAGAGCTACAGCTCCACCGATCAATGCAGATTTAAACCTATTGAGTTTATGCATATTATCACACTTCTTTCATAATACTTTGCCTATAATATGTCTCATAGAACATTATACAGGGTTTAAACACAAAAGTAGTTACAAAACGATGACGAAAATATTACAATTTGGTAAAATATGACTATAAATGGTCAAATTCAGCATAGTGCGCAAAAAATGCACGTTCCCATTGGTTATAATCACGATGATTTTTTGCATTTGCAGGTGGACAAAAGAAAGGAGCAGGATAGTGATATCCTGCTCGCGATTTTGATATAAATTTTTATTTTCCTCTGTAGGAGTAAGGTATGCTGTCGATACTGTGGAGCAGATAGAGCTGCAATACCATAGCATCGTTGACGGTTATGCCCTCCGAAGAGATGTCAACGTCGGCATTTGCCATACCTGTTTCTGTGATATGCGTCGGGTCTGAACCGTTTTCGCCGTATTTATTCGGATTAGCCAGAGCCTGCATTATAAGTACAACGTCCGAAAGGTCTACCTGACCGTCGCAGTTTGCGTCGCCGGGGTCAACATATGTTATAACAACGACCCAGAGGAACTTTGTCTCGCCTGTAGGTGCAGTGAAGGATACCTTTGTATTGCCCGTTTTCAGTGCCTTGATAGTAAAGGTATTATCCGCATTCTTATCCATTGAGATGATATTTTTGTCGTAGTCGAAGTTGCCGAAGGGGATAAGGTTTGCGCCCTTGGAGAAGGAAAGTGTAGCAGTTTCGCCGATATAAAGCTTATCGCGGTTTATGCTCAGTTCAAAATCAGAGCCGTTTAAGCCTGTTGTCGGAGTTGTGACTACAGATGTTGTAGCTGTGGTAGTAGTTACAACAGGAGTGCTGTTACCGAATTTGAAGTCTGCATTTATCTCGTTTGCGCTCTTTGCAAGTGTCGGCATTGCAGTTGCGTCGCCGCCGTAAAGATTTGCAATACCTGCGCAGGCGATAGCGAAGCAGCCATTGTAATCGAGAGCACCCTCTGTGTACTGGTACTTGTCTGTCTGATCCTGATAGCCGCTCTTGTCGTCACCGCCTACGAGGAGACCGTAAGCTGTGTACTTAGCGGAAGGATTTCCTGAAGCACCTGTGCTGTCCGTGCCGGGGTTAGCTGCACGGTGGTGTATATGTACAGGCCACTTGTCGCCGTATCCGAGGAGGAAACTATAGCCTAAGCTGTTGTCTCCGAGGATGTGATCCATCTGATACTTTGCAGCCTTTGCGTAGCTCGACTCAGGGTCGCCCTTTGCAAGAGCGAGTGCGTCCATCTGCTTAGCGCAGTTGTAACGTGAAGCTCCCCAGCCGTCAGCGTTGTAGGTGCCTACTGTAAGGTCACCCTGCTTCTTGAGCTCGGTAAGAAGTTCGTCTGCAAAAGCCTGTTCGCCTGTTTCCTTATACATAAGTGCTGCATATCCCTGCCAAACCTTGTTCCAGCAGTATATCCAGCCGTCATACTGATTGTCGCCGTAGTTTGCGTCCTTTGGTACGCGGGTAGGCTTGTCAGCTGCGCCGTTTATCCAGAGCCATGCGTTTGCCCATGCTTCCTCGTCCTGATACTGAGCTTCGGTATCGTAGAATGGGGATAGACCGCTGGTGTTGTTTCCAACGTTTTTCTTGCCGAACTCATATATAGCCTTTGCGTATTTCAGGCACTTTTCGGCATAGGTGGGGTCGGACTTCTTTACAACGTAGGCGGTACCTGCCAGAGCCGCAGCCATTTCGCCGCATACGGCGGAATTGTTATTGCCTGCTGTAAGCCAGTAGGCAGGTCTTTCATATGTCTGAGTCTCAGGCGGACCCCAGAAATCGTGGTCATTGCCGCCTGCTACAACGTGTGCGATAGCAGCAACATTTCCCGAACTGTCGAGGAATGTTGTTTTCATAAGGTAATCTGCGCCCCATTTGAGCTCATAGATAAGGTGGTCCTTGCAGCCTGCCTTTTCGTAAACTCCCGGGTTGAGGTAATCGGAGAGCGCAAGGCTCGACATACCGAAACCTATGGTGAGATTGAACTTGATGTGGTCACCTGCATCGTGGAAACCGCCCGAAAGGTCTACCTTTCCGTCACCGTCAGGGTCGACGATGGATTTTGCAGAGCCGTCGAGGGCTCCGACAGCGCAGGTGCTGTCGTATGTATGACAGTCGCCTCTCCATGTAAGAGGACCGTCGGTAATTCCCTTGCCGCAGGCATTGGCGTCGTACATATACAGCGACATTGCCAGGGCTTTGTAGTAGTCCTTATCCTCGGCGTTTGCTACGGTCGGCACTGATACTCCCAGTGAGGTCAGAGCCATGACAGCTGATGCTGCCGCAGCAGTCAGCCTTTTGGATAGCTTCTTTAAATTCTTCATTGTTAAAAACTCCTCTCATAAATACGTCTTTTAAAGAAGGCGTAATTCCTCATCTATCATTATAACACTTTTTACATCGTTTTTGTGAACAATTTGTGTAATTTCTCACAAAGGGCGGCAACTTTGGAGATTTCGATAAAAAAGGTATTTGTTAATTGTTGGATTTTACTATCATAAAAAATTGATATCATGTATATACTATTGTAAAAAGAAGTCCCCGAAGTTATCGGGGACTGAAATGTCATTATTTTCTTATTAATTGTTGTATTGTGCTATCTGCTCGTCGATGACGGGAGAGAATGTATTCTTGATAGCCTCCCAGTCCTTGCCGACTTCGGTATCGGTTATGCGGTACATAGCGCCTCTGGTGTCATTGGTGTATGCTCCGTAGCCGGTCATAGCGTCGCCCATGCCGTATCCGTAATCGAAAACGGGAGTTACCTTTGAAAGGTCGGTGTACTCCATAAGTGCGTCATACTGCTCCTCGGTAACGAAGCTCCTGAAGGTTCCCGACTGATTTTTATGGACTGTTGTAGCGTATTCCTTTGTCTTTTTCTTCATGGTCTCGTCTGAGGCGGCAAGACGCTCACACTTGATATATGTAGCCACAGCATTGCTGTTGTCGGAATTCTTTACCAGCATACGGGCGTCAAAGTTGCAGGAGATGTAGTTCTTGTCTGCATTGGGCTCTTTGGGGAATGGCACTATCATAAGGTCTGCCTCGGGATTTGCTGCGTTGGATATAGGGAGAGTCCAGTCGGTAGACGCCAGGAACAGGGTATTGAAGTCGGTAGGGAAGGTATCGCGCCAGTTTGCGCTGTACCAGCCGTTGAGCAGTATATCGTTGGTAAGACTTACGGCGTTTGCTATTTCGGGGTCGTATATATTGTTTTTCAGTGTATTGCCGTCAAATTCCACTACTCTGTGACCTGTTGATGCAAGTGCAGCCTGTCCGTACCAGCCGTTTATACCTATTCTATAGGCACCGGGATTGTTTGACTTGAATTTCTCGATCATGGACTTCAATGCGTTCCAGTCCCATTTGCCCTCCTGCCAGAGCTTGCGCGGGTCGTCTATGCCCTCTGACTGCATGAGCTTTCGGCTGTATGTCAGCACGAACGGGTCTGATATCGAATAAGGCATTACATAGTGCTGACCTTTATAGGCAAACATATCTATAACGCCCGACATTTCGTCCCAGATGCCGCTGTCCATGCCCAGATCCTCGTAGTACGGGTCAAGCGGGGCAAAGAGGTCGCGCATAACGCCGTCGGGGAATACCTTTGCGTCGTAGGGGAACATATCCACTGCCGCACCTGCGTTTATCTGTGATGCAAGCTCGTTGTACTTGTCCTCGGCAGTTGTGGGAAGATATGTGACCTTTCCGTTGTAAACGTCCTCGAAAAGTGAAAGAGCTGTGGACCTTTTTTCGCCCTCCGCAGGGTTGATATCATAATCTGAGAGCCAGTATATCTCCATTGAGGTATCGGGCTTGCCTGCTGAGTCGGAAGTATCCTTTGCAGTTGTGCTCTCTGCGCTCTGACCGGCTTCCGTGGCTTTTTCTTTATTGCTGTCCTTCTTTTTGCTGCTGCATGAAACGGCAGTTGATATTACAGCCGCAGCGGCGATTACAGCCGCAGTCAGCCGTTTGAAATCTTTCATGTGCTTAACTCCTTTCATGACCGCTGTTGTTATCCTTATGCGGTATGAACCACTCTATATTATACTCGTTCGCAGACAAACTGTCAAGGCGGCAGCGAGGCTTGGTCTGCAAGCGAAAAAAATTGCTCTTTTGCAGTTAAAAGGGCGGATATTGCGGAGTGCTTTGTTAAAAAATGACAAAAATGAGCGGCGTTATATGTCAAGTTGTTAAAAAATTGCGGAATTGAAGTAAAATTGCGTGACATTTCAATGCTGCTATGCTATAATGTTAATAAGATTTTTATGCGGACATGAAGTTTATCCGTACTATTTATACAGAGGAAGGGATTTTATAATATGGACAACAACAGATACGATAGATATGATAGATATGAGTCACATCGTCCCCGTAAAAGAGTATCCCGCAAAACGCTGAGAAGAAGACAGCTCACTGCACTTTTCATTCTGGCATCCCTTGTGCTGATGTTCGTTATTCTCGTTGCCAACGCTTGCAAGGGCGATCCAAAGAAAGATGAAAAGGGCAAGGCTAAGACAAATGTCACTACAACGACTACGGTCGTTACAAATACAGACGCTCCTATAGTTACGACCGTTACCACTACGGCAACTCTCTCTGATCCCGTAAACAAGAGCGATTTCAAGCTTGACAAGTACTCTGTTTTCATTGAGGTCGGCGAGACCGATACACCTATGGTACAGCAGTACCCAGACGGTGCTTCCGAGGCTGATGAACGCTGGTCATCAGGCGACTATACTATTGCTACGGTAGACGATTACGGTCACATCAAGGGCGTTTCCCCCGGAACCTGCTACGTTACCCTGAGATCTGCAAAGGATCAGACACAGGAGGTAATGATAAAGGTAACTGTCCGCGGTGACGGAACTTCAAACAACGATACAGCTTCGCCTCAGTCCAACAGGACTGAGGCTCCAGAGCCCCCTGTTTATGATACAGAGGGGCTTACTTATGTAGACGGGGTTTTGATAGCGAACAAGAGCTACAGCCTTCCGTCAACTTTTGATCCCAAGCTTGAACCGCTGGTATATGAGCAGTTCCAGAAGCTTTCGGGCGACGCTTCAAAGGAGGGGCTGAAAATATATGTGGGTTCGGGCTATCGTTCATACAGCGATCAGGAGAAGATCTACGACAACTACGTACAGCAGGACGGCAAGGACGCCGCTGATACCTATTCCGCCCGTCCCGGATATTCCGAGCATCAGACAGGACTTGTTATCGACGTGAATACGATAAACGATGAATTCGGATATACTCCCGAGTCAGCATGGCTTGCAGAGCACGCTCACGAGTACGGCTTCATAATCCGCTACCCACAGGGCAAGGAGGCTTATACAGGCTATCAGTACGAGCCGTGGCATATAAGATATGTAGGCTCAAAGCTTGCAACAAAGCTCTATAACAGCGGTCAGTGCCTTGAGGAATATCTTGGCATAGACTCGAAATATAAAGAATAATTGCTCCCCTGTCAGTCGACGGGGGTATTTTTATTGACTAATCTGCTGATATGTGTTAAAATCAGAATACAGACTGAAATATAAAGGCGGTGCAGTATGCCAAGATTTTTTACGAATGAGCTTGATGAGAATAATATAGTGCTGAGGGGCAGCGACGCAAATCATATAGGACGTTCTCTGCGCATGAGAGCAGGGGAAGAGGTCACAGTCTGCTGCAACGGCATAGACCATCATTGCGTTATAAGGAGTATAACTCCCGATGAGGTCTATCTTGACCTTGTGGACAAGCAGATATGCGCAGCAGAGCCTGATATCGAGGTCACTTTGTTTCAGGCTGTGCCAAAGCTGGACAAGCTTGAATATATAATCCAGAAAAGCGTTGAGCTGGGCGTGTCGAGGATAGTTCCCGTGCTCACAAGACGTTGCGTTTCGCGTCCTGATGAAAAGGACTTTACAAATAAGAAGTTACCCCGACTTAACAAGATTGCTGAGGGAGCTGCAAAGCAGTCGGGCAGAGGCATTATCCCTGAGGTAACATCTATGGTCAGCCTTAAAGAAGCTCTTGAAATGATGAAGCAGCTTGACCGTAATATCCTGCTCTATGAGGAGGAGGGAGGAGTGCCGTTCGGCGATGTTGAGCTTGACGGCGCAAGAACAGTTGGACTGTTTATAGGCAGCGAGGGCGGCTTCGATAAGGAAGAGGCGGAAGCAGCGGTAAATATCGGTGCTGCGCAGGTCTGGCTGGGCAAGAGAATACTGCGTTGTGAAACTGCACCAATAACAGCCCTTTCAATTTTGATGTTTTTAACAAATAATATGTAAAGAGTTGAAATCAGAAAAAAAGTATGATATAATATTTATAGATTATCGTAATCCGGTCGCAAGCGGTTCGGTAAGTACTAATTCTTGCGGAGAAAAGAGGAAAATAAAATGAATAAATTTTTAGTTGCTATTTTAGCTGCTACTGCAGCAACCGCCGTTGGATATGTCGCAGCACAGGCTCTCAAGGATAAGAGCTCGGGAAATGATTATGATGATGACGATTACGATGATTTCGATAATTTCGATACAGATGAGAGCATCGACTTCGAGATCAATGATGATGCTGTAAGCGACGCTGCTGAGGAGATCAAGGACAAGGCAGAGGATATCAAGGACGCTGCTGAAGATATTGTTGACGATATCAAGGACTAATGACTTTGGAGGGAGCTTGAAGCTCCCTTTTTTGTCACTTTGATAATATATACGCGGAATAGTGTTGAATATTGTGCAGTTATACAAAAACTGAAATTTAGTCTTGACAATCCCATATTGCTTTGATATAATATAAAAGCTGTTTATCACGGATACAGCTTCTGAGTGTCCGAGGCGTAACTCAGTTTGGTAGAGTGCTTGCTTTGGGAGCAAGATGCCGCAGGTTCGAGTCCTGTCGCCTCGACCAGAATTTTTTTGAAAAAACTTCAAAAAAGTACTTGACAACTCGGAAATAATGTGATATAATAATTAAGCGTTAAACGCTGGTGTAGCTCAGTTGGTAGAGCAGCTGATTTGTAATCAGCAGGTCGGGGGTTCGAGTCCGTCCACCAGCTCCATTATTTTGCCTTGATGCAAAAACAATCTAATCAATGGGAGAGTTCCCGAGTGGCCAAAGGGGGCAGACTGTAAATCTGTTGCTTTTCAGCTTCGATGGTCCGAATCCATCCTCTCCCACCAGAAGCGCCCCGAAAATTCGGGGCTGTTTTTGTTTACGACTATTCACCACACCAACCTTGCAAATTCCCTGCAAGGGCTTTTTTATGCCCGAAAAAAAAGAGGAATTGCACGGAAACACAGCGGCTTTGTTAAGAATTTTATAAGTAATGTAGGAGGGTTCAATGTGAAGATCGAAGTAAAAAATTATGATATCAAGCATTATTCTGCCCTTGTAAAGAATGCGGAAGTATTTAAAAAAATGAAAAAAGTTACTGTGTTTGCAGGTGCCATGTTTGTTCTCATAGCTGTATTAACTATATTGGTAACTCTTTCGACACGCTCGGTCAACGGAATAATGCTGACCTGTCTGACGATCATATTTGCAATGTTTATGTCTTTGGGCTACAGGCTCAGAAAGCTCGATCCTGTAAAGGGCTTCAAGCTCTTTTGCAGCAAAAATCCTAATTACGGCATAAATGTTTCATTTGAGGAAGATGATATCGTTCTTGATACACATACTGATGTTTCCGAGTCTCACAGCTCATATAAATACGTCCGCGTTGTCAGTGCTGAGGAGAAAGAAGGCTTTTTCAGCGTGTTGATCGACGGCTCGGGATATATCGTTTTCAATGAGAGCGAGATAGTTGAGGGAACAGCAGAGGAATTCAGAGCTTTACTGCGCAAGAAAATAGGAACAAAGTATAAGGAGAAGTAATATGACAGTATGCAGATTAGACGATGCCGACAGAATTGATGCCACATATCAGCAGAAAATGTCGGGCGGCACAGGAATTACAATAATTCTTTCAGTTTTGATATTATTTGTCGGACTTGTAGTGTACGGCTTTATCGCACTTTCAGACAACGACATAAATCCATTGTTCATTCTTATATTGATACCTGTACTCATCGGACTGATTTTGGTTCTGAGAACAATTAGAAAGATAAAGAATACAGGCTATTTCATGGCTTATGTTATTGACGAGTCGGATATATATCAGATAGATATACTCAAAGCCTGTACAAACGATACCCTTTTCGGTTCGCAGTACAGCTTCCTTGTGGGCGGAAGCCTTGCCCGTGCAAACCGTATAATAAAAAACCTGAAAAAGCTTCCCTCTACTTCATATGTTGAGGAATTCGTCTGCAACAGACAGGTAGCCGAGTACAGCGGAAGCGTCATAGATAAGGTCTTTTCGATCAATGAGGGAAAGGAATTCCTCACAGTAAAGGCACAGCTTACTGTCGTGAACAAGAATTCCGCATTAGTTCCCACACGCAAGAAAACACTCTATATCCCGCGAACATTCACAAATATAGATACACTTCGTTCGCGTCTGGAATATCTTATGTAAAAATCGGCGCTTTTGCCGTTTACATATAAAGAAACAAAGTTAATGATAACTTGGAGGAAAGAAAATATGATAAGAGAAGATTTAAGAAACATCGCCATTATCGCGCACGTTGACCACGGTAAGACGACCCTTGTTGACGAAATGCTCAAGCAGGGCGGCGTGTTCCGTGAAAATCAGGCAGTTGCCGAGCGTGTAATGGACTCAAACGACATCGAGAGGGAAAGAGGTATCACTATCCTTGCGAAGAATACCTCGGTAATGTACAACGGAATAAAGATCAACATTATTGACACCCCAGGCCATGCTGACTTCGGCGGCGAGGTAGAGCGTGTACTTGAAATGGTTGACGGTGTTCTCCTGCTTGTTGATGCAGCAGAGGGTCCTATGCCTCAGACTCGTTTCGTACTTTCAAAGGCTCTTGAAATGGGTCACAAGATAATCGTAGTCGTAAACAAGATAGACCGTCCCGATGCCCGTCTTGACGAGATCGGCGATGAAGTATTAGAGCTTCTTCTTGATCTTGATGCAAACGAGGATCAGCTCGAAAGCCCGCTCCTTTTCTGTTCGGGCAGAAGCGGTACAGCTTCTCTCAGCCAGTACGAGGCAGGTACAGACCTGAAGCCTCTTTTCGATACTATCGTAAACTACATCGAGCCGCCTAAGGGCGAGGAGAACGATCCTCTCCAGATGCTCATTTCCTCTATCGACTATAACGAGTACGTAGGACGTATCGGTATCGGACGTATCGTAAGAGGTAAGATATCCGTAAACCAGCAGGTAACTGTCTGTGATTACACAGGCTCAAAGAAGAACTACAACGCTAAGATAGTTTCACTTCTCCAGATACAGGGACTTAACCGTGTACCCGTACAGGAAGCTCAGATGGGCGATATCGTATGGATATCGGGTATCGAGAATATCACTATCGGCGATACTATCTGTGCAACAGATGCTCCCGATCCGCTCCCGTTCGTAAAGATAAGCGAGCCTACAGTTGAAATGACATTCTCGGTAAACGACAGCCCCTTCGCAGGACGCGAGGGTAAGTTCGTTACTTCCCGTCAGCTCCGCGAGAGACTCTTCAAGGAGCTCCTCAAGGACGTTTCTCTCCGTGTAACAGAAACAGATTCCACAGATGCGTTCCGCGTTGCAGGCAGAGGAGAGATGCACCTTTCTATCCTTATCGAGAATATGCGCCGTGAGGGCTATGAGCTCGGCGTATCAACTCCAAGAGTACTCTTCAAGCAGGACGAGAACGGCAGAAAGCTCGAACCGATCGAGCGTCTTGTTATCGACGTTCCCGAGGACTGCGTTGGCTCTGTAATGGAGAAGATAGGCGCACGTAAGGGCGATATGGTTGATATGCACCCACAGGGAAGCCGTATGCGTATCGAGTTCCTTATCCCTGCAAGAGGACTTTTCGGCTATAAGAGCGAATTCCTCACAGATACAAAGGGCGAGGGCATCATGAGCCACGTATTCGACGGCTATCAGCCATACAAGGGCGATATCGAGCGCAGAAACACAGGTTCTCTCGTATCCTTCGAGACAGGCGAGGCTGTTACATACGGTCTTTACAACGCTCAGGAGCGCGGACAGCTCTTCATCGAAGCAGGTACTCCTGTATATGAGGGCATGATCGTCGGTGCTTCACCAAAGACAGAGGATCTCGTTGTTAATGTCTGCAAGAAGAAGCACCTCACAAATACCCGTGCAAGCGGAAGCGATGACGCTCTTCGTCTTGTTCCTCCGAGAGTGCTCAGCCTTGAGGATTGTCTTGAGTTCCTTGCTGATGATGAGCTCCTCGAAGTAACTCCCGAGTCACTCAGAATAAGAAAGAGAGTGCTCAGTAATACTCAGAGAGCTAAGGACAGAAGTAAAAAAGCTTGATTTTTTCACAGAATGAACACATATAAACCATATAATTTGCAGATTTTGAGGTTATAATATGAAAAAGTTTGTTTTGACATCGCTGACCGCGGCTATGATCATAGCTTCAACAGGGTGCGGAAAGAAAGTCAGCGGCAACGAAAAGCCGTCACAGAAAGAAACGACTTCCGCATCTGCTGCCGAAGATACAATTGAAGCAGATTCAGATGAAGAACTTGCTACAGTCCGTGAACGTGATATAGTTTCGTCAGATATCCTCGATTACGAGATATACAACGGCGGAGTCATTATAACAAAGTATAAAGGCAAGGAATCAGCAGTAGAGATACCTGCCGAGATAGAAGGGACTCCTGTCAGGGAAATAGGCTTCTTTGCATTTGAAGCCAATGAGAAGCTCACCTCTGTGGCTCTCCCTGAAAGTGTCCAGACTATCGGTGAAGGCGCGTTTATCGACTGCACCTCGCTGACAGAGATAAATTTACCCGCAGGACTCACCGTAATAGAGAGAGGTGCTTTTGCAGGCTGTACATCTATAACGGAGATGACCATACCTGAGGGAGTACAGAGCATACATAACGGTGCTTTTGCAGGCTGTACTGCTCTTACTGCAATGACGGTGCTCAGCCGCGAACTTAAATATGAGAACTGGGGATTGGAAGAACTTCCGAATTTGGTGATATATGCACCTGAGGATTCAGCAGCTGCTGAATGGGCAGGCGCAATGGGAAAATACACCATATACTAAATTTTTTTAATCTGGGAGGAAAACCATGAAAAAGATGAAGATTACAGCAGCAGTTCTTGCAGCAGCAGCAGCACTCCAGTGCTTCGCAGGCTGCGGAAAGAAAGATGAGATCAAAGTTCCTGATACAACTAATTCAACAGCAGACGGAGAGAATGTAAACAACTTCGATGCTGAGGGTTACTACAACAAGGTGCTTGAAAAAGTTCAGAGCGCAGAGGTAGGCACAGACGCACCTCAGCTCGGAAGCCTCGGAGATGTTGTAACACCTGAGGCTGATTCTGCGGAGTCTAATTTAGGCACATACCGCGTAAGCAGCAATGGTGTTAAGCTTTATTTCAACGAAGAGGAATATGCAAGCAATCTTCTGCTCACACTTGAGCAGTACTTCCTTTCATATCAGAATGCTGACTATACTAAGTATACAAGCTGTGTGTTCCCAAGCTTTATTGACGAAATGGGAACATATCTCCAGAAGGATTACGGTTATGATTTCAAGACCTCATTCGCAAAGCAGTGCGCAAGTCTTGCAAATATAATGCACGGTGATTATAAGATAACACGTATCAGAGTTGAAAAGCCGAAGCAGCATACAGAGGGCGTAGATAACCTTGACAGCTACTTCAAGGGCATGGACGAGCATTTCGGCAAGGCATACCACGAGCAGGTAAAGGGCGAGTGCAATAATCTTATCGACGCTTGCTTCTATGTAATGGGCGAGGATTCAAACGGAAACGAGTCTGTAATAGTAAACGGATACGAAATCGTTTTTGCTGAGAAAGACGGCAGATATTATACATTTGGTTAAGAGGCGACCATTTAATGAATAGGTTTATTACAAGTGCGGCAGCTCTTACATTGGCTGCGTCAATAGCATTTTCAGCCGTATCATGCGGCAGCAAGAAGGACGAGCATGACCACCACGATCATAATATGGTAGGTGTAAATGTACCCGATGATGTTGATATTAGCTCAGATGAACTGGGCTACGGTGCAACACAGAAGGACGAAAAGCCTGAGGACTCAGACGTTCCCATAGGTGTCAGCTATGACCCGAGGTATATGACCCATGACGAAGCAGTCAAGGTAGTAGATTACTTCTATTCGCTGTCAGCAAGAGATGCAAGCAGGCTTGAAAATGCGGTATATCCGCCTGTTCTTAAATATGATCTTGAACATTTTGAAATAGCTTCATCGCAGGAATTCCTTAACAGTCTGTATGATATGTATAAGGAAGATCTCCAGACTGATTTCGAGTTCACCTATGTGCTCGTAGAGGATATACTGGAGAATGAAGATAAGAATGCAGAATGTGCGGTATTTGATGAAATACTGAAAAAGGCTGCACCTGACGCAAATGTTACTGACAAAAAGCTGTTTAAGGTAAACTGCACATACAAAAAAGCAGGCGGTCACGGCTCACTTTTACTTTATAAAAATGAGCAGGACGATGCAACCGTAGCAGTATATACCATAGACGGTGTACCCTATATTATCTCTTAACATTACAAAAAGGACGGCATTATGCCGTCCTTTAAAACTTTATTTACCAATAAAAAGGCGGACATTAAGTCCGCCTTTGTGTTATATCTGAGTTGAGTAGTTAGGAGCTTCCTTAGTGATATAAATATCATGTGGGTGGCTCTCTTTAAGACCTGCGCCTGTGATGCGAATGAACTTAGCTTTTTCGTGGAGAGTCGGGATATCCACGCAGCCGCAGTAACCCATACCCGAACGGATACCGCCAACGAGCTGGAAGATAGTATCAGCAACAGGACCCTTGAAAGGTACACGACCCTCAACGCCCTCAGGAACCAGCTTCTTAGCGCCTTCCTGGAAATATCTGTCCTTAGAGCCGTTTGCCATAGCACCGAGGCTTCCCATACCTCTGTATACCTTGAACTGACGACCCTGATATATCTCTGTTTCACCTGGAGCTTCTGCACAGCCTGCAAGGAGTGAGCCGAGCATTACAACGTTGGCGCCAGCAGCCAGAGCCTTAACGATATCGCCTGAGTACTTGATACCGCCGTCAGCAATAACAGGGATACCGTACTTCTGAGCAACACAGGCAACATCATAAACAGCAGTGATCTGAGGAACACCGATACCTGCAACTACACGGGTAGTACAGATAGAGCCTGGTCCGATACCGACCTTGAGGCAGTCTGCACCTGCTGCGATAAGAGCCTCAGCAGCCTCAGCAGTAGCGATATTACCTGCGATTACCGGTATCTCAGGGAATGCTTCCTTGACCATTTTCAGGCACTTGATGATGTTTGCACTGTGACCGTGAGCAGAGTCGAGCACGAGAACGTCAGCCTGAGCGTCGATAAGAGCCTTTGCTCTTTCGAGTACGTTAGCTGTTACGCCGATAGCAGCACCGCAGAGGAGTCTGCCCTTGCTGTCACGAGCGGAATTAGGATACTGAACTGACTTTTCGATATCCTTTATAGTGATAAGTCCCTTGAGGTAGCCTGCCTCATCAACGAGAGGGAGCTTTTCGATCTTATGTGCACGGAGAATTTCCTGAGCCTGTTCCAGAGTAGTACCAACAGGAGCTGTAATAAGGTTGTCCTTAGTCATTACCTCAGAGATCTTAGCCTTGAAATCTGTAAGGAAGCGCATATCTCTGTTAGTGATGATACCAACGAGCTTGCCGTTTCCGTCAACTATCGGAACGCCTGAGATCTTGAATTTACCCATAAGCTCGTCAGCGTCGGCAACGATATGATCCTCGGTAAGTGAGAATGGGTTAACGATAACGCCGTTTTCGCTTCTCTTTACCTTGTCGACCTCTTCTGCCTGCTGTTCGATTGACATATTCTTGTGGATAATACCGATACCACCCTCACGAGCGATAGCGATAGCCATACGAGAATCTGTAACTGTGTCCATAGCTGCGGTCATTATAGGAGTATTAAGACGGACGGTTTTTGTGAGCTGTGTACCGATCTGGATCATGTTGGGAGTAACATTGGACTCAGCTGGTATCAGCAGCACGTCATCGAAGGTAAGACCTTCCTTCTGAAATTTGCTGTTCATGTCGGTCAGCATAATAAAATTCCTCCTTGCATTGATATTAACTTTAATGATACTATTTTTCGCGCTCTATGTCAATAGTTTGGACGATTTATGAACGTTAAAAATTTATGGTCAAATATGGTCGGGTTTTGGCGAAAAAAGCAATGCGTTATATTAAAGTAACAGGGTGTTAAAGCGTCTGCACTCTTGCGTACTCGGCAAGTATGGCAGAAGCGTCCACAGAGTCCACCTTTTCATCACCGTTCCAGTCCGCAGCCTTAGACTGCGCCTCGGTAAATCTGCCCTTGCCCTTCGATGAGAGCAGAGCATATTCAGCAAGTACAGCGGAAGCGTCAACGGAGTCTATTTTACCGTCGCTGTTCACATCTCCTCTGCTGTCCCTGCCTGTAAGGAAGCTTATTTTCTGCTCGGAGGCGTACTTTTCCGCAGCCGAGCCCTTTTCTCCTCTTATCTGAAATCCCGAGATATTTTCGGAGGCATTGGAACGGGTATCGTATCTTTTGCCGATAGCGTCCCTGCCGATAGTTTTTACAGCAGAGGGGATATAAATACCGCTTATGCCTGCACAGCTGTAAAAGGCATCATCACCTATAGAAGTGACATTATCCGTAAATGATACTTCGCTGAGAGAAGTGCAGGAATGGAAGCAGTTTTCGGGTATCTCGGTCACTGATTTTCCGAGGTTGACGCTTTGCAGGGAGTTGCAGCTCATAAAGCAGCCCTTTCCCAGCTTTGTCACAGAGTCGGGGACAGTTATCCTTTTCAGAGAGAGACAGCCCGAAAAAGCGTGGTCATCTATAGTTTTAACGCTGTTCGGCAGAGTGACCGAGGTTATATCAGCCTTGCCGAAGAAAGCGCCCTTGCGTATAGCAGCGGTCTTTTCGTATATTTTCGCGTTCTTATCACCTGCGTACAGCAGAAGTGTGTCGCCGTTTTCGTAGAGACAGCCGTTTATGTTGCTGTAGGTGGGGTTTTTCTTGTTTACGTCGATATACAGCAGCGACGGGCAGGCAGTAAAGGCGTAATCGTCTATTTTTGCGACATTGCTGCCCAGAGTGATAGTAGTCAGGTTAGGGCAGGCGCTGAAAGCTTTTGCACCGATAGCCTTTACGCTGTCGGGTATCATGCAGATGCTTATATTTTTATTGCCCTCAAAGGCGTTTTCGGCAATGGAAGTAACGGGGCAGCCCTCAAGCTCAGAGGGTATCTGAAGCATGACATCATTACCCTTGCAGCCTGTTATGCTGACCTCTTTGTTGCTTACGGTATAGCTGAGAACGAAGCCTTCGTATATATTTTCTGCATGAGCAGGAGCCGCCGTGCAGACTGTGCTGAAAACAACAGCAGCGGCAGCAAAAGCAGAAAACAGCCTTTTCATATCATACCTCCCTGCGGCAGATATCGCCGCTCACCATTACGAGTACGGGTTCGCTCATAAGGTCGAGAGGATTTTCGCCCTTTCGGTAGAGCTGCAAGTCAGCGTCCTTGCCCTCTCTCAGCGAGCCTGTTATATCGTCGATGCCGAGTATCTCGGCAGGGTATACGGTAATAGTCTTTACTGCCTCATCGAAGCTGAGACCGCCCTTTATCGCAGCCTGAGCCGAAAGGGGCAGATACTGTATTGGTGTAACAGTATGGTCTGTGCATATAGCTATTTTAACGCCGTTTTCATGGAGTGCGGAGGCGTTTTTCAGTTCAAGCCCGCGCATTTCGGGCTTGCAGCGGTCGCACATTACGGGACCGCATATCACGGGAATCTTTTCCTCTGCGATTATATCGGCTATCTTGTGACCCTCCGTGCCGTGGATTATAACTGAGTCAAGGGCAAATTCCGAAGCAATACGCATAGCCGTGCAGATATCATCTGCGCGGTGGCAGTGGAAGAAAGCCTTTATCTTGCGCTCCAGCAGGGGCATAAGAGCCTCGCACTTGATATCGTATTCGGGTGGATCGTAGTTTTCGCTGTCGGAGTAGTAACTGTCCATATCGTGAACGTAGCGGCGGGCCTTGTAAAGTCCCTCGCGTATAAGAGCGGTTATCGCCATTCGCGTAATGGGAGTCTCCTCGCGTCCGTTGTATACGTTCTTTGGATTTTCTCCCAGAGCGAATTTGATGCCGCATTTCTTTATGAGCATATCGTCAATGCGCCTGCCATTGGTCTTTATGGCAGCTATCTCGCCGCCGCAGGGGTTTGCGCTTCCGGGGCTTGAAGCCGCAGCGGTTATGCCGCGCATACGTGCTTCCTCGAAGCAGCGGTCAAAGGGATTGATACCGTCGATAGCTCTCATCTGAGGAGTAAACGGGTCTGTTGACTCGTTGCAGTCATCGCCCTCAAAGTCCAGACCGTCCTCGATTATTCCCAGGTGGGTGTGAGCGTCGATAAATCCCGGCATGAGAATACCGCCCTCAGCGTTTATGCTGTCCTCAGGGATAAGGTTTGGAGTACCTTCGCCCATATTCTTTATTTTGCCGTTTTCGGTATCTATCCAGCCTTTTGCGATGACTCCGCGGGAGTCCATAGTATGAATTTCAGCATTATAGATAAGCATATCCTGCTCACTTTCTTATGACTTCGACTATCCTGTCCGCGTTTTCAACGGGACTGCCTGTGCAGTCGAGCCTTACGGTAGAATGTCTGAGGTATATCTCTTTTCGTGAGTTGTAAAGTGTCTCAAGCTCTTCCTTTGTTGACTTTACAACGATAGGACGGTTCGTGTCGTCCTTAATGCGCTGATAGCAGGTCTCAAACGGGACATCGAGGAATATGACAGCCGCACCTGCGTCCTTTGCCGCCTTTGCGGTATCGGGATTGAGCATGGCACCGCCTCCGCAGGCAGCGACAGTAGTCTTGCCGCAAAGTGATTTTACTATCTCCGCCTCGGTCTGACGGAAGAAGGGCTCGCCCTTTTTCTCGAATATCTCGGGGATAGTCATTTCGAGAGTCCTTACGATTATGTCATCGGTATCACAGAAGCCGCAGCCAAGCTTTTTAGCCGCAAGCTTGCCTATAGTTGATTTTCCGCAGCCCATAAAGCCGCATAAGAATACAGTCATATTTTACTCCTTTTTATTTCTGAGCCTCAAAGAATTCGAGCACCAGTTCATTTGCATCAAAGCCGTTGTATTTCTCGGAATACCACGAATGGCTGCCGCCCTTTACGGTAAGCTCCCACACCTGTTTGTGAGTATCAGAGCATTCGTACTTATTCAGCACCGAGCCGCCTTTCAGCTCACAGCTTTCCGATATATCTGCGTTTATGGAGCTTATGCGGTACGCCATTACCTTTTCTATGGACGGAGCAGGATTAGTTTCCGCGGTACCGTCGCTGTCCTTTGGTACAAAGTCGTCTTTTTCACCTGTAAGCTGGAAAAAGCTGACATTGCTGCTTTTTCTGCTGTCCCAGATGCTTTTCTGCATATATCCCGCATCACACACAAGAGCGGAGAAGGTATCATCAGCTTTTTCGGCAAGAGTATGCATCATGCAGGCACCGCTGCTGAAGCCTGCGGCATATATCCTGTTTTTGTCCAGGGAATACTTCTTTTGCAGATATTCCGCAAGAGCTGTGAGAAACTCCGTATCCTTGTTGTCGTCGGGAAAAGCAGCCGAATTCCAGCCGTTTGCAGCTGTCCTGTCCTTTTTTGAGGCAGCTCCCGTAACGTATACAACGGCATATCCGAGAGGATTTGCAGCCTCCTCGAAATGGATACCGTTCCGCATACCTTCGGCGGAATCTCCGTAGCCGTGAAGAATTATCACAAGGGGAGCATTTTCGGTATTATCGGGCATATCCAAGATAAAATCATGCTTTACACCGTCGAATGTGCAGGAAAAGCTGCCGCCGCCTTTGAGCATTACATTTTTTAACTGAAGCTTTTCGGTATCTTTTTTTACACAGCCCGAAAGCAGAAAAAATGAAACTGCGGTCAGAGAAACGGCTTTTTTAAAGGGGTTCACGGTTTTGCACTCAGTGCCATTTTAGAAAGTGGCACCTTTTCGTCATCTATTATTTTTTCTCCCGTAAACTCGAATCCGTGATGCTTATAGAAAGCCTTTGCACGGATATTATATTCAAGCACCCAAAGCCATGTTGCGCCAAGTTCTTTTACTGCATAGTTGAGAAGAGTCTGTCCGATGCGGAGATTCTGGAATTGCGGTTCGACAAAGAGCTTTTCTATCTCGCCGTCCTTTACGCGGACAACGCCCTTGACTACGCCGCAGTCATCGTAGACCCATGTATTTTTCAGAGCTTCCGAGCCTGCTTCGTATTCCGAAGCCATATCAACTACGTTCAGCTCATTGAAGTAGTAGTCGTCGTTAAGAAAGTAGGGATAAAAATTCACGCGGTAGTTAGTGATTATTATTTCAGCGATTCGTGAAGCATCGCAGGCTTTTGCAGGTCTTATCATATTATTTGTTCATGCTTTCAACAGCATTCTCCACATCGGTGATTATTTTTGCAATGTCCTCAGCTGCAAACTTCCCGCCGTACCATATCTCATGTGCCTTTACAGCCTGATATACAAGCATGGAAGCGCCGCCTACGGCAGTTTTTCCGAGAGCACGAGCCTTTTTCATAAGCAGGGTCTCGATAGGATTGTAGATAACGTCGAATACGCTGCCGCTGTTTTCGATGACAGTATCGCTTACTGCGCAGGCATCTGTCTTTGGATACATACCTACGGGAGTTGCATTTATGAGCAGATCAAAGCTGCCTTCAAGTGTGGATATCTCGACTATCTTGATCGAAGCACCGCTGCACTTTGACATTATCTCAGCCATAAGGAGCTGAGCGTTTTTGAAGTCCTGAGGGATAACTGCGAGAGTGATATTGCCGCCGTGACGGGCTACCTCTATCGCTATCATTCTGCCGACACCGCCGCAGCCCAGTATAGCTACATTTCCGCCGATAGGGAGATTTTCCGCAGAGCGCAGGAATCCGTCGCAGTCGGTATTGTAGCCTGTGAGCTTTCCGTTATCGTTGTTTATGCAGTTTACGGAGTTGTAACGGAGAGCGCTTTCGGCAAGCTCGTTCAGAAGCGGTATTACTGCCTGTTTGTGGGGGATAGTTACATTGAGTCCGCGGAGACCTTCAAGAAGTCCGCGGCTGTTTGCCATATCCTCGGGAGCTATGTCTATAAGCTCGTATGAGCTGTCTGAAAGTCCGCTGAGAGCGAACAGCTTTTCGTGGATAAGTGGAGACATCGAGTGTCCGAGGGGGTGACCTATAAGTGCAAATTTATTCATGATAAAGCTCCTTCGAGAGTTTCAAGATTTTCTACATTTACGGCTGTTATGTCTTTAAGAGTCTTTTTTACGAGTCCTGTGAGAGTTCTTCCGGGGCCGAATTCAACGAACTTGTCCGCACCTGCTTCCTGCATAGCAGCAAGCTCTGATGTGAAGCGTACAGGAGAAACGATGTGCTTTGCAAGCATAGTTGCCATATCCGAGAAGTCAGTGAGCTCGCCGCCTGTGAGATTTGAGTAATACTTCACCTGCGGAGCCTTGAAGGTTATAGTCTTTGCGGTCTCATAGAATTTATCGGCAGCAGGCTGCATGAGCTTTGAATGGAAAGCACCTGCAACGTTGAGAGGGATAACTCTTGCCTTCATGCCTGAGAATATCTCGCTTACCTCTGCGATACCCTCGGGAGTTCCTGCGATAACTGTCTGTACGGGGGAATTGTAATTTACGGCAGTAACGTATTCCTTAGCCTCGCCGCATACTCTTTCTACCTCCTCGGGAGCTATCTTCATTATAGCTGCCATTGCGCCCTTGGTTGAAGCTGTAGCCTCCTCCATAGCGGCTGCTCTTGCCTTGATAAGGCGGAAAGCGTCCTCAAGGCTTATCATTCCCGAAGCGTACATTGCAGCGTATTCGCCCAGAGAATGACCTGCAACGCCGTCAAATGCAAAGCCCTTAGCCTGAGCTGCTTTCAGACATACGATAGATGTAGCCATGATAGCAGGCTGAGAGTTTATGGTTCTTGAAAGCTCGTCAAGGGGAGCATTGAAGCATATATCCTTCAGTTCAATGCCGAGTATATCCGAACCTGTTTCGTAAACTTCTCCAAGTTCAGGCATAGCTTCCGCAATATCCTTTCCCATGCCTTCATACTGCGAACCCTGTCCTGAAAATAGTGAAATTGTCATAATTGATAACATCCTTTCTGTGTGGTATACACAAATCAATGGTGAAAATATCTGAATGTCATATTGCAAATTTGTGAGAAATGACGATATTTTGTTTTTGGATTGTCAAAGTGACAAAATATCGTTGCAAAAAAACTCAAAATGCTTTACAATATATTATGTGTGGTATTATGTCCATATAGGGGAGAGTTCCCTTTGTTCATGTACCAACACTACTACTATAACACAAATTTTTGGTTTTTACAACCATGTTCACATAATTTTTATTGATTCTAAGGAGCTTTTTTAATGGGTATCAGCATTTTGGGAATGGGCAGATATGTGCCCGAACAGATATTGAAGAACGACGATCTCACCCGTTTTATCGAGACCGACGATGAGTGGATAAGAACAAGAACGGGCATAACAGAGCGTCCTATGGCTGGCTGGGAGCCCACATGGTACATGGGAAAGCAGGCATCTCTGAAGGCTATAGAGGCAGCAGGCATTGACCCTGCTCAGATAGGTCTGGTAATATCATGTACGATCACCTCTGATTTTCTTACTCCGAGCATGGCAAGCGTTATACAGCATGAGATAGGTGCTGTTAACGCAGCAGCCTTTGATCTTGGTGCTGCCTGTTCGGGCTTTGTTTACGGTGTCGATACCGCAAGACGCTTCCTTGAAACGGATAATTCGCTGAAATACGTGCTTGTTGTTGCAAATGAAGCTCTTTCACGCTTCCTTGATTTCAGTGACCGTACTACCTGTATACTGTTCGGTGACGGTGCGGCAGCTGCTGTACTCGAAAGAAGCGACAAGCTCTTTTCATCTGCACTTTTCTCAGACGGCAGCGGTGCAAAGCATCTTTTCGCAAGATCGCTCCGTCCTGTTCCTGAGGTTGCGATAGAGCATGATTTTGAGGATCCTATCCCTGAGGGACCAACGAATAAGCTCTGTCAGAACGGTAAGGAAGTATACAAATTCGCTACACAGGCACTTCCGAAGGCATTTGAAAGTGCAGCCGAAAAAATCGGCATTACAAAGGACGAGATAGACTGGTTCATACCGCATCAGGCTAATATAAGGATAATCGAGACAGCTGCAAAGAAGCTCGATGTTCCTATGGAAAAATTTATCATCACCCTTGACCACTACGGAAATACTTCCAGTGCGTCTATACCGCTGGCTCTTTCCGAGGGCATTGAAAAAGGACTTATCAAACGCGGACAGAAGCTTGCTCTCATAGGCTTCGGAGCAGGTCTTACCTACGGCGGAATAATACTTGAATACTAATCTTAGCCGTCAGCCATTAGCCGTTAGGCAATGTGCTTTTTGATAGATGTCCGTAAGGGCATACCTCAGGCTAATAGCTAAAGGCTAAGGGCTATATAACAAAAGGAGAACTATTATGAAAACACGCATTACTGAACTTCTCGGCTGCGAATACCCTATAATACAGGGCGGTATGGCTTGGGTAGCCGAGCACACACTCGCTTCCGCTGTTTCCAACGCCGGCGGTATCGGTCTTATCGCAGGCGGCAGCGCACCTATCGACTATCTTCGTGAGCAGATACGTCTCTGCAAGGAAAAGACAAACAAGCCCTTCGGCGTGAATATCATGCTTATGAGCCCTAATGCCGATGACCTTGCTCAGCTCTGTATCGACGAGGGCGTAAAGGTCATAACAACAGGTGCAGGAAATCCCGGTAAGTACATGGCTGCATGGAAGGAAGCAGATATAAAGGTAATGCCTGTTGTACCGTCAGTAGCTCTTGCAAAGAGAATGGAAAAGGCAGGGGCTGACGCTGTTATCGCTGAGGGAACAGAGTCGGGCGGTCATATAGGCGAGAATACAACAATGTGTCTCGTACCGCAGGTAGTTGACGCTGTTGAGATACCTGTTATCGCAGCAGGCGGTATCGCTGACGGCAGAGGTATGGCAGCAGCCTTCATGCTGGGCGCAGTTGGCGTTCAGATAGGTACACGCTTCCTTGCTTCCGAGGAATGTCAGATACACCCGACTTTCAAAGACCTCGTAATAAAGGCAAAGGATACCGATAATATCGTAACAGGAAGATATACAGGTCACCCTTGCAGAAATATCAAGACAAAGTTCGCAAAGAAGCTGGCTATGGGCGAAAAGGACGGTACACTTACTCCCGATGAGTTTGAGCAGCTCACACTGGGCGCACTCCGCAGAGCTGTAGTTGACGGCGATGTGGACAGCGGTTCATTCCTCTGCGGTGCTATTTCGGGTATGGTAAACGACATAAAGCCATGTGCCGAGATAGTTAAGGAGATAAACGACGGAGCAGAAAAGCTTCTTAAAATATGAACTATAAGTACATGAGAATGAAAGCGGCTATCGGAGGTGTCTATTACTGTGATATCGAGGACAGGAAACTGTCTCCCCGTCAGGTGATAAACGAAATGGCTGCTCTCGGATACAGATATGCGGGAAATGTTCCCGTAAAGCTGGGGGCTTACGGTGCCCTTATAGAGTACGACATGATATTTGAGGCTTGAGACAGAAAAAAGTTACATTTGTAACATCGAAAGTGACATTTCTCACGTTAACAAAACATGAGAAAGATGATAAAATAGAGATACAAAAAACAACATAACGGAGGTATGCAATATGGCAACAGCAATAATTACAGGCGCATCACAGGGTATAGGTGCCTGCATCGCAAAAAGACTTGCACAGGACGGTTTTGACGTAGTTATAAATCATTATCCCAGTGACGGCGACAAGGAAAAAGCTCTTGCAGTTGCTGAGGAGTGCCGCGCTTTAGGCGTAAAGGCTGAATGTTATGCGGCAGACGTTTCAAAGTTTGACCAGTGTGAGGCTATGGTAAAGCAGGTAAAGGCTGATTTCGGCACTATAGACGCACTTGTAAACAATGCGGGAATAACAAAGGATAAGCTCCTTGCAAGAATGAGCGAGGAGGAATACGATGCAGTTATTGCTGTAAACCAGAAGAGCGTTTTCAATATGACAAAGAACGTAACAGCTGTAATGATGAAGCAGAGACACGGCAGGATAGTAAATGTGGCTTCTGTTGCAGGACTCTACGGAAATCCCGGACAGATGAACTACTCTGCATCAAAGGCAGCTATCATAGGTATGACCAAGACAACAGCAAAGGAGTTCGGCTCACGCAATATCACCTGCAATGCCGTAGCTCCGGGATTTATACATACCCCGATGACAGATGTGCTTTCTGAGGAGCTCAAAGCAAAGATGATCGAAGCTATCTCTCTCAAACGCTACGGTGAGCCTGAGGAGATCGCTTCAGTTGTATCCTTCCTTGTATCCGACAATGCTTCTTATGTTACGGGGCAGGTCATCGAGATATCAGGCGGACTTGCTATGTGATATCGGTAATATTCGCAGTATGGAGCACAGGCTCTGATCACACTAAATTACAGAGAGGTTAGGAAAGGAAATAATATGAGCAGAAGAGTTGTTATAACAGGTATGGGAGCAGTTACTCCTCTTGGAACAGGAGTCAAGAAATTCTGGGAGGGCATCAGAGCAAACAAGCTGGGCATCTCCTTTATAGATATGTTTGAAACAGAACGTATAGGCGTTAAGATAGCAGGAATGGTGCGCGACTTCAATGAAGAACAGTATTACGACGTAAATGGCTGCTTCGACAAGAAGGAAGCAAAGCGCATGGATACATTCACAAAGTATGCCGTAGTTGCTGCACACGAGGCTCTTGAAGATGCGGGAACAGACTTCAAGGACATTGACCCTTACAGAGTAGGCGTTCTTGTAGGCTCGGGCATCGGCGGCGTAGACCTTACTCTTACAGAGCATAACAAGTATCTTGAAAAAGGTCCGGGAAGAATGTCTGCATTCTATATCCCTATGATGATAAGCAATATGGCAGCAGGCACTATCTCCATGAAGACAGGCTTCAGAGGGGCTAATTACGATGTTACGACTGCCTGCGCTTCGGGTACACATTCTATCGGTGAAGCCTTCAGAAAGATAAAGGACGGTTACCTTGATGCTTGTCTGGCAGGCGGTACAGAGTCCACAAGAGTAGAGTTCACATTCGGTGGCTTTGCAAATATGAAGGCTCTTACAAAGAGCGAGGACCTCACAAGAGCTTCTATCCCCTTCGACAAGGAGCGCAGCGGCTTCGTACTGGGCGAGGGAAGCGCAGTTCTCGTGCTTGAAGAATATGAACACGCAAAAGCAAGAGGCGCTAAGATATACGCAGAGGTAGCAGGCTATGGAGCTACCTGCGACGGTTACCACATGACATCACCTATGCCGAGCGGTGAAGCCGCAGGCAAGGGCATGAGCCTTGCAATGGAGGAAGCAGGTCTCACACCTGCTGACATAGATTACATAAATGCACACGGCACATCAACAGGTCTCAACGACAAGTATGAGACAGCCGCTATAAAGCTTGCTTTCGGCGACGAGGCAAAGAACGTGAAGATAAGCTCGACAAAGTCCATGATAGGACATCTTCTCGGTGCAGCAGGTGCAGTTGAGGCTGTAGTCTGCGCAAAGAGCATAGAGGAAGGCTTTATCCACGCAACAGTCGGCTATAAGGTGCCTGACGAGGAGTGCGACCTTGATTACTGCGGAAACGGTAATATCGAGCAGGAGGTAAACGCTGTTCTTTCAAATTCACTGGGATTTGGCGGACACAATGCTACTCTTTGCTTCAAGAAGGTAAAGGATTGAGGAGGACATTAAATGGAGAAATTATACGGTCAGTTTGACCTTGAAACAATAGAAAAGCTGGCAGACATAATCAATAAGAAGGAGCTCTCGGAGCTTACTATTTCAAGCGGTGACAATACTATCACTATCAAGGGCAAGAAGAGTATCCCTGCAATGCCTGTTCCTATGGCAGTAGCTGCTCCTGCTCAGTCAGCACCTATCGACAGCACACTTGCTGCAAGTGAGGCTTCAATGGCTGAGGAAGTCAGCGGAAAGATAGTTAAATCACCTATCGTAGGTACATTCTACTCTTCACCTTCACCTGACAAGCCGCCTTTTGTAAAGACAGGCGACGAGGTCAAGAAGGGCGACGTTATCATGATAATAGAGTCCATGAAGCTTATGAACGAGATACAGTCGGAATACGACGGCGTTGTTGAGCAGATACTCGTATCAGACGGTCAGGCAGTAGAATTCGACCAGCCTATCATGGTCATAAAATAATGGAGTATAAGTACATAACTCAGGACATTATAGATTCGGGAGGAAGGAATATAACCTCTCCCGAAATGTTCGCGGAAGCCCGTGTATATAACATCGAGGCCATGAAGAACAACATTAAACGCCGCCGTGTACACGCTCTGTTCAATACATGGGTAATAACCCAGTATGTTCTTGTTATCTGGTTCATGTTCTCGCTTATAGCGGTATATAGCAATGATTATGTACCGACCTGGCGTATAATTCTGGCAGCGTTAGGATTTCTGGGATATCTTATACTGGTAACGTATTTCATATACATTAAGAACTGCCGTGAAAGGTATGTATTATGCCTTGTATCGCTGCCTGCCATACTGGTATCCTTTATCTTCCTGTTATTCCCTGTGGCGAATTTCGGGATTGGCTGGTATTACAACAACGAAGAGAACAAGCTCTCAAAGGAACTGGGGTATCCCTCCTTTCCGAGACTCCTGATAACTACTGTAAACAGCGATGCTGACAGCGTAACGAACCTTACTTACGACAGCATACGCGAAAAGGCTAAGAGAGACCACCCTCACGACGGTACATTTCTTTGATACTATGGAACTTAAATACATAACTCAGGACAATATAGACGAGTCGCACATCAATATCACTTCTGCTGAGATGTATACGGAATTCAAGGAATACAATCAGCATATGCTGGATATGCAGAAGAAACGCTGGGCATTCCTCCGCGATTTCTGGGCGTTATGGATAATGAATGCCATACTTCTCCCTGTTGGTATAATGACTGCTTTGATGTGGAAGGGCTCACTGATATACATGGCAAGCGGAACGTTCATGCCCTGTTGGCCGCTTATAGTTTTTTACCTGTTTCTGATGATATACTTTATAGGTATACGCAAGCTGCACAGCTGGAAGGCAGGACTTCTGATATCCGCTGTACTGATACCTGTAAACCTTTCGTTTATAGCCCTTGCTGTTGCAAATGCCGTTGTTATCTATTTAATGGAGAAGGAGGACGGCAGCATCAGGAACGAGATAGGCTATCCCCATTTCGCACAGCTTGTAGGCTCGTTCAAGAGCTTCGTCAAGGACGGCGAGGTCTACGGAGTAGAAGAAGGCGTTGTTTACGGAGCAGGACTTCAGTCCGAAAGCGCAGAGCAGGTACCCGAGGATCCCTTTGCAAAGTACAGGATAAACCCCGAAGACGATATGGGTATGCTTGCAGATAACGATATAAATAAGGAGTAATCAAAATGGCTGATATACTTATGAATAAAGAACAGATAATGGAAATAATCCCTCACCGCGATCCGTTCCTTCTCATAGATGAGATAGTGGAACTGGAGGTAGGCGTGAAGGTACACGCAAGAAAGTACATCAAGGAAGAGGATTTCTGGTTCAAGGGACATTTCCCCGGATATCCTGTAACTCCCGGTGTGCTTATGATAGAGATGCTTGCACAGGCAGGAGCTGTATGTATGCTCTCAAAGCCTGAATTCAAGGGCAAGGTAGGTCTTTTCGGAGGCATCGACAAGGCTAAGTTCCGCAGACAGGTAGTTCCGGGCGATGTGCTTGATCTTGAGGTCGAGATGATACGTCAGCGCGGACCTGTGGGAACAGGCAAGGCTCTTGCATCGGTAGGCGGAGAAAAGGCTGTATCATGCGAGATAACCTTTATTGTTGCAGATAATAAATAAGTGACACAGGAGATCAGTATAAATGTTCAGAAAAGTTCTTATCGCCAACAGAGGCGAGATAGCTGTACGAATAATAAGAGCGTGCCGTGAGCTGAATATACGCTGCGTGGCAGTTTATTCCACTGCCGACCACAATTCGCTCCATGCTCAGATAGCAGACGAGGCTGTATGTATAGGACCTGCTGCGACAAAGGACAGCTACCTTAACATGAACGCTATTGTACAGGCGGCGTTGAATACGGGGGCTGACGCTATCCACCCGGGCTTCGGATTTCTTTCGGAGAATGCAGAGTTTGCAAAGCTCTGCGAGGCAAACGGAATAGTTTTCATCGGTCCGTCATATAAGTCTATAGAAATGCTTGGCGACAAGGCTGCTGCAAAGGAAACTATGGCGGCAGCAGGAGTGCCTGTTATACCGGGCTCAAAGGGCGCAGTAAAGTCCCTTGAGGAAGCCCGTGAGATAGCCGATAAGGCAGGCTACCCCGTACTTGTAAAGGCTTCGGCAGGCGGCGGCGGACGCGGTATACGCCGTGTTGACAGCGCAGACGAGCTTGAAGCTCAGATGACAGCCGCACAGCAGGAGGCTAAGAACTTCTTCGGCGATGATGCGGTATATATCGAGAAATTCCTCATAAATCCGCATCATGTTGAGATACAGATAATCGCCGACAAGCACGGCAACTATATACACCTCTGTGAGCGTGACTGCTCTATGCAGCGCCGCAATCAGAAGATGATAGAGGAGTGTCCCAGCCCTATCGTGGACGCAGAGCTCCGTGCTAAAATGGGCGCAGCAGCAGTTACTGCGGCTAAGGAGTGCGGCTATTACAACGCGGGTACTATCGAATTTCTCGTTGACGAGAACCATGATTTCTACTTTATGGAAATGAATACCCGTATACAGGTGGAACACCCTATAACCGAGGAAGTTACGGGATTTGACATAGTAAAGGCACAGATAGAGATAGCAGACGGCAAGCCTCTGGGTGTAAAGCAGGAGGACATAGTTATGCGCGGTCACGCTATCGAGTGCAGAATTAACGCAGAAGACCCTTCTCACGGCTTCAGACCGTCACCCGGTACTATCACGGCACTTTATATGCCGGGCGGTCCCGGAATAAGAATTGACGGAGCCGTATATCAGGGCTATACCATAACTCCTTTCTACGATTCTATGATAAGCAAGCTCATCGCTCACGGCTCTGACCGCGAGGACGCTATCAACAAGATGAGATGGGCACTTTCAGAGTTTATCGTAGAGGGCGTTGATACAAATATAGATTTTCAGCTTGAAATGATAAGAAATGCTGATTTCAAGGCAGGCAATTACGATATCGGCTTCCTTGGAAGGTACATGGAAGAAAAGAAGAACTAAGAGTGAATGGGGAGAAAACAATTGTTTGAAGATTTTTTTAACGTTGTAAAGAAACGCTTCAATGACGGTGAGGAAGAATACAAACCGCCTATGTTCAAATGCCCGCGCTGTCAGGATACAAGTCCTCTGTCGAAGTACGAGGAGCTTCACAGAGTATGTCCTAAGTGTAATTACCACGGCAGACTGTCATCAGCAGAGCGTATAGCTATAACCGTTGACAAGGGAAGCTTCAAGGAGCTCAACGGCGGCATGAAGAGCGCAAATCCGCTGGATTTTCCTGATTATAGCGAAAAGCAGGCAGAGCTTCGTGCGGCTACAGGTCTCAGCGAGGCAGTCATCACAGGTACGGCTACTATCAAGGGCTCGCCTGTGGTCATCGGAGTTATGGACTCACGCTTTATGATGGGCTCTATGGGAAGTGTAGTAGGCGAAAAGATAACACGCGCCTTTGAGTATGCCACAGAAAAGGGACTTCCTGTAGTTATGTTCACAGCTTCTGGTGGTGCGCGTATGCAGGAGGGCATAGTTTCTCTCATGCAGATGGCTAAGACATCGGGAGCAGTTAAGCTCCACAGCGATGCAGGCGGACTTTATATAGCAGTAATGACAGACCCGACAACAGGCGGCGTTACCGCAAGCTTTGCGTCACTTGGTGATATAATCATCGCAGAGCCGAAGGTGCTTATCGGATTTGCAGGCAGAAGAGTTATCGAGGGAACTATCAAGCAGAGACTTCCCGAGGACTTCCAGCTTGCCGAATTCATGTACGACAAGGGCTTTGTGGATATGATAGTAGAGCGCAGAAAGATGAGGAGCGTACTCTCACATCTGCTGAAGATCCACGGATTTTACCCTAAGGAGGCGTGAGCATGGAAGACAAGAGAACAGCGTGGGAACGCCTTCAGCTCATTCACACTAAGGGCAGACCCACAATAAAGGACTATATACCACAGGTATTCACAGACTGGTACGAAATGCACGGCGACCGTCTTTTCGGCGACGACAGAGCTATTATAGGCGGTCTCGCAAGACTCGACGGCGAGCCCGTTACAATAATCGCAGAGGTAAAGGGCAGAGACCTTAATGAGAACAAAGCCTGCAACTTTGCAATGCCGCACCCCGAGGGCTACAGAAAGGCTCTCAGGATAGCACGTCAGGCTGAAAAGTTCCACAGACCTATCATATGCTTCATAGATACACCGGGCGCATTCTGCGGAGTTGCGGCTGAGGAGCGCGGACAGGGCGAGGCTATCGCCAAGAATATCGCGGAGTTTATGACTCTCCGTACACCTATTATATCAATAGTTCTGGGCGAAGGCGGAAGCGGCGGCGCACTTGCTCTCGGCGTATGCGACGAGCTTGCAATGCTTGAGAATGCAGAATACTCCGTATTATCGCCAAGAGGATTCGCAAGCATACTCTGGAAGGACGCTTCACGCGAGCAGGAAGCAAGCGAGATAATGAAGATAACGGCTGAGGATATGGTGCGTTTAGGTGTTGCAGAAGCCATAATCGAGGAGCCTCTCGGAGGCGCACATAACGATTTAGACAAAATTTCAGAAAATATACACGAATATTTGTCACAGAAAATCCCGGAAAAATGTAAAAAAGATATTGACGTTTTGCTTAAAGAACGCTATACTAAATTTAGAAAAATCGGAGCGTTCACAGAATGAGCCGATTTTGAGAAAAAATAAAGAAAAATGGAGGACCTTGTAATGATTTTTGAAAAACTCAAAGATATTATTGCAGAACAGCTCAGCGTAGAGGCAGATGAGGTTAGCCTCGATTCTAATATCCAGGACGATCTTGGTGCAGATTCACTCGACGTTGTTGATCTTATCACAACTATCGAGGACGAATTCGACATCTCTATCCCTGATGAGGCTGTAGAGGAGATAAAGACAGTAGGAGACATCGTTAACTACATTGAAAAGAATACAGACGCTGAATAATTGAGCGTATAGCTTCCCCTGACTTTATAGTCAGGGGATTTTTTCATTATTGCGGCATTATAAAAAGTATGGTATTATATAAAAAGAAAAAATTTTTTGTTTTTTGCAGCACTTTCGTTTTTTTCGGCGAATGTTATTTATGAAAGGTCGATCTTCACTATATAGAAAAGGAGGGAAGAACATGACAGGGAATGAGCTGAGAGAGCTTCTCGGTACCTCTCCTGCGGAATGTCACAGGAGACTGATGAAGGAATACGGCAGATACGTATATGCGATAGTATTCAACAAACTGAGAAGCTGCGGCACAAAAGAGGACATAGAGGAGTGCTTCTGTGATGTGTTCACGGATATATTCCTGAAGTTTGATTACGATGAGAAATACACAAACGATATCAAGGGATACATAGGAACTATCGCAAAGCGCACGGCAATAGACCGCTTCAGAAGGCTTTCTGCCGAAAACAGCCATAATGCATATACAGATGATGAGGATATGGCGGAGCTTGTTTCCGATTTCAGCGTGGACGACCACGTTGACAGTTCTGAACTCCGCATCATACTCCTTCAGAAGATAAAGGAGCTCGGTGAGCCTGATTCGACCATACTTATGCAGAAATTCTATTATAACCGCAAATCGTCGGAGATAGCAAAGACTGTTTCCATGACGGCATCGTCCGTCCGCTCACGATGTACAAGAGCTATGGAGAAGCTTCGCGGAAAGCTTGCCGAAGTCGGTATCACAAAGTAAAGGAGGAGCAGCTGTGAAAAAGATAGATCTATTTGAGACATTTGAAAACGCAGAGGACGAGCTTATGGAAGATCTTACTGATATGAGCCCCGAGATAAGCGACGAGAAGCTTGAAAAGCTGCTCGCGGTGAGCGAAAGGAACTACAAAATGAAAAAGGAAGAAACAGAAGGAACAAGGAAAGAAAAATATAAAGAGGACGAGAGCACAGTAAGCGGAGTTGAACGCGTAAAGAGAACTGTGTGGCTCAGACCTCTTACAATGGCTGCATCACTTGTGCTGATAGGAGCTACAGTGGCAGGCAGTGTTGCCCTGCTCAACAGGGGCAAAATGACCAAGACAGATGAAACAACAGCGTCAGACATAGCCGGCGACAAGGAAGCCCTTAAAGAACTCTGCTCCAATGCGCCAAGTCACTATGACAAGCTGAAGGCTTCATACAAAGTCGTTCGCATATATGACGATATTACTGATGTCCTTGATGCTCAGGTGGAGTATGATACAAAGGAAGACAGCGTTTTTGTACATAGGCAACAGGAAAACAGCAGTGAAAGCGGATATGACAGCTGGAACATGAAGGAATTCATTTACAAGAATAAAATTGCGACTATTGATCTTGATAATAACTGGTATGACGTTTTGCCGTATGACATAAGCAATGAACATCTGGTAGCCGTAGAGAATTTCTGGGACCCGAAAGGCGTGTTTGATCTCGATTATCCCTGGTTAGGAATTGCAGAGCGTCTATGGAGCGACTGGGATATAATCGGAAAGGATACGGTATGCGGCAGAGAATGTACAGTAATAGAACAGCTGACCGATAATGGCAAGCTGACAGCTTATTTTGATGCCGAGACAGGAGTAGAGCTTAAATATTCATACGAAGGCATATCGGTTCTGGGCGATTCGGACGGAATAGAAAAAACGCATACAGCAAAGACTGAATTTGAAGTAACAGATATAAAATATGATGACGACGCAGGACACCTTATCACTCCCCTTGAATTCAGACAGATGATAGAAGAGGGCGGATACAGAAGCGAGATCAGGGAAAAGGACAGATACGGCAATGATGTAGACCCTGAAAGTGCAAATGACCTCAGCTATCTTGGCGTTTCTGATATATCGGTCACAACAACCACTGTTACCTCAGAGCAGACAACAATGACAACAACAACTGATGATACAGAAATTATTTTTACAACTCCGGTCTTTGAAGAGCCTGATGCGGAGAATATGTCATTTGACGCGGAACTTGGCAAGATAGCGCTGGCAATGGTCAAAAAAGAAGAAGCAGATGTAAAGTTCAAGATCAATATGGCGGCTTTAAATCTTGCGGACGAATATCTCGAATTTTCTGTTGATCCTGAAATAGCAGAGGAATGGGATGGTATTCTGTGCTCTCCTGTAGACGGTTCTTCGGGATTAACCGATAAGGTGTATTATTTACTCGTGGATGAGCCGGAGTTTTCTAACATTAAGGAAATGAGAAGATTTGGAAGGAGCGTATACTCAGCAAATAGCATTGATTTGAAACGTTTAAACAAAATGACAGCATATCTGCCTGATGATCTGGAGCAGGGGGATATGATTAGCAGGGAACAGCTGCGGAAAATAGTCGAATACAGAGGAAAGCTCTATAAATTATACTATTATTTGGGCATAGGTCATCTGTCCCCTGTATATTTCGAGGATTATCCTGTTATAATAGCTGACAGGACAAATACCTCATTCAGAGCATTTATCCCCTTCGACATTAATTACAATATTGAGCCTGCAACAGAGGAAGAGCTGCAATTCCAGGAAGTATATTTCGTGTTTGATACGGAGTATAACGACTGGCGAATAGAAAGAGAATATGATCGTTATGACGCAGGAGTGTACAAGAAGCTTGCCGACAAGGTAAGAGGTCAGTAATAAAATAAATACTTCGAAGCCCCGATTTATGTCGGGGCTTTTGCCTGCTTTCACAAAAATCATATCGTTGAATGTTAAAAATTCCACTTGCAATTGATTGTTTAAAGTGGTATAATATAAGTTGTAGGATTTTTCACAAATGAATCAAGAGGATATTTATGAAGAATATTAAGATAATCACAGGTCACTACGGAAGCGGAAAGACCAATTTTTCGGTAAATCTTGCGGTAAAAGCCGCAGCTGAGGGAAAGTCCGCAGCCATAGTCGATCTTGACATAGTAAACCCATATTTCCGAACAGCGGATTTCCGCGATCTGTTCGAGGAAAAGGGCATAAGGCTCATAGCTCCCGATTTTGCAAGGAGCAACCTCGATATCCCGTCAATACAGTTCGATGTTGTCGAGCTGGCAACTGATGAGGACTGCCTTATAATAGATGTTGGCGGCGATGACGCAGGTGCGGTGGCACTGGGACGCTATGCCGACGATTTAGAGCAGTTCAAGGACAGTATCGAGATGTATTATGTCATCAATCAGCGCAGATACCTCACCAATACAGCAGAAGAGGTAACAAAGCTGATGTATGAGATAGAGGCTGCATCACGCATGAAGCATACCGCTATCATAAACAATACAAATCTTGGAGTTGAGACAAGCCTTGAGATAATCGAGCAGTCCCGCAGCTTTGCTGAGGAGACTTCAAGGCTCACAGGACTTCCTGTATTATATACTGTATATCCCGAGGATATCGCTGTGCTTTCGGATAAGCCCGATGTATTCCCAGCTAAGATATACGTAAAGCCCGTCTGGGGCTGATAATGTTGATTCGGAATGCGGAATTCGGAATGCGGAATCGAGCTTTAAATGCTTGATCTCGGATTCCGAACCCCGAATTCCTTATTATACCATAGTATTAATCAATCTGAAAGGAGCGAAAGGTGTATGGAAAAAATGACAGTAATTACTGAACGCTGCAAAGGCTGCGGACTGTGTACAGCTGCCTGTCCTAAGAAGATCGTTGTTCTTCAGAAGGAGCACCGTAACAAGAAGGGCTATTTCTATGCAGAGTGTACCGACCAGTCAGCTTGCATAAGCTGTGCAATGTGCGCAACAATGTGTCCTGACTGTGCTATCGTTATTCAAAAATAATTTATATTCGTTGAAAGGAGCTGTTTAGCTTTGGAAAGAAATCTTATGAAGGGTAACGAAGCACTGGCAGAGGCTGCTATCAGAGCAGGCTGTAAATGCTTCTTCGGCTACCCGATCACTCCTCAGACAGAGCTTGCCGCTTATATGGCAAAGCGTATGCATAAGGCAGGCGGCGTATTCTTACAGGCAGAGTCCGAGATCGCTGCTATCAATATGGTACTCGGCGCTGCATCAACAGGTGTTCGTGCAATGACATCATCATCTTCACCCGGAATTTCTCTGAAGAGTGAAGGTATATCATATATCGCAGGTTCAGATCTTCCTGCTGTAATCATCAACGTAGAGAGAGGCGGCCCTGGTCTCGGCGGTATCCAGCCATCACAGGCTGACTACTGGCAGGCTACAAAGGCTCTCGGCCACGGCGACTTCCAGCTCCTCGTATATGCTCCTGCATCAGTACAGGAAATGGTAGACTACGTTGTAAAGGCTTTCGACCGTGCTGACAAGTACCGTATGCCTGCAATGATCCTTGCAGACGGACTTCTCGGACAGATGATGGAGCCTGTTACATTCCCTGAGATCAATCCTGAAGCTTACGATAAGAGCGGCTGGGCTGCAAACGGTCATAAGATGAAGAGAGAGCACCACATCATCAACTCACTCTATCTTAAACCTGACGAGCTCGAAAACTCTATCATAGAGCGTTATAAGAAATACGATATCATCAAGGAAACAGAGACAGAGGCTGAGTCATACCTCACAGAGGACTGTGACATACTCGTATGTGCATTCGGCGCAACAGCAAGAGTCGTAAAGTCTGCTGTAAACGATGCAAGAGCACAGGGCATCAAGGCAGGTCTCTTCCGTCCTAAGACACTGTGGCCATTCCCTGTAAAGGAGATCAACGAGGCTGCTAAGAACGCTAAGAAGCTTCTCAGCGTAGAGATGTCAATGGGACAGATGATAGATGATATCAAGCTTGCTATCAACTGCTCAAAGCCTGTAGAGTTCTTCGGAAGAACAGGCGGCGTTATCCCTTCACCTGCTGAGGTACTGGGCGAGATCAAGAAACTGGGAGGTACTCTCTGATGGCTGTAGTATTTGAAAGACCAAAGTCACTTATTGACGTTCCTACACATTACTGCCCCGGCTGTACACACGGTATAGTTCACAGAATACTCTGTGAAGTCATTGACGAAATGGGCATCGAGGGCGATACAATAGGCGTATGTCCTGTTGGCTGCTCTGTAATGGCATATGATTACTTCAACTGCGATATGATCGAGGCTGCTCACGGCAGAGCACCTGCTGTAGCAACAGGCGTAAAGCGTACAAATCCGGATAAGTTCGTATTTACTTATCAGGGCGACGGCGACCTTGCTGCTATCGGTACTGCCGAGACAGTTCACGTTGCAACAAGAGGCGAGAATATCGTCGTTATCTTCATCAACAATACTATCTACGGAATGACAGGCGGTCAGATGGCTCCTACAACACTTCCTGGACAGGTAACACAGACAACACCTTTCGGAAGAAGCCCTGAGCTTGCAGGCTATCCTGTAAAGGTATGTGAGATGCTTTCACAGCTCACAGGTACAGCTTATGCTGAGCGTGTTGCAGTTGACAGCGTACCTCACATCAAGGCTGCAAAGAAGGCTATCCGCAAGGCATTCGAGAACCAGAAGGCAGGAAAGGGCTTCTCTATCGTAGAGGTACTTTCAACTTGTCCTACAAACTGGGGACTTGCTCCTCTTGACGCTATCAAGAGACTTCAGGACGAAATGATCCCATACTATCCTCTCGGCGTATACAAGGACGTTGAAGAGGGCGTATTCCCAAAGACAGAAGGAGGTAACGAGTAATGGCTACTACAGAGATCCTTCTTGCAGGCTTCGGCGGACAGGGTATCCTTTTCGCAGGTAAGATCCTTGCATACTGCGGACTTATGGACAATAAGGAGCTTTCATGGCTCCCTTCATACGGTCCTGAGATGAGAGGCGGTACTTGTAACTGTTCAGTTACTATTTCCGATGATCCGATCGGTTCACCTCTCGTACTCACACCACATCTCCTCATCGCTATGAACCAGCCTTCATTTGACAAGTTTGTAAGCTGTGTACGTCCCGGCGGTAAGGTATTCTTTGACAGCACAATGATCGAGCCTGAGACTGACAGAACAGATATCGAGCTTTTCGGTATCCCTTCACAGCAGATGGCTGATGATAACAACCTCAAGGGCGGTTCAAACATCATTCTTCTCGGCAAGCTCCTCAAGGAGACAGGTATCTGCTCACTTGAGACAATGCAGAAGGCTATCGAGAAGGTCGTACCACCTAAGAAGGCTGCACTTATCCCTAACAACTTCAAGGCTATCGACCTTGGTATGAACGCATAAGATAACAAAAAGCTCCCGATTTATCGGGAGCTTTTTTGCAGCCGTCTGCCATTAGCCGTTAGCTTGTAGGGGCTGGCGTCCTCGACAGCCCAATGATTTACAATGAAATATGGGTTTATTGACAAACTAAGGGCACACTGTAAAAAGTGTGCCCTTTTTTAACATTCGATCTTTCGCAGGATCATCTGTGATGAACACCGCCGCCGTGGCTTCCGCCATGGAAACCGCCGCCGCCGCCGCCGCGTGAACCGCCGCCACCGCCGCTGCTGGTCTCGATCTTGTGCTTTGTCACGTATGAACGTATAAGGGTATCCGATTTTTCTGTGAACCTGACATTATCCGGTGTAAGGTATATGCTTGGGTTGGTCTTGTTCTTGAATTTGTAGTTGTTCTTTGCCACAAAGTAGGTTATAAGACCTACAATACCTCCTATAGCCAGACACACAAGGAATATGTACATCCAGAGCATGAGCGGCTTTTTAGTGGTTATCATCAGTTCGCCGTCCTGATAGTAGATATATCTGCCTGTATTCTTGTCGTGGTAATAGGTGAAGGAAGACGGCTGATTCTCGGAATAATATCTGAGCTGATTTAAAAACGAGTCTACAGCGTTGTAGATATCGCTCTCATATATTGCCTGTTCCGAGGACGGGAGGTAGTTGTCAAGGTGATCGAAGATCTCGTCCTTGCTTTTCTCATAAAGCAACATAGCCTTTCCTGCGGTAGAGATACAGTCTCTTGCAGGCGACTGACCCGAAAGGTCTATATAATAGAGTATACCGTCGGTATCATTTCCGAATGTCATGTCATAGGTGTCATTGCAGAAGCTCTGAACTGCGTCATCGCTGTAAAAAGCGTTTCCGCCTATGTATACGAGGATATTCATTTCAAGGTCTTTTGCGCAGGTTTGGATCTTCTCCTCGAGAGTATCCCTGTTATCCTTTGAAAAGAGTCCCGAGCCTCCGTATTCTTTATCCACAAGCTTTGAAGCTCTCCAGTTGCCGTCCCAGCCCTGATAGTCGTTGTCGGCAGCGTGAGCGTCGAGCACCGAAAGCGGCAGGAGACACATACATATAACGAAGGCTGCTATAAGTGAAAATAGTCTTTTCATCATAGGATAGCACCTCCGATAAGAGTGAGTATGCCTGCGACAATTATTCCTATGCTTGCGCTGAACAGAGCAAGCTTACCCTTTGAAAGGGGCGGAGTACCCGCAAGCTTTCCTGTCTGACCGTTTACAGCGAATTCGTATACCTTGCCCTTGTAGTTGTAGGATAAGAACCACACAGGCAGCATGGTGTAATTCCAGTCGGTGCTGGTGATATTATACTGCTGAACAGAGGGCATAACAGAGGAATAGCCGCTGATAGTGCTGTTTATGAGAGAGGTGCAGGCTTGGGTTGAGCGCACACGTATACGCGGAAATACCGCAGCCTTGTCCACATCGTATTTATCTGCATAGAAGCCGCTGAGATAGGACATGGAGAAGTCCTTCATCTCGCGGTAGTCAAAAGGTTCGATAGCCTCCATGAGCAGGTCCTCTATCTTGGTCTCGCCGTCGGCAGGAATACCTTTTGTGACCATATTGCCCTGACGGATAACGCGGAATTCCTTTGTTTCCGTGTATCTGTAGCTGCCCGAGGTCCAGCTTCGTATCTGTTTGCCGATAGCGCGGTAATCTGCATTTACATGGCAGTCAGCCAGCCAGAAGGGAACGTACAGACCCGTTAGCTTTTCCACCTGCTGCTCCGATTTGAAGTCTGTGGGTACGAACCAGCGTTTGCCCACCCATTTCTTGAAGCAGTTGGTAGCGTCTTCTTTAGTGAGCTTGAAGCCGATGACCTTATCCGGCTTGAATTCACCGCCCATTTTACCCGAAAGGATAACGGGGTTATGGCAGTAATAGCAGAAAAGAGCGGTCTGCTCGCTGTCAGCCATTATTTCTGCACCGCAGCTCTTGCAGCGGTAAAGGTGAGTGTTATTTTCAAAATCCTCTTTCAGCTGTACAGCCTCGGGAGGGATACTGTTTTCTGTATTTGCGCAAAGCTGCTGAACTTCTTCTACAGTGAAGGAACTGAGGCAGTATTCACAGTCCAGCTTTTGTGTCTGAGGGTTGAATTTAAGGTCCGCGTTACAATTGGGACATTTGTATTCTACAGCTTCCAAATAATCATCTCCTTATCATAAACGGTCAGTGACCGACAAATATATATTACCATAATGCGCATGATTTTTCAAGAGAAAAGGGTGAATTTTGTTGATAAAATAAATATTTTGTTTTGTAAATACAAATAACATTTTGTAGAGCCTTGACAAAATTATCAAAATCTAATATAATTGTAATATGCATATTTATTACTACAAATCGTAAAAGAAAGGGATGACGATACATGAGATACAAATTTTCAGAACTTACTCCGGAAATAATCCGACTTGCTGATATGTCGCTTGACGGCTACAGAATTGACCCGGAGCTTTACACTCAGTATGACGTAAAGCGCGGATTAAGAGATATAAACGGCAACGGCGTAGTAGCAGGTCTTACAAATATAAGTACCATAAAGGTCCTTGATATGGGCGATGGTATGCCAAATCACGGCGACGGCAAATTATACTACCGCGGAATAGATGTAGAAGATATTGTAGCAGGCTTTATAAAAGAGAAGCGTTTCGGCTTTGAAGAGACCGTGTATCTGCTCCTTTTCGGTAAAATGCCTTCAGAGACAGAGCTTGGCGAATTCAGGACGATACTTGCGGAATTCCGTGAGCTGCCGTCCAATTTTATGAGAGATGTCATAATGAAAGCCCCGACGGATAACATGATGAATACTCTTGCAAAGAGCGTTCTCGCGCTGTATTCCTACGATAACAGGGCTAATGATATATCAATACCAAACGTACTGAGACAGAGCATAGAGCTTATAACTCTTTTCCCTGTGATATCAGTTTACGCTTACCACGCATACAAATATGCAAGACTTGGCGGAAGTCTTTTCATACACAGTCCGCAGCCCGAGCTTTCCATAGCGGAAAATCTGCTGTATATGCTCCGTGAGGACAGAAAGTATACCGAGCTTGAAGCGCGTATACTTGACCTTGCATTAGTGCTCCACGCAGAGCACGGCGGCGGAAACAATTCAACGTTCACCGTCCATGTTGTATCATCATCGGGTACTGATACCTATTCCGCAATAGCTGCGGCTCTCGGCTCGCTTAAAGGACCGAAGCACGGCGGCGCGAATATCAAGGTTGCGATGATGTTCGATGATATGAAGAAGAATGTAAAGGACTGGACTGACGAGGAGGAGATAAAGGGCTATCTCCGCAAGCTTCTTCACAAGGAAGCCTTTGACCGTGCAGGACTTATCTACGGTATGGGTCACGCTGTATATTCACAGTCAGACCCGAGAGCAAAGGTGTTCAAGGGCTTTGTAGAAAAGCTCAGCTCCGAAAAGGGCAGACACGATGAATTTGCTCTGTATTCGCTGGTAGAGCGTCTTGCTCCCGAGGTAATAGCAGAGGAGCGCCGCATATACAAGGGAGTCTGTGCAAATGTGGACTTCTACAGCGGCTTTGTATACAGAATGTTAGGCATACCCGATGAGCTGTTCACACCGCTTTTTGCAACAGCCAGAATATCGGGCTGGTCTGCACACAGAATAGAGGAGCTCATCAACTCCAACAAGATAATACGTCCCGCATATAAAGCAATATCACCTATGCGCGAGTATACCGACATGGAGAATCGTATAGACTGAAAATGAAGAAAAAGGCTTTAACAAGGTTTTTCCTTATGGGATTATGTATCCCTCTGGCGATATTTCTGACATTTGACCTGCTTGATATCCTTACTCGTGAATACTTGGTATGGGGACTGTGGATATTTGAAGCGGCGTTGCTTTTTATACTGCCGATAAGGATACTTCGTGAGGAGAAAAGGATACCCGTGAAAGCTCCTATGAAGCTGTCTTCGGTGATGTTTTTATGCGGCTATGCAGCGGCAGTGATAGCGGCTCTTATAATACAGGCAACTATCGAGAATGTGGATCTTGCAGAAAAGCTTCTGCCACACGGATTTCTGAGCGGTATAGGGCTCACAGTCATATGTATGATACTGGCAGGCGGCTTTTTCTGGGCAGTCATCTTCCGCGTAGCAGTAGCAATAGCGCGTTTTTCGCGGGGAGCAAGGAAATAATATCGGGGTTAAGCCATCGGCACTGACGGCTTTAGATAAAAAACAAAAAGGAATGTGATCAAAATGGCAAACACAGCAGAATTATTTGAATGGAAGGGAACTACCTGCGTGAAGCTCAGCGCAGGCGGTTATGAAGCGTGGGTGGCTAACGAGATAGGCTCAAACGTTATCCGACTCCGCGACAATGTGAACGGACTGGAGTTTTTCCGCTTCAGCGATGACAATACAGCCGATACCATAAAGCAGTCCGCAGAGGTATGGGGACTTCCCACACTCTATCTGCCAAATCGTTTCGCAGATGGTATACTTAAAACTTCTGATGCTGTATATCACCTTCCCGTAAATGAGAAGGCACCGTACAATAACCATATCCACGGTTTTATCCACAGAAGAAAGCACGAAGTCGTTGAATACAATGCAGACGACAACTGTGCATGGGTAAAGACACGCTACGTATACGATGAAAAGGACGAGTTCTTCCAGTATCTTCCTGTAAGATTTACAGCTGAATATACATTCACGCTGTCCGCACAGGGATTGGAGCAGAATATACGCTTCATCAATACAGACGGCACAAAGGTGCTTCCTATGTCGCTTGCATCGCATACCGCTATCAGTTCGCCATTCGTAGACGGCGGAAAGGAAGAGGATATCCGTCTTACAGTACCGATAGGAAAGAGATGCGAGCTCAACGAACGCTGTCTCCCAACAGAGCAGCTGAAAGCTCCCACAATGCACGACCTTGAGTACAAAAACGGCGTAAAGAAGCCTGTATTGCAGGTAGTTGACAACGAGATGTACTTCGGTGAGTATACAGACCTTGACGGTGAGAAGTTCCACGGAATCATCGCTGAGGATACTGCAAGCGGCAAGAAACTCTGTTATGAGGTATCCGAGGAGTACGGCTTCTGGATAATCTGGAACGACCGCGGCTTCAACCACTATTTCTGTCCCGAGCCGATGACAGCAATGATAGACGCTCCGAATCTGAGCCTTCCTGCTGACGTTACAGGCTACCGCGAGGTAAAGCCCGGTGACACCTTCGAGACACACGAGAGATTCTTCACTAAGAAGTGATTAGTGAATAGTAATTAGTTAGGGAATGCCTTCTGAACGCCCGTGTATAGTATAAATGTGCTGTAAGCGATGTATAATTATCGTTATTGATAAAAGTAAGCGAGTTTACGAGCGACAACGTGGCAAGGGAGCGCAGGCTCTGCGCTGTAGGGGCGGATATTATCCGCCCTTCGTGGTTTTATCGGATACAGAAAGGAACATACTATGAGATCGTTCAGAATAACTGCATTATTATTTGCGGCAGTAATGTTATCATTCAATACAGGCTGTACACAGGAGTCTCCCGAGTCAAAAGTTGACGAGCCTACCGCTGTTGCCGCAACCGAAACAACTGCTGAGTCAAAGGAGCTGGACCTGAGTAAGCTCAGTACCTTTGAACTGAGTTCTGAGGACTTGCACGATGGCGTATGGGACACGGTCATAACCAAGACTGCAAATGGCGAGAACCGTTCTCCGCAGCTCTCATGGAAACCTGTTGACGGTGCTTCCTGCTATGCTGTATTTATGATAGACACTTCCGCAGGCAACTGGCTGCACTGGAAGTCAGTGACCGACAGCGAGACCGTTCTCCCCGCAGGCTGGGCTCCTCAAAGCGAGTATGTAGGGCCCTATCCGCCCAGCGGAACTCACGATTATGAGATATACGTACTTGCACTCAAAGAAAAGCCCGAGAGGATAAAGGGCGCATTTGACAATTCAAATCCCAAAATGCTGGAATATGCCAAGGAAATAGACGGTAAAAACGAGGATAATATCATATCCTACGGTCATCTTATGGGAACATATACCCACGGGGAATAAATTAGGGCGGATATTATCCGCCCTTTTTGGTTTGTTCGATAAATCGGACATTTTTTGTTGAGGTGTGATAAATATATCACAAAAGCCAAAGCCGTTGATTGTGCACTCTTCCAAAAGTGATAAATTCATCACTTTTTCTGTTGACAAACGGATATGCGAGTGATATAATTGTCACAGAAAGTGATGAATACATCACTCCAAGGAGGGAACATTATGAAAAATAAAGGACGGAAAACGCTTTCACTGAAGGCACAGGCAGTATCAGAACTTATATCAGCTATGATAATGATAGTGCTTTTTATTGGAAAAATGTACGAAAACATATTCCATAGTCGTGCATTGCATAATATTATCAATTATGGTGCGCCGTTTATAATCATTGCAATATCAGCAGTTTTTGTGATCGCTGTAAAATTCAGATACCAGCCCAATGACGAGCTTTCACGTGAACTCATGCTGAAAGCGACAGATATCGCAGTAAGAGTTGAGCTTGGTACAGCATTGCTGGTTGGTATCATCATGCATTTGCACGGAAACCACAGGCATTTTGAATATTACAGCATCGAGGGCAGTGATGTGTGTATATTCGCTGTCTTTTTATGCGGAGTATTCTTAGCAGCCAAGAATATTGCTTTTCTGTGGCTGGACAGAACACCCAAGGCAGAGGAGGAAGAATGATATGGAAAAGAATAATTACCGCAATATCCATATAATCAGTATAATAAGTATCGTAGGTGTAATGCTGGTTTATATTTTATGTGATATTTTCCCGAATAAAAAGTGGGTCACGCTCGTTATCTCGTTAGCTAATATAACTCTTATCGGCAAGTTCGGCGGACCATATGAAAATAAAGATGAGCTCACAAGGCTCACTCTCGGCAGGGCTAACGGGATAACTCTTATCGTTGTCATAGCCGCCTTGTTCGTAATAAGCCTTATTGGTCAGAATTCCGCAAACAAAGAGCTGTTTGCAGGCGATGTATATGTATTTACTGCGTTGGCTGCACTATTATTGAGAAGTATTCTGTTCCTGTTCTTTGACAGAACACCCAAGGCTGAGGAGGAAGAATAATGGAAAACAAAAAGAAAAAATTCTCATACACAAACTTTCATACCCTTGTATTCGTAATAGCTTTTACGCCCATTACCCTGTATGCTTTTTGCAAATTTCAGGGCAGGGCATACGGCGATAAGCTTTCCATACTCATAGGAATGGCTGTTTTTGCGGTATTGCAGGCGTTTGTTCAGTCACGGTTCTACACATTGGAGAAAAAGGACGAAATGGTGCAGTACAACCTTGCAAGAGCCAACAAGATAACGCTGTACACTGTGCTGACCGTGCTTTTCGGAGCAGTCCTTGTTAACGACTATCTGAAAAAGGGCTTTATATGCTCCGATCTCTGCTGGATAACGGTAATGGGAGCAATAGCACTGAGAAGCCTTCTGTTTACGCTGTTTGATGCACCTTCCGCTAAGGATATGGAGGACGAATAATGCCCGAGCTCAAAACAAAACTTAAAGAATATCGTGCAAAGCACGACATGAAGCAGGGAGAGCTTGCGGAGCTTGTGGGAGTCCGCCGCGAGACCATAATCCGCCTTGAAAAAGGACTTTACAATCCTTCGCTGAAGCTTGCTATGGATATTGCGAAGGTGTTCGGCACCACAGTCGAGGAATTGTTTTCCTTTGAAGAATGAGCATAAGTCAATATGCACAAAAAACGACCATAAAAAAATACAACGCAATTTTTGATAAATCTATTGTATTATATGCAAAAATATGGTATAATAAATCAAATGCGGTTGTTTTGACCGCCTTTGTCACCAAAAATAAAGGAGTATTATTATGAAGTTCGGATTTTTTGACGACGCTAAGAAGGAATATGTTATCAATTCCCCAAGAACTCCCTATCCGTGGATAAACTACCTCGGAAACCAGGGCTTTTTCTCACTTATTTCCAATACAGCAGGCGGCTACTGCTTCTATAAGGACGCTCGCCTCAGACGTATCACACGTTATCGCTATAACAACGTACCTCTCGATATGGGCGGACGTTATTTCTATATCAACGACAACGGAACTATATGGAACCCGGGCTGGTCACCTGTAAAGACTGAGCTTGATTCATACGAGTGCCGTCACGGTATGGGATATACCGTTATCACAGGTAAGAAGAACGACCTCAAGGCTGAGGTAACATTCTTTGTACCACAGAACTACGACGGCGAAGTACAGCAGGTAGTTCTCACAAACGAGGGTAAGGAAGCAAAGAGCTTCTCTATCTTCTCAATAGCTGAATGGTGTCTCTGGGACGCACAGGACGACTGCACAAACTTCCAGAGAAACTTCTCTACAGGCCGTGTTGAGATAGAGGGTTCAACTATCTACCACGTAACCGAGTACAGAGACAGACGTAATCACTATGCTTTCTATACAGTTAACGATACTATCGACGGCTATGATACAGACCGTGATTCCTTCCTCGGAAGCATCTACAACGGCTGGGACAATCCTGAGACAGTAAAGGCTGACAAGCCTGCAAACTCATTTGCAGACGGCTGGTCACCTGTAGCTTCACACTACAAGAAGGTAACTCTTGCTCCGGGCGAGTCAAAGACTCTCATCTATATTCTCGGTTATGCTGAGAACCCACAGGACAAGAAGTTTGCTGCTGAAAAGCCTGCTGACCTTCTTACAAGAGAGACATGGGTACTCAACAAGGAAAAGGCTTATGCAATGATCGAGAAGTATAATACTCCCGAGAAGGTAGCAGCAGGTCTTGAAGAGCTCCGCAACACATGGACTGAGCTTCTTTCTATCTTCAATGTTAATACACCTGATGACAAGGTAAACAGAATGGTAAATATCTGGAACCAGTATCAGTGTATGGTTACATTCAACCTTTCACGTTCCGCTTCATACTTCGAGAGCGGTATCGGCCGTGGAATGGGCTTCCGTGACTCTAACCAGGATATCCTCGGATTTGTACACCAGATTCCTGAGCGTGCAAGAGAGAGACTGATCGACATCGCATCAACACAGCTTTCAGACGGCGGCTGCTATCACCAGTACCAGCCACTTACAAAGAAGGGCAACGCTGATATCGGCGGCGACTTCTCAGACGATCCGCTCTGGATGATCCTTTCTGTAGCAGCATATATCAAGGAGACAGGCGACTGGGGTATTCTTGATGCAAACGTTCCTTTCGACGACGATCCGAACGGCAAGCACACAATGCTCGAGCACCTCAACGTTTCCTTCTATCATATCGTAAACAACCTCGGACCTCACGGTCTCCCGCTTGCAATGAGAGCTGACTGGAACGACTGTATCAACCTTTCATGCTTCTCAGATACACCGGGTGAGTCCTTCCAGACATACACCAATCCTAAGTTTGCAGCAGAGGGCGGCTATTCAAAGGTTGCTGAGTCCGCATTCGTTGCAGCACTCTTCACATACACAGGTCCTGCATTCGTAGGCATCTTAGAGCACCTCGGCAAGAAGGACGAAGCTGCAAAGGCTCAGGCTGAGATCGACAAGATGAAGAAGAATGTTATGGAATCTGCATTCGACGGCGACTGGTTCATCAGAGCTTACGATGCAAACGGTGAGAAGATGGGCTCCAAGGAGTGCGAGGAAGGTAAGATCTTCATCGAGCCACAGGGCTTCGCAGTTATGTCAGAGATCGGTAAGGATCAGGGTGCAGACATCAAGACTCTGAATTCTATCGACAAGTACCTCAACTGTGAGTTCGGTCTCGTTCTCAATAACCCTGCATTCACAAAGTACTATATACAGTACGGTGAGATCTCCACATATCCCGGCGGATATAAGGAGAATGCCGGTATCTTCACACACAACAATGCATGGATAATCTGTGCTGAGGCATATGTAGGACGCGGTGACAAGGCATTTGAGTACTACAGCAAGATAGCACCTGCTTTCACTGAGGAAACATCTGATATCCACAAGACAGAGCCTTATGTATACGGTCAGATGATCGGCGGTAAGGACGCAAAGAACTTCGGTCAGGGCAAGAACTCATGGCTCACAGGTACAGCTGCATGGAACATGGTAGCTATTTCCCAGTACATTCTTGGTGTACAGCCTGTATTCGACGGACTCAAGGTAGATCCTTCCATTCCTCACGAGTGGGACGGCTTCACAGCAGTTCGTAAGTTCAGAGGTGCAACCTTTAATATCACAGTCAAGAACCCTGCTCACGTATGCAAGGGCGTAAAGTCTATGACAGTTGACGGCAAGGCAGTAGAGGGTTGTGTAATTCCTGTATGCAATGGCGGCACACACGAAGTTGAGATCGTAATGGGCTAAAACATTAAAGGGCAGGCTCCAACGAAGTACTAATACAGAATTTTATATTTATTTATCGGGGGGAAGCCTTTCTGAAAGAAGGTTTCCCCCCGAACCTTTTTAAGGTTCTTTAATAATAAGCATAAAATATCTGTATAAGTATCACGTTAAAAGCCTGCCCTTTTCATTGATCGGCAGGGGAATATTTATAAGGTTTAACGGCTGAGATACTGCACCGCCCAGTCGAGCTCATAGTCCTGACCGTCACAGAATATCTTCATTGCCGCGTCATAGTCAAGAGGTATGCGGACTTCAACAGCGTTTCGGCTTACGCGGTCTCCGCGGGGATCTATCTTAGGCTCGCCGTTTTCATCAAGGGTCAGTCCTGTAGGATACGTAACACCGACCAGTTTATCGGAAAGCACACAGCAGCCGCCTGTGTACTGACCGCTGCCGTTAGGGTCGGTAATTCCTGCAAGAGTGACGTTAGGCAGCCTTGAAAGATACAGCGAAGCTGCGTCGCCTCCGCTTATACATTCAAGGTTAGTAAGTGCCACTATCTTCAAGTCTGCAAACTCTCCCGTACCGCTGATATAATAATCAGCTGTACTGATGTATTCACCGTTCTTGCGTATGCCGAGTCCCTGAGCGTACCATTTATCATCGGTGAGAAGTTCGCACAGAGCTGTCGTAGGCGCATCACAGCCGCCCATATTGCATCTCAGGTCAATGACAAGGCACTCCATGCCCTGTTTTTTCAGGTCGTTGAGCTTTTTGCGGAACATATCCTTAGCCCATTTGCAGCTTCCGCTGCTGAATTCGCTGAATATATCACGCAGTCCGTTGCCTGTACTCTGAACGTTCAGCGTCAGATAACCGCATTTGTCGCTGAGCATTTTCGTACTGAAATTCGGCTGGTCTGTTTTCTGTATCTGAGTAAATGCGTCATAAGCCTCGCAAAAGGTATGGTTTTCGCCCATATCATGGAGTGTGACAGTCTGCTCCTTTCCGTTTTCGTCAAGGAATGACACCTCCACCGTATCTCCTCCCACAGTTGAAAGATACAAAGCCGCAACGCGGTCAGCGTTTGCCTTTACGGACTCACCGTGGTCGGGTACGTCCTCTGCGGCTGCCTGCAAAACAGGCTTGCCGTTCCACCTTGTAATTACTGTACCGTCATCAATGCCAAGCTTCTGCACTTCATCGTCAGTGCATACAGCTATGACCTCACCGTTGTCAAGCTCTATCATTGCAAGACCGTATTCGTGCATTCCGAATACCGATTCATACTTATCTGTATCGAAATTACAATGCACGCTGATATGCCCGTCGTGTAGCTCATAGCAGAACATCTCCACAGCGTCCGCGAATTTCCCAGGGTCTTTATCCTGCTCTGCTTCCTTTACCATCGGCATATATTTCGCTTCAAGGGCGGAAAAATCCACTTCCTTCCATTCCTTTAACACATAAGACCTGTCCATTTCCTGCGCCAGCGCGTGAAAGGACTCGGTATAGCTTTTTCCCGAAAAATTACGAGTAATACCCGGCATCATAATACAGCACCACACGCCTAAAAAAGCCGTCATAACTCCCACTATGGGAGCTGCTATCCTGTATCCCTTCCTGTCCCTTCCGCACATCGCAAGCACAAGCGCAATAACTGCAATAAGATACATACTCGTATAAGGTTTCAAAAAATCAGAGTCTCTTACATATATGCAATAGTGGATTATTGTTATAAGGAGCGGTATAGCGCAGAGCTCCTGCCATTTTTTCAGCTTCTGATCGTAAAAACGCCAGCGATGATGCAGCACTGCAAGTATCAGCATTGTAACTATGATCGCTCCGAGCCATACGATATGCGTCATATTACCTGCTGCGATATTATGTCTTATCAAGCCCCAGAATGTATCCATCAGCTTTCCCCTTTCCAAGCGTAATTTTTTCTAATTATAGCACGTCCCCCCGAACGTTGTCAAACTCGCTTCTTGACAACATATTCGGCTTTGGATTATAATTTTTATATCTTTTCGGAATTTGCTGTAATATTATTATGGAAACAGGTACTAATATACAGATCGATCAAACATTACAGTATAACGGAGGTGATGCCTGTGGATGTTTTTGAAGATATTTTTCGGAAATTCCAGCCCGATGTATACAGATTCCTGTGTCGTCTGACTGCATTCGATATCCCTACAGCAGAGGAGCTTACACAGGAAACATTCTATCAGGCTTTTCTCTCGCTGAGCAGGTTTCGGGGCGAATGTTCCATGAAAACATGGCTGTTTCAGATAGCCAAGAATACGTATTACAAATATATACGCAAGGAGACAAGACAGCGCGATATCATACAGGATATGCCTGCCGTATCTTCTCTTGCAGAAATAGCAGAGCAGCACGAAATGCTGCGTTGTGTAAGCTTATTGATAGAACAGCTCGAAGAACCTGCACGTTCGGTAGTGCAGTACCGATTATATTCGGAGATAAGCTACGCAGAGATAGCACAGTTGCTCGATATACGCGCGAATACGGCAGCGGTGATATACAACAGAACAATGACAAAACTGAGAAATACACTGAAAGAGAGGTACGGCTATGAAATATGAACACGATGTCATAAAGGACCTTATGCCACTGTGCATTGACGGTATAGCTTCGGAAAAAAGTACCGAAGCAGTAAAAGAGCATATCGCGGAATGTGCAGACTGCGCAAAGGAATGGGAGTCCATGCAGAAGCAGACGACCATAAATACAGAAGAGAATATGAAACCTGATACAAAGCAGTACGTAAAGACCGCAAAACGCCTTAAAAAGCACAAACGCTGGCTGATACTGAAAATAGCTCTCCTTGTTGCCTTTATTTATGCAGGAGTCTTTGTAGGTGTCAGGTGGTTTGTAGACGACGCACGCTTCACCGTGAAGGGCGTAGTCAAGGAATACGTCAAGGAAAATTTGTACAGCGATTACATCTATCTTGGCGATGTGAAAAGCGATGACGGCAAACTTGCAGAGGCGTATATCATCGCCACATCATCTTCCACAGGCAATAAAAATCTATGTATTGTAGACGCAATAGGTTTTTATGATCCCCTTAACCTTATGATGGAATATTTCGGCGGTGGATCTTCACCGCTCGATGATATGCCTGTATGGGAACTGAGCGGAACTTCTGTAGAATTATATGATAATACCACCTTAGAGGTCAACTGTATAGGCTTCCTTGCTTCAGACAGTGAAGTCAAGTCCATAGAGTATACCGCAAACGGCGTAACAAAGACAGTTACCCTTGACAAAAACGGCTATTACTGCAAGAAGTGCTCCTCAGGCGAAAACGATATAACCGCAGGAAAGGCGCTGGATAAGGACGGAAATGTACTCTATACCTTGCAGGAGCGCACAGACGGCAAGGACGGTCACACCTATTCCGTCTGGGACAGACCGCAATAACGATATAAAACTCGATTTTTTGGAACGCCGTTTTCGGCGTTCCTTTTTCTTTTGCGGTTCACTTGACACAGCTCCGAAAAAGATATATAATTTCAATGATATTTTCGTCTTAACGGAGGTGCTTATGGACACCATTTCCACCGATATCCGCACTGTTTCCACACCCTGCGGAGAGATAACCTACACATTTGAGCGCAAAAAGGTAAAGAACATAAATCTGCGCGTGAAGCATGACGGAAACGTGTATGTTTCCGCACCTAAACGAGTGCCTGCGAAAACTGCCGATGAGTTCGTGATAAGCAGGAGCAGCATGATACAGCAGGCTGTAACAAGCTTTGCGGCAATGGAGCTTATGAAGGAGCGGCAGAAAAATCTGTCCGACGACAAGGCAGTTATACTTGGCAATGAATACAGCATAAGGACTATGGCTGACCGCCGCGAGTACGCAGAAATATTCGGCGGCTCTGTAATCATACACATGAAAAATACAGCCGACTCACAGCGCAGGATAAGTATATATACCGCATGGCTGAAGAAGTACACGGAGGAGGTCTTTCTAAGAATAATGCATGATGTACACGAAAAGTTCGTACCCCTCGGCATTGCCTTTCCGCAGCTGAAGATACGTTCCATGACCGCACGCTGGGGCAGCTGCCACACCTACAAGAAAATGATAGTTCTCAACAGGCGCATGATAGAAGCTCCGCTGAACTGCATCTCCCATGTAGTCACACACGAGTTCTGCCACTTCATACACCCCGACCATTCAAGGCAGTTCTACACCCTTCTCGATAAGATGTGTCCTACATGGCGCGAGGATAAGAAGCAGCTCGAAAAGCTGGTCATACTGTAGAGCGTGAGATCCTGTTACTGGATCTATTCTGCTTGACACTCATATAAACAACTGTTATAATTATTAATATACCAAGCCATGAAGGGAGCCTTGCCATGTCACTTTTCAGTAAATATTTCATAAAGATGTGTACCAAAAGCGATACTGCCCGTGATGCAGGACTTACAACTCCGCCCGAGATAGAACGATTTAACGATATACAATACGGAAGTGACCCGAAATGGCATCTGCTGGACGTTTACCGTCCAAAGGCACAGAGCGGAAAGCTGCCTGTGATAGTCAGTTTTCACGGCGGCGGCTGGGTCTACGGCAATAAGGAGGTATATCAGTTCTACTGCATGGACCTTGCAAAACGGGGCTTTGCCGTTGTGAACTACACCTACCGCCTTGCACCGAACTTCCGCCACCCTGCTCCTATCGAGGATACCAACCTCGTATTTGGATGGCTGCTTGAAAACGCGGAAAAATACGGCTTTGACACTGATAATATATTTGCTGTCGGCGACTCCGCAGGCGCAACGGGAATAGCAGTATATGCCTGTATTCTGACGAATAAGGACTACGCTGAGAATTACAGCTTCACCGTTCCCGAGGGACTGAAAATAAAGGCGCTCGGACTCAACTGCGGCATATATAACATAAGTGAGAACGACAATTTCAAGCTCTGGTACGACTATCTCCCAAGGCATAAATTTAGCGAATACAAGGAACAGCTCTGCGTGCGTGATATAGTTACTGCGGACTTTCCTCCCAGCTACATCATGGCAGCGAATATGGACGAACTAAATGTACAGTCGCCCCTGCTTGCAGAAAAGCTTGAACAGCTGGGCGTAAAGTACGTTTATAAGGTCTACGGTGACGAAAAAGCACCTGTCTATCACGTTTTTCACTGCAATATCAGGTCACCCGAAGCCGCAGTGTGCAACGATGAGGAGTGCGCATTTTTCAGGGAATACATAAAATAACAACAGCCGCATTGCGGCAGAATAGAGGATAATATGAAAACATCGGCAGTTATTGTCTGTGCAGGAAATTCAACAAGAATGGGCGGTGTCAACAAGATACTGCTCCCGCTTGGCGAAAGGAAGGTCATAGGCGTGACCATGCAGGCTTTTGAGCAGTGCGAGAGCATCGCGGAAATAGTAATCGTAGCCCGTGAGGACGATATCCCTGCAATACAGGAAGAAGCAAAAGCCGCAGGCATAACAAAGCTTGCCTGCTGTACAACAGGGGGCTCCACCCGTCAGGAAAGCGTTATCAACGGTATAAAGAAGATATCGAAGGAGACCGAGCTCGTAGCGATACACGACGGTGCTCGTCCGCTGGTAAAGCCCGAGCACATCGAAAAAGTAATAAAGGACGCATCTGTATTCGGCGGAGCGACTCTCGGCGTACCCGTAAAGGATACTATCAAGACAGTTGACGGCGGACTTATCATAGATACTCCTCCGAGAAGCTCACTTTATATCACTCAGACTCCGCAGATATTCAAGAGAAACCTTTACTTTGAGGGAATAGACTTCGCACTTGAACACGGACTTGACTTCACCGATGACTGCCAGCTTGTAGAAGCTATCGGCGGCAAGGTAGCAATGACCGTAGGCGATTATACCAATATAAAGATAACGACTCCCGAGGATATAGCCATTGCGGAGGTATTATTGAAACAGCGATAAAACGGGAACTGTGCAATAGCTCAAGTAAACGTATTCATCACTCCGTGTGAGCAGACTCGAAAGGAGAGAAGATGGCTGTAGTATATACTATAATATTTCTGGGAGTAATTCTGTTGGCAATTGGCTTTGTAACATGGTATTACGGCAGGGTGTTCAGCGGAGAGCTTGAAGAATGTGAATCGAGGATAACGGCTTTGAAGCCCATGACTTCGCAGCCGTATAATATCATGGTATGTCCCGAGGCTGAATACAGCATAAACGGCAGGCTTGTCCGCGGACATTATTACACCCATGTACTTGAAAGCGCGGCAAATATAAAAGTCGGAGATACGGTGAGGATACAGGTAAATCCCAGACACCCGAAGGTGTTCAGAATAGAGGATATCGAGAACTCCATGCCAATGAAAAAGACTAAGAGCAGCGCACCGTACTTTGCGATAGTCGGAGCAGGACTCATAGCCATAGGAATAATATTTGCATTTTATAAATAATAAAAAGGCGGACATTAACCTTGATACCCATATAGCAGTTTTGTAGTATTTATTGAGAGAACCCCTTTTGAAAAAGGGGCTTCTCTCAAACTCTCTCCCTAAAACTTTCAGTTTTATTTTTTCTCAGATAGGGCACACCCTGCATTACTTGCGGGTTTTTTTTATTTTCGGTGTGCCCTATCTGAGAAAAAATCAGCTAAAAAAGTCTTTGGAAAGGGGTTCGGGGGAAAGCCTTTCTTCAGAAAGGTTTCCCCCGATAAATA
>NZ_FRCT01000006.1:127082-280556 GCF_900143025.1 Ruminococcus flavefaciens | reverse complement strand
CAGATCCGTCTTTCACTTATAGTAACGCATTGCTTTTTTCAAGTGTAACACTTTTCAAAAAAATTTTTTTCAGTCCGTAGAGACTGTGTTTGTTTGAAAGCTCAGATCTGTTCTTCACTTATAGTAACGCAAGCATTTCACTATGTGTAACACTATTTTAGCATTTTTTATTTTTAAGTGCAAGAATTTATATTATATACAATAAATTTGATACTTTTCATCTTGCAAAAGGTTGCTTTTTTAATAAATTTATGGTATAATAGTTCCAACACTTGAGCGCATTAGACAAAAATAACAAAGAGAGGTGAAAAATTATTAAAATACTACTTATCGGCGGCACAGGAACTATCAGCATGGCGATAACAAAGCTCCTTGCAAAACAGGGACATGAAGTCATTCTACTTAACCGCGGTTCACGCAATCAGGAGCTCCCCGAGGGAGTAAGGACTATTCAGTGCGATATTTCAGACGAAGCTGAGACCGCAAAAAAGCTTGAAGGTATGAACTTTGACTGCGTAGGCGAGTTCATTGGCTTTGTGCCTGCACAGGCAGAAAGAGACTTCCGCCTTTTCAGCGGCAGAACAAAGCAGTACATATATATAAGCTCTGCCTCCGCATATCAGAAGCCCCTTTCAGACCCCGTTATCACTGAGAGTACGCCCCTTTCCAATCCCCACTGGCAGTATTCCAGAGACAAGATAGCCTGTGAGGAGTACCTTATGAAGCAGTACCGCGAAAACGGCTTCCCTATTACTATAGTACGTCCCAGCCACACCTACGATGAGAGGTCCGTTCCTTTAGGAGTCCACGGCGATAAGGGCAGCTGGCAGGTGGTAAAGCGTATCATGGAGGGCAAAACCGTAATTATCCACGGCGACGGCTCTTCCCTCTGGACTATCACCCACAACAGCGACTTTGCAAAGGCTTATGTGGGACTTATCGGCAATATCCACGCTATCGGTCAGGCTTTCCACATTACCTCAGACGAGAGCGTAACCTGGGATCAGATATACTCCATTATAGCCGATGAGCTTGGTGTTGAGCTGAAAGCCTGCCATGTATCTTCAGAATGGCTCAACGCTGTAGGTCCTTACGATTTTGAGGGAACTCTCCTGGGCGATAAGGCTTGTACAGTCATATTCGACAACTCAAAAATAAAACGGGCAGTCCCCGATTTCAAGGCTACAGTACGCGCGGATCAGGGCATCAGGGCTACCGTGAGATATATCCTTGAGCATAAGGAATGTCAGGTCGATGACCCCGAATTCGATAAATGGTGCGATAAAGTAGTGGCAGCTATGCAAAAAGCAGAAAAAGATTTCTTAAACTGAGACATATATTCATTATTAAAAGGGAGGAATAACTCTATGGAAAATTTCCAGTTTTACAGTCCTACTGAGTTCATATTCGGAAGGGATTCAGAAGCAAAAGCAGGAGAAATGGTGAAAAAATACGGCGGTACAAAAGTGCTTATACACTACGGTTCGGGCTCGGCTGTAAGGTCGGGACTCCTTGACCGCGTAAAGGCTTCACTTGAAGAAAGCGGCATCGCATATACAGAGCTTGGCGGCGTTAAGCCCAATCCCCGTGACACTCTCATTTATGAGGGTATAGAATTATGCCGCAGCGAAGGCGTTGATTTTATCCTTTCTGTAGGCGGCGGTTCATGTATAGACTCCTCTAAGGCTATCGCTCTTGGCGTACCTTATGACGGCGATTTCTGGGACTTCTACGGCACAGGCAAGACAGTTGAAAAGGCTCTGCCCGTCGGTACTGTCCTCACTATAGCTGCGGCTGGCAGTGAGGGCTCAGGCGCATCTGTAGTAACAAAGGAGGAGGGCAGTCTCAAGCGTGATGTGGGCTCAGACCTGCTTCGTCCGCGCTTCTCTATCCTCAATCCCGAGCTTACCTGCTCGCTCCCGGCTTATCAGACAGCCTGCGGTGCTACTGATATCATGGCTCACGTATTCGAGCGTTACTTCACAAATACCCGTGAGGTCGAGATAACCGACCGCCTCTGCGAAGCCGTTCTTCTTACCATGATAAAGGAGACTCCCCGTGTTATCGCTCAGCCTGACAACTACGAAGCCCGTGCTAATATAATGTGGGCAGGTACTGTGGCTCATAACGACATAGTAGGTGTCGGAAGGAGTCAGGACTGGAACAGCCACGCTATCGAGCATGAGCTTTCCGCTCTTTATGACTGCGCTCACGGTGCAGGACTTGCAGTTATCATGCCTGCATGGATGGAATTCGTATACAAGCACGATGTTATGAGATTTGCTCAGATGGCTGTACGCGTATGGGGCTGCCAGATGAACTTTGAATTCCCCGACGAGACAGCTCTCGAAGGCATTGCCTGCTTCAGAAGCTTCCTTCACAGCATCGGTATGCCTATAAACTTCGAGCAGCTCGGTGCAAAGGAGGACGATATTCCCAAGCTTGTCAGAAAATTCGGCATCGGTGACGGAAGAACAGGCGGCTTCGTTCACCTTTCCGCTCAGGATATCGCTTCTATCTACCGTATTGCAGCTAACGCAGGTCTTTGATATCACCTGCAAACAATGCTATGGCTGCGGCAAGAAGCGGAAACGCTTCTCGTCCGAAAAAATATACAACAGCTGCTGAAATAGCTATCATAAGCAGTTTAACGGTATTGAGGATATGCATGACAGCTCTTTCACTGACAGTCCCCACGGCAAACAGCGATATTATTGCTCCGCCGTCAAGGCTCTGATATGGCAGCATATTGTAAACGGCAGCCATGAGGTTAAGCTGTGAAAAAATCCCGTTATATCCCAATATCCGCAGAAGCGCATAACAAACAATATTGGCGGCAGGTCCTGCAAGCAGTACGAAAAGACTGCTCTTTGCAGCGGCTCTGCCGCCTTTTCGCGTGCCTATGACTATGCCTGCACCGCTTACGTCTACGCCTGATATACTTCCGCCCACAAGCCTTAAAGCTGCCAGATGTCCTGCCTCATGCAGAATACACACAGCGTAGAAGCTGAGTATTAGTCCGCTGCTTCGCATAAGAAAAATAAGCGCATTGAATACCAGAAAGGAAAAATGTATGCGCACAGGTGCTCCGCCTATCCTAATGCTTATCAAGAAGCTCCCTCACAAGGTCTATGGGATTTACAATAACACAGCTGCTGTCGGCTGTAAGGCTCTTTAATCTGCCGAAAATCGCTTCTGTGACCTCGGGACAGAAATACCTTCCGCAGCAGAACAATACCGCTAAAAGTATGCATAGTACAGCCTGTGTAGCTATAACGTCATCGGCTTTATTCTTTCGCTTCCTTTCATATGTATCAAGAAGTTCCTCGGTAGTCCCCTGCTCTGCTGTTTCTTCATTTTCCATAATATCACCTCTGTAAAAAATATGCGTAAAAACAGAAAAAATGCAAAAAAATCCACGTTTTTTTCTGAAAATGAAGTATATAATAGTCTTGCGGAATTATCCGCTATCAAATCAGAGGTACAAAAAATGAAGATAAATATTCCTGCTGCACTGCTTACCGCAGCCGTTATGCCTTGCACAGCCGTTGTGGCTGCTGATACCACAAAAATCGGCTACGGTCAGGGAACGGCTGTTGACGAAAAGAACCGTCCGCTCGGCGCAGTACAGTTCAACAGCCGATTTGGCGACCTTGATGCCTTCGCCCTGTCGGAGGACGAGAAAAGAATAATCATCACCTTTGATCAGGGCTATGAAAATGGCTATACCGCGAAGATACTTGACACACTCAAGGAAAAAAACGTTCAGGCGATATTTTTCCTGACGGGTTCCTATGCCAAAACCGAGAACGCACTTGTAAAGCGTATGATAGACGAGGGGCATATCATCGGTAACCACGGCATGACTCATGCAAGTCTGCCGACCCTTTCCGATGAGAATGCAAGGGAAGAGATAATGTCGCTCCATGACTATGTTCTTGATAACTACGGCTATCAGATGCAGTATTTCCGCTGTCCGTGCGGAGAATACTCAGAACACGCTCTCGAGATCGCCAAGAAATGCGGCTATATATCCCTTTTCTGGAGCAGTGCCTATGTGGACTGGAACACAAATGCTCAGCCTGACCCTGCCGAGGGGCTGAAAAAGCTCACGGACATGGCTCACGGAGGAGAGATACTCCTGCTTCACTCGGTATCTGCTACAAATGCCGAAATACTCGGCGACCTTATAGACAATTTCCGCGCCAAAGGCTTTACGGTATAAAAATTATGGGGACACATTCGTGTCCCCATTTTGCATGGCGTTACTCCTAACGGCTAAAGCCTAAATCACGCAAGTCTGCCCTTTATAATAAGTGTGCTCACACCTGCCTGTATCGTCCACTCGCCTGTTGTTTCGTCCTGTGTGAACTGTGCGGCAGGCACTGTCACCTGACCGTCAAGACTTGTGAATACTCCTGTATCAGGGTCATAAGCATAATTTGTACCCGATACCCATGCTGTACCGTTGAACTCTGCTGTGAGTCCGCTGAGCACAGGTGTGAAAGCATCGCTGAATATTACGTTGTCAACAGCCTCTGCGGGAGCTGTACCGAAATTCTGGATAACAAAAGTATAGGTCACCTCGCCGTTCTCCTCAACAGCCGCAGGACTGAGCGACTTGCTTATAGCAAGGTCTATACCCTCTGCATAGGAAATAGTATCTGAGGCTGTAACAGGCTCAAAACCTGCACCGCTTACTGTGACTGTATTCACTATCTCGCCGTCTGCACCAAGAGGTGCAAAGCCGTTCGTATCTGCTGAATATACCAGCATAGCATTGCCGCCTGCGGGTACGTTTATACCTGTGACTGTAAGGGGTGAAAGTGCTGTCACAGCAGGTGCAGCCTGCTGTACGCCGTTTACATAATAACTGAGAGATCCCTCTCTGTAGCTGAGGGGCACTGCTGTAGTACCTGTTTCGCCAAAGGTATACTCACCTAAATTATCTGTGACTGTAAGCCCGTTATAACAGCTCGAACCTGTATTGACAATGCTTATCATATAAACATTGTCGCTGTTCTGGGAATAGGTTTCTGAAACTGCATTCTTTGATACAGAAAGCACCTCCAGTATCTCGCCTGCTGTTATATTTGAGCTTGCAACTGTTCCGTTGTAGGAAAGAGTCGCCTGATTATAGAATGTTGCCATAATATTTTCCTCCATATGGCGGATAACCGCCGTACTAAGGGAGGGAGTCCCCTCCCTCGGTAATATTATATGCATTTCACAGTATATGGGTGAATTATGTACTAAGCTCGACTGCTCTTGACCGCAGTCCGATATATTTTTTTATTTTAACCATTCAATAATCAATGTTTTTCCGTTGAAAAACGCCGTTTTTTTGCCCCTTTATGAAAGGAGTTTTTACAGAACAAAAAACTGTCGGAAAAGTCGTTATACCAATGAAAGGGATTCCAAAGGGACTGTGTTCCTTTGGCAGAGTCCAGAGGCAGCGCCTCTGGTGGTGCGTGGGGCAAAGCACCACATACAGCCTCAAAGTGCTTCGCAAAGGGTGAATTAAAAAACAGTCCGGTGGACTGTTTTTTAAGAGGGAACGCCTTGCAAGTGAAGGCGTTCCCTTAATAAAATAGGTTTTATTGACAATCTCGCTCACTGAAAAAACAGTGCGCATAAATTATATGGAAACATATTCCTCATCGGTATTCAGCGGCTTTATGTGTTCGTCTATCCTCTCACGGGATATATTATCACCAATAACGATAAGCACGGGCTGTCCCTCAGCTACAGGCGATATCTCGGTCTTTTCGCGGGTAGCATTTATTTTCAGCCAGCCCTTTTCAAATGGCAGCGAACCCTTTATCCTGAAAATACTGCCGCAGCTCTCATCGTTCATTATCCTGCCTATAAGCGGCGATATCTCGTCCTTATCTATATTTATATGCATGAAATAATGCACAGAGCTCTGTATATCCTCGGGACTGAATTTCTTTACATAGCTTGAACCGCGATAGCCTGCGTTTTTAAAGAGCCTGTAGTCATTCTCGTCAAAGGACTCCCAATTTTTCGCAACAATATCCCGCATAGCAAGTCTGCGGTCACAACGTATATTTTCAAGTGCGCGGTTAACGTGTGACAGCACTCGCTCCGCAGCCTGTTCAGCCGTTTCATCTTTTACATTTTCAAGCTTGCTGAGTATGAGCTTTCCGCAGCAGGCTGCCTCCGAGCCGAGAAGGTACTCCATCTGCTCCGAAAGCTGCTCCTCCGCTTCCGAGTCAACGATAGTAATAACGCTTCCTATCTCAAACCACCTGTCAAGGGGAGACTCATGGAGTATATCGAAAAATTCGTCCATGTCGAAAATACCCGAGGGCTCAACAAGTACACGGTCGAAATGCTGCATACCGAGGGATATGAGCTGGGTCTTGAAGCGTCGTCTGTGGCAGTCCGCATCGCAGCCACCTGCTATCATTTCAAGTCGGCAGTTATCACATTTTAGCTCCTGTAATATCATCATGTCGATATTCACAGCACCGAAATCATTTTCGAGTATGGCGATCTTTTCGCCGTTATCAATGAAATGCCGTGCATATTTCAGCAGAAAAGTAGTCTTTCCCGAGCCGAGAATACCTGTTATAAGATCAATTTTTGTCATCTGAGCCGCCTCCCTTATATAAAAAGTATAGCACATCGGCTCTTTCAAGTCAATGTGCTATTTGTTGTATTACCGTCCTCTTACAGCCTCTGCAAATGCTTTCATCTTGCCGAAGTCCTTGAAGCCGTCTATTTCAAGGCAGGAGCTTGCATCGACAGCGTAAGGGTGAAGCTGCTGAATAGCCTCAGCCGCATTATCCGCAGTAAGACCGCCTGCAAGGAAGTATTCGCGCTTTATCTCGCCAATTACCGACCAGTCAAAGGTCTCGCCGGAGCCCTGTCCCGAATCCAGCAGCACATAGTCCGCACTGCTTTCCTCGGCGGCTCTTACATCAGCCTCCGAGCGCACCTTGAATGCACGTATAACGCAGATATCCAGCTTTTTCAGTTCCGCAATGTAATCCTCGTCCTCTTCTCCGTGAAGCTGTACAGCTCTTACAGCACCGCTGCGGACTATGCCGATAACCTCCTCTATAGGCGAATTCACGAACACGCCAACAGGGATTATGTTCTTATCCAGCTTTTTCGTAAGCTCCGCAGCCTTTTCCGGCTGTACATATCTCTTGCTTGACTGTGCAAAAACATATCCGATATACTCGGGTCTGAGCTTGTTTGCAAACTCAATATCCGCTTCTCTGCGCAGTCCGCACATTTTTATCTTAGTCATATTATCCTTTCAGCTCTGCAAGCTTCGCTTTCTTGTCAGCAGCACGCATGAGAGTCTCACCTATAAGAACTGCGTTGACTCCTGCTTCACGCAAAAGCCTTATATCCTCTGCGGACTGAACTCCGCTTTCGGATACGAAGCTGACGCTTGCAGGAGCAAGCTCGCGCAAACGGCGGCTGTTTCCCGTATCAACGGAAAAGTCCTTGAGATTGCGGTTGTTAACGCCTATTATACGCGCTCCTGCGGCAACAGCCATGCGAAGCTCCGCTTCGTCGTGAGCTTCTACCAGAGCCGATAAGCCCAGCTCATCGCATACACCTATGTATTCTCTTATCTGCTCCTCTGTAAGTATGGAGCATATAAGCAGTACAGCCTTTGCACCGAGGAGCTTTGCTTCGTATATCATGTATTCATCAACTGTAAAGTCCTTGCGTATACAGGGTATACTTACATTTGCAGCTATCTCGCGGAGATAATCGTTACTTCCGAGGAACCATTTCGGCTCTGTGAGAACCGATATACAGTCCGCACCTGCTGCTTCATATTCCTTTGCGATACTGAGATAAGGGAAGTCCTCTGCTATAACGCCCTTTGAGGGAGAAGCCTTCTTGCACTCGCAGATAAACGCGATATCTTCCTTTTTCAGTGCCTTTTCAAACTCGAAATCCCCCTTGGGAAGTTCAAGCGCCAGCTTTTTTATATGCTCTGCGGAAAGCTCTTTCTTAGCCGCTTCAACGCGCTCACGGGCATGGTCGGCAAGCTTATCAAGTATAGTCATTTCACACCTCAGCTGTTTGACTCTGCAACAAATTTATCAAGAGCTGCAAGTGCCTTGCCGCTGTCGATAAGCTCGGCAGCCTTTGCGATACCGTCTTCCATAGACTCAGCCTTGCCGCCGATGTATATAGCCGCACCTGCATTGAGAAGCACTGCATTTCTCTTGTGACCCTTTATCTCGCCTGCAAGGATACCGCGTGTTATAGCTGCATTCTCCTCAGGTGTGCCGCCCTTCAGGTCGTCCTTTGTGCAGCGTTCAAAACCGAACTGCTCGGGAGTTATCTCATAGTTCTTCATCCAGCCGTCCTTGTACTCGCATACAGCAGTAGGAGCACTCAGTGATATCTCGTCAAGCTTGTCAGTACCGAAAACTACCATGCCGTTCGTTGAACCAAGCTTCATAAGAACCTCTGCAACAGGTTCAAGGAGAACTCTGTCGTATACGCCGAGAAGGTGATGAGAAGGGCAGGCAGGATTTGTAAGAGGTCCGAGGATATTGAAAACAGTTCTGAAGCCAAGCTCCTTACGGATAGGACCTACATACTTCATTGATGTGTGGTACTTCTGTGCGAAGAAGAAGCAGAAACCAACGCTTTCAAGAAGCTGTCTGCACTTTTCAGGTTCAAGATTTATATTTGCGCCGAGAGCTTCGAGACAATCGGCAGTTCCCGAAAGTGAAGAAGCTGCGCGGTTGCCGTGCTTTGATACCTTTATGCCTGCTGCTGCGATAACGAATGCAGAGGTAGTTGAGATATTGAAGCTGTGAGCATTATCACCGCCTGTACCTACTATTTCGAGAAGATCCATATTATGCTCGAATTTGATAGCAGCGTCACGCATAGCAGCAGCGCAGCCTGTTATCTCGTCAATTGTCTCAGCCTTTGTGCTCTTTGTTGAAAGAGCAGACAGAAAAGCTGCATTCTGAGTAGGAGTTGTCTCTCCTGCCATGATTTCCGATATTACCTTGTAAGCCTCATCATATGTAAGATCCTGCTTGTCAACGATCTTTACGATTGCCTCTTTTATCATTTTCAAAACCTCCTATTTTTGTTGGGGGGCGATGCCTGCATCTCCCCGTTTATTAAATCACGGGCTGATGTGGGCATCAGCCCCTACAGGTTAAGGGCTAAGATAAATTTTGCTTTGCAAAATTTATCTGCCTACTGCGTCCTTCATTTCCTTTACGAATTCGCCTACATAAGGTGCAGCGTCTTTGCCGTACTTTTCAAGTATCTTGATTATAGCTGATCCTACGATAGCTCCGTCCGAAACAGCCGCCATGGCCTTTGCCTGCTCGGGCTTTGATATACCGAAGCCAACTGCGCACGGTACATCTGTATTGTCGCGTATTACCTTTACGATATCACCTATATTTGTGGTTATCTCGCTTCTCATGCCTGTAACTCCGAGACTTGAAACGATATAGATAAAGCCGTCTGCTTCCTTTGCTATCATTGCGATACGGTTTTCAGATGTAGGTGCGATAAGTGAGATAAGATCAACTCCGTACTGCTTTGCAACTGCGGAAAACTCCCCCTTCTCCTCAAATGGGAGGTCGGGAAGTATTATGCCGTCAACTCCGCACTCGCAGCAGCGAGCCATAAATCTCTCTGCATCGTAGGAGAATACAACGTTTGCATATGTCATAAATACGAATGGTATCTTAACGTCCCTGCGGAGCTCCTTTACAAGCTCAAATACCTTGTCTGTTGTGACTCCGCCTGCAAGTGCGCGGATATTAGCCCCCTGTATAACAGGACCTTCTGCTGTAGGGTCTGAAAAAGGTATGCCAAGCTCGATAAGGTCTGCGCCGTTCTCTGCTGCTGCACGAACTACCTTAGCTGTAGTTTCAAGGTCGGGATCACCACAGGTAATAAATGGGATAAAAGCCTTTCCGTTTTCAAATGACGATCTGATATTACTCATAGATATCCTCCCCTCTGTAACGTGCGATAGCTGCACAGTCCTTATCGCCGCGTCCTGATACTGTTACTATAATTATCTTGTCCTTGTCCATTGTAGGAGCAAGCTTCATAGCATATGCTATAGCGTGTGCAGACTCTATTGCAGGGATAATACCCTCTGTACGTGAAAGATACTCGAAAGCATTTACTGCTTCGTCATCTGTTATCGGCACATATTCAGCTCTGCCGATATCGTGGAGATATGCGTGCTCAGGTCCTACGCCCGGATAGTCAAGACCTGCGGAAATAGAATATACAGGAGCTATCTGACCGTACTCGTCCTGACAGAAATAGGACTTCATACCGTGGAAAATACCGATCTTTCCTGTATTTACGGTAGCAGCTGTCTCAAAGGTGTCAATTCCTCTGCCTGCTGCCTCACAGCCGATAAGACGTACTCCCTCATCATTTATAAAGTGATAGAAGCTTCCGATAGCGTTTGAACCGCCGCCTACGCAAGCAATAACTGCATCAGGAAGTCTGCCCTCTGCTTCAAGTATCTGAGCTCTCGACTCACGGGAGATAACAGCCTGAAAATCACGAACTATAGTCGGGAATGGGTGTGGTCCCATAACAGAACCTAGACAGTAATGTGTATCCTCGATACGTGTTGTCCACTCTCTCATAGCCTCTGAAACAGCGTCTTTAAGAGTAGCTGTGCCTGTTTTTACAGGAACAACATCAGCACCGAGGAGCTTCATACGGTAAACGTTGAGAGCCTGTCTCTTTGTGTCCTCCTCGCCCATGAATACTACGCACTCCATATCAAGAAGAGCTGCTGCTGTAGCAGTTGCAACACCGTGCTGACCTGCTCCTGTCTCTGCGATAAGTCTTTTCTTTCCCATTTTCTTGGCAAGCAGAGCCTGTCCGAGAACGTTGTTTATCTTATGTGAGCCTGTGTGGTTAAGGTCCTCACGCTTCAGGTAAATCTTAGCTCCGCCAAGCTCTCTTGTGAGCTTATCTGCGCGGTAAAGAAGCGAGGGTCTGCCTGCATAGCTGTTGAGCAGCTCTGTAAGCTCCTTATTGAATTCGGGATCGTTCTTATAGTGATCGTAAGCCTGTTCAAGCTCAATGATCGCATTCATCAGCGTTTCGGGGATATACTGTCCGCCGTGAACACCAAATCTACCTTTTGACTGTGACATGATATCTTTCCTTTCTGTTATCGTTTATCATTTTTGAAGTTATCAAGCTCCATGCCTATAAAGCCTGCTATCATATTCCTGTAAACTGTTTCTGCGATATCGGCAGGAGCACCGTATTTTTCAGCTTTTTCTCTCACCTTTTGCAGAACAGCCTTTACACGGTCTGGAGCTTTAACTCCGTCCTCGTCTTTTTTAAATAATGCCGCCTGTCTGACATATTCTGCGCGTTCAGCGATAAGCCTTATGATACTGTCGTCTATTCTGTCGATATTTTCTCTTACTTCTTCAAGTGACGAGCATTTCATAGTCTCACACCATTCACATATTAACGAACGGGACGCCGAGGACGTCGTCCCCTACACTACTATCTACTTTCTACTCACTGCTAACTAAGTTCAATGAAGTTTCTGAGTATTATCTTTCCGTCTGGAGTCATAATTGACTCGGGGTGGAACTGAACACCGTATATCGGGTATTCCTTATGCTGTACCGCCATTACCTCGCCGTCATCTGCAAGGGCTGTGACTTCAAGGCAATCGGGAAGAGTTGATGCGTCAGCTGCAAGAGAATGATATCTTGCAACAGGTGCTCCCTCGTCTATTCCCTTGAAAAGCGGACTGTTGTTCATAAAGCTTATGACCGACTGTTTTCCGTGCATAAGCTCCTTTGCGTAGGTGACTGTTGCACCGTAAGCGGCACATATTGCCTGATGACCGAGGCAAACGCCTAATGTCGGTATCTTTTTGCAAACTGTTCTTGCTGCCTCGATTATTATGCCTGCGTCCTCGGGACGTCCCGGACCTGGTGAAAGGATTATCCTGTCGGGAGCAAGCTTCTCTATCTCGGCAACTGTCATCTCGTCGTTTCTTATTACCTTTATATCGGGCTCTATAGCTCCTATAAGCTGATACAGATTATAGGAAAAGCTGTCGTAATTATCTATGAGAAGTATCATGCGTCTGCCTCCTCTGCAAGTTTAAGGGCGTTGACTACAGCAGCAGCCTTGTTTATACACTCCTGATATTCCTTTTCGGGAACTGAGTCTGCAACTATTCCTGCGCCGCTTCTTACGAATACCTTGCCGTTCTTCTTGTAAGCGATACGGATAGCGATACAGGTATCAAGGTTGCCTGTGAAGTCGATATATCCTATTGCTCCGCCGTAGATGCCGCGCTTGTTGTTTTCAAGCTCTGCAATGAGCTGGCAGGCTCTTATTTTCGGAGCTCCCGAAAGCGTACCTGCGGGAAGTACAGCACTTACTGCGTCTATGCCGTCGAATTCCTCTCTTATCTCACCGCGCACCGTTGAGCCTATATGCATTACGTGGGAATATCTCTCGATGCTGTGGAGCTTTTCTACCTCAACAGTGCCGAATTTGCTTATCTTTCCGAGGTCATTTCTTCCGAGGTCTACAAGCATATTATGCTCTGCGAGCTCCTTTTCGTCCTTGAGAAGTCCTTCTTCAAGCTCCTTGTCCTCTTTTTCCGTCTTTCCTCTCGGTCTTGTACCTGCAAGGGGGAAGGTGTGAAGGACTCCGTCCTCAAGCTTTACAAGGGTCTCGGGAGAAGCACCTGCTATCTCTACATCTGTTCCCGAAAAATAGAACATATAAGGTGAAGGATTTATAGTTCTCAGCACTCTGTAGGTATTGAGGAGACTTCCCTCAAACTCGGCACTGAGACGGTTGGAAAGCACTATCTGGAAGATATCGCCCTCATGGATATGATGCTTTGCCTTTTCAACCATTCCACAGTACTCTTCCTTGCTGAACAGAGCTGTTACTTCGCTTTTCAGGTGTCCTGCGGGTTCTTTTTTACGGTCGCCGTTCCTGAGCAGGTCAGCCATCTGCTGGAGCTCAAGCTTTGCCTTGTTGTAGCCTGCTTCGCCTTCCTCTACCTTCATATTTGCAATGAGTATGAGCTTCTGACGGAAGTTGTCGAATGCAATGACCTTATCGAAAAGCATCAGGTCAACGTCCTTGAAGTTCTCGGTGTCATTGGTCTTTATGCGCAGAGTTTTTTCGGTATATGCAAGGAAATCGTAGGAGAAATATCCCACAAATCCGCCTGTAAAAGCAGGAAGATAATCGAATTTAGGACTTCTGTATTTTGAAAGTATCTGTCTTATCTGTACTGAGGGATCGTTCGATGTCATTTTTACATCGCCTATTATAAGCTCGTTTCCGCAGGCTGTTATCTGGGTTTTCGGATCATAGCCGAGGAATGTGTATCTTCCCCATTTTTCCTTTTCGGCTACGGATTCCAGCATATAGCAGTGTGTGGAAACATTTTTCAGTGTCATTATAGCCTCGATAGGAGTGCATATATCCGACATTATCTCACAGCTTACGGGGATAATATCGTATTTTCCGCTCTTTGCTATTTCTTGTACTGTACTGAATTCGGGTAAAAAGTTCATAAAAAGCACCTCCGATGATCTGTCAGGAAAAATAAAAAGTCCTTGACAGACCTGTATGATCTGTCAAGGACGAATATACTTATCCGCGGTACCACCTTGATTCACGACTTTGCCGTGCGCTTAACAGGATACTAACATACCCCTGATGATTAACGCACATCATAACGTTGCAGAATACTCTGGAATAACATAAGCTGCCCGAAAGCACAACATTTCTGAGAACAAATCCTCAGTCATTATCATGCTACGCCCTTAGGTCATGTGCCAACTCGCTTGCCGTTCATTCAACCATGTACCAATTCGCTCGTCACCCATTTGACTGCACCCTCGGCGGTCCATTTGCTAATCTGTTTTTCACCTGACTCTCAGCATCGCAGGCTCTCTGTGGAAGCATAATTAACTTTATCTCCGCGTCAACGGTTTATTTACGTGTTAATTATAGCACTTGTTTTTTTCAATGTCAATAGCTCCATTGATATTTTATATATTTAATTTAAGATCATATTATTATACCGCTGAAGTGGTCTATTTCGTGCTGTATTATCTCTGCCTCAAAATCGCGGAATATGCCGCGGCGGCGTTTGAATTTCCTGTCAAGATACTCCACAGTGATAATATTATGACGCGTAACGGGTCGTACTCCGTCAAGTGAAAGGCAGCCCTCCTCTGTGTCGTAGGTCTCCTTCGACTTATCCACTATGACGGGATTTATCATAGCCACGTATTCATCGCCTATAAGCGCAACAAGTATGGTCTTGTGAACGCCTATCATATTTGCAGCCATACCAACACAGCGCTCCTCATTTGCCTTTACCGTGTCAAGAAGGTCGCGGACGGTCTGCATATCCGCTCTTGTGGCAGGCTCGGACTTTTGGCTCAGTATCTCTTTATCTCTGATGATATCCTTTATCATGCCTTTTTTCCTTTCGTTTTTGTTTTATCATACCACAACAGCTCTCTGCTGTCAAGAATGAACAGGACCGAGAACATACAAGGTTTTTATTCAAGAAAAATGTTTACATAAGCAGCAAAAAGTGATATAATAATATAGACCATAATTTTTTATACTGGAGTATTATATGGAATTCAAGAAAAATCCCGAACTCATTGAAAAGCCCGACCACGCTCACTACCCTGTGTGCCGCGGAAGGCTCGATGAGATAAATGATATAGGCAGAAGAACTTTTTTCTATACAATAGGCGTATGCTGTATCCTTGCCCTTTTCTCACTGCTTGCCACTCCAATGCATTTAGTCGGCTGGGTACCGCTGATGTTCACCCTTAAAGATGCTACTGCATTCGGAATGAGCGCACACTTCAGCATATCACAGCTTAGTATGTGCTTTGTTTTTTTCATCATCGCACTTCTGGGTACCACCAGCCGAAAGATATTCAATGTTATAACGTTTTTCCTTTATGCTCTCATGCTTGTTATCTCAATATTAGTAAGACTTACGCCCTTTGATTTTATAACGGCTATTGCAGGTGCAGGCGGAATGTTCGTGAGCATTGGTGCGCTGAAGGGATATTCTGATTTCAAACAACTCAGGAATACCGAGGGATACCCTATATTCAGCACTATACTCGCCGACCATGACGACCAGAAGAAACACAGTCCGAACGGCTATAACAAAAAACACTTTGACAAGCTCCTGCACGAAAAAGCTATGCGCGAGCGTAATATAGCTCCGAATAATACCAACGGTCAACAGCCTGTACTTAACCTTACTCAGCCGCAATCACCTGTCAATAACGATATAGGCGCAATGCCTTCACTGAATGTGACAAGCCCTGTGAGGAACTCGGCTGTGGGACAGAAATTCGTGCCAAAAGCTCATAAAGAGGTGTTTTTTTCAGACTGTACGTTAAAAATAAAATAAGGGGGACATACTATGTTTGCAAAGGTCTCAAGTCTCGGACTTTTCGGACTCAATGCTTTTCCTGTTGATGTGGAGATAGATATAAGCCGCGGCAATCCGCAGTTTGAGGTAGTCGGTCTGCCCGACACCGTTGTAAAGGAAAGCCGTGAAAGGATAAGGGCAGCTCTGCGCTCATGCAGCATTAGCTTCCCTGTAGCCTCCGTAATGATAAACCTTGCACCTGCCGACACCAAAAAGAGCGGTTCTGTGCATGATATGGCTATATTTATGGCGATACTCCGCGGTATGCGCATGATAAGCGAAGACCTTGAAGGCTGCTCTTTTATCGGTGAGATATCCCTCAACGGCGATATACGCAGGATAAACGGTGTTCTTCCTATGGTCATGCTCGCCCGCGAGCTTGGCATAAAATCGGTATTCGTTCCTGCTGACAACGCAAAGGAAGCCTCCGTTATCGACGGTGTGGATATATACGCTGTAAATAACGCAGAAGAGCTTATAAGGCATTTCCGAAACGAGGAACTGCTTACTCCCTGTGAGCATTACACTCCTCCCGAAGCTGCATACAACGAGACTCTCGATTTCGCAGATGTAAGAGGACAGCAGTCCGCTAAAAAAGCTCTTGAAATAGCCGCAGCAGGCGGACACAATGCCCTTCTCATCGGTTCGCCCGGAAGCGGCAAGAGTATGCTGGCAAAACGTATGCCTTCCATACTTCCGCCCCTTACCTTCGAGGAGGCACTTGAAACCACAAAAATTCATTCCATATCGGGACTTCTTACTCCCGAAACTCCCATAATCACAAAGAGACCTTTCCGCTCGCCGCATCATACAATATCCTCGGCAGGACTTGCAGGCGGCGGCAGTATCCCCCACCCGGGAGAGGTATCCCTTGCCCATAACGGACTGCTGTTTCTGGACGAGCTTGCGGAATTCGACCGCAAGACACTGGAAATACTCCGTCAGCCCCTTGAGGACAGGAAGGTGACTATCGCCCGTGCATCGGGTACTATCACCTATCCCTGCACCATTATGCTCATAGGTGCCATGAATCCCTGTCCCTGCGGCTATTACGGTCACCCTAAAAGAAAGTGCATATGCCCTAAAAATAAAGTGGCAGGCTATCTTTCAAAGATATCAGGTCCGCTTCTCGACCGCTTTGACCTTCACATCGAGGTGGCTCCCGTGGAATTCGGCGACCTTTCGTCAAAGTCAAAAGAGGAAAGCTCCGCTGAGATAAGAAAGCGCGTTATGGCTGCAAGAGCAATACAGGAGGAGCGTTTCAAGGGCACGGGCATTGCCTGCAACGCCCTTATAACTCCCGATAAATTACAGGAGCTCTGTCCTATGGACGATGCTGCCGAAACACTTATGAAAAACGTTTTCGACAGGCTCGGTCTCAGTGCAAGAGCCTATGACCGCATACTTAAAGTTTCACGTACTATCGCTGATATCGACGGTTCTGAGGTCATAAGGAAACAGCACGTTGCGGAGGCTGCTCAGTTCAGGAGCCTTGACCGCAAATACTGGGCAGAATAGCCATTAGCCATTTGTCCTTAGCCGTTAGCTTGCAGGGACGACCATTGGTCGTCCGCCAAATGCGTAATTATGGTGTAGGGACTATGCACAAATAACTAACAACTAAAAAAAGAAAGAAAAACAAGGAGAAACAATGAAATCGGCATTTAAAAAATTACCCTCAGGCAAGCACAGCATTGACGGAGGTCTGCTCTTTGCAGTTACCCTCTGTGCCGCAATAAGTACCCTGCTGATATATTCCATAACTCAGAACAAGGTGCTGGAAACAGTAGGTTCAAGCTACTGGAAAACTCAGCTTTTTTCCATGGTTGCAGGTATAGTTGCAGCTATCATCATCTCATTCATTGATTACCGCAAGCTTGTAAAGCTATGGTTCATATTCGTGCCTGTCTCTCTGGGACTTATGGCACTCACCTTTACCTCCCTCGGCTACAGGCGTGAGGGTGCAGACGACCAGGCATGGCTCAACCTCGGATTTATCCAGTTCCAGCCCTCAGAGGTGCTGAAATTGGCTTTCATACTCACCTTCGGCTATCACCTCTCCCGCGATGAGGAGGAAATGAACAAGCCCCTGCATATGCTGCTGCTCATTATTCACGGCATGATACCAATTGGTATCGTCGGATTGCAGGGCGACTACGGTACAGCTATAGTTTTTGCGGCCATATTCGCATTTATGATATGCTCCGCAAAGATATCGTGGAAATACCTTGTAGCTGCTCCTTTTGTGATCGCTGCGGGAGTTGTGGGAATGTGGTTCTTTGCACTCAGTGAGTTCCACAAAAAGCGTATCCTCATACTCTTCCACCCGGGTACAGACCCCGAATACATCGAATATCAGCAGGATTTAGGACTTGCTGCCCTTAAATCGGGCGGCGTTTTCGGAAAGGGTCTATTCGGCAAGCCCGAGAACTATATCACTGTTCCCGAAATACACAACGACTTCATATTCACTTATGCAGGACAGGTTTTCGGTTTTGTAGGCTCTATAGGTCTCATAATCATACTTGCATATGTGTGCCTTAAAATATTCGGCGACAGCCGCGTATGCCGCGATCACCTCGGTAAATTCATATGCATGGGCGCATTCGGACTTATGCTCTCACACTGTATAATGAATATAGGAATGGTTCTGAAGGTAGCTCCTGTTATAGGTGTTCCGCTGCCCTTCCTCAGTGCAGGCGGTACGGCTATGCTGAGTATGTACGCCATAATCGGACTTGTCCTCAGTACCTATAGTCACCGCGCTGTGAACTATAACGTATTCTACGACGAAGAAGATGAATGATATATAACAAAATGCGGAAGCCATATGACTTCCGCATTTTTATATAAATATACCTCTACCCTTAAAATTCCCTTAGAAAAGAATGTCCTTGAAACAGACAAGTGGCTTGTTATTGTCGAAATCCCAGCTGTGATATGCATCACCATGACAATAATCCTTATGGAAGCACTTTGAGCAGTTCTCGTTTTCATCTGCAAGATCGCGTCTGAATATCTGGAACTTATTCTTCCATACCTCACTAAATCTGTCCTTGAGGATATTTCCCTGTACGAACTCGGGTCTGCGCTCGATATCAAGACAGGCAATGATATCACCGCTTGCTGTGATACTTGCCGTGTAAAGTCCTGCTGTACAGAGATAGTACCAGTCACGAACCTCACGCTCGTATTCCAAGCCAAGATAGTGACTGCATCCGTATGTAACAGGTTCGCCTGCAATACGCTTGTTTCTGATGAACTCAAAAATAGTCTGATAGTCCTCCTTGGTGAGGATAAGCTCAGGGTGCTGCTTTGCGCGTCCCATAGGCTCGATGTTGATAACTCGCCATGAGTCTATATCCATTTCATTGAATATCTTGTAGAGCTCGTCAAGCTGTCCGATATTCTGATGAGTAACAACGGTCGTTATCTGAACGTTCTCAAAACCGCCTACGCGCAGAAGGCTCTCAATTCCGCTCATAGCCTTCTTATAGCCACCGGGAGTTCTTCTGAATGCATCGTGAGTATCTTCAAGTCCGTCTATACTTACGGAGATAGTTCCCATGCCTACTCTCTGAAGGTCACGGGCTACGCTGTCGTCAATAAGTGTTGCGTTGCTTGTCATGCCCCAGCTGAATCCAAGCTCGTGGGCGGCACCCATGATATCGAAGAATTCCTTCCTGAGAAGAGGCTCTCCGCCTGTGATACAGAGCATTTTTCCCTCTGTTGTCATATCCTCCTTTACCTGTTCAAGGAAGGTGCGGTACTGATCTACCGACAGCTCCTCAGAGGTAACATCGCCGCACCAGCTTCCGCAGTGGAGACAACGCTCGTTGCAGCGCAGAGTAAGCTCAAGGAAAAGATTGCGGAGCTTTGGCTCTTTCATAAGCTTGCTTCTGTATTCACGCATCTGCTGGAGATGCTTCTTTTTCATATCGACACTGAGCATAAATTATTTCTCCCCGTTTGTTGTATTTATATTGCTGTCTAAAATCGACGAAGTTTCGTATGTCTTTTCGATGAATACCGAAGGCGGTCCGTAAACAGGAACTACTATATCTGTTCTCGGATCGTAAAATGCAGTTTCTGTGATATGGTATTTATCCTTGGTTGTAGTTGTTGTGGTAGTTACCTTTACCTCATCGTCCCTTTCAGGCATCTTGTCAAGATCTGTTATAGTTCCGAGGAGATATCTGTTAAGACGCACAAGGTCGCCCACACTTATCTCACCGTCCTTGTTGAGGTCGGAGAAATAGCGGTTTATCTTATCTGCATACTCATCGAAAAGGATAGCCTTTCTCAGTGCGACAGCATCAAAGATATCAACAACACCGTCCATATTTGCATCACCCAGCAATACAGGTGCAGGACCATAAGCAGGCTGTGGCAGCATTGTTGTGGTCAGTTCAACAATATCTTCCTGCTCAGAAGTAGTAACGGTAGATGTTGAAGTAGGGCCGTAAACCGTTCTTGGCATTGTCATTGTAGTTGTTGTTAATGTTTCCAGCGGTATGGAAGTAGTTGTTCCCCATCCCCACTGACCGTCAATCGTTCCGTCTATTTTCCAGTCTGTTGGAGGAGGACCATATGCTCCATAAGAATTTGCAAACGCATCTCTCTCGGTTACGTTTGAAAAACCAAAGCCCCTATTCTGATTCTGCTCACTTCCCTCTGCTACGGCTGTCATGGCAGACGCACCTGCTGCGGCAAAGGCTGCGGCGGTAAGAACTGTACGTAAAGTTTTTTTCATTTAATAAACACTCCTTTCATATTTTTACAGTGCTGTATAATAAATGTCGGAAAAAGTCTCACTTTTTCCCATATAAATTCAATTTCGGATATATGCACAAACGGAGTCTTTTCTTATTGTGCATTTTTACTCCTCAGGCGGACCGTATACAAGCTGTACCTTGTCCCTTTCGGGCTTGTATTCGGTTGTTGGCTCAGCTTCTGTGACAGGAGGTCCGTAAACGTCCTGTACATCGTCCTTTGCAGGATCGTACTCAGATGTAAAAGTAGTATTCTCGGTAGGAGGAGGTCCGTAAACAGTCTGCAAATTGCTGTCTCCGTGGTCGCAGCCTGTAAGTCCGGCAGCAGCCGCAAACATAGCAGCCATTAACTTTGTCTTGCTCGTCTTTTTCATATGCATACCTCCTTATCGTATTTACTATTATTTTACTGCATATACTGCCATTTGTCAACCATATGGAGCATTAAAAATGCTTTTAACAAAAGAAAAGCGGAACAGAGCGTTCCGCTTTGAGGCTATTATTTTTTATCAGGAAAATCATCGAAATCCTTCAATGTTCCGAGCAGGAAACGGTTAAGGCGTACAAGGTCGCCTACATTTACGCTGCCGTCATTATTAAGGTCTGCATAGAACTTGTTTATAGTCTGCTCTTCAATCTCATCGAAAAGGATAGCCCTTCTTAGTGCCACTGCGTCAAAGACATCAATAACTCCGTCCATGTTCACATCACCTCTGAATGACTTAGGCGGTCCGTAAACAGTTGGCGGGAACGTTGTGGTGGTCATTGTAGTAAGCTCCTCCTGATAGGACTCATCCACACTGACTGTTGTCATAGGGCCGTAAACACACACTATCGGTGTCGTTGTAGTCGTTATCAATGTTGAAGTTGTTACCGTAGCCGATGTTGTTGTCAGCATGGACGGAGGAGGTCCGTATACTGCCATGAATTTTCTCTCGACTTCCTCAACAGGATTGATCTCCTTTGGCTGTTCATTAACTGCATTTGCTGCCGAAGGCATTGCACACATATTTGCTGCGGCAAAAGCTGCGGCAGTAAGAACAGTACGTAATGTTTTTTTCATTTCAGAAACACTCCTTTCATGTATTTACAGTGCTATATAATAAATGTCGGAAAATCTCTCAGTTTTTCCCGTAATACTTCATCTTTGGATATATGCACAGAAGAAATATCCTCTCATTGTGCAATTTTACTTATCAGACTGTTTTTCTGCGTTAACTATTATTTTACTCCATATACTGTCATTTGTCAACCTTGATAATGCTTTATTAATACTATTTTTACAAAAATAGGGCGCACAGTGTGCGCCCATTCATTTTATTTCCGCAGGGAATGATCTCCCAATATCAAAGTCCTAAAAATTCCTTGAAATTAGCTGCGAGTATCTTCTTGTTTTCCTCCTCTGTAAAGCCAAGCTTCAAGAAGCGCACAAGCTCGTCCTCGTGGCTCCACATAGGGAAATCAACACCGAAGAAGATATTTTCGATACCGTAATTCCTAATGATACGTGCTGCCTTTTCGGGAGTAAGAAATGCCAGCGAGCTGCTGCAATCAAATCTTACATTGTCAAGACCTGTAAGGCACTCAACTGCTTCGTCCCACTGCTGATAGCCGCCAAGATGAGCAGCAAGTATTTTCAGATTCGGGAAGTTGTCGTGTATCCTTCTTATACGATGAGGTGCAGAATAATCATATCTGTTGTCGCCGCAGTGGATAAGCAGAGGAAGTCTGCCCTCCATAAGCTCATATATCTTAAAAGCTTCGGGCGAATCGGCATTGAATTTCTGAAAATCAGGGTGAAGCTTTACACCGTGAAGTCCCAGACTCAATATCTGCTCAATGTCCTTTTCAAGGTCATCGGAATCTGCGTGAGTCGTACCAAAACCGTAAAAGCAGCTGTGCTCGGCACATTCCTTTGCGATAAAATTGTTTATGTTTTCTGTCTGATGCGGCGCAGTAGCAGTTGAGCATACAAGGTATTTCGATACACCTATCTTGTCGCCTGCCTCGCGCAGCTTTTTGCTCATTCCGTTGCCGTCCATTGGGATACCGTAAAAATGTCCGATATTTTCTGTCGCATTTTCCGCAATTTTTTCAGGGAAAATATGCGCATGAGCATCTATTATCTCATACTTTCCATATACCTCCGAATTCATTGTTAACATCTCCTTAACCAAAAATCCAACAACATTATACTCCATTATCAGTTGTTTGTCAATGAAAACAATGTATTTCAAATATTTCTTTGTATCAGCTTCACAGTTTTTATGCCGATAGGGTACGTATTTGACGCATGATATAAAAAACTCCTATAGCTTTTAACGCTATAGGAGACTTTTTCGTTATTTTCTTCTTGTACCGTTTTTTCTGTCGGTACTGCGCTTGAGGTCGCACATACGCTCTTCACTTGTCTGCTTGAAGCGTGACATCATGTCCTCAAATGTCATCTCTGAAGGCGGTATCTGCTTTTTGGGCTCCCATACTACAGGCTTGCTACGCTGCGGACGCTCACCGCCTCTTTCGCCTTTATCAAAGCTGCGCTCGCCCTTGTCGCCCTTATCAAAGCTGCGTTCACCTCTGTCTGCACCGCGGTCGCCTTTATCGAACTTGCCCTGTCCTTTGTCAAAGCGGCGCTGACGCTGCTGAGAGTCACCGTTCTCGGAAGCCTTCTTTATTGAAAGGCTTACCTTTCCTGCCTCGTTGATCCCGATGACCTTGACCTTTACGTCCTGATCCTCTGTCAGATGCTCTCTTATGTCGCTCACGTATGTATTGGCGATTTCGGAAATATGCACCATACCTGTACCGCCGCCCTCGATATCAACGAAAGCTCCGTACTGCGTGATGCCCTTGACCTTGCCATTGTAGATCTTACCAATTTCCAACTGCATATTTATTTATAACTCCTTTATTATGGACCTGTCTCTGCAAGCCCGATTAATCCCTTGTAGTGTCGTAAAATCTGCGCTCGTCGGGGTAGGCATAGCCTCTTTCCTCCAGTGCGACCTTTTCCATGTACTCATTGAGGTCATCACTGTCAAGAACGCGCTGCAGCTCGGCATTTTCGGTCTCATAGGCATCTATTTTGGTCTGTATAAGTCTGACCTGCTCCTCTTTTTCGGCGCAGTCTTTCTGAGTTGTTGCTATAAGTACACCGCAGCCGATAATAACTGCAACTGCTGCAAGCTTTACAAGTCCGCGGTTGAACAGACCCTTCTTCTTTTCCTTTTCATGTCTCATTTTCTTCGACAACGCATTTCACGTTCTTTCTCTTTTGTATTTTCCATTTTATTATACAACATATGCTGCTTATTTAGCAATACTATTTTTATTTTTTTAATAGGTTTAACTATATTTTTGGAATTTCTTACAAATTCGGCAGTTGCTTTTTTACGTAAAAATGCACAGCAGGGTCTGAACGGTCTGAAAATAAGCCTTAGCAATGCACCCACAACCGAAAAAAGCTTGCGGATAGTTCCCATGACTACGCTGCCTATGGTAACATAATAAAGCGCGTATCCGATAACGTTGCCGATAACAAAATACAGTCTCATTTCGCTTCTTGCAGCCGCTTCGGAAAAGGCTGTAAGCGAAACAGCATAGAGCATCAGGAAAAATATGTCCTCAACAGCAGTAAGAAAGCCATTATGTGCAGCTATCAGCCTGAACACTCTTACCACATCGTAAGCTGCTCCGACTACAGCTCCCATAAGGCAGGAAAGTCCGAAAAGCCGCAGCTCCTCACTTACCGAAAAAAAGGTCTCGGTAATTCTCATCGGAACAGCCTTCCAAGTGCGGATAAAGGGCCCTTCCTATCCCTGTCGCCGTATATCATCGCCCATATATCGCCTGTTATAGTCATATCGCCTGTTTCTACGCTCATAGAGTCGATATGCAGTTCACGTCCCTGTATGGTAAGCTCGCCGAGCTGAGTATACAGGCTTATCTCTTTTTCGTCAAAGCTGTCTACATCGGTTATGCCCGATATACTCAGACTCTTGCGGTTTTCGAGAATAATGTTCTGATTTTGCTTTACAGTCTTGTCCTGCATGGTCATACCTCCGAAATACTTGATATTTCAAGTATATTCGGAGGCTTGCTTTTATATGCTGACAGTATTATTATCCGATGCTCTCAACGCAGATATCATAAATATCTTTGAGTGATTTCTCACCGTTCTCATTATCAAGATCGGTATAATCAAGGTTTTGGTCTATAATAACTTTACCGACAGGATATGTGCCTACATTCTGCTGGTCTTCGACACGATCCACAGCAGCATAGAAAACTACTCCGCCCTTTATAACAGTTATCCATTCAAGCTCTGACATCTTCTCAAAATAATTTTTCATCTTTTTCTTGAATATATCCGTATCAAAGTCATCGGGAACATTGTAATTCATGCTATCATCCGAGCTTACAATGAATGCCTTATCCAATGCGGATCCTAATAAACTCTCCTCGTCCATTTCCACAAGGGCAGTATTTCCTGCTTTGCTTAAAGAAGAGGCCGCAGCCTCCATTGCCTCTGTACCGCTGTCATTTACATTTTCTTCAATATTGAATTCGGTTATCAACCAGTTTTTTTCGCCCTCAACACGGAATACTATCATCGAACCCTCTGAGGTCTCACCTGTTTCATCGTTCTGTATCTCAAATTTCAAATTATAAGCCTCATCGAGCTTAACACTGTCTGCTAAATCATCAAAATCCTGCTTTTTCGATTCTTCATTAAAAACATTGGGATCCACCTTGTCAGGTCCGCCGTTCTGGTCAATATAATCTACTATCCATTTTAAAGTTGCATACCCTTCCTTCATTTCGCCCATTTCCTCATCACTCAAAGGCTCGGAGTCTACAATACCCTTGAAGGATATCTTTTTATCTTCATCATAGTCATTATAAATATCAGACTGGAAACTATCAATAATTTCCTCTTCTGTCATATCCCCATCGAATGTTCTCAGTAATACCTTTATAAAATCCTCGAATCCATCGGGATACTGCATCAGAAAAGTTTTTTCGCGGTCATTTGCAATGTATGCTTTAAAAAACTCCTCGACAGTTTCCTCATAAGAGCCTGCTTCTACAGACTCACCTGAATTGCTTTCCTCTGTTGTGTTCTCCTGTGCTGCTGTTGTTTCAACCGATGTATCTTTAACATCATCGGCAGCATCTTTTCCACAGCCTGTTAATGTACATAACACTGTTGTAAGTGCTATGATTCCTGCGATCATTCTTTTCATTTTTACTCCTTTTTGGTTTTATTTATTTTTTAATGCCTTAACACAGGCATCGTATACATCATCAAATGTGCTTGCTGATACTTCGGCGGCATCAACAAATTCATATTCGCCGTCAGATTTTATGCTTATAACCGAATTCGGACCAGGATCAGTAAAATATATGAGATTATTGTCTTCGTCGCACACGGCGGCATATACGACCTCATCTCCCTTTGCAACTATGAACCATTTATGATTTAAATAATTATATTCATCTATATAATAAACACACTCTTCAATATCATCAATGAATTCGGGAACGTTATAGTTTTTGCTTATATCAGAGCTTACTATATACCATTCATTCTCAAAATCGTCATAATACAGATCACTCTCTCTGAATTCACTGATAAGCTCATAACCGCCGTATTCCTTTAGATAATCAGCTAATTCGGCATACTCCTCATGCCTGTCTTCCTTAAAGTTAAGCTCGCCAAAAGTCCAATCGCCGTCATTAATGCTATAGATAAGAATATCACCAATGCCGCTTTCAGAGCCCTTTGTGTAGTCAAAGGTTATCCTGTATGCCTTGATTTTTTCTACTTCTTCACTGAATTCATTTCGCGGTACTCTTTCCCACATTTCCCTGAATTCTTTGACATCTACTTTTTCAGCACCGCCATGTTCGACAATATACTCCTGCATCAATTCTCCAATATTATGATCTATCCTTACATAATAGGTATCTCTATAGTCGGCTTCCGTAATAGTTTTTATGGTCGATATCTTGTAATCATCATCATATTTACCGCAGGTATTTTCAAATAATATCTTGCTTATTTCATAAGCATCTTTACCCTCTGCCTTTAGTTCAGGATCTCTTTCATATACCTCGACCATGCCATTCCAGTTATCCTCAGAGCTCATTCTGAAAAGCTTGATGTAATCTCGTGCATTATAAGTCTCTGCAAATTCCTCTGCTATTTTTCTGACTGTATCCTCCTCCGAGCCTGAATCCTGCGACTTTTCCGACTCTTTTTCTGTAGTCGGCTCCGTAGCTTCGGTTTCAGCCTGTGAAGTTACTTCCTCGGTAATCTCAGTCGTTTCGGCTGTTGTAGTTTCCTCTGCTTTGTCAGCAGCGTCCTTGCCGCAGCCTGTTAATGCACATATCACTGTTGTCATTGCGACAATTCCTGCAATTACTTTTTTCATTATAATTACTCCGTTTTCATTGTTTTATTTATCGTCTATTGCTTTTACACAGATATCATACATTTCATCAAATGACATATCATCGTTGATCTTTCCTGAAATAGATTCATCTTCATCTTTGTCAAAAGAAACGCCAACAGGTATAGAAGAATTCTTTTCAACAACAACACAATATTTAACTATGTTATTGTTTACGACTAAAAACCATTTCCAATCATCTGGATTATATGAATACTCTCTTATGATTCGATAAAATTCGCTTTTATCAAAATTACTCGGAACATTAAAGTTTTTACTTTCATCAGAACTTAAAATATAATAATCATCAGATATTTGGAATTTATCCATTTCCATCATCTCAACAATAGCTGTATTTCCGGCTTTACGGAACTTTGAAGCACTATCATCTGCGATATCTTTTTTATTGGCTAAAAACATATTGCCAAAACGACAGGATATTTTCCATTCATTTCCTTTAATTCGGCTAACTAATACTTTATCTCGTAATATCTCTCCCGTTTCAGGTACTTCAATTTCAAAAGTAACTTCTTTTGTTTCTTTAAACTTTAGATTTTCAATGTAATCATCATCATTGTAAAATGCCTCTTCTATCGTATCCGAATTAACATTGCCATGCTCATTTACATATTTTACAAGCCATTCCATGCAACCATAATATCCTTTTTCATCTTCCAATTCTTCGTCTTGAATCACCTCAGAACTTACAATTCGCTTAAAAGAAGCCTTTTCCCATTTTAAATCTTCATTATAATTATCATACAAATTTCCCTGCCAAAAACTTAAAAATTCATCTTCTGAATAATCTTCAAATTCTTCGGTTTTCCATAAAGTATAGACAATGTCCATAAAGCCCTCAGGTGCCTGCATTTCAAGTGTTGCTTTACGGTCATCATTTATATAAGCCTCTATAAATTTTTTTATGAGTTTTCCATATTCTGCATTTTCAACAGATTTATCGAAATCGTTTTTAACTTCTACATCTTTATCTGCTTCTTTTTCATTCGTTGATTCTTTCTCAGAAACAGTTGTTTTTTCAGTTTTTGATGTTTCTTTGATCTCTTTTTTATTACCGCACCCTGTGGACATACAAATTACAGCTATAACTGCAACTATTCCAGAAATTATTTTTTTCATAATAAACACTCCCCCTTATGGTATTTTATTTATCGTCTATTGCTTTTACACAGATATCATACATTTCATCAAATGACATATCGTCAGTTATCAGGTCATTTATATCCTCAAGAGAATTATCAAAATTCTGCGGATATCTGCTGATATTCTCAGGTCTTGTCTTAACATATGCGGTAGTGTATGCAATTCCGTTGCATATAACAGAGAACCATTCCGTATCATTTATACTCTCAAAGTAGCTTTCTGTCTTTTCACAAAACAGCTCAGTGTCAAACCATTCGGGGATATTATGATTTTTGCTTTCATCTGAGCTTATTATAAAGCAGTATTTGCCATCAGGTATCTCTCCCTCAACGTCCATTTCGACCCAAGCCGTCATCTGCGCCTTTGCAATGCTGGAAGCAGGAACTTCAAGCTGCTTCTGAGAAGTTCTCGTCCTCTCGCCCAAAGCCTCAAATGTGTTTATCTTCCAAGCTCCGTTCAGCTTCACAAGATACATTCTTCCCTCATAAGACAAGCCTGTTTTTTCATATTCAAGCTGCATCGTTACTCTGTAAGCCTCTGATATATTTGAGAAAGCAGCTATATCATCTATAGATAATTTATCCGCTTCTTCATCAAGCATTTCGGGGTCGGAAGCTATCTCATCTTCATGCTCATTTATGAACTTTACAAGCCACTCGTACATACCGAAGCTGCTCTTTAGGTTAAACAATTCACTTTCATCTACAGACTCAATATCTTTTATTTCCTTGAAGTTCACCTTGGAGTCACCGTAAATATATTCCTGATAATCCTTGATTACAGTATCCTCGGATACTTCTTTTTCGTCCTTTGCATTTTCAATTTCAGCTATTGTTTTAATGACCTTCATTATCCCGTCAGGCATCTGCATCTCAAATGTTTTCTGATAGTCTCTCTCATTGTAAGCATCTAAGAACTCTTTTACAATAGCTTCAAACGAAGCCTCTGTGCTGTCAGCGTCAGTTGCAGCCTCTGTAGTTTCTTTCTCTGAAACAGTTGTTGTTTCAACTGTTGTGGTTTCCTCAGCTTCATCAGCAGTATCAGGACCGCAGCCCGTAAATGCACAAAGCACTGTTGTAAACGCAATGATACCTGCAATTATTCTTTTCATATGTTTTATCTCCATTTCATGTAAGAAATTACGGGTAATAATAGTCAAGCAAGAGATTTACCACCATAGAATAAGCCTTTATGCCTTCATCTCTGCCGTTCATCTTAATATTCGTATCAATAGCGGCTGTTGAAGCTTCGCTGACTGTCTCCGTGGAGATTATCTCTTTTGAGGCGTTCTCCTCCCAGTAATTCTCGGGCATGAACCTGAACCAGTCCGCAAGTACTTCATCAGATATCAGAGCGGAAAGAGGCATCGCATCTTCTATCTCATTGTCCCATACCGTATTATGTACGTATTCAAGAGCATCAAGATAGCCCGAATACTGAAATTCCACATTATCGCTCTGGGTTGTAGCAACAAAGGCTATAAAGTTCGCTTCGTCCTCCTGTATGAAGCCTTTAAGGTGAGCAAGCTCATGGCAGACTGTAGACGGAAGATTTGCCCTTACCATATCATCGTTGTAATTCGCCTCGATAGTATAGGGCAGATATATTCCAGTCAGGTGAGACTGGCTCATAAAGTAGGAAAACTCAATGGGCTTAGGGTCGGGATAATATCCTCTGAGCTGAGGGGATAGCTTGTCCGCTGCATTTTTCATAGCTTTTTTCGCTTCACTTTTAAAGTCGCAGGTGAGCTCGAAACAGCCATTCTCATCGCGGTGTACCTGCTTTGAAAGCTCATTGCACTTCATGATAAGCTCTCCGTAAAGCTCCGTAAGCTCCTCATCGGTATGCTCATGTGCATTGGGAAAGCATTTTTCAGCAAGGGGAGTACAGTGATACATTATGAAACAGTTCATAGTCTCGGTAGTTGTGATATAGCACAGTATCCACAGCACAAGAGTTCCTGCAAAGGCGGCTGTTTTTTTTCGTTTGCCCTTTCCGAAAATAAGGAGCAGAATGAACAGCGGTATCCCCACAATAACAAGTACTACCGCCGCAACTGTCAGCATCTCTCCGAGCGAAAAGGGAAAAACTCCCGTAACAAAGGAAACCGCCGACGATATGTAATGGAATATGTATTTCACATAAAAGTCCGAAAAAGACGTACTGAAGCGCGAAATAACGTTAAGCACCACCATGACGCCTATGATAATAAGCGGTATGCTGTATCTTTTCTTCATCATGCTCCCCCTTTGACTTATCTGAAATCAAACTAATTATACCATAGTTTGCTAAAATAATCAACTGAGAATTTTTTCATATAAATGAAAACGGACAGCAATTGCTGTCCGCTGAATACTATACAGTCGTTGTAACTGTTGTCTGTGCAGTCGCAACAGAAGTCACTGCAACAGTTGTTGTGACCGTTTCGGCAGTTCCCTGATCCACGGTTATTTCTGCCGTTTTCATATCTGTAAACCTCATTGTCAGCTTATTGTTTGGCATATCAAAGCCGCTGAGGAGTCCATTCTTGTCAACGGAAAGGGTGTAATCTCCGCCGTCAAGACTGCCCTCCACCTTCAGCATATCGCCGTCCTCCCTGCCGCTGAGCTCCTCCTTTTTCGCATTTTCCTCCACTGCCTTCATAAGATTGAGCATCATAGCCTTCACAGGCACAGCCGACTGAGGTACGGAAAAGGTCAGCCCCTTGTAGGAAGCTATAACGCTTCCCTCGCTGAATTCCAGCTTTACGCCGCTGAGAGTATTAGGCGCAGAAAACTCTATCTCCCACACTCCCTCGCCAAAGCGTTTGATATTTCCCTCGGCTTCAAGACGGTCAAGGGTAATGCTGACAGACGCAGAAAAAGGACTCGCCAGCCCGTTTTTGCGTGAACTGTCTTTTCCGCCAACAGGCAATGCACAGGCTGTCATACACAGCACAACTGCAATTGTCAATACGAATGTAAAAACTCTTTTCATAATACCAGCTCCGTTCATAGTAATGAAAATACATTTTCACATCCTGCCGCAGTTTATACGGTCATATTTTTCTTCTTTTCCTTTAGTATACCGAATGCATCGGGAAGATTGCCGATTATATCCCTCGGCAGCATTGCTTCCATACTCAGCTTCTGTGCCGCGATATCGCCTGCAAGTCCGTGCATATACACTCCTGCACAGGCACCGTCAAATATTCCGCAGCCCTGTGCAACAGCAGAGCCTATTATACCTGCAAGAACATCACCGCTGCCGCCTACGCTCATGCCTGCATTACCTGTATGGTTTGCCGCTGTATAGCAGTTATCGGCAACGACAGTACCGCCGCCTTTCAGCACTACTGTTATGCCGTACTGCTCGGCGTACTTCTCCGCAGCAAGCAGCCTGTTCTCGGATATCATCTGCGTATCGCAGTTGAGAAGCCTTGCCATCTCTCCCGTATGAGGAGTTATGATGACATCTGTTCGCTTCTTCATTAAAATATCTATGTCCTTTGCTATGCAGTTTATTCCATCTGCGTCGATTATTACGGGACAGGGCGCATTCTGCGTAACAAATTTCGTGAGCTCGATAGTATCGGGAGTGACTCCCATGCCGCAGCCTATTACTACTGCCGTAGCCTTTTTCATAGCTTCGGCAATGGGCTCGCAGCTGCTGTCATACAACATGAAGCCGTAATCATCGCTGTCAAGCTCGATAAATGTAGCCTCGGGCGCAAGCACGGAAACTGTGTCTATGCATTTCTCAACAGAAGCAACGCGGACAAGTCCAACACCGCTGCGAAGTGCTCCGAGAGCTGCAAAGGCTGCTGCTCCGCGCATTGAGGAGCTTCCCGCGATAACGAGAACAGTTCCGAAATTGCCCTTATGTGAGTCCCTTTCCCTCTTCGGAGGATAAGCTGCAAGGAAGTTCCTTTCTATCCTGAAGTATTTTCTGTCGCCTTCAAGTATTTTAAGAGCTTCATCGGGTATACCGATATCTGCTATAGTGATCTTTCCGCAGTATTTCTTCAGTGGGAACTGCGACATACCCGACTTTATAAAGCCGAAGGTCAGTGTCTCGTCTGCCTTGAATATACCTGCCGAAACAGTACCCGATGCGCTGTTTCCGCCGCTCGGCACATCAACAGCTACCCTGTATGCAGCAGTACCGATGCCAAAAATACCGATGATATCCTTGTCAAGACTTCCGTGGAAGCCTGTTCCGAATACGCCGTCCACAAGTACCTGTGCACCTACTACAGCTCCCTTTATAAGCCCCATGCGCTTCTTCTCTGCATTGAGTATATCATCAAGCGGGTTATGCTCATGCTTATCATCGGAGATATCAGGCTTTCTCGGCTGTATAGTCATATAGTCCAGCTCTGCCGCTTCTATGGCAGCCTCAACATTGCCGCTGCGGAAGCCCTCGATAAAGGTTATCCTCTCCCTCGGCAGCCTGCTCATCATCTCCTGTGCAAGCGGTGTTTTCGGAAGTCCGCCTATATGTATGATAGTCAGCCTGTACCCCTTGTACAGAAGTATGTCCGCCGCAGCAAAGCAGTCGCCGCCGTTATTTCCCGTACCTGCGAGAAATACTACCGAGCATTCCTCGGGACTCAGCTTAGCTTCATTACGGCAATAGCCGTCGATAAGCTCCGCAAGCTTTCCTCCCGCATTCTCCATGAGCTGTCTTTTTGATACCCCTATCTTTTCAGAACGCTCCTCAATTCTCCCCATTTGCTTTGGTGTAACTATCTGCATATTTAAACCTCCGTTTCGAGCATTAAATTATTATCATTTTCTTTTGTAAACCTTTCCGCTCGGATCGTCTATCCATTTGAACTGAGGATATTCCGGAAGCAGATCCTCACGTATGTAAAAGCGCTCATAGCATATATTGAAATCAAGCTTAAAGAATATATTGTATTCAAGCTTATACACAGGAAGATACCTTACACCTTCAAGTGTTTCTTCATCATATACCTCATCCAGAGGACAGTAATCTACTATGAAATCAGGAAGCCCCTTCTCCCGCCATTTTGCAAATGCTGCCTGTACGTCCTCTTTATATTTGTAATGCATATAAAGATCATCGGGACAGTCCACATTGAAGTTCATAAATATATTTCTGTCGAAATAAGGAAGTATCATAACAGGATCCGCAATGAGGTATGTCCTGTTTTCCAGGACCTTTCCATGTTCGGAGGGCATTTCCAGCACCTTGAAAAGATTATCGCCCTTTTCCTCGTATTTGACCGACCATTGCACCAGTATCTTCTTATCCTCAAGATGATTTTTCTTTATTATCTCAGCGATCTTGCTTGTTCCGCACTCGCCTCTTATATCAAAATAAGATGCTCCGATGCTGTAGACAACAGGCATAAGACATATTATGCCGCTTGCTCCGTAAATTATACTGCGTATCATAGGCGATCTGAAGCTGTTCTTTATTTTCACGAAGGACTCTGGTATCTTTATACCGCCCTCCTGCTCTGCCATTATCCAGAATATGAATACATGGAAAAGTGAGCTTATACCGATGTGATGCGCCGACATATAGTGAAATGACATAAATACAGCCATAATGATGTATGGCACAAAGAATGTAAGGAATTTCTTATTCTTTCGTGTTACGGCTATCAATGCTGCCCAAATCAGCACTCCTATTACAGCCTCTGCAATATATAATGAGGGATAATCCTTTGTGCCGTTCAAGCCGAAAAGCATTCCGCTCCAGCTCTCAACAGGAAGTATAAGAACAGTACCGTAGTCCTCTAAGCTGAGCAGAGCATCTTTGAGTGGACGCAAATTATCAACACCGCCGTAATAGCAATCATCAGCAGGGATTATCATAAGAAGTATGCAGACTGCTGCTGCGAGAATTAAGCAGAGAGAATAAAACCTCTTGTCCTTCCAGAAAAAAGCAAGCTTTTTTCCTTTATGGAGCTCGGCTATTATCTCAAAAGTCCATACAAGACAAAGTCCGCCTGAGAGCATCAAGCCATAGGCTGTAGTGAGGCATATAAATAAAAGCGAAAAAATATACCGCCACGGCTTGCTGTTGCGTTCCTTGTAGAATATAGCCGCAAGCATGAATGCAAGCATTGTCATTGAATATGGGCGGCTGTATACTCCGTAATGGTAGAAAAAGAAATATGTAAAGGGAAGTATATACCTTACAGCCTTCGGAAAGGGCGAACGGAATATCAGCAGAGCCATCGCCGAAGTGCAGAAAATTATATTTATTGTCTTTAAGGTTATATCAAAGGGAGCACCGTTCTTTGCAAAAGGTGCGAGCAGCAGATGCCACAACGGTGGGTGTCCCTCATAATGTGGGACATACGTAAAAAGCTCCTTATATGATGCACTTTTGGCTATCAGCCACGCCTGTGTCTCATCAAACCACGGCTCATGGAAACAGCTGACGAATATAAGTCCGCCTGTATAGACTATAAGAACTATAAGCCCGATTATAAGCTCTCTTTTATCTTTTTTACCGACTATTTATCTCGCTCCTGTCATGAAAGCTTTGTCCTCAGCTTTGCAGGGAGAAATTTGGTTATATTCTCAAGCATTCTCTCATCGGGAGCAAATACCAGTCTTGCCGAACCTGCCGACTCGTCGTTGAAGTCCGCATAATACTCATGTGAAGCGATATTATCCGTTGCAAATATTATGGTCATATCATCGCTTTCCTCAATATCGTCGCTGTATTTGCCGAATGCGGTGAACTGTCTTACATTCGTTGACAGCATCTCACGTCTTTTCTTCTTTGCGATTATCTTATCAACATCAAGTTCGCCGTTGGTAAAGGAATACTCATATTCCACATAAGTATTCTGAACGAAATAGTATGTTCCGTAGCCTGCGGCGGCAGCAAGTGCAAATCCAAGCAAAGCTATAAGAGGGTTGCTAAGCTGAAGCACAGCAAGAGCTGCAAGCGAAATGGTGAACAGTACACCTACTACGATAAGCATTACTCTTCTGGTCTTGTCAGCGCTTGTTTCGTTCTTTTTAATGAGCTGTTCTGCAAAATTATCCATTGTATTATCTCCATTCAATATTTATAAAGTGATACATATTAATAATAACACATTTTTAGTCAGAATGCAATAAATCGTATCATTTTTTTCAAATGCTTCATCTTTTTTTCACAAGTTTGCGGTAAGTATGATTTTTTTCAAAAAAAAGCTTGATTTTTTTGAATACAGCGTATATAATTGTCTTATAACCCGTTGACTGAGAGAGTAAGACTGTAACAGTGTCATCAGAGAGGAGCGGCAAGGTGTGAGCGTTCCGTCACTAAGCAGGCTGAAGTTCACTCACGAGGGGTACGGTTGAAGGGGTGCAGCTCGAAGAGTGTGCTATCCAAGAGGGCAGTTCAAGAGAGCGGCTCATGTGGAACATATTCAAGCTCCATTTCCTGTGTAGACTGTAACGTAGGTCTGCGTTAAAGACAAGAGAGTGTCGGCTCTCCTGACAATGGGTGGTATAAAAGCAAGGTAAGTCTTGTCCTGTTGGACAGGACTTTTTTTAATTCCGAACTCCTAATTTAAATTTTATGAGGTGAAATAATGAAAGAACAGCTTGAAAAGATCGAAGCACTGGCTAAGCAAGAGCTTAATGCCTGCACAGAGATCAAGGCACTGGACGACCTGAGGATAAAGTTCCTCGGAAAAAAAGGTGAGCTCACAGCTATCCTTAAACAGATGGGGAAGCTCTCCGCAGAAGAAAGACCTGTTATCGGTCAGCTTGCAAACAAGGTAAGAGCAGATATCGAAGATGCTCTCAACAGCAAGCTCTCATCACTTAAAGCAAACGCACAGGCTGCTAAGCTTGCAGAGGAAAAGATCGACATTACTCTCCCCGGCAAGCACGCTCCTTTCGGCAAGCTCCACCCACTTACCAAGGTGGAGAACGAGATAAGAGAAATATTCATCGGCATGGGCTTCAATATCGCCGACGGTCCCGAGATCGACGACGATTACCATGTTTTCGAGGCTCTTAATCTCCCGCCGGATCACCCTGCAAGAGATACTCAGGATACATTCTATATCGAGGGCACAAACGAGTCTGTACTTCTCCGTACCCAGACATCTTCCGTACAGGTACACGTTATGGAGAACCAAAAGCCACCTATCCGTATCATCTCACCGGGTCGAGTTTTCCGTTCGGACGCTGTTGACGCTACTCACTCCCCTCTTTTCCACCAGATAGAGGGCCTCGTAGTTGACAAGGGCATCACAATGAGCGACCTCAAGGGCACTCTTGAAATGCTTATGAAAAAGCTCTACGGCAACGACTGCAAGCTCCGTTTCCGTCCTCACCACTTCCCATTCACCGAGCCAAGCTGCGAGGTAGACATAAGCTGCTTCAACTGCGGCGGAAAGGGCTGTTCAATGTGTAAGGACGAGGGATATATCGAGCTTCTCGGCGCAGGCATGGTACACCCTAAGGTGCTGGAGAACTGCGGCATAGATCCTGAGGAATATTCAGGCTTTGCATTCGGTCTCGGACTTGAGCGTATGGTTATGGGACGCTACGATATCAACGACCTCCGTCTCCTCTATGAGAACGATGTGAGATTTTTGAAGCAGTTCTGATCATGGACAAAAAGCAGATAGGTCAGTATTCCATATTGATCCTCCTGACAGTCGGCGGTGTGATAAAAATGTTGTGGTCTATGGAAAACGGTGAAAAGCTGGGCGCACTTATCATCATATTATGTATATTCGCCGCAGCCGCAGCAGCATTCTATGCTGTAAAGCTGGTGACAGGAAGCTCCTCCATGTGCAAAAAGCTGGGACTTAAAAATAAAAGCGAGCTCACTGCATGGAAGAACAGCTGCCCTATAAGATACGAGGGCGGAATTTATGCCGACGAGGAATACACGCTGTTCATGAATAACGGCGCTGTGTGGAGAACCAACGATATAATGTCCATGAGGGACTACACAGGTCAGAGAAGAACAGCAGGCTTCAACTATAATATAGACTTTACCCATGTAAACGGCAATCACGCCTATGTGATAATGTCCGATAAATTTGAGCGCGACAGTCTCCACATCGAAATGGAACAGTTCCTTTCAGAAGTAAAGGAGCGCTACAGAGGACGCTGATACTGCGTCACGGAGTAAAATATACGAAAGGAAATCGATGATATGAATTTATCAATGAAATGGCTCGGCGACTATGTAAAAGCCGATATGCCTATAAAGGATTTCTGCCATGCCCTCACCATGAGCGGCTCAAAGGTAGAATGCTATGAAAAAGAGGGAAGTAATATCTCCAACGTAGTAGTTGGTAAGATACTCTCTAAAGGTCCTCACGAAAATGCAGACGCTCTGTTCGTTTGTCAGGTAGACATCGGTGCAGATGCTCCTATACAGATAGTTACAAACGCTAAGAACGTCAAGGAGGGCGACCTCGTTCCTGTTGCTCTTGACGGAGCTGTACTCCCCGAGGGCAAGATAAAGAAGTGCAAGATGCGCGGCGTTGAGAGTTTCGGTATGTTCTGCGGACTCGATACTCTCGGTCTCACAGCTCACGACTTCCCTTACGCAGACCCCGAGGGCGTTTTCGTCATCGAGGAGGACTGCAAGCTTGGCGAGGATATCCACACTGCTATCGGTCTGGACGATACTTCCGTTGAGTTCGAGATTACATCGAACCGTCCCGACTGTCTCAGCGTTATCGGTCTTGCAAGAGAGACTGCCGCTACCTACGGCACAGAGTTAAAGGTTAAAGCTCCCGAATTCAAGGGCGTTGACGGTGATATCAACTCAATGCTCAAAGTGGATATCATCAATACAGAAAAGTGTCAGAGATACTGCGCAGGTATCGTTAAGAACGTAAAGATAGGTCCTTCACCTCGCTGGATGAGAGAAAGACTTCGTGCAAGCGGCGTTCGTCCTATCAATAATTTCGTTGATATCACAAACTACGTAATGCTGGAATACGGTCAGCCTATGCACGCTTTCGACCTTCGTTATGTTGAGGGCGCACATATCAATGTCCGCAACGCTAAGAACGGCGAAAAGATAATGACTCTTGACGGCGTTGAGCGCGAGCTCACAGAGGATATGCTGGTCATTGCCGATGAGAAGAAGCCTGTTGCAGTTGCAGGTATCATGGGCGGCGAATACAGCGGTATCATGGACGATACAACTACTGTTGTATTTGAGTCTGCTTACTTCGAGCCTACTCAGGTAAGACGCACATCTAAGGCTCTCCGCCTTAAATCAGATGCTTCCTCACGCTATGAAAAGGGCGTTGACAGACTTATCTCCATGACCTGTTTAAAGCGTGCTTTTGAGCTTGTTGAAGAGCTTGGCGCAGGCGAAGTCCTCAACACTGTAATTGACTGCGACTACACAGACAAGACTCCTGCTACTGTTGATTTCAGCGCTGATTGGATAAACAATTTCCTCGGCACTGATATCTCAGAGGCTGATATGATAAAATACCTCGAAAGACTTGATTTCAAGGTCGAAAACGGAAAGGTCATCGCTCCTTCATTCCGTATAGATATCGGCTGCAAGGCTGACGTTGCAGAGGAAGTTGCACGTATCTACGGTTACAACAACATTCCTTCAACTGATTTCCGCGGCGTTGCAAGAGCTGAATTCACAGAGGAGCAGAAGTTCGCACGTACTCTCAGAAATGCTGCTGTTTCTCTGGGCGGATATGAGATAGCTACCTACTCTTTCGTATCTCCTAAGTATTTCGACAAGATAAAGCTCCCTGCTGACAGCAAGCTCCGCAAGGTCGTAAAGATCGTTAATCCTCTCGGTGAGGACACAAGCGTTATGAGAACATCTACTATTCCTTCAATGCTGGACGTTCTCTCATTCAACTACAACAACCGCAACGACAAGGCTTGCCTCTTTGAGATAGCTAAGGAGTACCTCCCTGCTGAGGTCGAGAAGCCATTTATCAACGGCGATACTCTCGCTAACAACGGCAAGCAGAAGCACAAGTACAACTATTCGCTCCCTGACGAGCCTCAGAGACTTACTATCGGTATGTACGGCGGTGACGCTGACTTCTACACCCTCAAGGGCATGGTAGAACAGCTCCTTGCAGAGCTCAAAATAGATGACGTTGAGTATATCCGCGCAAATGACTGCGATGAATTCGACGAGAAGTACGCTCTCCACCCAGGCAGAAGCGCAGTTATCATAAAGGACGGCAAGTATCTCGGTATCATGGGCGAAGTTCACCCTGATGTACAGGAAACTTACGAGATAGGCGTAAAGACCTACATTGCAAAGCTCAATATCCCAGAGCTTATGGAGGCTGCTGCCGACAAGATAACATATCAGCCGCTGCCTAAGTTCCCTGCAACTACCCGTGACCTCAGTCTCCTTGTTGACGAGGATATGCCTGTTGCAGAGCTTGAAAAGGCTATCAAGGGCGCAGTTGGCAAGATACTCGAAAAAGTAACTCTCTTCGATGTATACCGCAGTGACGATATGAAGAAGAACGGCAAGAAGAGTATCGCTTACTCTATCTCCATGCGTTCACATGAGGGTACACTCACCGACGAGCAGGCTGACGGTGCTATGAAGCGCGTTCTGAAGGCTCTCAATGCTATCGGAGCAGAGCTTCGCGGCTGAGAATATCAGCTCAGGGACGGGCATTGATCGTCCGCATAACAAATAAAAAAAGCAGGGGCGCACAAAAGTCTGCGCTAATATAGAAGTTTTAGAGCTATAATAAAAGACCTATACAGTGGGCTATAACAATCAAACAGGAAGATACTTCATTTAGAGGTATCTTTCTGTTTTTTTATTATTTTCCAAAACCCCCTTGACAAACTGTAACGTACCTGCTATAATTGTATACATAGAGGTTATACAATTTAGACTTTAACGGTAGTTGCAAATGCTGTGAGAGCCTTGACCCCGAAGGAGTGTACACGAATTATGAATATCAACATCAGCAACGCATCGGGTGAGCCGATCTATTTGCAGATCGCAAACCAGATCAAAACGCTGATACTGGAGGGAAAGCTGAAAGAGGGCGAAGCTCTGCCCTCTATGCGCATTCTGGCAACAGAACTCCGTATCAGCTTCATGACAACGAAGCGTGCCTATGAGGAGCTTGAACGTGACGGCTTTATTGAAAGCTACACGGGTAAAGGCTCATTCGTCAAGGCGCAGAATCTGGAGCTTTACCGGGAGGAGCAGATCAAGCGTATAGAATCCCTGCTCATGGAGGCAGGCGATACGGCGCGCAAGGCAGGCGTCTCAATGGAGGAGCTTCACGAATTGCTCGACCTTGTAAACGGAGGGGAATAACATGAACGATTACGAAAATGCCATTGAAATCAAGGGCGTTACCAAGAAATATGACGGCTTTACGCTGGATAATATAAGCTTTGATGTGCCGAAGGGCTGTATCATGGGCTTTATCGGGCAAAATGGTGCAGGAAAGACCACAACGATCCGCAGTCTGCTGCATATCACGGATATTGACAGTGGTGAGATACGTCTGCTCGGTCTTGACCATATAAAGGACGAAACTGCGATAAAGAAGCGCATCGCCGTGGTATTTGACGAGCTGCCGTTCCATGATGTGTTCAACGCAAAGGATATGGCAAAGATATTTGAGGGTATGTATCCAGAATGGGACAACTCTGCCTATATGAAGTACATCGAGCGTTTTCAGCTTCCGATGAAAAAGAAGATCGGGCAGTTTTCAAAGGGTATGAAGATGAAATTGCAGATAGCCTGCGCACTTTCCCACAATGCCGAGCTTCTCGTCATGGATGAAGCAACAACAGGTCTTGACCCAGTTGTTCGTGACGAGATACTGCATATTTTCATGGAATATCTGCAAAACGGCGAGCGCTCAATACTCATGTCCTCGCACATCACCTCTGACCTTGAAAAGATAGCGGATATGGTGACATTCATCGACAAGGGAAAGATCTTGCTGACGGGCTACAAGGATGAAATTATCGAGAAGCACGGTATCCTCAAATGCGACAAAGACAAGATACAAGAGATCGACGCTGAGGATATTGTCAGCGTTCGCACAAACAATTTCGGTGCAGAGGTCATGGTAAATGACCGTGAAAATGCCTCCTACAAATACAGCGACTGCGTGATAGACCCTGCAAGCCTTGACGATATCATGCTCTACTATGTACACCGTGACACAAAGGAGTGGTCATAATGAAACTTTACAGATCGCTTATATATCGTGAATTGAAGCTGACTCGTAAGCGCTGCATCCTTATGCTGATACTGTTTCTTCTGCTGTCGCTGCTGATGCTGCTTCCAATAATGATTGGTGGACTATCAGGGGATTCAGAAATGGAAGAGGATCTGCTTAGTATAGTATGGCTTGCTTCTGGTATTGTCGCACTGACAGGCGGGTTCTTGGCAGGCACAAACAACGGCTTACAGAAAGCGGATATAAATTCAGGGTGGAAGCGATATTCCTTTATCCTCCCACCGACTGCGAAACAGCAGGCATTGTCCGATCTGCTGACAAAGCTATGCTATATCCTGTTCTTCGGACTGTTATCAGCAGCTTTTTTAATGGTATGCAACATCGTATCGGGTATCAACACTACATTAGAGGGAATTGATCCTATCTGCCGGATGCTGAATATTTATCTTGGAGCTGTCTGTGCGGTGATGCTTGTCGATATTGCATACAGCTATATCATGATGTTTGCAAACGATAAAAAACAGTTGAAGCTGATAAGCTTACTTGCTTTTGTAGGCGCGGGAGCTGTGTTTAAAGTTTTTGGCTTGTTTCCCGGTATGAATAAAACTGAAAAGCCTGCTGAGGACGGTCCTATGATCTCGGAAGAAGCGGTCAACAAATTTGAAACTTTTTTGAGTTCTGGGAAAACATCACTTTGCATATTAGCCGTTTTTGTTGTATTATGTGTATTATTCTTCCTTGCGATGTGGAGGTCGCATGAAAGGAGAGAGTCGTAATGACGGGACTTGTTTACAAGGAATGGAAGCAGAACCGCTGGTTTATTCTCTCTATGATACTTTGCGGCTTTGCTCCGCTGCTTGTGCTGCTGCTTTTGCGCGGAGAGATACCGAATGCAGATCATACCGCACTGCGTATCGGCGGATTGATCGCAGGCTTTCTTGCAGCAGGTGCTTTGCAGATGCTAGTACTGCGAGGTGATGACCGCAAACTGTGGGGGTACTGGATCACTGCCTCGGCTGACGGCTACAAGGGATTTCTCCGTGTGAAATATGAGATGATCTTCGGGATGATCGTACTGTTTCTGTTTTCATTGCAATTCGTGGATATGGGCTATTGTGCGGTCGCCGCTGACATGGAAAAGACCGATGCCGGCTCGATCAACGATATAGCATTTCTGCTCGGTTTTATGCAGATACTCTTTCGTGCGATAGACATTCCGTTCACTTATCGTTTCGGCAGTAAAAAAGGCAGCTTCATCAAACTGATCTGTATGGTCATTCTTGCCATACTGATCTGTGCTGTACTCGTTCTGAATGTTGACAACATGGACAGGATAACGGAAATGGTGAGAAAAGTATTCAATGAGAATAACAGCTCGCTGATACTATCGGTCGGTTTGGTCGTATGCCTTGCGCTGTATTATCTTTCTTACCGTATCACTTGCAGGTTGTATCTGAAAGGAGTGGAGCAGTATGACGGCTAAAAAAGAAAATGCCCAAAGGCTTGGCATTTACCTGCTGATCGTTTCCCTGTTCGTATTGCTTTTCTTCGTTTACAGAAAGCTGATGAACGAATCGAACACGGTATTTTTCATCATATATTATCTGCTATTCTCATTCTCACCTGCGATTGCAAGCCTTATCACAAGAGCCGTCACCAAAGAGGGATTCCGTGATATGAAGCTGCACCTGAAACTCGAAAAAAATATCAAATGGTATCTGCTGGCGTTCGGACTTCCGCTGATATTCTTTTCAGCAAGGATACTGCTACCCATTATCGTAAGCGGACACAGCGAATGGTTCGATAGATTCACGTTTCAGAATGTGCTGGCAAGTGTATTCATGCTTGCGGCATTATCGACTGTGCAGTCGATCGGTCTGCTTGGTGAGGAGCTTGGCTGGCGTGGATATATGAATCAGAAAATGGAGCCGCTGTTTGGTACGGTCGGCACTTGTCTGCTTGGTGGTATCTTGTGGAGCTTATGGCATCTGCCAATGGATCTGGCAGGCTGGCTTGACGGTGAAGGCTCACTTTCTGATTCGTTGATGATGTGCGGCGGAAGAATGCTCCTGCTGACGAGCTTTGGTACATTCCTGATGTGGCTGACGAAAAAGACTGACAGCGTATTTCCTGCGGTGGTGGCACATTTCATGTTCAATCAGAGTCAAGGGGCTTTGGGCGGATTTCTCTCGCAGGGCAATATTCCCGAAAACGTTGATCTTGGAATGATTGCAAGTGTGTTTGAGTATGTACCGATGGTAATACTGGCGGGGATATTTACAGGCTTGCTGCTTCGTGAAAAGAAGAACGCTCCAAAAACTGCATAATCATAACCACCACTGAAGTGGTGGTTTGCACAGCCCCTAAAAGGGGCGAATACAGGCTCACCCACTAAAGAGGGCACTGAAGGTTTGACATTGCATTACTATCTCGAGCAGCCGCTTCAAGCGGCTGTTTCTTTTTGCTTACTTATTCTTACTACGCGTAAACGGGTCAATGTACTCCTTGAATGTTAGCTGATCTGCCATGCAATCTTCTTCTGTTTGATCCTTTATGTATTCTCGTATACGCCCTACTGTATCCACATAATATCCTCTGCACCAGAAATGTCGGCTTCCATATTTATACTTCAAATTTGCGTGTCTGTCGAATATCATTAGTGTACTTTTCCCCTTGAGATATCCCATGAATTGTGCTATACTTAAATACGGCGGAATGCTTACCAGCATATGTATATGATCTGTCATTGCTGTTGCCTCTATTATTTCTACTCCTTTTTGTTCGCACAGCTTTCTGAGTATCTGCCCTATATCTGCCTTCAACTGTCCATATATAGCTTTTCTTCTGTATTTCGGCGCAAACACTATGTGATACTGACATCTGTATGTGGAGTCGGTTGTATGCTTTATTTCATTTTTCATTGTTAATAACCTCCTTGTATCTCAGATAGTAATACGGTCGCCAAACCTTTACTATTCTACCATACTTGGAGGTTATTTTTAAGCTTTTGCTAAAGCATTTTTATTCCCCCAGTAGAACTGGGGGTTTAGTTACGCTAAAGCGCCAAAGAGAAAGGCTGCGTAACCGCTTGGTTACGCAACCTTATCTTAAAATCTCAAATACTTCTTTACCGGCGCACTTCTAATTGTGCGCCCCTTAAATTATGGATCATGCTTTTATCATGCAAGTGTATCTACTGTAAGATCAAGTCCCTGCAAAGCTGCTTCGTTGCCGAAAACGCAGATATTTCCGCAGTTTCTCAGCTTTTCTGCTGCTTCTGCAAGCTGCTTTGGAGTGACCTTCAGCATATTCTTCTTTATATCCTTGCGCTCTTCATAGCTTATGCCTCTGAACCAGAAGCCGTCAGCCTTGATGCTCTTGTTTCCGTCGGAGTAAAGCGGTTCGTCCTTAGCAATTGAGCTTATGATATACTGTGTGATATCGGGATCGTTACTGCAATACTCATCTGTAAAATCAGCAGCCTTGCGGAAGGTCTCAATAGTTGACTTTGGTGACGGATCTCTGTAGGAATAGAATGCTTGCTCACGGGCAGGCGTCATCATAGCACCTGTACCGTATGCGCCGCCCTTTACTCTTACCTCATTCCAGAGATATTCAAGTGAAAGTGCGCGGAAAAGCACATTGCGTACAGCAGTATCAGCCGAATTATCAGGGAATGCCATAGCAGTATAGGATATGCCTGACGGAATAATAACGCCCTGTCTTTCGGGGATATCAAGAGTGAAGCTCATTTCCTCGCAAGCTGATGCAGTGCCAACAGGAAGTGCGCTGATAAGCGGTTCAATAGAAACATCGCCGCCGTCGGTAATACTTGCTGTAAGACGTGCCGAGCATACTACGCGCTTGCTGAGAGACTTTATGTAATCAATAAGCTTTTCGGGAGCATTGAGTGCAGAATGCAGACGCTTGTAGCCCTCATAGCCGGAAACCAGCTCAGTTACAGCTGATTCCGCTGAAAGTGACGCTCTTACGCGGTTCATTGAATATGAATGACCGTTTGACATTATATGATGCTTGAAGTCATCGTCAGCCTGCTTCAGGAGTTCGCATATTGCGGCATTATCGTTAAACTGAGTATCCGTGATTATCTCGCTGATGAGTGAAAGTGCTTCGGCAGTATTCTTTTCGAGGAAGCGAGCCTTAATAGAAAGGAAGGGCTTGCACTTGTCCTTGACTCCCTTAGCCGAGAATACGTTTACATTATAGGATATGCTTCCCAGGAGTCCTGTAACTCTGCGCTGTATTTCCGCAGCCGAGCTCTTTGAAGTCGGGAGAGAGCCGTAAAGCTCAGATATTGCAGCCGCAGCCGAAAGCTCCTGCTCTGTGCAGTCAGCAAGTGAGAAGTAAAGATTTACAGCTGCTATTCCCTTATCAGAAGCAGGGTGACGCAGAACTGTCACACCATTGCAGTTTGCCTCATGTGTTTCAAAAGCAAGAGGATCTTCGCTAACCTCGGACAGCGCAAGATGAGGCATAGTAGCCAGCTGCTCTGGAGTATCCACGGATTTCTGCCATTCGTCAAGCTTTTTGTTCTGTTCGATGATAACATCTATCTCCTCGCAGGCAAGACTGCTCATTACATCTGCAAGACGCTTTTCCTCGGCAGCCTTCTGCTCTTCGCCGTAAGTACGTGACGGAAGCATATAAACCTCAGCCATACCGCTGTCTTCAAGGAACCATTCGTGAAGGAGCTTTTCAAAATAATCGGTATCGAGCTTGCTTCTGAGCGAATCGTAGACCTCGCCAAGTTCAAGATAGCACAGCGGGTCGCCGCCGTAGAGCCATGCCGAAAGAGCATCGGTGTTGCGTGTAAGACCTCTCGGCTCCTTACCTGCACGGAACTTGAATTCAAGACGGTTTATAGCAGCTCTGAGAAGTTCGCGGTCAATACCGTCATTGCAGAGCTTAGCGGCTGTATTTCTTACAGTTTCCTTCAGCTTAGCACAGCTTTCCTCATCAGTATTGCTTATGCAGAGGAAACCGAATGGCTGGAGCACACCGTCGCTGACTTCAAGAGAAGCATCGAGGCAGAGTCCTGTGTCAAGGATAGCTCTTTTCAAAGGTGCGTCATTTGAGCCTGTAAGAGCTTCTGCGAGTATGGAAGCCGCTGTCACCTTTTCGCGCTCCTCCCAGCTGCCGAGGACCTTGCCTGTTACGAGATAGGTATGGTTCTTGTCGTCCTCGTCCTGAGAGATCTCGTAATAGCACTTTTTTACAGTAGGAGCGATAGTTTTCTGAAAAGGTATAGATGTATCTGTATCGCGCTTGTCAAATCTGCTGAGGTATTCGCCGTCGATAAGCTCCAGTACAGGGTCTATATCTATAGGGCCGTCAAGGAATATATATGAATTTGAGGGGTGATAATAGGTCTTATGTCCCTCAATGAACTGTTCGTATGTAAGATCAGTGATATGCTCTGGGAGTCCGCCAGACTCAAAACGATAGCAGGTATCGGGGAAGAGCACGTTCATGAGCTCGGTCTCGATACGGCTGTAAATAGAGGACATAGCGCCCTTCATCTCATTGAATACAACACCCTTGTATACAGGCTTGTCGGACTTACTGCGCATTTCGATATGCCAGCCCTCCTGATAGAAGATATTTGGGTTGTAGTATATAGCAGGGTCAAAAACTGCATCAAGGTAGACCTTGGTAAGGTTCATAAAGTCTGTATCATTTCTGCTTGATACAGGGAAAACGGTCTTATCAGGATAGGTCATTGCGTTGAGGAAGGTATTCATAGTACCCTTCATAAGCTCAAGGAAAGGCTCCTTTACGGGATACTTCTTAGAACCGCCGAGGACCGAGTGTTCGAGGATATGGAATATGCCTGTATCGTCCTTAGGCGGAGTTCTGAAAGCAACGGAGAAAAGTTTGTTTTCACCGTCATTTTTGAGCCATATGAGTCTTGCGCCCGTTTTGTCGTGCTTCATTTCTATAAGCTCTGAACCGCTGTTTGGTGCGGGAGTCATTCTTGTTACTGTAAAGCCGTGGATATTATCATTTATTTGCATTATTTGCCTCCTAATGTAGTTTATGGTATGACTGATACCAGCGTTACTTAGTATATACTAATTATATCATTTTTTGTAGATTTATGCAAGAATATTCACTCGTTAAATTGCCGCGTTCACTCCTTCATAGCAAGCAAACAGATATTTCACGCCTGTTTTTGGCTTATTCTCAGGTTCCACTGTTTAAAAATCGCGGTCATAGTTTATATACTTGATATTATTAAATGAAAAGAACCTAACACAAAATTGTGTCAGGTTCTTTTTATACTATGTTATTGTGTTCAAACTAAAAACTAAATCAAAGGAGTGTTATACCGTTCTGTGCGCACTTCTCTATCATCTCGTCAGACCAGATAGAGGACTGTACCTCGCCGATATGTGCCTTTTCAAGAAGAAGCATACAGAGTCTTGACTGACCGATACCGCCGCCGATAGTGAGCGGAAGTGTACCGTCGGCTATCATCTGGTGATACTTATACTGCATTCTGTCCTCTGCTCCGCACTCTGCAAGCTGCTTTTTGAGCGACTCTGCGTCAACACGGATACCCATTGAGGATATTTCCAGAGAATCATCGAGTGTCTCGTCCCAGAAGAGGATATCTCCGTTAAGTGACCAGTCATCATAGTCGGGAGCTCTTCCGTCGTGCTTCTCACCGCTTGCAAGCTTTCCGCCGATACCCATAAGGAATACTGTACCGTGCTCCTTAGTGATAAGGCGCTCACGCTCGTGACCTGTCTTGTCAGGATATCTGTCCTCAAGCTCCTGAGTTGTTATAAAGTAAGGCTCCTCGCAGATCTTGCCTGCTATCTGCGGATAGCGGAGACTTACCTTGCGCTTTGTATAAGCAATTGCCTTTACTACAGACTTTACTGTATCTTTAAGGAACTGGATATTTCTCTGTTCCTTTGTGATGACCTTTTCCCAGTCCCACTGGTCAACGAAAATGGAATGGGTGTTGTCTGTATCATCATCACGGCGGATAGCGTTCATATCCGTATAGATGCCCTCACCTGCATTGTAGCCGTAACGGTAAAGAGCCATTCTCTTCCACTTTGCAAGTGACTGTACAACCTCAGCTTCTGCGGCTATTTCCTTTATATCGAAATCTACCTTGCGCTCTACGCCGTTGAGGTCGTCATTTATACCGCTGCCCTTTTTAACGATAAGGGGAGCAGATACTCTGTCCAGTGTAAGTGCAAATGATAAAGCCTGCTGAAAAACGTCCTTGATATATTTGATTGCGTGCTGAGTTTCTCTCAGCGTAAGGGCTGACTTGTAGCCCTCCGGGATATACAGCGATCTTGACATGATAATCACTTTCCTTTACTTGATATTTTTTACAGAAAACAGCTCCATTGATGCTTTCTGTGCTGTACATTGATAATTATTATTGGTTTGCGTACTCGACGTAAGTATTATCGTATTTCAAACGTCTACCCTCGGCATATTTTTCTGCATATGAACCCACAGGAGCATGGATCGTGCAACCTTCTGACGATACAAATGAAGGAAATTCGATCTTTGTTAAGCTTTCAGGAAGATTTGCATCTTTAAGAGACTCACAAACTGTAAAAGCTGTAACTCCAATAGTTTCGAGCCCTTCATCTATCTGAACAAATTTCAGATTCGGACAAGAAAAAAACGTACTGTCTTCTATGCTCTTTACAGATGACGGTATATAAACAGCTTCTATAACATCATTGCTCCAGAATGCATGAAAAACTATCTTTTCAACTCCGTCAGGGATAATGACCTTCGGCTCTGTACCAACATAATCGTATAATATACCGTCCTCAATTATAAAGCCGTTATCATCGGGCTTTATAGAGGCTCTTTTTTCAAGGATCATATCCTCTATTCCAACAGCCGATTTTTCTTCTTCGATAAATTTTTCATAGTCTAAAGCTTCTGTGGTCTCAGTCTGTTTTTCTGTGGATTTCGTTGTTTCTGCAACAGACTTTTCTTCACTCTTTTTCTCACGCTTTTCTCCTATAAGTCCGCATGATGAAACTGTCACAGCCAATGATAATGCCAATGCTGAAAATAATGCCTTTTTCATGTGTTTTTAACCCCTATATCAATGAATCATATTATTATCTTATTGAACCGACTGTTCTTGGGAAGAGTATTACGTCGCGGATATTAGCCATACCTGTTGTGTACATGATAAGTCTCTCGAAGCCCAGACCGAAGCCGCCGTGAGGTACGCTGCCGAACTTTCTGAGGTCGAGGTAATCGCTGTAGAGATCGAGGTTCATCTTTCTCTCGTTCATAGCAGCGATAAGCTTCTCATAATCAGCCTCTCTCTCACTGCCGCCGATAATCTCACCAACACCGGGAACAAGCAGGTCAACTGCTGCAACTGTCTTGCCGTCTGGATTCTGCTTCATGTAGAATGACTTTATATCCTTAGGATAGTCTGTAACGAATACAGCCTTCTTGAATACCTTCTCTGAGAGGTATCTCTCGTGCTCTGTCTGGAGGTCGCAGCCCCACTCTACAGGGTAAACGAAGTTCTCGCCTGACTTCTTGAGGAGGTCGATAGCCTCTGTGTATGTTACTCTTGCGAAATCGTGGGAGATAAGCTCTTCAAGGCGTTCAATGAGTCCCTTTTCAAAGTGAGCGTCAAAGAACTTCATATCATCAGGACAAGTGTCGAGAAGCTTGCGAATAACGTATTTCAGCATATTCTCAGCTATCTCGATAACGTCATCGAGCTCTGCGAAGGCTACCTCAGGCTCAACGTGCCAGAATTCAGCAAGGTGCTTAGGTGTATTGGAGTTTTCTGCTCTGAATGAAGGTCCGAAGGTGTATATCTTACCCATAGCCATTGCAGCCATTTCGCCTTCAAGCTGACCTGATACGGAAAGACCTGCTCTCTTGCCGAAGAAGTCGTTAGCGTAGTACTCTTCCTCGCTCTTGTAGTCCTTGCTGTAGCCGATAGTTGTTACCTGGAACATCTCGCCTGCGCCCTCACAGTCGCTGCCTGTGATAAGAGGAGTATTTACATAAACATAGTTGTTCTTCTGGAAGTATTCGTGTATAGCGGAAGCAAGCACCGAACGCACTCTCCATACAGCGTTGAATGTATTCGTTCTGCCTCTGAGATGAGGGATAGTACGGAGAAATTCAAGTGTATGTCCCTTCTTCTGGAGAGGATAATCTGTAGGTGCATCGCCAAGCACTGTGATACCGTCAGGAACTGCGTTTATCTCAACTGTATCGTTTCTGCCCTCTACGGCTGTACCTGTTACCTTTACGGACATACCGACTCTTGGCTCCTTGTAGTCGCTTTCGCCCTTGTCAACTACGACCTGTACGTTTTTAAGCGAAGTACCGTCGTTCACCTCAATAAATGCTACGCTCTTTGAGTTGCGTGATGTACGTACCCAGCCGCATACTGTTACCTGCTTGCCCACATAATCCTTTGTGGTGATTATCTCCTTGACATCAATGTGCTTCATAATGATCTTTTCCTTTCAGTATATAATGTATATACAGGACGAGCAGGAATACAAAAAGCCCCGTCCTGAAACTACAGGACGGGGCATATTACCCGTGGTGCCACCTGAATTACCGCAAAAGCGATCACTTTTGAGCCGCTGTAACGTGCGGAATACGTCGCCCCTACTCGAAATACCGTTTGATCGCCGAGCCATTTACACGCTGCTCTAAAGGCACATAATATCCCTAAAACACGCACTGCCCGTCTTTAACCGGCACCCTTTCGGTTTGCTGCTCGGGAGTGTTATTCACACAGACTCTGATATGCGGCTCTCACCACGCCCGCACTCTCTGGAAACGAACTTCTATGCTACTTCTCTCCGTCGTTGCATTTGATTTGTTTGTATTATATCACTTTTATTTTGTCTTGTCAAGAGAAAAGGCAAGAAAAAAATTCATATTTTTCACAATTTTATCAAGCCTTATGCCAAAACCACCACATTCAGGCACTTTTTTACACAAAGCTTTCCTTCCGATTTCACTTTACAATACGACAATTTACAAAAAGGAAGTGTATATTATAATCATAGAAACAAGCACACTCCACATAAAACGAAAGGGTGCGTAGATATGATGAAAAACTCATTGAGAAGAACATTGGCTGAAATGGCTGCCGTTACACTGGCTATATGCTCATTAACAGCCTGCGGCGATAATAATACAACAAGCTCATCAATGAGCAACAAGAATTCAATACATATAACTCCCGAGGCTGAGGATATGAGCCTGAAAAGCTTGGACGATGAAAAAAGCTCCGACAAGACTGAAGCCTCTACATCAAGCAGTGTTATAGATACCACTGATATGTTCTCAAAGCGTGACCTCGAACAGTCCCCTGACCTGACAGACGCAGTATCACTGGAAGTATCCGACGGAAAAACGCTTACTGTTACCGAAGCAGGCGTTTACGTTATCAGCGGAAAGGCAAAGAACTGCACCATAAAAATAGAAGCTGACAAGGAAGCAAAGGTACAATTGGTACTTGACGATGTTGATATCGAAAACGATGATTTTCCTGCAATATATGCAGTCTCCGCAGACAAGGTATTCATTACCTCTGCCGACGGCAGTGCAAACAGTCTCTCTGTAAACGGCAGCTTTACCGCTGACGGAGATACAAATACCGATGCTGTTATCTACTCTAAAGATGACCTTGTACTTAACGGCACAGGAAGTCTGACTGTAAATTCAGCATACGGCAACGGTATTTCCGCTAAGGACGACCTAAAAATAACAGACGGAAGCTATACGGTAATAACTGCTAAGGACGCATTTGAAGCAAACGACTCAATTGCTGTATGCGGCGGTGACTTTACCATAAAGACCGATAAGGACGGTTTCCATGCAGAAAATGACGAAGACAGCTCTCTCGGCTATATCTACATTGCAGGCGGAAGCTTCGGTATCACAGCAGCAAGTGACGGTATACAGGGCACTACCTACGTTCAGATCGACGGCGGCACCTTTGATATAACTTCATCTGAGGGCATAGAAGCCACATATGTACAGATAAACGGCGGCGATATCACCATATCCGCTTCCGATGACGGCATCAACGCTTCACGCAAAAGCGATCAGTGCGATGTTGTTGTCGAATTCAACGGCGGCAATACCACTATAACTATGGGACAGGGCGACACAGACGGCGTTGACGCAAACGGCAGTATCTACGTAAACGGCGGTACTATCAATGTTACCGCACAGATGTCCTCCTTTGACTATGACGTTAAAGCCGAGTTCAACGGCGGTACTATAATCATAAACGGCGAAGAGGTTTCCGAGATACCTGAGTCTATGTTCGGCGAACCTATGGGCGGTCACGGCGGAATGGGCGGCTTCGGCGGCGGACGCGGAAACGGCTCTGAAGGCTTTGGTACTCCTCCCGACGGCTTTACTCCTCCCGACGGTCAGTCAGGAAACGGATTCGGCGGTCATCGCGGTAACAGAGGAAACTTTGACAAGCAGTCATAAAAGTTTCCGCACACTTCAAGATAAGCTTCCCTCCTTTCATAAAATATAGTAAAAAAGTGAAGTCCGAAAGCATGATAACTGCTTTCGGACTTGCTTTTTATCTGAATGGAATAATATCTTTTTAAATGAACAGGGTGCTGAAACCGTGTTCACGAGCATAACGCTCTGCTTTTTTGCGGTTTATCTGTTTGAGTATCCTTATGGTCTGCTTGTGCCCCTTTCGTATCTCGTCGATCGGGATAGCTTCGTTCTCAAACTCGATTATATTGATATTGTAAAGGCTCTCGCAGCCGCTGAACGCGTCCTCCTTGATATCCTTCGTGTTCATGCTTATCTTCAGATCCATAAGGTTCTGACAGCCGTAAAAAGCCCAGTTTCCGATAGATTTTACCGTGCTTGGGATATCAACGGCGGTAAGTGAACGGCACCATGAAAATGCACTTTCACCGATAGTCGAAACAGAATTTGAAATAACTATCTTTTTAAGGCTGTAGCACTCTGAGAACGCCGCATTGCCTATAGCTTCGACAGAACCCGATATAACTATTCTTCTCAGCTTCTTGCAGGAGAAGAACATAAGGTCGCTGATACGCTGCAAATACGCAGGGAGCACTACGCTCTCAACACTGTTGCATCTTCCGAATGCACCCTTGCCCACCTTTTTTACAGACTCGGGAAGATTTATCTCCTTGAGTCTCAGGCATTTAAGGAATGCATTTTCGCCGATAGATTCGAGATTTTTCGAGAAAACTATCTCTTCAAGGTTGAAGCAGTGGCAGAATGCGAACTTTTCAACAATATGCACACTGTCCGACATAACTATCTTCTTTACGGTCTCGTTGCCGCGGAAGGCATACTTCCCTACTACCTTTACCTTCTCAGGGATTACGATAGATTCGGTAGTACCTACGTATTTTACAAGAGTACCGTTTTTGTCGATAGCCATGTTGTTTTCATCGTCTATCTCGATATTTTCATCATTTATAAGGTCGCCGTACTTGTCATAGTCATCGGAAGTCTCCGACTTCTTTTCCTCTGCCTTGATTTCGGGCTTTGGCGCAAGTGAGCTCTTTATCTCGGGCTTCTCAGGAGCCTTAACGTCCTCAGACTTCTTCTCCTCTGCCTTGGTTTCGGGCTTCGGCGCAAGAGAGCTCTTTATTTCGGGCTTCTCAGGAGCCTTAACGTCCGCAGGCTTCTTCTCCTCTGCCTTAACTTCGGGCTTTGGTGCAAGGGAGCTCTTTATTTCGGGTTTCTCAGGAGGTTTGATGTCAGCAGGCTTCTTTTCCTCTGCCTTGATTTCAGGCTTTGGCGCAAGAGAGCTCTTTATTTCGGGCTTCTCGGGAGCCTTAACGTCCGCAGACTTCTTCTCCTCAGCCTTAGCATCTGACTTAGGAGCAAACGGACTCTTTTCCTCTGGCTTCTTTGGTTCATCGTGCTTTTTGTTCTTGGGAGCAAAAAGACTGTTGTCAATGCCTTTTTCATGCTTTATATCAAGCATTTTATCGAGCTTTACAGGCTCAGGCGTTGTATCAACTTTTTTCTTGCCGCCTATGAATTCATCTCTTACGGAATCCTTGAACTTCTGCTTTTCGGAGTCCGGGATAGAATCCATTATCTTCTTCGCAAGCTCATTGCCGTCATCAGTGCTGACTGCCTTTTCCTTCTTCTTGTCCTTTGATTTTATGTCATTTTGCTTGGGTTCAGCCTTTGGTGCAGGCTTAGTCTCAGCAGGCTTGCTTTCAGCCTTTGGGGCTGGATTAGTCTCAGCTGGCTTGGTTTCAGCCTTTGGTGCAGGCTTAGTCTCAGCTGGCTTGCTTTCAGCCTTTGGTGCTGGCTTAGTCTCAGCAGGCTTGTTTTCAACCTTTGGTGCAGGCTTAGTCTCAGCAGGCTTGTTTTCAGCCTTTTGTACAGGCTTAGTCTCAACAGGCTTGTTTTCAGCCTTTGGTGCAGGCTTAGTCTCAGCAGGCTTGTTTTCAGCCTTTGGTGCAGGCTTAGTCTCAGCAGGCTTGTTTTCAGCCTTTGGCTCAGGCTTAATCTCGGCAGGCTTGATTTCAGCCTTTGGTGCTGGCTTAGTCTCGGCAGGCTTGTTTTCAGCCTTTGGTGCTGGCTTTGTCTCAGCAGGCTTATTTTCAACCTTTGGTGCAGGCTTAGTCTCGGCAGGCTTGCTTTCAGCCTTTGGTGCTGGCTTAGTCTCAGCAGGCTTATGTGCCTTGTCAATATACTGAGATGCCTTTACTGCCCTTACCTTAACCTTAACAACTTTGCCTTTGCTCTGCCCTTTTTCTGCGCAGACAGGACAAGTTTTATATTTATCAGCATCATAAAGATGCTTCTCAGGACATCTTGTCATTTTCATTCTGTTATCACTCCATCGGGATTTTCTCTGGATATGTAATTATTACAATAAAGAATAATTCAACTATAATTATAGCATTTCATTGACTAAAAATCAATAAACGAGTTCGTCGCATAGTAAAATTTGTGAAAAATAACAGTACAGGACCACAATACAGCCCTGAAATATCGGATTTTCCGCTTATTGGAAGATATGTATTTAGACAAAGTGCACAAAGCAAAATTTACACTATCAGCTCGGCACGGCTGCCGCCGTCCCTGTCCTTATGTACCACTATCTGCTTGTCAATACGCTGTTTCAACGCCTGAACGTGGGAGATTATCCCCACAAGTCTGTTGCCCTCGGAAAGGCTGTTAAGCGCACGCATCGCCTGTTCTATGGAATTTTCGTCAAGAGAACCAAAGCCCTCGTCAACAAACATGGTGTCAAGCCTTATGCCCCCTGCCGAACACTGAATCTCGTCGGAAAGACCAAGTGCAAGTGAAAGAGAAGCCTTGAAGGACTCTCCGCCCGACAGTGTCTTTACGCTTCTTTTCGAGCCGTTATAATGATCGACAACATCAAGATCAAGACCCACCTGCGCCCGTTTATCCTCGTATTCCGTGCGTCTGACAAGGGTGTACTGCCCTTCGGACATTACCTTCAGCCTTTCGTTTGCGCGGTCGATTATCCTGTCGAAATATGCGGTCTGGATATAGGTCTCAAGCATGAATTTGCTCTGGTCGGAAAGCTTTCCGTTAGCGGTATCCGCGAGATTTTTTATCCATTTATAGCGTTCTTCAAGCTCTGTAAGCTCTGAGGAGCCGCCCTTTATATTTTCAAGCGCAGTCCTGTTCATAGTGAGCTGAGTGTGCAGCTTTCGCAGCTTCTCCGTAAGCCGTGCTCTCTCCTCGGTAAGCCGCGTCCTTTCGGCTATCTCCGCAGCACTGTCCATATCCCCAAGTCCTCCGAGCAGCTCGGTGAGCTGTTTCAGCTTTCCTGCCTCCTCCGAGCACTGCTTCTCGATTCCATTCATAGCCTGCTCTGCCGCTTCACAGGCTATCTTTATCTCATTTATCTTCTTCTGGAGCGAAGCTGCGTACTTTTCTGCGGCTTCTCCGCTTTCAAAGTGCAGTCTTGATCTCAGCTCTGCCATACGCTCTGCAAGCTCACTGAGCCTGCTCTCGGCAGCAGCCTTTGCAGCTGTATACTCGGTTATGCTCTTTGTCTTTTCGGAGATATACTGCTCCACCTTCGGGATATGCTCTTCAAGCTCCTTCCTGTGAGCTGCCTTTTTCTTTTCCTCAGCAAGCTCCGCACTGTTCTGGACAAGCTGCTCGTCAAGCCTGAGCCTTTCCGAGGTTATCATACTGCGGATATCTCCCGTTTTATCGCCGCCTAATATCTCCTCAGCCTTTTTCTCGGCATCGCTGTACTTCTGTTTTGCTTCGCCCTCTATCCGTCCCTTTTTTTCACGGAGCTCAGTCAGCTTCTTATCCGCAGCCGCAACAGCAGTCAATATACCTGCTGCCTGCTTTTCCTTTGAAGCTATATCCTGTGTAAGCTTATCACGCTCGGCAATAAGATTTTCTATTTCCGCAAGCTTCTTTTCAAGCTCGTTTCTTTCTTCTCCGCAGTTTTTCAGCTCATGTCCGCATCGTTCAGCCCACTTGCCGCTTTCACAGTTAAGAGACTCCTTTGCAATGTCTGTGATCTTTCTTTCGAGCTCCTCTGTCTTTATTTTCAGCTCAGAAGCTGCCGAACTGCGCTTTTCCGCATCTGCACGGGCACTTTCCACTTTCCTTTTCAGCTCATCAAGCTCTGCCTCTGAGGGCGCTTTTCCCTGCTTTTGTGCAGGCGCAGGGTGCTCGCAGGAACCGCATACAGGGCATGGCTCGCCGTTTTTAAGTCCTGCTGCAAGAACTCCTGCCTGATCGTCAAGAAAAGCCCTGTAGTTGCGTTCATAGTCCGAAGCGATTATCTCTGCGATATCGGCAGCCTCCTTATAGGCTTCTGCCGCCTTTTTATGATCGTTTCGGCACTTTCTCCATACCTCGATATCCTCGGAAAGCTTTCTGAGCTGCTCCTGACGCTTGATGAGGTTTTCCTCCTCGCGCAGCAGCTTTTCGCGCTGCTCTCCGCATTTTTCAAGCTCGCTCCTGCGCTTTTTTGCTCTTTCGGTATCCTCACTGAGCTTTTCACTGCTTTTCATAAGCCTGTCATGCTCGGCTTGCTCGTCTTTAAGCTCGATTTCTGCTTTTTTAATATCAGCCTTGCATTTTTCGCAGTCCTTTATCATTTCCGAAAGTCTTTCAAGCTCATCTGCACGTTTTTCCAGCTTTTCACGCTCAGAGCCGAGTTCCGCCGTTTTTTCGCCTGTATCTTCAAGCTCTGAAAGCTCCGCTTTGATCTGTGCGAGCTCCTTTTCCGCACCTGCTTTTGAAGCCACTGCATTTATAAGCAGCTCGGAATTTTCATCAATATCCCTTTCCGTATTTGCAGCAAGGCTCTTTTTTTCCGCTATCTTGCTGTATTCGGGTATCTCTGCGTCAACACGGGTAAGCTCCGCGGTCAGCTTTTCAAGCTCGGGCTTGCGCGAGTTTTCTTTTTCAAGCTCCTCTGCAAGAAGCTTGCGGCGGTGCTGCAATTCGCTCAGCATCTGCGAAGTCCTTTCGTGCTCTGCCTTAGCCTTTTCCTTTTCCTCAGCCTTTGCAATACGTGCATTGACCTGTGCAAGCTTTTCGTCAAGCTCCTCGCTCTCGCGGGTGCAGACCTCAGCCCTCGCCCTGTCACGGGCAAGAAGCTTTTCCACTATCTCTGCGATATACTCAACAGGTGGAAGCTCCTCTTTAAGCTTAGCCACCTCATCTGCATACTCGTCCTCCTCACCGCACACTATTCCGCCAACATACTGATTTATGCTTCTGCGGTGGTTATCACAGACGTTTTTCAGTTCACTGCTCTGCTGTTTAAGCGACTCCTGCAATGTCTGATAGTTCTTTGTCTTAAAGATATGACGCAGTATCTCGCGCCTCTGAGCTGTATCCTCGGTTATGAGCTTCATAAAGTCGCCCTGAGCTATCATGGCTATCTGCTTGAACTGCTTTTCTGTAAGCCCGATGACCTCCTTTACAGCTGCATCTACGTCCCTTACTCCTGAAACCGCTTTGCCGTCGGGATAGGTAAATTCAACATTTGCAGGCTCCTGTGCGACTCCTCCGCCTCGCTTTGCACGGCGGGTATACTCGGGATTTCTGCTTACTTTATATATCTTGCCATTGTATTCAAATTCAAGCTCTACGTATGTCGGAGTATCGAGAGATGCATATTTCGACCTGAGCATACTGTCGTCATCTCGGTTATTGCCGCTTGCACTGCCATAAAGTGCATAAGTCACCGCATCAAATATGGTTGTCTTGCCTGCTCCCGTATCTCCTGTTATAAGGTACAGTCCCCTGTCGCCGAGAGCGTTCAGATCAAGAACAGTCTTTCCCGAATACGGACCAAATCCCGATATTTCAAGCCTTATGGGTCTCATTCCTCTCCCTCCCATATTTTTTCTATCAGCGACTGCATTAGTTCGCGCTGCTGCGGACTCATTTCTCTGCCGTTGCTGAATTCGTAAAACTCCTCAAAAAGCTCTATGGGCAGCTTATCCTCAGTCCTTGCCGCCTCCATGCTGCCGTGTTCGCTCCTTGTGCGGCTGTTGTCGTATTCAAGGCTCATAATATGCGGATATACCGTCCTGAGCTTGCCCATAGCCTCAGGGATATCCTCCTCGTCCGTCAGTACTATATGGATATAATCATTCACATCGCCCTCTGCGCTGACTTCCCTTGATATGACTTCATCAAATGCGCCGCGGATAACGCGCAGGTCTCTCCTCGGTGAAAGAGCCGCCGTGCGCACATTCATCTTTCCCTTTTCGCCCATTTCCACTATAGTTACCGACTTCTCCTGATTTGCCTCAGAGAAGGAGTATTTCAGCGGAGTTCCGCAGTAGCGTATGCGCTCGCTTCCCACATTCTGCGGACTGTGTATATGTCCGAGAGCAACATAGTCAAAGCCGTCAAAAGCCGATGACTCCACGTTGTCAAGTCCGCCTACGGACACTTCCTCGGAATCGCTTTTTACAGCTCCTGTAACAAACTGATGTGCAATGATGATATTGCGCCTTGTAAAGTCCACATTCATTGCGTCTACAGCCGCATTTACCGCATCTGTATAGCTTTCTATTACGGTATCCGTGAAATATCTGCGCACAGTCACAGGCTTTATGAAAGGAAGCATATATATTCCGAAGTCGCCGTACTCATCATGCAGGACTGTAGGGACTATCTCCCCATAAAAAACAGGCGACATATGTATGCCGCTTTTCTCCATTATATGCGAACCGAAGGCTATACGCTCCGCCGAATCATGGTTGCCGCTTATAACAAAGATATGACCTGTCCGCTCCGAGACCTTTGTGAGAAATCCGTCAAAAAGGTGTACAGCCTCAGCAGAGGGAACTGATTTGTCATAGATATCCCCTGCGATAATGACGAAATCAGGCTCCTCCTCAGATATTATACTGTATATCTCCTTTAGTATAAAATCCTGATCCTCGATCATGGAAAACTCATTCAGACGTTTTCCGAGATGAAGATCGGATAAATGTATGAATTTCATTTCAAAACCTCCTGTTATACTGCGCTGAAAACACCTATTCACTTTAATTATACAAATTTTATCCCACAGTGTCAACGAAGAAAATGTAAAAAAAATTCCCTGTCCAAGTGCTGCGGACAGGGATAACGGAGAAAATGTATATCAAGGCACGCAGCAGCTGTGTGACTGCCCGTGCAGAAGCTTTCAGAGCGGCAAAAACCCAATCACATTCTGCCGTTTCTGTCAGAAGAATTCTGATCAGCCCCCAATACAAAGCTATTTTAATATTCAGCTGTGCTTTGTCCTTTTACTGTAAAGGAACAGCGCAGCCGCACCTGCACTGCAAAGTGCAGTAAACTCCAGAACAGGCGGTCTGTCACCTGTTTCGGGCGAATTTGCTGCTGCCGAGGTCACAGCAGCCTTTGTTGTTGCAGCTGCTGCTTTCTTAGTTTCAGCTTTTGTTTTTGCTGTCGTAGAGGTACTTGCTCCCGCAGCATACAAATTATTCTTTGCCGAAGTCGTTTTTGCGGAAACGACAGTGGCTTTCGATGTAGTTTTTGATGTTGAAGTCGTTGTTGCCTTCCTTGTTGTAGTCGTAGTAGTTACAGGCTTTGATGTAGTAGTTGTAATTACAGGTACAGCCTCTACCCATACTGCCGATGAAGTATTTATGGCTGTCTGAGTACGTATATCCTCATCGCCGTAGGCTTTTCCCTTAGCGTAGTGTACACAGGCTATCCTGTAGTAATACCCTCCGCGGACTTTAAGACTCAGTCCGTTGATATTGTGGTATTTCGTATCAGTTCCCGTGTAGTCACCGTAGGTATATTCATCATACCAATTCCGACCGTCACTGCTGTACTGTACAACTATATTCCTGAAGCCCACCTCTTTCATCTTTCCCGATACCTGAGTCTTTGCAGTCAGCTCAAGATATCCTCTTTCCTCCGATGAACATTTCAGCGAGCATTTTTCTATAAGTCCTATAGCATTTTCATACTGTTCATATACACTGTTGTCAACCGATGCGGCTTTCATCTGAACGGGTGCATACATCAGCATTACGCCTAAACAGGCAGCTGTTATGTATTTTAGTCTCATACCGCTGCCCTCACTTTTTCAGGAATTCCGAGGGATACGGAACAAAGCCCATTGCCGCTTCGACCCATGCTTCCTTATACATACCATTGCCGTGGAGAGTATATACGGTATTATCCCTGACAAATACTATGGTAGTGCCGTTGCCTTCGTCGATGACAACACCGCTCATATAGTCGTTTTTGAAGGTATCATATTCGTACTCGTCGCTCGGTATGAGCACATCAGGCATACGATCGGCGGATACATACTCCTCGATTATGATATCAAGTGAATTGTCATTATCGTCCGTAAAGGTGAAGTACATATCCTTTGAGTCCTTCATCTGCTCGAAATGGTAATCATCAAGGGTAAGGTCTCCGAGATAATAAGGCAGTTTTTCGGGATAGCAGGGATATATGTCATGCTCCTCGCATTTTTCGATAAGCTCTCTTGCTACCTCTCTTGAATACTCGTCACATCTGTCGGTTATTCCATGAGTACTTCCCGTACCTGAAGGACCTGCCGGTGCAGGTACGGTATTAGTTTCTGTTGTGACTGCTGCCGTGGGAACAGTTGTGATACCATATGTACCGCCTCCTGCCGACCATGTTTCCATAGCCCTTGTAGTAGTATAAGTACGTATATCGGACTGAGTTCCGCTCGCAGATGTAGCCAGTGTTGCCGTAGGCGGAATAGTTGTGGTTACAGGGTCAGCAGCTTCAAAGTCTCTTAACTCGTTAAGGTCAACGCTGAAGCCTGATTTTGCTATCTTCATCACTGTTTCGACGATATTTGCGCCGTAGGTGTTGATCGTGTAGAGGTTTGCTGCGATGCAGACGGCAATGCAGGCTGTGAGTGCTGCTGCCCATTTGCGCAGCTGTATGATCCGTCCGCGTTTTTTCCTTGCGCTGACTTCTCCGAGCACTTTTTCCGCAGAAACAGGCTTCGGAACTTCTTCGTCATTAATACTGATAACAGCGTTGGTGATTTCCTCAATGGCATCAAGATCACGCTCCTCTAACGGCTTTGAAAGCTCCTCATCGAGAAGCCTCTGAAGGTCATTAAGCATCTGATTGTCCGAAAGCTTATCGGAGATCAGTTTATCTTTCAATATTATCACTCCTTGTTTATGATAACGTCAATTGACAGTGTTCATTTTACACCGCGCAGCTTCTTTTTTATTTTATGTACCTTCCTGTACAATGCAGGTAAGGATATCCCCAGCTTCTTGGCTGCCGCCGTGCGTTGTCCGTAGTCGCTGTCGTAATACAGCTCTAAAAGCTGCCTTTCCTCCGCATCGAGAATATCCAGCGGACTGTCGGTATCTTCCGTAAATCCACCGCTGTCAGCGATATCCAGTGCCTCGGGACTGTCCTCTATGCTCACGGCAGGGGGCGGACTTTTCCGCACGAACGTCTTTATTACGTTATCTGCCGTCCTGTAGAGCCACAGCCTTATATTATCCGTTTCATCAAGCCTTTCATGCTTTGTGAAAAAGACCACAAAGGCCTCCTGTGTGCAGTCCTCTGCCGAGTGATGACTGTATCCGAGCTTTGCGTAGCAGTAGCTGAATATTTCACGATAGTATTTCTCGATTATCAGCGTGCAATGTTCAGGCTCTATCAACAGTCTCACTTCCTTCCGTCGATAAGCTTCTGTAATATAAATGTCGCAAAAACACTTACTTTTTCTCTCAAAGCCTCATCTTTGTACGCCTGCACAAAAACTGCGGCACTAATTTGGATATTATTGCCGCAGTTCCCAAACATATTATATTTTATCATCTTACCATGAGTTTGTCAATCATAAGCCTGCTTAGCCGCAATACAAATCACTCCTCGAAGCTCTCAGGGTGTTTGGGCTTGCGCTTATAGCGTCTTTTGTCGGTATCGACTACCTTTGTTGCAGGGTCAACGCCGTTCCAGCTGCTGCGCTTTGCGGAGTCTATTTTCTTTTTCTCCTTTTTGCTCATTTTGTCATATGATACGAATTTATCCATATTTTCCTCCATTCACAGTGATATCACGAACAGCTGCTCTTTGCCGCCGTATACCGACTCATAGTCGCCAATATAGCAGAAGCCGTACTTCTCATACAGCCCCTTTTCTCCGCTCATGATATACACCTTGTCATATCCGATTGTTTTGGCATATTCAAGGACTGCCTTTATAATCTTCTCCGATATCCTCTTGCCCCGATGAGCCTCATCAACAAAAACGAAACCTATCAGCGGTGTGTAAGGATATTTCGGGTCAAGCTCGTCCTTTTCCGTGAGAGTGCAGAAGCCCACAGGCTCATCGCCCTCAAAGGCGGCAAATACACGTTCCCAGTCCTTGAAAGCGTTATTTCGCATAAGCTCGGCAAGGTACTTTCCTGCCCTCCACGAGCATTTTTCGGCAAAAGCCGCAGTGTTTTCCCATTTTTCATGGGTATTTGTAATTGTATAAATTATCATTGCATCTCCTATTATTTATGCGGCAATGCATTTATCGCCAAGTGATTTCATTTTAAAAAGGCGGGCTGATGTAGGCATCAGCCCCTACATGATGTTTCTGTTTTCGGGCGCACACTGTGCGCCCATACAATTTATTCCTCGCCTGCCTTGAAGTTGTAAATAGGCTTAATGACTTCGTTTATCTCCACAGTATCGCCGATATTCTCCACGATATCCTCCATTGACTTATAAGCCATAGGGCACTCGTCAAGAGTCTGTGCATTTACCGATGTTGTGTAGATACCGTCCATCTGCTTTTTGAACTCGGAAACAGTAAAGCTCTGCTTAGCCTGTGAACGTGACATAAGTCTGCCTGCACCGTGAGGGGCAGAACAGTTCCAGTCGGGATTGCCCTTACCTGTACAGATAAGGCTTCCGTCACGCATATTTATAGGTATGAGGAGCTTTTCCCCTTCCTTTGCCGATACCGCTCCCTTACGCAGTATCATGGTATCGGTATCAATGTAATTGTGTATAGTCGTGAACTGCTCCGTAACGTGCAGATGCATACCCTTGATTATCTCGTCCATCATTGCCTGACGGCTCAGCATTGCGAACTGCTGGACTATCTTCATATCGTGGATATACTGTTCAAACAGCTCGCCCTCGCAGTAAGCAAGATGCTTTGGAACATCAGTGGTTTTAGTATTCTCAAGCTTTTTCAGCTCTGACTGTATCTGCTTCTGCTTTCCCTCAGCTTTAAGCCTTGCAATAAGCTCATCGACTTCCTTGTCCGAGCTCTTGTTCAGCCGTCTGTAGGCTTCATTCTGGTAGTACTTAGCTACCTCCACACCAAGATGACGTGAGCCCGAGTGGATAACGATATAAATAGCTCCGTCCTCACCCTTGTCGGCTTCGATGAAGTGATTTCCGCCGCCGAGAGTACCGATGCTCTTCTCGGCTCTGAGCGGGTCAATATGCTTATAGCAGTAAAGCTCTGTCAGGTCGATCTTCTCGCTGTAACGGTGAGTCTTCTCTCTTATTGAAAAGCCCGAGGGTATCTTCTCATAGATAAGCTTATCCAGCTTCTGCAATTCGATATGCTTTTCCTTCAGCCTTACTGTCTCCATTCCGCAGCCTATATCCACGCCTACAAGATTAGGTATCACCTTATCCGTAATAGTCATGGTAGTACCGATAGTACAGCCTGCACCTGCATGAACATCAGGCATTATCCTTATCTGTGAGCCTGCACTCATTGGCTGACTGCAAAATGCTATGATCTGCGAAACAGCGTCCTGTTCGATCACTTCCGTAAAAACCTTAGCTGAATTGTATTTTCCATTTAATACGATCATATTATTCCTTTCCGAGTCTGCCCGAGCGCATAAAAAAAGCACTCCCGCAGGAGTGCATAATGCTCTGTATACGCAAAAGCTCAGCACATGGCTGAACACTTCGGGCAAACTCCATGCTTTTCTGTAATGATATTTGATTTCGGCATCTGATAAAATTTATTGAATATGGTCATGGTGTTCACCGTCCTTTCATAGAATATGGATTTATTATAATCGCCATAATATTCAAAGTCAAGCCGTATAAAAAACTGTAACCAAACTGTAATAATTAGCCGAAGAGGATAAAAAAGCACCCAAAACCGCTCTAAAAAATCTTTGAACTGTATAAAGGTTCATATGAACTTATTTGTAGGAATTATCCTTCTGTGCATTATGCATAAAAGACAGTTATAATATATACAAACCGTATTTTTTGTCGCCTATTGACATAAAAGCAAAAATAATATATAATTACATCATGCAGTTGAAACAGGTCAGCTGCTGTAAATATTATATGTGCTACGCATAAGCACAGCATCATGATATGGAGGTTTATATGTTCGATGATGTTAACTGGGGAGTTATTATCCCCTCCGGTATAGGAATTATTTTACTCCTTATAATTATTTTCACAGGTTACATAAAGGCTCCGCCGGATACCGCTTATATTATCTCAGGTCTGAGAAAAAAGATCATAATCGGTAAGGCAAGCATACGTATCCCCTTCTTTGAGCGTGTCGACAAGCTGAAATTACAGCTTATCGCCGTTGATGTAAAGACTTCAAGTGCTGTTCCTACAGCAGACTATATCAACATCAATGTTGACGCTAACGTAAACGTAAAGGTAAGCAGTGACCCGACTCTCATAAAGCTGGGTGCTGAAAACTTCCTTAACAAGGATACCGCTTATGTTGCTAAGGTAGCAAGAGAGGTTCTCGAAGGTAATATGCGTGAGATCGTTGGTCAGATGTCCCTTGAGGCTATGGTAAACGACCGTAAGGCATTCGCTGAAAAAGTTCAGGAAAACGCTGCTCCTGACCTCAACAGAATGGGTCTTGAGATAGTTTCCTTCAACGTTCAGAACTTTACCGACGACCAGAACCTTATTGAAAATCTCGGTATCGACAACACCACAAAGATCCAGAAGAAGGCTGCTATCGCACGCGCTGAGTCCGAAAAGGAGATCGAGATCGCCAAGGCTCAGGCTAAGAAAGAAGCTAACGACGCTAAGATACTTGCTGAGACCGAGATCGCTCAGAAAAACAACGAGCTCGCTATCCGTCAGGCTGAACTCAAGAAGGAAGCTGATACACAGCTTGCTATTGCAGATGCAGCTTATGAGATACAGCGCGAGGAACAGCGTAAGACCATTGAGGTTTCAAAGGCTAACGCTAACATCGCTGCTTCCGAAAAGGACGTAGAGCTCAAGGCTCGTGAGGCTGAGGTAACTGAAAAGGCTCTCGAAGCTCAGATCAAGAAAAAGGCTGAGGCTGACCGCTATAAGGCTCAGCAGGAAGCCGATGCAAAGCTCTATCAGCTCAAGAAAGAGGCTGAAGCAGATCGTTTCCAGCGTGAGCAGGAGGCTGAGGCTCAGAAGGCTGAGGCTGAAGCTCAGAAGTTCGCTAAGATGCAGGAGGCTGAAGGTATCGCTGCCGTAGGTAAGGCAGAGGCTGACGCTATCCGTGCAAAGGGTCTTGCTGAGGCTGAAGGTATCAACGCTAAGGCTGAGGCTATGAAAAAATACGGTGAAGCTGCTATCCTCGAAATGTACTTCAAGGCTCTGCCTGAGGTCGTTAAGAATGCTGCTACACCTCTGTCACAGGTTGACAAGATCACAATGTACGGCGACGGCAATTCAAGCAAGCTCGTAGGTGATATCATTGGTTCTACCACAAAGGTAACCGATGGTCTCTCGGCTGCTACAGGTGTTGACCTCAGAAATCTGCTTGCAAGCTTTCTCGGCGACAAGAAGGCTGATACAAAAACAGCTGATAAAACAACAGTTGATGCAACAACAGCTGACACAACAACAGTTAATGCAACAGATAACAGCTCAGAGTCTGACGAATATATCTACAACTATGAAGAGAACAGAAACGATAAGTCTGATACCTCTCGTACTTACGGCTACTTTACTGAGATCAATCCGGATGGCGAAGATCCAACACATAATTAACATTCACAGCACAAAAACAATACCCTCTGATGATATGCGGTCATCAGGGGGTATTTTTTTCATTTTTTCACCTTATTCAGATATAATTGGTACTTCCATATTGCGCAAAAAATGGTTGGTCGTTTTGTAGAGTTTTCACAAAGTTTCGCAAAAAGCATTTACAAAAGTCGTCATATAGATTATAATGATAATAGAATTATTGATATTACGCAAAAACCGAATAGCAATATTTGGTCACAGGCCTCTGTAACTACGTTCAGAGGGGGGGTATTAAAAATGATAAAACATCTTTCAGGAGACTTTGAAACAGTTGAGTATGACACCAAGAAATATGCCATGCTTTATGATAACGTGGAAAATGAGCCATATCCTGTTCATTGGCATAATGCTGTAGAATTCGTTATGCCGCTGAAAAACGAGTACACAGTAAAAGTTAACGGCATAGACTATAAGATCCCCGAAAACGATGTTCTCATCGTTCCTCCTGGGGAGCTCCACAGTATGCCTGCAATTCCGGGCAGACGTATTATATTCCAGTGCGATAACAGTATCCTCGGTGAGATATCTGCTCTCGAGCCTGTTATGCGTTCGCTGAACTCTCCTGTACTCATTAATATGGAAATGGACAGAGAGCTTCATGTGCTCGCAAAGAAAACAATGCTGGATATCCTTTCCCTTTACACCTCCAAGTCAGAGCTTGCTGATGTAAAGATATACGTAAAGGTCATAGAATTATTCATGGCTCTCCGCGAGTATCAGCTGGAGCAGCAGAAGATAGTTATGGACTGCGATGACGAAAAGATAGACGAATACAGTGAAAAGTTCGGTACTGTACTGAAGTATATCGACAATAACTATATGTACGATATCACTCTCGAACAGCTTGCAGATGTGGCAGGCTACAGCAAATACCACTTCTCGCGTATATTCAAGCAGTATAATGCAATGTCATACTTACAGTACATAAACGCAAGACGTACAAAGGCTGCGGAACTTCTCCTGCTTGATCCCGCTATTCCTATTACGGAAGTTGCTATGCGTTCGGGCTTCAAGAGCCTGACCACCTTCAACCGTATCTTCAAGGAGATAAAGCACTGTACTCCTACAGACTTCAAAAAACTCTATGCACTGAGATAAAATTATTCCCGAAGTTATAAGAAGGATACCATACAGAAGTTTTGCCCCGAAGCATTTCAAAGTGCTTCGGGGCATTGTATTTTACACGGTCACTGAGATAAATCAGAATTTGTGGCTTTTCGTATAGCAAATATGACACAAGCCCCAATCATAACACCGCTCGTATTTAATATTATATCATCAATATCTGTATGCCTTTCGGGACTTAGCAATTGGGACAGCTCAATAAAGACAATAAAACAAATCCCTGCGATCACAGTTTTTTTGATATTATCAAACTTGCGAAAACAGATAGGCAATACTATTCCAAAAGGTATAAACATTGCTATGTTCCCGATAATATTGATAAGCCATCCATCATATCTGTCAAAGAGAAAATAGAACGGGATAAAGTTTATCATGTCAGATGGTGTCTTTGAAAATCCAATCGTTAGTGTACCTATTTTTCCATCAACATAATGTAACGGAAAATATACAAATCTTGCAATAACTACAAGGCATATATATACAAGAAGCATCTGTAATTCACGTTTTACTGAAAACTTCTTGAATCTTATCGCAATTATGAATCGCACAAGTATCCAAATGAGAGTTATAAAAATAAACATCTGTAGATAGGAAATCTCGATCACAGTCTCTACCTCATCCTTTCTTTAGCAGATAGCTTGATAAATTCCGATTTATGCTCACAAACATTATATCACGACATCGATACATTGTCAATAAAAACGCCATAGTACCTCTGACTTTTCATCAGAAATACTATGGCTTAATACTTCTATATCAGCGTCGCCTGTAAAACCTCGGGGACTTTTATTACTTTATAATATCTAATACAAACTGGAACTGCTCGGGATCATCTATTCTGTAGACTCTTGTGCACATATTTGACGAGCAGCTGGTGCCTCCGTCATAAATAGCTATCAGCTTCTTATCCATAGAAATACTGATATCCTTTAAAACATTTTCGTTTGATATCATAACAAATGTATTGCCAAAATCAGCCTCAAACTCGGGCGAACCATAACCAGCCCAAAGATCAGGTACCATGTTTTCTTTTTTAAGCTCGATATTATCAAAGCACTTCTTGAACTGCTCTATCTGCTCAGGAGTCATAGAAATTCTTTCGTCCCTGTCACCTGCAATTACAGTATAATCACAGTCATTCCATGCAAGCACCTCAGAAAAATCAATTGCATTACACTTATGCTCATATATCTCAGCCTCATTTTCATCAGGCTCCCAGTTGCGAAAATCATCAGGGATATAGGTACCGAAAATATCGCCTAACTTGCATCCGAAATGCTTGTCATCACACCTATAGAACTTCCAGTCCTGATCTGCGATAACACCGTTTTCATCATATGTCACACTATAAATAGTAGCAGTATCGGTGTAGTCAAATGAAGCATAGGAAACAGTTGAGCCTTCATCACATCTGATAGTAAAGTTATTTCTGTTAGGATCAAATGACCAGGCATGATAAACGTCAATGCCGTCGAATTCAAACCATTTCTGGCTGTTTATAAGCTCAGCCATTTTATCGTATTTCTCCTGATCTGCCTGAGCAAAATCAAGAGTGAAAGGTGAAACATTATAATCCTTTGCAAGTATATCAGTGAATGGTGAATCTTCACAGGCTGTAAATGTAGTCTTTTCTGCGAAAGGATCCATGTCCAGTATGTCCTTCATGCCCTTGTAGAAGGCATTAAAATCAACTCTATAATATTTTATATCTGTAATAGGCTGCAGATCCTGTGGCGATTCGAGTGAAGCTGCGCCAACTAATCCTGAATCAGAAACTGCAACAAAATATTTCTTATTGTCTTTTGACCATGATATCATGGCATATTTTTCATCATTAATTTCATTTTCGTCAAGCACTTTAACTTCAGCTTCTTCTATTTCGTCGCCCCAGTTGAAAGTGTTCAGAAAATCTGCAAGCTTACTGCGTGTTTCATCGGAAAATCCGATCAGTTCCTCACCATCATCACCAAATTTTATCGAAAATTCAAAGTCATTAAAGTCACCGAACGGACAACCTGTATTGCTCATCTGCTCGTCCGGCTCTGAAAAAACTGTAGTAGACTCAACATCTGCTACGGGTGAAGAACCGTTTCTGTGAAACAGATATCCTGTTGTACCAATTCCGCCTGCAATTACTGCACAGGCTGCAACAGCACTTATGCTGCGCATAATGCGATTTTTTGGCTTTACTCTTTCGGCAGTGAATACATGGTCTGTATATCCGTCGTTATCTATTTTACTGATGACTTTATTTCGTGCTGTGTTTTCACAAGCAGCTATAATTCTTTCTTTTGTATCCTTAGGCATTTTGATTTTCTCCATTTCATTTTTTAATTTATTAGTCATGCTACAATATACTCCTTTCGGTATTTTTCCCTCAGCAGCTTTCTGCCTCTTGACAGGCGCATTTTAACTGCCGAAACACTTAATCCGGTAATTTTAGATATCTGATCTATCTTATAATCTTCAACATAATAAAGTACAAGTATTATTCTGTATTTATCGTCAAGCTCTGAAAGAGCTTCGAGTATTCCACTGTCATGCTCTTCGATGAAATATCCCTGCAAAAGCTCTTCACTTTCTGTTTTATGTCGAGTGCGATACCTCAGCATATCGCGGCATTTATTAGTGGCTACAGTGATGAGCCATGCTTTTTCGTGTCCTTCACCCTTAAATGTCGGGGTATTCTGTACATACTTTATAAATGTTTCCTGTACAGCGTCCTCGGCATCAGCGGTGTTCTTTAACATAACGAGACATATTCTGTACAGCATATCACCGTATTTCTCGACCGCCTCGCGAGCGCAGCCGTTTGTAAGCAATATCATCAACTCCTTTCACTATAAACACGCACCTAAAAACAATATGGTCACATAAAAATCAAAATGTCCGAATTACATTATAGCACATTATAATAAAAATGAAAAGACAGCCGATAGTAACCGACTGCCTTTCAGGGGATATTAAAATTTGGAGAAATCTTAACTAAGTTGTGCCGATCACCGACCAGATGATCGGCACATAATTTTTAATACTTACGTATCAATTAGACACGAGTGTGGATCTGACCACCTGCAAGAGTCTTGCCCTTAGCTGCTGCAAGATCAGAGATGTTTACGTTCTGGTAACCATTCTGTGCGAGCCATGGGAGAACTTCTTCCATAGCAGCAGCTGTTGTAGCATAGTTCTCGTGGCAGAGTACGATAGCACCCTCAAGTGAACCATTCTGTGCAGCCTGCTTGATTGTATTTACGATCTGATCCTTAGAAGCATTATCCCAGTCCTTTGTATCGATTGCACAGCTGATAAGCGGTACATCGTAGAGAGCTGACTTAACCTGTCCGCCGCCATCGAGATATGGAAGTCTCATGAGGTGTGAAGGCTCAGTACCGATAATGTTCTTGAGCTTGCTGTTGCACTGCTCCCACTCGCTTCTGATCTGCTGTGAACCAAGTGAACCGAGTGAAGGATGTGACTTTGTATGGTTAGCTACTTCCATACCATTCTGGTAAGCGAACTTAACCTGATCGTTTGTCTTGATCCAGTCGCCAACATAGAAGAATGTAGCTGTCATGTTGTTCTTGATAAGAGCGTCCATTATCCTGTATGCAGGATCCTGTCTGCTTGTAGCTGATGCACCATCATCGAATGAGATAGCGCAGAGCTTCTTTGTCTTATCTACCTTTGGTGTAGTACCCTGCTGTGAATCTGTACCCTGCTGAGAGTCAGAACCCTGCTGTGAGCCACCGCCTGTTACTTCGATTGAGAGGCTTGATACGTTTGCCTTACCGCTGCTCTCCCAACCTTCAACGTTGAGTGCAACCTCTGTGAGGTTACCGATGTTCCAACCAGCATTTGCCCAAGCCTTGAAGTGATCTGATACTGTGATAGTACCTGATGTTCTCTTAGACTTACGTACGCTGAAGTACTGCTTGAAGTTACGTGACTGGTTGTCAAGGATTGTAGGACCGTAATGATCGAGCTGGAATATCTCGTACTCAGCACCGTCGATTGTAACTGTCTTGCTTGCGCCGTTTGGCTTCGGGCACCAGTTTACCCAGTCCTCAATGATGTAATACTCTACGAGCGGATCTGTCATCCAACCGTAAACGCAGAGTCTTGAGTTACCCTGTGAGCTTGCTGAATAGTCTGCTGCGTAATCCATTACGATCTTACCGCAGTCTGTAGCCTTCTTTGTGCGGTCGAAGTCTAAACCACGACGAGCGAGGAAGTTACCTGAAGAAACCTGTGCACTCCAGTCTGTGCTGAATGTAGCACCCTTTCCAAGTGTCATGTTACCGCTTCCGCCTGTATTATCGAGCCAGATCTCATAGCTGTAGCCATCGCTTGTACCCTTGTACTGGTTTTTGCCGTTGCCTACAGAGAATTTCTGACCGTTGGCTGTTGTGCCGGTAGGCTTAGTTGTAGTTGTTGTAACCTTCTGAGTTGTAGTTGTTGTTGTAGCCTTCTTAGTTGTAGTTGTTACAACAGGAGGATTTGTGATGTTGCTTGACCAGCTCTCAGGGAGAGACTTGATAAGACCTAAGAGATATCTCTGAAGAGCCAGAGCATCGTTTGTTGTGATACCGCTGCCTGCCTGATATACGTCAGCATTAGCAGTCTGCTGTTCTGTAAGTGAATACTTATTTGGATTTGCAAGTGACTGCATGATAAGAACTACGTCGCCCATATCTACTGTGCTGTCCTTGTTAGCGTCGCCCCACTTGCTTACCTTAGCTTCAAATGCAGACTTAGGATCCTGTGTTACTACAGGAGCTGTTGTAGTTGTTACTACAGGTGCAGTAGTAGTTGTTGTTGTAGTTACCTCATTCTCATACTTTTCAGCATACTTATCCATGATCTTGATGATGTCATTGTAGAATGACTTAGGCTGGTAGTTGCTGAATGGAAGTGGTGAACCACCGTTCTCACGGTATCTCCAGCTTCTCTCATCGGTTGTACCCCAGAGAGTTACACAAGAGATGTTCTTAGCGTGCTTACAGATAACCTCGAAGATCTCAGGGTAAAGCTTGCTGTTTGTACCTGTGCTGTTTGTGATATCAAGCTCTGTTACCTGAACATCAAGACCGAGGCTCTCAAACTTCTTGATAGCTGTCTCATACTCACTTGCTGAAGGATATCTGGAGTCAAGGTGTGACTGCATACCGATACCGTCGATGTAGTTACCTTCTGCCATTACCTTCTTAGCCATGTTGTAGAGATCGTTTGTCTTAGCGCTCATGTACTCATTGTAATCGTTGAGGTAGAGCTTTGTTGTGCTTGGAGCATACTGTCTTGCATACTTGAATGCATTGATAACGAAGCTGTCATTACCGTATACTCTTACCCAACCTGAGTTGCTTGCTGGTCTCATTCCACCGCCGTCATTAACGAAGAGCTCGTTACATACATCGTAAGAATGGAGCTTGAGGTTAGGATAATTCTTCTTGATAGCATCAAAAGTATTCTTGATCATGCTCTCAAGACGCTTGTTCATTCTGTCAGCAGATACATCTCTGCCGTTCTCCTGGAACAGTGAGTTTGGAGTCTGGCTGTACCATACGAAGGTATGACCACGAACACCGATTCCGTTCTGTTGAGCGAACTTAAGAATAGGATCTGCATTTCTGAGGCTGATGTTTACATTATCGCCGTTTACACCAGCTACGATAGAATCAGGCTTCATTTCGTTCTCACAAGTGATAGAATTGTAATTCTGCTTGATGAAATTCTGTCCCTGTGATGTATTTATTTCGTTTGCACTTACGGAAGTACCGAGTCTGAATAACGGACCTGCGTGATCCTTAAATCCGTCTCCGCCCTTCTTGTAAGTATAATCCATGTTCTGATGTGAACCAAGACCCTCATCTATTACTATAGGTGTCTCGTCTTCTCCACCGCCGGGTGTAGGTGTAGGAGTTGATGTATCAACTGTACCACCGCCTGTCTTAACAGAAGAAGACTTGCCTGATTCAGAAACCTGAACTGCGTCTACATAGAAATCGCAGAGGTCACCTGAGCTCTCAGGTGTTTCGATATAGAGTAACATATCGCCTGAATTAGCAGGGATAGTAAACTTTGTATTCTCGATTTTTGTCCACTCGCCACTCTTTGTGTCAGCTGTAGCGATCTGAGTATAAGATGCGCCGTTGCCGTCACCCTGCTGGAGTGACATCTGTATTGTTGAAGAGCTGCCAGTCTTCTGCATTACTGCTGCGCTGAAGCTGTATGTCTGGCCTGGGATGAACTTGCTTGAATCAAGTGCGATAGAGCAGCCATTCCACTCCTGGCTTCTTCCTGAAACATAGAGTGACTTGCTTCCGGAATAGTAGTTGCTTGAATCAGTTGCTACTGACGCATCGCCTCTGCCTGACCAGTTGTCCTTGCCGCTCTCAAATGTGCTTGTGAAGAAGTCACCGTTTGCATCGCCCTTTACAGGCTCTGAAGGTGTTGTTACAGTTGTGGTTGTATCGTCGCCGAGACCGTTCTCATAAACTTTGACGCTCTTTACATTAGCAGATCCGTTTGATCTGTAACCTTCGATATTAAGTGAAACTTCATAGAGAGTACCCGACATATCAAGGCCCTTCTGGCTCCATGCGTCGAAGTGCTTGCCTACGTGGATTGTGCCCTTCATGTAGTTTGTCTGATTATTAGCCGAGCCGCTTCTCTGACGTATGCTCCAGTACTGTGGGAAAGTAGCAGTACCGTCAAGTGATGGCTGGTTGTAACGCATTGTCTTTGCAATGTCGTATGTATTTCCGTCAAGAGTTACTGTACCCTTGTTTTCTGCACCGTTTCCGGGTGGCCTCCAGTCGCCCCAACCTTCAACGATATAGTACTCCATGAGAGGATTTCTTGTCCATCCGTAAACGCACATATAAGAATTTCCTCTTGGTGTGTACTCAACATCATAAGTAAGTGTGATGTCCTTACCTATGCTCTTGTAATTCTGCTTTTTGCTGTCGTAGTTCTTGCCCATACGTGCAAGGAAGTTTTCAATGTTGCTCCATGAGCAGGTAAATGATCCTGCGCTTGGCTGCATTGAAACCTGACCCTGACCGTTCTGGTTCCACATTTCGTAGTCGTATCCGCCGATGTTTCCTCTTGTCTGCTGGTCAGCAGCCTGAACAACAGCAGCAGGGATCGATGGGATACTTGAAGCAACCATCAGTGCAGTAATGCCTGCGCTGACAAATCTTTTGAAGTTGCTCTTTTTCATGTCGATCATTCCTCACTTTCATTTGTGATTAATATAAATGATATCTTTTCGTTTTAGCTAAGAAAAAGCACAAAAAACACTAATTCTGTTTCTGCGTCCCTCCTTCTCCTCAGCTTCTGCTATCATTTTATTACATTTCTGTGAACTATTCAAGTCAAAATTTGCTAACAATTATTTTGCTTGCTCATTTTTTGCTGTTTTTGTACATTTTAGTTGGTAAAAGCTGCGAATTTTTATACACTCTATTACGATTATCTTTCGGCCGTCCGCAAATAGCGTAAAATCGCACTTTACGCATGGTATTTTCACGACAAAATATTACTCATTTTTACAAGTTTATAGCACTATCTTTACCTTTTGGTATTATAAGACACGCACAAAATAATTTTAATATTGTTTGCCTGCTTTTTACAAATTGTCCAACAGCATTTTTGATGTGTCATTAAAAAAATGGTCAGCAAAAAATTATCCAAATTTCAAGTGCAATATTATCATTTTACCATTTTACAGTTTTACATCAATAAAATTTCCTTCAAAGTTGCACAAAGGACGTTCCTTCTTAATGTATAATTCACCGAAAAATTTCTCAAAACCTTTATTTTTGAATACGTATATACTATAATAGTGTATATGTAAACTTATTTTTCTGACGAGGGGATAATATGGATTTTGGGAAAACAAAAAAGATCGCAGTTGTTGTTTCTGCTCTTGATGAAGAGTATCAAAACAACATTATCCGCGGTATAAACAGATCGGCTGAAGAGAATCAGCTTAGCGTGTCTTATTTCGCTGCATTCGGCGGACTTGTCAACAGCAGAAGATTTGATCTCGGCGAATACAGCATATACGATGTTATTGATTATTCCAGATTTGACGGCATACTGCTGATGCTGAACACCTTCGGTGATCCCGAGATACGCAGCAGCCTTATCAGCAGGATAAGTGCAGCTCATAAGCCTACTGTGGTCTTTGAGCCTACCGATAACCCTGATTTTTACGATATATGCATCGATAACTTCTCGGTAATGAAGGAGCTCGTCAACCATATCATAAAGCATCACCATGCAAAAGTAATAAACTGCATAACAGGTCCTCTTGCCAATCCCGAGGCGCGTTCAAGATTTGACGCTTTCTGCGAGGCAATGAACGAAAGCAACGTAGAGATCGACGAAAACCGCATTTATTACGGAAATTTCCGCAGTCACGACGGCAAGGAAGCTATCGACGAATTTATGAAGTCAGGACTTTCTCTCCCAGACGCTTTTATATGCGCCAACGACAGCATGGCTCTTACTGTAGTTTCATCGCTGGAAAAATACGGATATAAGGTGCCTGACGACGTTATCGTAACAGGCTTCGACAACACCTTCAACGCCCGTAACGCTTTCCCTGCACTTACTACCGTAAACCGTCCCCTTCTGGAGGCAGGATATAAAGCCTGCGATATCCTTGTAAATCTTCTCTACGGAAATAAGCAGCCTCACCATACTATTCTCAAATCATCGCCTGTCTTTTCCGAAAGCTGCGGCTGCACCGATGAGACTGCCGACGATCTTAAAACATACAAAAAGCGCACATACAACCGTATGGAAGCCACAAACAATAATATCCATACCCTCAACAGACTTGCCGCCGAGCTGGCAGGCGCAGAAACCACTGCTTCGACATTTGATGTGGTGGGAAAATGCATGAACGACCTCAATCTTGAAAAGTTCTGCCTTTGCCTTGTCGAGGACTGGCAGGAGGCTTACTCGTCAACTACCGACATTTCAAACAAGAGCCTGTATTCGCAGTATATGACTGCTCCTATTATCTGGGACAAAGGTGAACGAAGAAGCATTGATCTTTTTTTAAGCAATGAAATGTTCCCCGAGAGCTTCGGTGACGGCTTCGAGATAAACTATTTCCTGCCCCTGCATTTCAGCGAGAGATGTCTCGGATATTACATAATCAAAAACAGCGACTTCCCTATCTCAAGTCTGCTGTGCCATACATTTTCCATGAATTTAAGCAATTCTCTTGAAAATATCCGCAAGCTCTGCCACCTCAACAAGGCTATGGACGAGCTCAACCGACTTTATGTCATCGACCCCCTCTGCAATATCTACAACCGCAACGGCTTCTTTAATATTGCCGAGGATATGTACAAGGAGTGCATAGCTCACCATAAAAAAGTAATGATAAGCTTCATAGATATGGACGGACTTAAATACATCAACGACAACTACGGTCATAATGAAGGCGATTTCGCTATACAGCGGCTTGCCGCAATTATCCGCAAGTGCAGCGGAACAAGGAGCATATGCGCCCGTTTCGGCGGAGATGAATTCGTTATTTTCACAGCCAATGCGGAGGAGGACTACGCCGACGACCTTGAAAGGCGTTTTGTTGCAGCTCTTGATAATATCAACAGTATAGTGAAAAAGCCCTATACCATATCTGCAAGTATCGGAAGTATTCTCACCTCAAACGAGGATAACGAATCGCTTTACGATGTTATCGACAAAGCCGATGACAAAATGTACGCCATAAAAAAACAAAAGAAAAAAGCGCGTATTTCCGAGAAATCATAAAAATAAAGTCTCTTTATTCAGCATTAACTGAAATAAAGAGACTTTTTTATTTTTTCACACCATTTTTCCGTCCTTGACAGAAACCGCCACCTGCCACTCATCTTCATATACTATCGTACCTACAAAGTTGGTATACACAACATCATAAGGGATATTATATTTATCCAGCAGAGCTACAGCAGGAGCCAGCTTATTTACCATATGTTCGGTGCTTTCACATTTGAAGAACGTAATGACCATTTCGTGATTTTTACACGATTCGGGTTCGGGAAGATTTTCCTTGAACCATTCATCAATGGAAATAAACAGCTTTTCCTCTTCCTCGGTCATTACCTTTGCTTTTATCAAATTCCAGCACAGACCGAATACGCCTTTGGGATACTTCGTTACATAGGAATTATCCCTGCCTTGAATACGCATATATTTATACATTATATCATACTCCGCAAAACCTGTTTACGCTTTCCTGAATCCCATACACTGCACCGCAGCCACGGGATTTCCCAGCTCGTCACGTATATCCACATTATAGCAGCAAAGGCTCCTGCCGTCCTTTATAAGCTTAGCCTCCGCGGTTATGCGCTGTGTTTTGGGCACTCCTATAAACGAAGCGTCGCAGTTCACGCCAACAACTCCGGGCTTCTGCCAGTTTGAAGCCACAGCAAAGGCAAAATCCGCAAGTGTGAAATAAACTCCGCCCATAATACCGCCTACAGCGTTTTTGTGGTGGTCATTGAGCACAAGACTGCATTTTGCGTAGTGATCGTCTATTTCATCAACGACCGCGCCCATTTCCGTAGCAAAATGATCTCCGCAGAATACTTCGCGTACCTTTTTCAGTGTTTCTTCATCAACCATAATTATCTCCTGCTTTCGTATTCATCTCGCAGTATCGAGAAATAATTTCTTCCAACGTACTGCCCGTCCATAAAGAAATAGTCCCTGAGAGTGCCCTCATAGGTAAAACCGCACTTCTCGATAACTTTCCTTGATGGTTCATTTATAGTTTTACAGCATATCTGCACCTTATGCAGATTCATCTTTTCAAAACCAAAGGCAATAACAGCCTTAGCAGCCTCCGTGCAATAGCCCCTGCACTGAAACTCCGCACCTATACAGTACTCTATCTCTGCGAAGTGGTTCTTGCTGTCAACGAGAAAATACGCTATCTGACCGATACATTCGCCGCACTCCTTGTCGATGACTGCCCAGCGATAGTAATCCTCACGGGAATAATTGCCGATATACTTGTCAAGGAGTCCGTTTACCTCCTCTTTTGTGTGATATGTGGGCTCGGAGTACATTTTCTGCACCTTCTCGTCGCTTGCCCAGTTCTTAAAGACTGCATCGCAGTCCGAATATTCAAACGGTCTGAGTATTAGTCTTTCTGTCTCAATAGTCTGTGTACCTATGTGTGTAAGCATATTTTCTCCTTTCATACATCTTTAAGCAGTTATTTATACAAAATAATATAATATCACCATTTCTTCTCATATTATTTTAATCCTGATATCATATTTCCGATGTTTTATAAATAATTCCGAATTTCGCATTCCTAATTCAGAATTAAATAAAACTCCCCTGACATAGCAGCTATATCAGGGGGAATTGTGTCTTATACAAGCTTTGACATATCATAAAGACCGGGCTTCTGATCCTTTAGGAACACAGCCGCATTTACAGCACCTGCTGCAAATACAGTCTTTGAAGCAGCAGAATGTGAAAGTGTGATGACCTCATCATTTCCTGCAAATATAACATCATGCTCACCTACGATAGTGCCGCCGCGGATAGCGTGCATACCTATCTCGGACTTTTCACGCTTCTGACGGCGTGAGTGACGGTCGTAAACGTAGTGCTTTGAATTGTCAAGAGTCTCATTGATAGCGTTTGCAAGCATTATGGCTGTACCGCTCGGAGCGTCTATCTTCTGATTATGATGCTTTTCAACTATTTCTATATCGAACTGGTCTCCCAGTACGGCAGCAGCCTTTTTAGCAAGCTCTACAAGGAGATTGATGCCGAGAGACATATTGAATGTGAAGAAAACGGGTATCTGCTGTGCAGCTGCCTTTATCTTTGCGATCTGCTCATCGCTGTAGCCTGTTGCACCTATTACTAAAGGAGTTCCTGTAGAGAAGCAGTATTCCAGAAGTCCGTCAAGTGAAGCAGGATTTGAGAAATCAATTATAACATCGGGCTTTACGGGAAGCTGTGCAGGAGTCTCAACGATAGGAAAATCCGCATACTCCTTGGTGTAGATATCAATACCTGCAACCACCTTGCAGTCCTCACGCTCTGAAGCGCAGTTATAGATATTCTTGCCCATTTTGCCGTTAGCACCGCAAATAGCTATATTAGTCATTTTAACTCTCCTTTATTTTAATTCGGAATGCGGAATTAGGAATTCGGAATTATTAGTGTCAGCTTGCGCTGACATAGAAAAAAGTTTTAAATCCGTCCCGTCAGGGACACATTAATTCCGAATTTCGCATTCTTAATTCCTAATTACTTAATAAGTCCGTGCTTTGCAAGAGTAGCTCTGAGCTTAGCATTGTGCTCCTCTGTCATCTCGCAGAGAGGCAGACGACATGGACCTGCGTTCCAGCCCACCATGTTCATAGCTTCCTTTACAGGGATAGGATTTACCTCAATGAACAGGTCATTGATGATATCAAGATACTTTAACTGGAGCTTCATAGCCTCTGCAAAGTTGTTGTCGAGGCAGAGCTGAACCATATCATGCATTTCCTTCGGAATAACATGGGAAGCAACAGAGATAACTCCCTTTCCGCCGAGAGACATTACAGGAACAACCATATCATCGTTGCCGCTGTAGATGTCGATATCATCACCGCAGGCAGCTGCAAGCTTTGCAACATAGCTGATATTGCCGCTTGCTTCCTTGATAGCAGCGATATTCTTGTGCTTTGCGAGTTCCTTTACAGTAGCAACGTCAAATCCGCAGCCTGTTCTGCTTGGAACATTGTAAAGGATTATCGGGATATTTACAGCATCTGCGATAGCTGTAAAGTGAGCAACGAGACCCTTCTGTGTAGCCTTATTATAATAAGGAGTAACGTGGAGAAGAGCATCTGCGCCTGCTGCCTCTGCCTCCTTGGAAAGCTCAACAGCATAATGTGTATCATTGCTGCCTGCACCTGCAATAACAGGAACTCTGCCTGCAACGTGCTTTACAGCGAACTTGATGCAGTCGCGGTGCTCGTCGTCTGTCATAGTGGCGGACTCACCTGTAGTACCGCAGATAACGATAGCATCAGTGCCCTTAGCGATCTGGTCGTCGATGATACGACCGAGCTCATCATAATTAATAGAACCGTCAGCATTCATTGGTGTAATGATAGCAATAGCTGCACCGGTAAAAATAGTGTTCTTCATAGACTCAAATCCTTTCGTCTAATTCATAATTCATAATGCATAATGCGTAATTATATGCATTCGCCCATTATGTTACAAATTTTGAGTATTGAACTGTAGGGGAGCCCGCCCTCGGGCTCCCGAAAGGTTGCTGTTGTTGTATTGCGGGAGGGCGAGGGCGCCCTCCCCTACTTGACTTTTTTCTCGGGCGGATAATATCCGCCCCTACAAATATATTCGTTGCCGTAAGCGTCAACGCGGAAGCCCGCGGGGGCTCCCTGCTTAGTCGAAGTATCCCTTTGCTGCAAGGAGTTCAGCAAGAAGCACGCCGCCGCCTGCTGCACCTCTGAGTGTATTATGTGAAAGGCATACGAACTTGTAATCGTACTGTGAATCCTCACGCAGACGACCTGTTGATACAGCCATACCGCCTTCAAGATTTCTGTCAAGCTTAGCCTGCGGACGGTTATCCTCCTCAAAGTAGTGAATGAACTGCTTTGGAGCGCTTGGGAGCTGAAGCTCCTGAGGAACGCCCTTGAAGTCAGCCCAGAGTTTGAGGATCTCTTCCTTGGAAGGCTTATTCTCAAATGTTACGAATACAGCAGCTGTATGTCCGTCAGAAACAGGCACACGGAGACACTGTGTTGTGATGTTCGGAGCTGTAGCCTTTACGATCTCGTTGCCCTTGATCTCGCCCCAAACCTTGAGCGGCTCCTGCTCTGACTTCTCCTCTTCACCGCCGATGAACGGGATAAGGTTATCAACCATTTCAGGCCATGTCTCGAAGTTCTTGCCTGCGCCTGATATTGCCTGATAAGTACAAGCCAGAACGTTCTTCAGACCGAACTTTCTGAGTGGGTGGAGTGCGGGAACATAGCTCTGGATAGAGCAGTTTGACTTAACAGCGATAAAGCCTCTCTTTGTGCCGAGACGCTCGCGCTGAGCCTTGATGATCTCGATGTGCTCGGGATTTATCTCAGGCACTACCATAGGAACATCAGGTGTAAATCTGTGAGCGGAGTTATTTGAAACGATAGGACACTCAGCCTTAGCGTAAGCCTCTTCGAGAGCCTTTATCTCGTCCTTCTTCATATCAACGGCACAGAAGCAGAAATCAACCATGCCTGCAATCTTCTCGATATCATTTGTTGCGTCCATGAGGACCATGTCCTTCATTGCAGCCGGCATAGGAACTGCCATCTTCCAGCGTTTACCTGCTGCCTGTTCATATGTCTGACCTGCACTTCTTGGTGAAGCAGCAAGCACCTTTACATTGAACCAGGGGTGGTTCTCCAGCAGAGTTGCAAATCTCTGTCCTACCATGCCTGTTGCGCCTATAATACCTACGTTATACTGTTTCATACTGAGCTCTCCTTAAAAAAATTTGCATAAAAAAACAAAAACCGGTTGCAAACCGGCTCATCATGCGTTATAATAGAAATGTTGACATATCAGAAACAAAATATGCCGATAGCTCTCCATCAAAGCATGATGACAGCTGCAAACCTGTTTAGTGTGCAGCCAGAGCTGAATTTACCAAAGACAGCTCTTCGGCGGCATTGCCTTTCGCTGAACACCATTGGACCGGTCGTCCCGTGTACAGGTACTTTTCGCAGCCGCGCCTCTACCTTGTTTACTATAATAGCACGTAAATCAGCTATTGTCAATACATTCTTGAAATTTTATTTGCCAAATCATATTTTTGCAGTGCAAAATTATGATTTCAGCCCTTAGCCTTTAGCCATGAGCCGTCAGCTTATTGCAGGGGCGCACAGTGTGCGTCCGAGTAAAAGCGGCAAAGCCGCTTCCTAATGGCTAACAGCTAAAGGCTAACGGCTAAACAGAAGGAGATATTAATGGAACTTCTTAAATCCGATTTTTATTACGAGCTCCCCGAGGAGCTTATCGCACAGACTCCCATAGAGCCGAGAAATGCATCCCGCATGATGTGTGTTGACCGAAAAACGGGAGCAATAACTCACGACCACTTCTATAATCTATGCGATCACCTCAAAGAAGGTGACCTGCTGGTAATGAACGATTCACGAGTTATCCCTGCAAGGCTTTACGGTGAAAAGATAGGCAACCAGACCTTTATCGAATTCCTGCTGCTGGAACAGAAGGGAGACAAACGCTGGGAAATAATCTGCCGTCCAGGAAAGAAAGCCAAGGTGGGCACACGCTTTTCATTCGGCGGTGGACGACTGGTCGCAGAGGTAATTGAAGTAAAGGACGACGGCAACCGCATCGTACAGTTCGAGTGCGAGGGCAATTTCTTCACAGCCCTTGAAGATGTGGGACAGATGCCCCTTCCGCCGTACATAAAGGAAAAGCTCGAAAACCGCGAACGCTACCAGACCGTATACTCAAAGGAACTGGGTTCTGCTGCCGCACCTACCGCAGGTCTGCATTTCACTCCCGAGATGCTGGACGATATCCGTTCACGCGGAATAAAGACTGCTTTCGTAACTCTTCACGTAGGTCTGGGTACATTCCGTCCCGTCAAGGAGGATAATGTCCTTGACCACAAGATGCACAGCGAGCATTACTACATTCCGAAAGAGACTGCCGACCTCATAAACGAGACCAAGGCTAAGGGCGGACGAGTTATCGCCGTCGGAACCACCACCTGCCGCACACTTGAAAGCGTTGCAAGCTTTTACGGCAATATTTCCGAGCATGAGGGCTATACCGACATATTTATCTACCCGTCCTACGAGTTCAAGTGCATAGACGGACTCATTACCAACTTTCATCTTCCCGAAAGCACTCTTATCATGCTTGTATCCGCTTTCATGGGATATGAAAATACAATGACAGCTTACAAGACAGCGGTCGAAGAAAAATACAGATTTTTCAGCTTCGGCGACAGTATGTGTATATTATAAAATATTGTTAAGGAGAAAAAAATGGCTGATTTAGAACTTTTTGATTTTTTCAAGGGAATCATTGATTCAGAGGAAGGACCTATCGTTATATGCAACATGGATTACAGGATCATATATGAAAATCCTGCTGCTGAGAGATATTACGCTCCTGCTTCACCACTTACAGGAAAGCTTCTTGAGACCTATCTTGATGAAGAAATGATGAGCAAGGTAGTAATGAGCGTTGAGTGGTTCAAGGAGGACAAGAAGAATAACAAGGTGTTCGCACTCCACGACAAGCATAACAATATGGATATGTACATTCTTGCCGTAAGGAACTCAAAGTCCGAGCTTATCGGCTTCTACGGCAGACGCGAAAACAGAAATCCCGACGGAGGCAAGGAATTTGACTTAGATTAAAATCCAGCCATGCTGAACTTTAATCTATTAATGCGGAATTCTGAATTACGAATTTAATTAAAGGAGCGACTATGTTCACACTTCTTAAAACCGATAAAAAAGCCCGCCGCGGTACATTTGAGACCGTTCACGGCACCTTCCAGACCCCCTGCTTTATGAATGTAGGTACTGCCGCAGCCATAAAGGGCGGCATATCCTCAGTTGACCTGAAGGGACTGAAAACGCAGGTAGAGCTCTGCAACACCTACCACCTGCATCTTCGCCCAGGCGACCATGTGGTAAAGCAAATGGGTGGTCTGCACAAGTTTATGAACTGGGATAAGCCGATACTTACCGACAGCGGCGGATTTCAGGTCTTTTCCCTTGCCCAGCTGCGAAAAATAAAGGAGGAGGGCGTTTATTTCGCCTCACATATAGACGGACACCGCATATTCATGGGTCCCGAGGAGAGTATGCAGATACAGTCCAACCTTGCCTCAACTATCGCTATGGCATTTGATGAATGTATCGAAAATCCCTCACCGTACAAGTATGTTGCGGAGTCGATCGAGCGCACGACGCGCTGGCTCATACGCTGCAAGGAGGAAATGGCTCGCCTGAACAGTCTCCCCGATACCATTAACAAGCACCAGATGCTCTTCGGCATAAATCAGGGCTCAACCTTCGATGACCTGCGCATAAAGCACATGGAGGACATCGCAAAGCTCGACCTTGACGGCTATGCTATCGGAGGTCTTGCCGTAGGCGAAGAGACCGAGGAGATGTACCGCATAATCGACGTAGTAGAGCCGTATATGCCGGTGAACAAGCCACGCTACCTTATGGGCGTAGGAACTCCTTCAAATATAATTGAAGCCGTTGCGCGTGGAGTCGATATGTTCGACTGCGTAATGCCCAGCCGAAACGCCCGTCACGCAACTGTATTCACATGGAGCGGTATCATGCACCTTACCAACAAGTGCTATGAAACTGACCCCCGTCCCATTGACGAACAGTGCGACTGCCCGACCTGCCGCAATTTCAGCCGTGCCTATGTACGCCACCTGTTCAAGGCTAACGAACAGCTTGCAGGCAGACTTGCAGTTCAGCACAACCTTTATTTCTATAATACACTTACCGAAAAGATCAGAGAAGCCATTGACGAGGACCGCTTCGAGCAGTTCCGCGGAAAATATTCAGAGCTTCTTGCAACAAGAATATAATATCACGGCATAACGCCATAATACGGAGTTTATATGAATACATTCCTGTTTGTTTTAATGTTTGCGGTCTCTGTCGCTGTGACCGCAGTTTTTCTTAATGAGGCAAAGTGCGACATAAACGGAAACAGCAAGATAAGCAAAAAGTCTACGCGGTACAGCCCGCTGCATTGCTGTTCTTCTCGTTTTTATAGCAGCAGCCGAAGCTTTCGGCATAATAAAGATACGCGAATACAAGGGCGCTTTTCTCATGCTTGGCGGAGCCGCAGGCTTGTCCATGCTGATATGCACATTAAATAAAAAGCGCAGATACCATACAGCTGTTACTGCTGTAAAGGCTCTCCTCATAGCTGTTGTGCTGGAAGCAACTATCTTCAATATCCCAACATTCCGCCTGTGGTTCGGAAGCTACGGTGAAATGAGCTTTTCCGCTCAGGAGCTTTCAGTGAACAGCAATGTGGATTACCGTCCTGCCGAGGACGATATAGCCGTTATCGGCGACCGCTCCACCACCTTCACCTTTAAAGGCATAAATGAAGAGGTGGCAGATGTTTTCGTAGATATAGACTTCGGCAAGAACACGAAGGCTGCCAATGTATCTATCGACGCAATGGACGAGACAAGAACTACCGACTACCGACAGATGATAGCCGAGGGTACTCTTGTCAAGGGCAAACCCCATTCACATTACATACAGCTCCACCTCTCAGGTGATGTGAGCAACCTTAAACTCACAGTATCTCCGCTTGACGAGGGCATGGTATACATAAAGGGCATAACCTTCAATCAGCAGATACCTATGAGCATCTCATGGGCAAGGATATTCCTTATCGTGTTTGCAGCCTGCTTCTGGCAGCTTATGATGAAGAGCAAGACCATGCAGTACAGCTTCACCAAAAACAAGAAGATATTCCGCCTTGCCTGCGTTATCATAACCGATATCGCCTGTCTTGCAGCTGTACTCATAACTTTCACTAAGCTCGACAACACATCTATCACAGATATTATGAAGCGTCCCTCGGGAAATCAGATGACTCAGGAGCTTGTCGAAGCCTTCGAGCACGGCAGCACCCGCCTGCTCACAGAGCCTGTGGACGAACTCAATAACTTCCCTACCCCATATAACAGTGACGCTCTTGACGAAGCACATATCCGCTATCAGTGGGATCATGTTTACTTCAACGAACATTACTACAGCTATTACGGCATAGCGCCTGTTATACTGGTGTTCCTGCCTTATCACCTGCTGACGGGATATTTCTTCCCCGACTCCATAGCAGTTCTCCTGTTCGCCATTATAGGCATGATAGGACTTACCAGACTCTACAAGGAATTCCTGAAAAGGTTCTTCCCCAAAACTCCCACAGGAATAGCAATAGCAGGACTTATCCTCATTCAGACCGTCAGCGGAGTATGGTTCAGCATCGGCAGACCTCTTTTCTACGAAGTGGCAATGTCCGCAGGCTTCGCAACCCTTACATGGGCGGTATATTTCCTGTTCTCAGCAAACATAATAGGTACAGAAAAGCCCATACTCAGCAGAACAGCCATTGCATCACTTCTGTTCGCAATAGCAGTTCTCTGCCGTCCTACTCTTGTACTTTACTGTATCACAGCCGCACTGTTCATGGTGCTTGCTCTGCCGCGTATGTCAGCAGCAAAGAAAAAGTCTGAAAAGAAGCTTTTTACGTCCTCGGGAGTCCGCTATCTGCTTTGCGCGATAGTTCCTATGGCTTGCATAGGTCTTGCACAGATGTGGTACAACTACGACCGTTTCGGCTCACCTTTTGAATTCGGCATACAGTATTCGCTCACTATCAACGACTTCACAAAAACTCAGTTCCACCCCCGTCTTTCATGGACAGCTCTTTACAACTACTTCTTGAATCCACCTGTTTTCAAGACATATTACCCCATAATCGGCACTGAGTTCCAGTTTATGAACGCAGGCGGTTATTTCTACGCTGACCTTAATTCCACAGCCAATACCTCGGGACTTTTCTTCCTTGCGCTGCCTATGTTCGTATATCTGCTTTCGGGCAGGGCTGTAAAAATGGTCCACGGCGGCAGACGGGCAAAGCTTCTCTCAGCAGCCTATATCGCTATACCATGCCTGTTCATACCATTCGGCATCGTTGCCTCGGTATGGGAAAGCGGCTACGCAGTGCGCTATATGGTGGATTTCGCATGGCAGTCCCTGCTCGGCGCATACACTATCATATTCTTCTTCTACAGCAGAATTACCGATCCCACCAAGAAAAAGCTCATATCTGCCTTTATGTGGTTCTCGGTAATGTGGGGGCTTGTAGTAGCAGGTGTACAGGAATTCAATCAGGCATTCCGATTTGACATCTATAACAGAGAATTCCCCGAAATGGCTTATGAAGTACAGAGAATGTTCGCATTCTGGGTATAATAAAGATGTACTATGTCTATATGATAAAATGTGAGGGAGACCTGCTCTATACGGGCATAACCACCGATGTGGAACGCCGCATGAACGAGCATTTCGGCAGAACGGAAAAATGCGCGAAATACACCCGTTCACACAGAGCAGTCTCTCTTGAAGCTATATGGAGCTGTGAAAACCGCAGTCTCGCTTCAAAGCTCGAATACCGAATAAAGCAGCTCTCCAAAGCACAGAAGCTGAAGCTTATTGCCGATAACAGCTGCTTGGGAGAGCTTTTTGGTACTGAATATACCGAGCTCTACAGCCGCGAGACTATCTGACAAGGAGTAATATATGTACGAAAACAAGACCGAGGACCTTCCCGTAAAAACTGTGCTTGCCTGTGTTGACACAGGCGAATTCGATGCAGAGGTCTCCATAAATGAGCTGGCAGAGCTTGCTGCAACGGCAAATGCCGATGTTGTGGGAACTATAATACAAAAGCGCCCCGCCTATGACCCTGCTACCTGTATGGGCGCAGGAAGGCTTGAAGAGCTAAAGGAGCAGCTTGACACTCTCGAAGCGGAGCTTGTCATATTCGACCACGAGCTCACAGGCGTACAGGTAAGAAATATCGAGCAGATACTTGATGTCCGCGTTATTGACCGAACTACCCTTATCCTTGATATCTTTGCTCAGCGAGCAAGGACAAAAGAGGGTAAATTGCAGGTAGAGCTTGCACAGCAGAAATACCGTCTCCCACGCCTTACAGGTATGGGTACTGCCCTTTCAAGACTTGGCGGCGGTATCGGTACAAGAGGTCCTGGTGAGACTAAGCTTGAAACCGACAAGAGACATATCCGCAAGCGTATAAGCTACCTCGAAGCCGAGCTTGAGGAACTGAAAAAGCACCGTAATTTCTCCCGTTCACGCCGCAAAAAGGACGGCGTACTCTGTGCGGCTATAGTGGGATATACCAACGTAGGAAAATCCACATTGCTCAACGCCCTGACAGATGCAGGAGTACTTGCCGAAAACAAGCTTTTCGCCACTCTCGATATAACCTCCCGCTCTATCGAGCTCCCCGACGGAAGAAGCGTAATGCTGATAGATACAGTCGGACTTATCAGACGTTTGCCACATAATCTTGTAGAAGCCTTCAAGTCAACACTTGAAGAAGCTGCGGCTGCGGATATTATCCTCAATGTGCAGGACCTATCCTCACCCGAAATAAAGGAACAGGCAGAGGTCACCTCAAAGCTGCTCACGGAGCTGGGCTGCGAAGGCATACCGCAGATATACGTTATGAACAAGGCTGATGCCGCACCATTCACTGATACGGTATTCGAGGACGATAATACAGTAATGATAAGCGCAAAGGAGCAGACAGGCTTCGACAAGCTCCTCGAATGTATTATGAAAAATCTCCCCGAGACCGCAAAGCGCATGAAGCTTCTTGTTCCCTATGATAAGGGCGGATTTATAGGCAGAATAAGACAGGACGGCAAGATATTCTCCGAGGAATACGCCGAAAACGGCACTCTCATCGACGCACTCATTGATGTAAAGCTCATCAAGGAAGCAGAAAGTTATAAGGTCTGAGGACTTTTCAGCGAAAATGCGTTGACACAAGCGAGAAAAAACGATATAATTTAAAGGAATAGTAGGGAACGCCGCCTGCATCGCCCCGTGAAATAATATTCAATATAGGCAGGCTGATGTCCGTGAACTCACCCTACAAAGGAAAGGATAAAACATGAACAATAAGATAAACGAGATATACGGCTTCGACAGCAAGCTCACCGAGCTTGCCGCACAGGCTGAAAAGAACTGTGCCGAAGCTTTCAAAAGAATAGACGCTAACGCTGAATACTGCGGAGCAAAGGTACTTAAAGCCTTCTCCGACAACAAGGTCAGCGAGCCCTGCTTCTATGGCTCTACAGGCTACGGCTACGGAGATATGGGACGCGAGGTCATAGACAAGGTATTCGCGCAGGCTCTCGGAGCAGAGGACGCTCTTGTGCGCTTCAACTTTGTTTCGGGCACACACGCTCTGTCTGTAGCTCTTTTCGGCGTACTCAGAACAGGTGACAAGATAGTCTCCATTACAGGCAAGCCATATGACACTCTTGAAGAGGTCATCGGCATCTGCGGCAGAAAGGGAAAGGGCTCTCTCATGGACTACGGCGTTGAATACGGTCAGGTAGACCTCAACGACGACGGTACTCCCAAGCTCGACGAGATAACCGAAGCCGTAAAGGGCGCTAAAGTAGCTTACATACAGCGTTCACGCGGCTATTCTCTCCGCGGAGCCTTCACCATTGCCGATATCGAAAAAATGGCAAATGCCGCTAAGAAGGGCAATCCCGATATTATCGTAATGGTGGATAACTGCTACGGCGAATTCGTTGAGGAGCGTGAACCTGTTTCTGTAGGAGCTGACGTTATCATCGGCTCACTTATCAAGAACGCAGGCGGCGGCATTGCCCGTACAGGCGGATATATCGCAGGACGTGCAGACCTTGTGGAGCTCTGTTCCTATCGTCTTACCTGTGTGGGCATGGGCAAGGAGGTAGGCTGTACTCTCGGCATGAACCGCGAAATGCTTCTGGGACTTTTCTTCGCTCCCGATGTAGTTGCCAACGCCATAAAGACCTGCACCTTTGCAAGCGAGCTTTTCACACTTCTCGGCTTTGAGTGCTCACCAAGCAAGGACGAGCCCCGCGGAGATATAATCACTGCTGTAAAGCTTGGCGACGAGAAGCATCTCTGCTCATTCTGCCGCGGAATACAGAAGGGAGCTCCCATAGACTCCTTCGTTACTCCCGAGCCGTGGGATATGCCCGGATATTCAAGTCAGGTCATCATGGCAGCAGGCGCATTTACAAACGGTGCTTCTATCGAGCTTTCAGCCGATGCACCACTCCGTGAACCATATGCAGTCTGGATGCAGGGCGGTATAACCTTTACCAGCGGCAGACTGGGCGTAATGCTTGCCGCACAGGAAATGCTCTCTGAGGGACTTATAAACATATAAAAGCCATTAGCCCTTAGGAAGCGACTTCACGGTTAATAGCTAAGGGCTGAAGACTAAAATAACAATGAGGAGGAATTATCATGCCATTCATTAATGTCAAGACAAACGTTTCTGTTTCCGATGAACAGAAAACAAGCATCAAATCCGCTATGGGACGCGCTATCACAGCTATTCCCGGAAAGTCCGAGGGCTGGCTCATGGTAGGCATAGAGCCTGAGTACGACCTCTGGTTCAAGGGCGAGGACGCTCCTGCCGCTATGGTAGAGGTATCCATCTTCGGCAGTGCTTCTTCAAACGCTCTTACCACCCTCACAAGCCATATCACAGGCATACTCACAGACAATATCGGCATACCGTCAGACCGTGTCTACGTAAAGTACACAAGTACCAATGACTGGGGCTGGAACGGTTCTAATTTCTGAGGTGATATAAATGAAATTAAAGAGGATATGCGGCTTACTTACTGCATTTGCGATCTGTACAGCCGCTTGTGTACCCACGATAGCAGACGACCGCACACCCGTGTTCAACGCTTCTGCTGCTGATGCATGGTACTTCGCAGGAGAGACCTGCGATCCCCTGCACGACACTTCAAGGGACGTGCAGAAAGAAGGCGTAGGCAACCCTTTAAATTTCGGCGAAAGAAATACTCCTGCGGACGCTTCTGCCGCAGAGATACGTGCTATCAACCACAAGATGACAGTTCAGGAGGTCAAGTATGCACTCTACAAGGAGATAGACGAGCACTGGGATCTTATCTCCACCCGTCTTGGACAGCCTGACCGTGAAAAGATGTACGCGCTCTTCTTAGGACTTGGTTCAAGAGAATCCACTCTCGGCGAGGGCAAGATAGGCTCAGACCACGAGACCGCCTATGAGGACGGCTGGGGAGTAAACTCCGCCCACGCCTACGGTACTCTGCAAACTGCCGTTACTGCCTTCAAGGACTGCGACCCGAAATTCATGCCCGAGGACAATGTCCCTGAAATGTACCAGTATTCATTTACAGAGCAGAATTTCTATGACTGCATCATTTCAAATCATATGGGTATCAGAAAGATACTCCACTTTGCAGAGATATGCATAAATCAGGAAAAAATGCACGGCTATCAGGTCATAAGGAACAGCCTGAAGGGCTTCAACACAGGCTGGTGTACAATGGCTACCGACTCAGGCGCATATGAGACCTACGCTGATGAGATATGCTCAATGGCACAGTTCTACTACAACGAGGGTCACCTCTACGATAATGTGTTCACATGGACATCTGCCCAGGGACAAATGGACAAATACCGTACTGCCGACCGCTGGGACTGGTGGGGCGACACAGAACCGAGCATGGCTCCCATAGTTGAAAAGCAGGAACCTGCCACTACTACTTCCACAACTACGACTATCAACACCACTACTACGACCACCACAACTGTCCCGACACCTTCTGCGCAGAACAAATACGTTATGAAGGTAGTGGATAAGGAAACAGGCGAACCCGTAGACGATGCAAGCTTCATGATCGCATGGAATATGACATACAACACAGGCGAGAAGCGTGCAAACATAACCACCTTCAACACCGAAAGCGAAAATCCTGTTACTCTCACTCCGAGCAACTTAGTAAACGTAACGGATTATGACCTTGAAATACGCAGCATGAGTCATCATATATACTATACCTACAATGCAGATGACGTTGTTGTAGAAAAAGATGCTGCAAATCACACCATAAACTACACTATCAAGCTCACAAAAAGAGCCGAGCCCCAGATATCCACAGGCTCATGCATAGTCTATGTTGTAGACAAGGCTACAGGCAAGCTCATAAACAACGGTGACTTTACAGCCGCACTTACTGTCGTATTCGATGATGGCCACGAGTCAGACACCATATACGAGATAAAGACCTCAAAGTACAATCCGTTCGTTTTCGTACCTGCTATACCAAAGAGTTCAAAATCCTATTCCTTCGGCAAGTTCAGATCAGCAGATGGCAAATACAGCTTCACCGAGGAGGATATCGACTGTGCAGTTGATACAGAGACAATGATAAGCACATACACTATCAAGGTCTCGCCTTACCAAGCAGTATACGGCGATGCAAACTGCGACGGCACTGTAGATATGTCGGATATCGTACTTATCATGCAGTCACTTGCCAACCCGAACAAATACGGTGAAAAAGGCACTTCTGCCGACCACATCACCACAGCAGGACTCAAAAACGCCGATGTCGACCTTTCAAGTCAGGGACTTACATCAAATGACGCACTGCGCATACAGGAGTATCTGCTCCACAAGATAACAAGTCTCGACCCTAAGTAAAAAAACAAACAGCCATAGTATCTGACCAAAGATACTATGGCTGTTTCAGTTATTAGTTATTAGATAAGAGAAACAGATATTTCTCCTAAATCAAATTTACTCTGAACTATTGCCGATCACTTGATACTGCACATCAAAGCCACTGCATGAGCTGACATTCCAAGCTTTTCGCCTGTAAATCCGAGGTGCTCCTCGGTGGTAGCCTTAACGCTTATCTGCGAAACATCGCAGCCGCACACCCTTGCGATATTCTCGCGCATAGTCATGATATAAGGAGCAAGCTTCGGTGCCTGAGCAATAACCGTTGCGTCGATATTGCCTATTTCCCAGCCTGCCTCGCGTACTCTGCGGCATACCTCTTCCATGAGCTTCATGCTGTCCGCACCCTTGAAGCTGTCATCGTTATCGGGGAAAAGATGACCTATATCCCCCATTGCCAACGCGCCCAGCATTGCGTCCATAATGGCGTGAACAAGCACATCTGCGTCCGAGTGTCCGAGAAGCCCCATAGTATGAGGTATATCAACACCGCCGAGAATGAGCTTTCTGCCCTCAACAAGCTTGTGTACATCGTAACCGTGACCTATTCTGAACATATTGTTCTCCCTTCATTAATAAATCAAAGATCAAGAGAAAAACGAAATATTAACTCTCAACTATTTACTGCTTGTGACCTTTTCGACTTCCTTTGCCTTGCCGAAAAGCAATTTCAGCACAACAGGCGTAACTACACTTGATATTATAATAAGAAGTATTACCGCAGTGAAGTATGAGGAGTCGATGATACCAAGTCCCAGACCCTTATTAGTGATTATAAGAGCCACCTCGCCTCTTGTCATCATGCCTGCGCCGATTTTAAGGCAGTCCGTCCAGCTATACTTAAAGCACCTTGAAGCAAGTCCGCAGCCTATTACCTTACTGAGCATAGCTACGATAACAAAGCCTATCGAAAACACTATCATACTGGAATCAACATTGCCGAAATCAGTTTTAAGACCGATACTTACAAAGAACACAGGTGCAAAGAACATATAACCGTTGATATTGACCTTGCGGTCGATATACTCGGCATCACGCACATTGCAAAGGATTATTCCTGCGATATACGCACCTGTGATATCAGCGATACCGAAATGCTTCTCAGCAACATAAGCCATAATAAAGCAAAGGCTTATAGCGATTATAGGGATACGTCTTGTATGAGGGTACTTTTCATCGTAAAACTTGAAAAGCTTATAGAATATGTATCCGAGAACCAGCGACAGCACAAGGAAAAGTCCTATTTTTCCCGTAACGAGAAGGGTATTGCTATTAGGATCCTTAAATCCGAGCACAAATGTCAGCACGATCATTCCGATAACGTCGTCGATAATAGCCGCACTGAGTATAGTCTGTCCCACTGTCGTCTTTAGCTTGCCAAGCTCCTTCAGCACCTCTACGGTTATACCCACGGAGGTAGCCGTCATAATACAGCCTATGAACACCGCCTTGAAAAACTCGTCCGAACCAAAGGAAGAAAAGCCGTAAATACCCATATACAGCAGACTTCCGCCCACAAGCGGCACAAACACGCCCACACAGGCTATCATAAACGCTGCAAATCCTGATTTTTTCAGTTCCTGTAGGTTCGTTTCAAGTCCTGCGGAAAACATAATGAGTATTACGCCAATCTCCGCCATCTGACTGATAAAGTCCGAGGGCTGTACAAGTCCCTTGTACAAACATGGACCTATGAGCAGACCTGCGATTATCTCACCAACCACCATAGGAGCCTTGAGCCTTCTTGCAAGAAGGCCTGCACCCTTAGCACATATAAATATTATGGCAAGGTCTTTCAGTATTTTGTATGTTTCCATTCATATTCATATCCTTCCGTAAATAAAGGGAGCCAAAATGCTCCCTGCTTATACCTATTATACTATAAAGCTTTACGTTTGTCAACATTAGTGGTTAATGATTAGCAAGGAACACCGCCCTCGGCGTTCCGTCAATGCGTAATTATTAATTCGTAATTAGGAATTGATGTATCGCCTTACGACGATGGATTTAAAGCCGTTAGCCTGTAGGGGAGCCCGCTCACGGGCTCCCGTTGGGGCTTTCGGTCGGCAAAACGCCGCCCCTACTTAGTTCTTAGCTCTTAGTTCTTAGCTCTTAAAACAGATAAATATAAAAACTTTTCCCCCGTAGAAAAAAATGCTTGACAAGCTGTCGATGAAATGGTATAATATTTGAGTATCTTGTGCAAACAGATACTATTATTATCCTTGCCCGCAGTGAGTTGTCGGGCATGATCCCAGAAGGAGGTGTGCTAAATGGCAAAGGTATCCGCTAAGTATGAAGTAATGGTTGTTTTCAGCCTCAAGAACGGCGAAGAGCCAATGAAGGCTCTCATCGCAAAGTTCAAGGAGAGAATCGAGCGTCACGCTGAAGCTGTTGAAGTCAACGAGGATTGGGGTAAGCGCAAGCTTGCATATCCTATCGAGGACGAGACAGAGGGTTACTATGTAATCTATACTTTCCAGTCACAGCCTGATTATCCTGCTGAGCTTTCAAGACGTCTTAACATCGCAGACGGCGTTCTTCGTTCACTCGTAACAGTTGTTGAATAATTCTACTTCATTAATTAGGAGGCGGTCAGATGAATAAGGTTATTTTAATTGGCAGACTTACTGCTGATCCCGAGCTCAGACAGACTCAGAGCGGTATTGCTTCATGCAGATTTACTGTAGCTTGCGACAGGCGTTTTGCTGACAAGAATACAGGCGAAAGACAGGCTGATTTTATCAGCTGTACAGCATGGAGACAGACTGCTGAGTTCGTTTCACGTTATTTCAGCAAGGGAAAGCTCATCTGCGTTGAAGGCAGCCTCAGAACAGGCAGCTATCAGGACAAAAATCACTCTGATGTAACTCATTACACCACAGATGTTTTTGTTGACAATGTTGAGTTTGTAGGCGGAAAAAATGAGAGTGGCGGCAACAACGGCTACCAGAACGGCGGCTACGGCGCTCCCCAGAACAATTACAACAATAACTATTCTGCTCCTCCGCAGCAGGCAGCTCCACAGCAGCCCGCAGCTAATGACAGTATGTCTTACGGCAACCTCAGCGATTTTGAGGAAATACTCAGCGACGGCGACGTACCGTTCTGAGTAAATTAACTTTACTTTATTACGATAGGAGGAAAAGTCATGGAAAAGGAAAGAAATGCACGTCCTGCAAAGAAGCCCCGCAAGAAGGTTTGTATGTTCTGTGCTGACAGAATCGAGAAAATTGATTACAAGGATCTCGCTAAGCTCAGAAAGTGCATGACCGAGAGAGCTAAGATTCTTCCAAGACGCGTTACAGGCACTTGCGCTTACCACCAGCGTGAGCTCACAGTTGCTATCAAGAGAGCAAGACACATCGCTCTGCTTCCTTACATCAGCGACTAATCATAAAATTCAAGGGAGGCATTACGCCTCCCTTTTTGCATATCCATATGTAACGCTCCTTACGGCATCGTTACAAGGAGCGTATCAATGGGTCTATCTGTCGATATTCTGCACTGCAAGCTCTTCATCTCTGCGGAAGAGAAGAGAGATGCACCATACTGCCGAAATTGCCACAAGAATGTAGACTGCACGGCTTATGACACTGTCAGCACCGCCGAAAAGCCATGCTACCATGTCAAATTCAAAAATACCGACTAATCCCCAGTTTATTCCTCCGATTATCAGAAGAATAAGAGCAAGCTTGTCCCACATATTGAGAACACCTCTTTATTCGGGATTTTGAAACCACTGACGGCGGATAAATACCGCTCTTCACTGGTACAAATGTATTATCGCCGCAAAAACAAGGATTATTCATTTTAAGGAGAAAAATTATGATACCGAATAATATTTCACTTATACTCTTTGACAAAAAAACATGGATAATGATAGCCGTTATCGCTGCCGCTGTACTTCTGCTGGTTCTTTATATCAGCGTACACTTCAGCAAGGGCAAGCGCAAAGGCAGAGCAGCCGAGCGCAAGGTAGGCAAATACCTGAAAAAGCTTGGCAAAAAAGACCACATCAGGATAATCAACAACGCCTATCTCCCACTGTATAACAAAGCCTGCGAGGTCGACCACCTTGTTTTCGGACGCTTCGGCGTACTTGTTGTCGAAACAAAGGGCATTTCGGGCACAGTTACAGGCAGCGGCAAAAATCTGACCCATACCATAGGCAGCAAAACACATAAATTCTATAACCCTCAGCTCCAGAACAAGACCCACATGGATAACGTTATCCACCACCTGAAAAAAGGCGGTTTCGAGAAAACTCCCGTAAACGGCGCGGTAGTATTCTCTGCGAAGGATATCGAATTCCCGTCCGAAATAGGCATGGACTTAAAGGGTCTCGATAAGTTCTACGGCAGCCTCCCCGATGCAGGCTGCAATCAGGACGTACTGTACCACTACTTTATGAAAATGCAGGTCAGAAACCCCTTAAAGAAAATGTGGATAAGAACGCGCAAGAAGAACGATTGACAAAAGTCATATATAAAGGAGTTTATTATGAAAATCAAAGGTTTTATCGCACTGGCATCAGCTGCACTCATAGCCTTTCCCTCCGCACTCTGCACTGATATCAGTTCAAGGACATCTGCTGCTATGAACATAAACTCAGTTACATTCAACAACTTCGACACACGTATAAACGGCGGCGAGCCAATACGCGGTGTGGATATATCCTCTATCATCTCCCTCGAAGAAGCAGGAGTGAAGTTCTACGACGACAACGGCAATGAGCAGGATATCTTCAAGACTCTCGCCGACCACGGTGTGAACTATATCCGCGTAAGGATATGGAACGAGCCCAACGACGGCAACGGACACAGCTACGGAGGCGGACATTCCGACCTCGAAACTGCCGCTAAAATAGGCAAACGCGCAGCACAGTTCGGAATGAAGCTCCTTGCGGATATACAGTATTCCGACTTCTGGGCAGACCCTGCAAAGCAGACACGCCCCAAGTACTGGCAGCCCCACGACCACAACAAGCTAAAGGGCGAGATATACAACTGGACTTCATGGGTAGTAAAGTACCTCACCGAAAACGGCAGTGATATCGGCATGGTACAGGTCGGCAACGAGACCGAGTGCTTTTTCTGCGACGAAAAGGATATGTACAAGATATGTGACCTCTTTTCCAGCGGAGAAAAGGCTATCCGCGACTTTGACAAAAATATCCTTATCGCTCATCACTTCGCCAATGCAGGCAACGGACACTTTGGCTGGTATGCGCAGGTCATGAACGAATGTAAGCTCGATTACGATATCTTTGCCTGCTCGTACTACTCCTACTGGCACGGCTCACTGGAAAACCTGCAAAAGACTCTCACCGATATAGGAAACAAGTACAACAAGTACGTAATGGTCGTAGAGACCGCCTATCCTTACACCAACAGCGACGGCGACAACTTTGGAAACAGCGTAAGCTCGGGCTCATCGGGCTGTGACCTGAGATACCCCATATCCGTTGAGGGACAGGCAAACGCACTTACCGACGTATTCAGGACTGTAGCCAACTGCAACGGACACGGTATCGGAGTATTCTACTGGGAGCCTGCATGGCTGGGAGTTCCCGATATATCGAGAGACCAGCAGAAACAGCTCTGGGACAGATACGGCACAGGCTGGGCAACGTCCTACGCAAAGGAATATGACAAGGACGTAACCGAATCAGGCGGTTCTTCCTTTGATAATCAGGCACTTTTCGATTTTCACGGCAAGCCTCTTGACTCCCTTGACGTATTCCTCAACATCTACCCGCAGAAAAAGCCCGTTGTGACCACAACTACGACAACAACAACAACTACTACTACAACGACTACCACTACTACCACAACCGCGCCTGTCATCACAAAAGACATTATCCTCGGTGATATCAACAACGATGAGATCATCGACGTATATGACGTAGTTGCACTCAGGAAGGCGGTTATTGCAGGAAACAAGTCCGCAGAACTCGACCTCAACGGCGATAATGAGGTTGGCGTAGCAGATATCGTGAAGCTCCAGCGATATATCTTAGGATATGCCGACAGTGACCTTACATACAAGACAATTATCGTAAAATAGCACCAAAGCCGCTGCGATCGCAGCGGCTTTTTCATTATGTACCATTAACTGAAAATTGATTTTCCCCTCTACAGAAATAATTGTCACGATGTACAAAATCAAGTACCATGATTTATGCAAAACATAGAAAACCAAAAAAATTTTTTGATAATCAATGGTTTTGCATTGATTTTTGTCGTTTTTTGCCCCTCTTATAGAAAGATTTTCACACGAACCCAAATTCACCCCTGCAAAAAAGGAACGCCGAGACGGCGTTCCCTACAGATCATAATTTGCATTTTTGCTTACGCTCTTGTTTTTATCACTAAGCACTATCAACTGACCACTTATAAAATAATATCCGCGATATCCGAAGGCTTCTCAGCGATAAAGTCCGCGCCCTCGGCAGCAAGCTCCTCGCGTCCGCGAAAGCCCCATGCACAGCCGATAGAAGCGATGCCTGCATTTTTGGCAGTCCGAATATCCACATTACTGTCGCCTATCATGTATACCTCGTTCTCCTCATCGGGCAGAACCGAGAATATCTCGATAAGTATAGCACTGTCGGGCTTTACAGGTCTGTAGTCCACACCGCCAAGCACCTTAACGAAGCCGATATCCGGCAGAAGCTCCCAGATTATTTCTCTTGCCACGTCCTCAGGCTTATTTGTAGCCACAGCAAGCACAACACCTCTGCTTTGCAGCTTCTCCATTGTCTCCTTCATCCCGTCATACAGCTTAGTCTTGTCAAGGTAGTGCTGAGAATAGTACTCCTTGAACAGCTTATGCAGCTCCGCAGACTTGTCCTTTTTATCTTCGGGAAGTGCCCTTTCACAGAGCTTTTTCGCACCGTTTCCCACCATTTTCTTATAGGCTTCGTAATCATGTGTGGGACAGCCCAGTCTTTCAAGCCCGTAATTCACCGCATCGCCCAGGTCGCAGATAGTATCCGCAATAGTGCCGTCAAGGTCAAATACAGCTGTTTTCATTGTATCACTCCTCTATGAGTCCGCGTATCTCCTCAGGAGTGAATACATACTCCTTACCGCAGAAATGACAGCTAACGGAAGTATCCTTACCCTCGTCAGCAATTGATCTTAACTCGTCCTTGCCGATACTGATGAGTACCTTTTCTGTGCGCTGACGGCTGCAATCGCACTTATAAACAGGCTCGGCAGTATCCAGCACATTAGGGTCAAGACCATCAAGGAGCATATTTGCTATCTCCTCGGGAGTTATGCCCTCGTCCAGCATCTGCGAAACAGGACGTATCTTAGCCACATTCTTCTCGATTATATCTATGCACTTCTCATCTGCAAAGGGCAGGAGCTGCACAAGAAATCCGCCTGCTGCCTTTACAGTAAGGTCGGGATTTACAAGCACACCGAGACTGCACACAGTAGGTATCTGCTCGCTCGTAGCATAATAGCTTGCGATATCCTCTGCTATCTCGCCTGAAACAAGTGGTATAACGCCAACATAGGGCTCTTTGAGTCCCATATCCTTGACTACGGACAAAGTACCGTCCCTGCCAACAGCTCCGCCTACATCAAGCTTTCCCTGAGCATTGAGCGGAAGCTCCACAACAGGATTGTTCACGCAGCTCTTTACGTTTCCGCGGCTGTCAGCAACAGCCACAAGCTGTCCCGAAGGACCGCCGCCGTCAACTCGCAGAGTCACGCTGTCGTCATCGCCTTTGAGCATATATCCCATAAGGGAAGCGGCTACAGTAAGCCTTCCAAGACCCGCAGTGATAACAGCTGATGTCTTGTGTATGCGCTCTATCTCCGAAACTATATCCTTTGCATCAAGAACCTCTGCAAACGCTGAACCGTCAGCAGAGATAGCTCTGTATAAATTACCCATTTTCCTTATCCTTTCAATATTTCTGACCGCTTCTGATACATCTTGCGGCATATACTATACGCTGTGAGGTCTCGCAGGGAGGCTCCAAAGTATCATCGCCGTACTTTCCCAGCACCTCAAATCCGCACTCACTCAACAGTCTCTCGATATCCTCTTCGCTGTAAGCCTTTTCTGAGAAACCGTCGGAGCTTCGTGAATAAAGTCCGTTTTCCTCCAGCTCGAAGAACTCCAGCTGCATTTTTACTTCAAGAGTATCGGGGTCAAGAGTATTCTCCCATACGCAGTAAACGTGCTCCGTTTCGTAAGTAAAGGTATTATTCGCCAGTATTTCGCGGTGCTTGTAGGGAGTATTCACATCGAATATGAAAAGTCCGTCCTGCTCCGAGAAAAAGGCAACATTCTCGAACACCTTCCTTACATCGTCAAGGCTTGCCAGATGATTTATGCTGTCAAGAGCGCAGACGGTAATATCCACAGTCCCGAACATATCCAGCTTTCGCATATCCTGACACAGATACTGTATATTCAGTCCGCTGTCGAACTTCTTATCAAGAGCGATACCCAGCATCTCGTCGGAGTTGTCAACGCCGATAACATCATACCCAAGACCAGCCATTACCTCCGAGATACTTCCCGTACCGCAGGCAAGGTCAAGGAGGATATTCTCCTTGGTGGTCTTGAATTTCTGTATTATGCCGTGGAAAAACTCCCCTCGGCGTTTATAGTCTATATTCGCCGTAAGCTCGTCATAATAACGTGCAAAGGCACTGTATCCGCTCATAATAATATCTCCCATTTATTTGATAAGTCTTTATTCATCACGGGGCAGCATTTTCTGCTGCTGTCCTGCCACCGTTTTGATTACAGCAAAGGACTGCACCATATATGGTACAGTCCATAATAACACAAGAAAGGCTTATTAACTCTTAGTCTCCTCATTATTGCCGCCTACAAGACTGCCGTTCTCGTCACGGGTCTCTCTGAGTATCTCAGCACCGTTATTATCATAATCCACATAATCTATAAGGAATGAATCTCCCGACTTATACTTATGGGTATATTTCAGAATAACGAGCTGTTTCTGCTCATTCCAGACATATATCTTCTCCTCATAGCCGCCGTCTTCCTTCTGCTCGGTAGTTTTCAGCTGCTTGAGCTCAGCATTTCCATTCAGTTCAAAATGAATACCGTTAAGCTCCTGCCATGCCTGATAGTTGCCTGTCTCGTGGTCATAGCGGTAGTATTTACCTGTTTTGTTGAGTTCATCAGGCTTTTCAATAATGAATATATCAGGATAGCCGTCAAAATCAAGGTCATTCTTGATAACAAAATCATTCACAGTCTTTGACGGATCCTTCTTAATTGCCTCCTGAATTCCCGAGGTGTCTGCACTTAGCACCTGATATGAACGTGCCTTTCCGTCGTTGTACTGACGTGATACATCTATCTTATTGGAAGTATTTTCAGAAATACCGAATGAAATAGTGCTGCAATCCTCAAAATCTGCTTTCGGAGCCTGTGTAGCAGGCTGAGTTGTGGTGGCTGCTGTAGTTGCCTTAGTCTTTGTAGTTGACTTTGGCGCAACAGGTACAGCTCTTGTAGTACCGTAAACTCCGCCGCTGCCGCCGTTTGCACGGGTAACAGCAGACTTCTTTGAACCTGCCTTAGCGGTAGTTGTTGTTCCCGATACCTTGTTTCCTGCTGTCTTTGTTGTAGTTCCCGAAACAGTATCATCATCTGTAGTAGCTTCTGTGTCAGTAGTTGAGATATCTCTTGTAGTACCCTCAACCGTACCCGAAACTATATTTATAGGCTTGTCAGTGTCCTTTACGTCGCTTACCTTTCCGCAGCCTGTAAGAAGAGCAAGTGCAACAATTGGAAGAATGTATTTTTTCATAATGTCACCTCATATAACCTTTCTTTCTCATAAAGCCTATTGATCTCTTTACGCATAAAAGGGACGGAGTAACCCCGAAACGACACGGCAGCCTATACTTTTTATCGGGGAAGCCCCCTTTTTCAAAAGGGTTTCCCTCAACAGAAGGTACAAAACTGCTATATGGGTATCGCGGTTATACCGACCCTTTATATTACTTATTTTGCTGCGTCCTTAGCCTTGCAGCACTTTTTATACTTCTTACCGCTTCCGCATGGACACGGATCGTTATCGCCTATTTTCTTAGAGCGAACAGGCTCATCAGAAAAGCTTCCGTCGCCTGCGCCTGCATTAGGAGCATCAGGCTTAGCAACCTGCTCACGCTCAGGAGCTTCGTTCTTCTGGAGCTTTACTGTAAGGAGCATACGGATAGTATCCTCACGGATAGACTCTACCATAGCATCGAACATCTCAAAGCCCTCGTAACGATACTCGATAACAGGGTTCTTCTGACCGTATGAACGGAGACCGATACCCTTCTTGAGCTCTTCCATATCGTCGATATGAGCCATCCACTTTGTATCAACTACCTTCAGGAGGATAACACGTTCAAGCTCACGCATGATCTCTGCGCCGTATTCCGCTTCCTTAGCCTGATAGATCTCTCCTGCCTTATTGCTGAGGGCATTGACGATATCCTCCTTGGATACATCATCAAGTTCATCTTCCTCAAATGCAAGGTCCTCAGGACCGATGAGCCAGCCGAGGAAGTGCTCCTTGAGTCCCACAAGATTCCAGTCGTCCTTGACCTCATCATCAACAAGGTATGTATCGACAGTAGTCTTGATAAGATCTTCCATCATCTTGAGTATGCTCTCGTGGAGATCCTCACCGTCAAGAACCTGTGATCTCTGCTTGTAGATGATCTCACGCTGTGTATTCATAACGTCGTCGTAATTGAGGACGTTCTTTCTTACGCTGAAGTTCTGACCCTCGACCTTCTTCTGTGAAGACTCGATGATCCTTGTGAGCATCTTGCTCTCGATAGGAGTATTCTCGTCAACGTTGAGAGTTCTCATCATATTTTCAAGACGATCGCCTGCGAAGATACGCATAAGGTCGTCCTCTACAGAGAGGAAGAAGCAGCTTTCACCCTCGTCGCCCTGACGTCCTGAACGTCCGCGGAGCTGGTTGTCGATACGTCTTGATTCATGTCTTTCTGTACCGAGGATATAGAGACCGCCTGCTTCCTTAACCGCAACAGCCTTCTCCTTTACCTCAGCATTATACTTATCATAAAGCTCACGATAAAGCTTTCTTGCTTCGATGATCTCCGGATTGTCTGTATCAGCAAAACCGATAGCCTCAGCGATGATCTCCTCAGGGATCTCACGCTTTCTCAGTTCAGCTCTTGCAAGGAACTCTGCGTTACCGCCAAGCATGATATCGGTACCACGGCCAGCCATGTTTGTAGCGATAGTAACTGCACCGTACTTACCTGCCTGAGCAACGATCTCAGCTTCCTTAGCGTGCTGCTTAGCGTTGAGGACCTCGTGCTTTACGCCCTTTCTCTTGAGCATAGCGGAAAGGAGCTCTGACTTCTCGATAGAAACAGTACCTACGAGGATAGGCTGACCTTTCTCGTGACATTCGATGATCTTATCGATGATAGCGGCATACTTGCCCTTTTCTGTTGTATAAACAAGGTCGTTATGGTCGATACGAATAACGGGCTTGTTTGTTGGGATAGCGATAACATCGAGCTTGTAGATCTCCTTGAACTCGTCTTCCTCAGTCATAGCAGTACCTGTCATACCTGAGAGCTTTGTGTAAAGACGGAAGAAGTTCTGGAAAGTGATAGTAGCAAGAGTCTTTGACTCGCTCTTGATCTTAACGCCTTCCTTAGCCTCGATAGCCTGGTGGAGACCGTCATTGAAACGACGTCCCATCATAAGACGGCCTGTGAACTCGTCAACGATGATGATCTCGCCGTCCTTTACAACGTAGTCTATATCGTTCTTCATAACACCGTTAGCCTTGATAGCCTGGTTGATGTGGTGAAGAAGTGTCATATTCTCGGAGTCCATAAGGTTCTCGACTCTGAATGCCTGCTCAGCCTTCTTAACACCGCGCTGTGTGATAGTAGCTGTCTTAGCCTTTTCGTCGATAATATAATCAGCAGTATCGTTGATAGACTCCTGATCTACCTTGTCGTCCATTTCAACTACAGTAGTTGAAGTAAGTGTCTTTGCGAAGCGGTCAACGATAGCATAGAGGTCTGTTGACTTGTCGCCGCGTCCTGAAATGATAAGAGGAGTACGTGCCTCGTCGATGAGGATAGAGTCGACCTCGTCCACGATAGCGAAGTTAGGAGCACGCTGTACACGTTCTTCCTTATGAGTTACCATGTTGTCACGGAGGTAATCGAAGCCCAGCTCGTTATTTGTAGCATAGGTTACATCACAGTTGTAGGCTGCACGGCGCTGCTCGTTGTTGAGACCGTGAAGGATACAGCCGACTGTAAGTCCAAGCCAGCGGAGTACCTTACCCATTTCCTCTGCCTGAGTCTTAGCAAGGTAATCGTTAACGGTAACGACATGAACGCCGAGACCTGAAAGTGCATTGAGGTATGAAGCAACGCAGGCAACGAGAGTTTTACCTTCACCTGTTTTCATTTCAGCGATACGTCCCTGATGAAGAACGATAGCACCGATTATCTGTACAGGATAAGGCTTTTTCTCAAGTACACGCCATGCGGCTTCTCTTACTGTAGCAAGAGCCTCGGGGAGGATATCGTCGAGAGTCTCGCCATCCTCAAGTCTCTCCTTAAATTCAGCAGTCTTAGCTTTAAGCTCTGCATCGGAGAGCTCCTGATACTCTTCGTCCAGTTCGAGAACTTTATTTTTAATAGGCTCGATACGCTTTAATTCTCTGTTGGAATAAGCGTTAGAACCAAAAATGTTTTTGAATAAACCCATTTTGTTATTCCGCCTTTACATTATAATAGTGTAGGTCTTGATAGTATAAATACACATAATATATTTTACAACAAATGGCAGAGTTTGTCAATACCCATGTGATATTTGGCTAACAAGCCGCAGAATGAGCCATTAGTCAGCCTTAGCGTTTAGCTAAATGCAGGGGCGAACATTGTTCGCCCGCACTGATTTATACGTAATTTGATAATTCGGAATTCCTGATTAAAGCTTCAGCCCATTCTTCCTATACCCTCCGCCGTATCACAGCAGGAACCAAACATATCCCCTACTGCATTGGCTAAGGAATTCAAGATAATCAATATTCCAACTATAATGACTATAACTATGATAAGAACTATTTTACCCGCTTTTTTTATCCTATCCTTATCTTCCTCGGCAGTTTTTGAAGTATCAATAAATGCTAAACAGCCCCATATTCCTATTATCACAAGAGTTATAACAATAAACATCATATTTTTCTCTCCTTTCGGGTCAACGCTTTGTTCTTTTCTGCTATTATATTATCATCAAATGCATCTGCTAACAAGATAACGTTTGTCACTTTTTCAGTGACATTTGTCACTGTATATTGCAAAAAAGGTACGAAACGTGATATAATGTAACAGGTGATGATTATGCTTATGATTTCTTTGACAAATACCGATAAAAAAGAGCTCCATACCTACGCTCACAAAATGCTCAGAGAGGCTCTCAGGCTTAGATGCGTGGAATACAGTGAAGCTACGCCCATAACCAAGAACAAAATGGGTAAGCCCTCTCTTGCGGAGCGTCCCGACATACATTATAATCTCTCCCACGCAAATGGTATCGTTGCCTGTATTATCTCGGACTATGAATGTGGGATAGACTGCGAAGGAGTAAGAGAGCATCGTCCCAACGTCATTAAGCGCGTATTTTCGGATAACGAGAAGGCAATGTATGAAAATGCCCCCGATGAGGAAAAAGATCTGCTGTTTTTCAGGCTGTGGACGCTTAAAGAAGCCTATGTAAAGGCAATAGGCATCGGTGTCTCCTACCCTATGGATACTGTGGAATTCAGCTTTTCGGGAGATGAGATAATCTCAAATATGGAGAACTGCCGTTTCAGACAGTATATTATCGACGAGGGGAAATATGTGGTCGCTGTATGCGAAATAATAAAACAAAAATAGTGCCATTTACTGCTCATTTCGCAGGATTTCTGTGGAAATTGCCGCTTTCAAACTGTCTCAGATGTGCAAAATCAATAAAATAATCAGTGAAATTCGGTCAAATCGGGAAAAATTCTCGTATACCCTTGCATTGCCGCTGATTTTAGGTTATAATAATTATAAGCTTCTTGTTTGATCCATTCGCGTTTCACCAGAAGTATTCCACAAATCGGGAGGCTGATATTATGTTCGATAAGACTATGACATTCTCAGTTAATGAAGACAGAGAAGCAGAGCTGAAAAAAAATCTTACTATCATCTATGACGCTCTCACTCAGAAGGGATATAATCCCGTCAATCAGATAGTAGGCTATATCCTTTCAGAGGATCCTACATACATCACAACCTACAACAACGCAAGAAGCCTTATCCGTCACATCGACCGTGACGAGCTTTTACAGGTTCTTGTAAGATCATATCTGAACGCTTGATCGCTTTTCAGTGAGCAGCGGTCAGTGTATAACGGTTAGTTTAAGGGCGCACACAAGTGCGCCCTTTTCGTTTTGTATCATCCCCATAACAAATAAAAAGGCGGACTAAAAGTCCGCCTTGTATCATTTCTTGCCGCCGTATGGAGCAAAGCATATATTAAGGTCTACATTGCCCTCAATTCCCGGTACCTTGCCCGAATTTGTGTACTGCCATATCTTATAGTCATAATAGTAGGACGGCTTGTCACTGTATTCGGCAAGCCAGAAGTCGTAGTCCTTTACTCTTGGCAGATCAAGCTTTTTCATTGCTGTTGTGGTGTTCTGATATACCATAGGCGTATATCCCGAGTCCTTTACTCTTTCACAGAAAGACACACAGCAGTCTGCAAGCGCTTCCACACTTACATCATCTGTACGAGCCGCATCTCCCGATACAAGCTCCCAGTCGTATACTACAGGGTATGTGATATCATAGCCCTTCAGCGCATCTATTATGGCATCAGCCTCATCAACAGCTTCCGACGCTGTAGTCGCCTGTGAATAGAAGTATGCTCCTACCTTAATGCCCTGCGCAAGAGCTCCCTCGATATTGTTCCTGAACTGCTCGTCATATGTAACGACTCCGCCTCCGTAGGTACGGTATCCCACGCGGATTATAGCAAATTCTATGCCTGCCTGCTTTACCTGCTCCCAGTCGATCTCGCCCTGGAACTCCGAAACATCTATGCCGTTTACGGAAGATACCTCGCCGTTTTCAGTATAATATGCATAGCCGTTCCTCATGGTGAGCTTGTTGAGATCAAGCGTACACGCAGGAACATCTGCATAAACAGGTACGAATATCTCGCCGTAGGAGCCGTCGTGCATAAGTATCTTCTTGCCGTCAAACTGGTAGAAGGTCTCTTCCTTCTCGATGACCGCTCTCCTGCGCACATCGGGTCCCTTCGATTTTGCATTTGCGGGAACTGCATCATCTTTTCCGCGTATGAACGCTATCCATATAAGCGCGATCGTAAGTATCAATATTATAACAGCTTCAAGTATAGCTATACTTTTGAAGCGTATCCTTCTTCTGGGTTCTGCCATTGTTTCCTCCGTTTTATGTTCGTTTTTTGTCTGTAAGTATATAATATCATATTTTTCTCAGTTTGTAAACATTCTTTTTGCAGTAAATAATAACAATTTCGTCATATAACGAGTTTTCACAAAGTTTTCAGCAAACGTCTGTTGACAAAAAATGATTTATGGTATAAAATCAAGACAAGCTCAATTAACAACCGCTCACACATTATAAGGAGGATAATTATGGATTACACTTACAAGACAAAAATGGTCTGTTCTCAGTAAATACGCTTTCATATTTAGGGCAACGTTATAACAAATATCGTTTTCGTAGGCGGCTGCAACGGCAACCTCAAGGCTATCGCAAAAATTCTTGACGGCTGGACTGTCGAGGAGATCGAGGCTAAGGTCAAGGGCAACACCTGCGGTCAAAGACCTACTTCATGCGCAGATCAGCTCTGTATCGCTGTGCGCGAGGCTTACGAAGCGCAGAAATAAGCCGTTAGCCTGTAGGGGCGGCGTTCCGCCGCCCGCAAGTGATTAGTGATTAGTTATTAGTGATTAGAACTAAGCCCGTTTTACGCAAAAAAGCTCCCTTATTGTAAAAGGGAGCTTTTTTCAGTATTTTACCACTGCTTTTTTGTATATCCTTCAATAGTTGCAACAACATTTCCTTTAGTATCAACGGATTTTACCACGCATTTGTAATAAGAATATCCAAAAAATCTGCCATTAAAATCATTATATCCTGTTATAATATATGGATCTCCTTGCACCCATACATCACCACCATTTAATGTATGAAGATTTTTGTCTTTCCACTCAGCAGTTGCACAGTCCCATACATACCAATCATATGTATATTTACCTGTACCGCCTATCACGCTTAAGTCTTTAAAATTATTAGCATAACTTATCCATTCAGGGAAATCCTTTGAGAATTTAAGCGGCTCATAGCTTACATTTATATTCCTGCTTGTCACTGTTGTGCCTCTGCTGTCTGTTATCTTACACTTATATGTGCCAGCATAACAAGCGGCTACCTGTGAACTATTAACACCGTATTTTTCGCCGTTTCTTGTCCATTCGTATGTATATGGTGCCTTTCCGCCCTTAACACTTACAGATACACCGATAAAACCTGTGCTTGAATTAATCATTCTGTCGCCCGACTGTTCAGTTATTTGGAGCTTTTCATACACTGTAACTGTAGCATTGCCTGTAGTATATGTTTTGGTTTTATATGCTGTTTGTTTTTTTACTCCCACATAGATAGTCACCTTTTGCTTTACAGTTACCTCGCAGTAATAGGTCCCTGCCGCAGAAACAGTCAGATAGCTCTTTGTTTCGCCGCTTAAAGCACTGCCGTTCTTATACCACTGATAGCTTACTGTAGAATTTGCAGGCAATGTAAAGCTTGAAGATTTTTTGGCATTGATAACAGCGGTCTTGCCGCTTTCTATTTCAATATTTGTCTTATCAAGATAATAGTTGCCTGCTGAAAAAACAGTAACAGCCGGCACTCTCGGAGTTGAACCAACAATACCGTTTGCCGCATTTGCGGTCATGCTGCTTGCTCCACACAGAAGAACCGCACTTGAAAGTAAACATAATGCTTTTGTTTTAAAGCTTCTCATCTCAGAATTCCGCCTTAAAAATAAAATAAATATAAAAAACATTCGGTACCGTAAACGATTTTTCGCCCCCCAAGGCTTAATATGTGTATATTTTAACATACAAACACTCAAAAAAACAAGTGACAAATGTCACTGCTTCAATGACATTCGTCACTATTTTTCACAAATTTGCTCAACAATCGCCTGTGCATATCTATTTTATGCAGCAATCCCATCTGCGAACTATCTGTAAACTTTTATTTCTTCCTGTTCACAAAATCATTTATCCCCGAAAAAAGTGTGAACGCCACCTTTGTACGATATTCTTCGGTATTCAGCAGCGCTGCCTCCTCGGGATTGGATAAAAAGCCACATTCCGCCATTACCGTAGGGTTATTGCTGTAATAGCAGAGAAAAAGCTCCTTTCCGCAAAGCTTTATCTCACGTTCGTTTTCAGGCTGCAAATATTCCCTGAATTTCGCCTGCAATGCCCGTGCAAGGGCTTCACTGGTGCTGTTGCTCCCCGAGTAAAACATCTGCGCACCGCTGTATTTCGGGTCTGTAAACTGGTTCTGATGTATGGAGATACATACTGCATTATCGCTCTCGTTGAATATTGCAAGCCTGTTGTCCATGTCTGAGCTTTTCTGCGCAGCTATGCCCTCTATCCCCTCATCATGTATGGAACGGTCAGTGTCTCTCGTCACCCTTACTTCAAAGCCGTTTACTTCAAGCATATCCCTTAGCTTCAGCAATATATCAAGGTTTATCCCCTTTTCGGGAACTCCCTCCGCCGATGTACAGCCTCCGTCTATGCCGCCGTGACCTGCATCAAGTACGATAACAGGCGGTTCGCTGTCAAGGTCTGTGAGTGATACGGGAAGTGCTCCGTTTTCTGCTTTTTCGGCTATGCGAGATGCTCCGTATAATGTGAATACCGCGCAGCCGCAAAGCAATGCTCCGCTTACTATCTTTCTGTGGACTTTTCTCATTTATGTTTCTCCTTCCGCTTCTGCGTTTAGTTACTGTATGATATTCGTGTTTTTTACTTTTTATTACAAGAATATGTTTTATCTGATACATTTTTGGAGAAACTCATCACTTATATACCATTATCAATGATATAAGTTATGCGCCGCTGTATTCTTCAGTTCAGCATTTTTCCGACTACCACCTGACGCTGTTTACCGTCATCGGTACAGGTGATCACAGTTATCCTGTTATCTCCGAAGTCATCAAGCACCCATGTTTCATCGGGATCTACGATAAAGCTGTCAGTCACAGCATAAACATAGCTGTTCTTCTGCTTGTCATACAGCGTTATTTCCATTCCGACTTTAATTTTTTTGAGGTTATTGAAATACTCCTTGTAGATAGTACTGCTGTGACCTGCAATACAGTAATTACCTTTGCCGAAGTCGCCTGTTCCAATGAAATGTCCGACTGCTCGTGATATGGTCTTATTATCAGTTCCCTCCAATATGGGAGCCTTTATTTTCAGATCAGCTATCTCTACTACAGGATTTTCGCGCATGAGCTTTTGCTTCTGATACTCACGATATATTTTTCTGACACCGAAAAAGCCAAGAATACTTACCCCGATAATTATTGCAATGAGCCCTGTTATAAACAGGACCCACTGCTTTCTGTCTTTCTTTTGTCCGATATCAGCTGTACTATTATTCTTCATTTTCTTTCTTACGAAGCAATCCTGACTTTACTACAGCAAATGCACCTGCAATAGTGAACATCATTGCTGCGGCAGCCATTCCTGCTGTTCCAAGTGAATTATTGCCTGTCTGCGGGAGGTTGACAGCGCTCTTGTCTGAGTGGATCTCGCCTTTACCTGTATCAGGATCAAGAATGTATGCGTCGAAAGGCTCCTTGTTTTCATCGTAAAGCGCTACAGTTACCGAATCATCTGCATTTATCATTGGCAGTGTATTCGCAGGTCTGACACCTGTCTTTTCCTCGTAATCCTTTGCAGCCATGTCAGAGAGCTGTTCAACAGTGTACTTGCCCGGTTCTTCGTGACGAATAAAATGTACTGAGCTGCCTTCCTGCTCTAAATAAATGTCATTGCACGGACTCTCTTCAGGAGCCTTAAAGCCTGCATGGAAAGACATTTCGCTGTTATTAACAAGCTCAAGACCTATTATTTTCTCTTCATTCTCATTCAGCCAGTACATAGGCTGCAGCGTACCGAAATCAGAACCGCCATCGTAGGAATATGTGAATTTGCCGTCTGTTCTGATATTGAAAACACTGCTGCTTCCTTCGGTATCCTCATACCAGATTCCTGCAACACTTGAAAAATCGTAGCTTTCAACTGCCATGATATCGCGCCATTCGCCATATTCATAGTTGCTTATCTTCCATTTGCCGTCCTCTGATCTGAAGTCTGCCTTGCCGTTGCCGAAAAGCTGATTTCCGCCAATTGTCAATGCTGAAAATCCGTCCATAGCTGGATCAATAACAGCTATTCCATATTCTGTTTCAAAATTGAAAAATGAACGGCCAACTGTTTTTACGTAGAGTGATCCGTCGTATTCAGTGAAGCATTCATCACACTCATTGATAAATCTGTCTCTGAGATCACCTGTAACAGTATCGGCGATAAAGTTCTTGAAATCAGCGATATTAGTAAATCTTTCGTCTGTTACAAGTACATGATCGTTTACAACAGCGTCAACTACTGTGTACATGGGACTTGCGTTCATGATCGCCATTATGGTATTGAAGTCCTCCATTTTTGAAACTGCTATTTCTTTTTTGTCAGCATTTTTTTCGTCTAATATCTCGGGAACTGCATTTTTTTCCGAGCTGTCATTGCTCTGTGCTTCGCGTACAAGCTGAGACATACCGCCGTTGCCTGTAATATAAACATCTCTGTCATTCTGGTCGCAGTAACAGCCAACAAAGAACTTATCGCCCTCATAGAAAGCAAAGAACGGAACATGGTCAGTGCCTCCGAATGTATCGTAATCCACTCTTACCGTACCTGTATGAGTATTGCCATCAAGGTCTGTGTAGACATATGTGCCGTCATCTTTTACGTCAATAAAGCCACTGTCGGTCACATTTGATGTAACGTTCTTTCCTTCTTCAGCTATCTGATATTTCCAATGACCTACGATATTACTTATATCTGTTTTTTCATCAGTTGATACAACTGCTATCGGCTCTGATGCCGGTTCAATATCTGCTGCAAAAGCTGCTGTGGAAGGGATCGCTGCTATTAATGCAAGTGAAGCGATACACGAGATCATTTTTTTCATAATTATTACCTCCGTAATTTTAAATTAATTTGTTTGTTCGGCTGTGTGCCTTTCTGTGATTATATAATAGCATACTTTTTTCACTCTGTGCGCAGAATTACAAAACTGTAATTCAATTACAATTATGTAATCGTTAAATATGAAAAAGACAGTTCGCATGAACTGTGAACTGCCTTTTTTCTTATAAAGTGGTTTTAACGAACTCCCAGTCACGAAAACTATCGTCCTTATCGTCAAACCATAAAAGCGTATATTCATGCAGCTCCTTACCTTGCCATTCGCGCGTTTCCACACTGATCCTGAATATTGCCGTTCCGTCGTCATACACCTGTTTTTCAGCAGTTGTACCATCATCAAAATATTCCGTTTCAAACAATACTCCATCACTGCAAGCCATTGTCAAGTCTGTTTCATTATACACGCATTTATAGTTCAGCTTATAATCCTTAAGAAATTCTCCCGGACCTATGCGCCATTCAATATCAGCGATATATCCGTCGCCGCTTTTCTCTATTATTATCCTGTTCTTGCCGCTTGACCATTCACCGATAAAGCTGTCGGCGTTTATTTCAACAGGGAATGATTCGGTCGCTTCAGGATATTTCGGCGGTGCAGTCTGCTTTGTTGTTGTCTGTACTTCGGATTTCTCCGAGCCTGAGCCGCCGCATGATACTCCCGAAAAGATCATTGCAAGTATCATAAGGCAGGAAACTGTTTTTTTCATAATGCTTCTCCTCTTTGCGGATATTTCTTTAATTACGAACTATCTGAGACATACCGCCGTTGCCTGTCATATATACGTCGGAATGTGTATCATGGCAGTAACAGCCGATAAAGAACGTATCACCCTCGTAGAAAGCAAAGTACGGAACATTATAATCTCCGGCGAATGTATCATACTCTACCTTTACCGTACCCGAATGTGTATTGCCGTCAAGGTCGGTATAAACGTATGTACTGTCGGATCTTATATCTATAATGCCGTTGTCGATCGCTCCTGCTGTAATATTCATGCCTTCGGGAGCTATCTGATATTTCCACTGACCAACAAGCTCACTTATGTCAGTAATTGCATACGACATATCATATGCAGGTATCTCCTTGATATAATTTGCACTTATATAGCCTGTTTTGCCGTTAAAGCTCGCAGCGTACCAGCCTGATTTTCCGCATGAGTAGACGTCTATCTGAGTTCCGTTCGGTATTGAACCGATTATTGCCGCTGTTGTAAAAGGCTCTTCTCTCAGGTTAAGGTCGCCTGAATCGGTGGCAACGTATCCGCCGAATAAACGATCGCTTTCTTTTAAAACCAGCGGTTCCTTTTCAGCTTCCTTTGCAGGAGCTTCTGCTTTATCTGTAGTTTTTACTTTATCTGTTACATCAGCAGATGTGGTATTTTCTGCCTTTTTCTCTTCCTTGGAAGCAGCTGTTGCTGCGGCAGTAGTTGTTTGGGACGAAGAAGTTGTTGTTTTAGCCGATACTTTTTCGCCTGTTCCGTCTGATTCTGTTTTTCCGCATGATACCATTGCGGACATCATTGTAAGTATTGCAAGACAAGTAACTAATTTTTTCATAATAAACTCTCCTTTATTTTTCATTCAGAGAACCGATTGATCTCTGTTTACAATGTCATTATATCATATCGTCAGAGCCCGTGTTGCATAATTACAAATCTGTAATCAGAAAGTTTTTCAGAACATAATTCGTCTGAGGACATATTCACCATCAGAGGTAGACGCTATTTCATATGTGCTCATATCGTCCATGTTCAGGTGTTTTTTTAGTCGGGAGATATTGACTCTTATTGTGTTTTTACTGTCCTCGACATCGCAGCCGTAGATGTTTTTGTATATCTCACGGTAGCTTATCCGCTCTCCCAAACGTGAAGCAAGCATATACAGTATCTGAAGCTCACGCTGAGGAAGCGAGCACTCATTGCCGTCAAGTGTTGCAGAGCTTGCAAAAAGGTCTACCGTAAGATACGGAAATTCTATTTTCGGTGTCTGAGGAGCTTGCTTGGCATTTCGGCGGAGCTGAGCTTCTATACGTGCCTTTAATACATTAAGGTCATATGGCTTGGTTATGTAATCGTCGCCGCCGCTGCGAAAACCCATTATTACGTCATCATTTTCATCGCGGGCAGTAAGAAAGATCACAGGCGCGTTCGTTTTCTGCCTGAGTATCTTGCAGAAATCCATTCCGTCTCCGTCAGGAAGCATAACGTCAAGGAGTACAAGATCGGGAACGCACTCCTCCAGCATAAATGAAGCGGTCTGCACCGAATCCGCACAATGAACGGTATATCCTTCGTTTTCGAGAAACGAGCGGTTGATTCGCATGATATCGGAATCGTCTTCTACTAATAATATGTGTGACATAAAAATCCCCCTGATTACAATTTCGTAATTTAGTTCACTTATAAGAAAAAATATGGTATAATAAATTCAGCCAATAAAGGAGGCGATAACATGAATAAAAAGGAATCTAAGCTTCGCCGTAAATTATTTGTATTGATACTTGTTTCCATGTTTGTGCTCCTGATATGTATGGGAGCTGTATTCGCGTTTTTTACGCGGCAGATAAGAACAAAGGAAAAAGAAGCCCTTACGCAGTTTTCCGAGGATATGAAAGACGTATATTACGAAGATCAGAAATACATCCTCTCCACCGATACATATTACTCTATAAAATGGCTCTCATATCTTGCAAGCCGCTTTTTCTATTCTACATACTCTCAGGAAGGCTTTGAGATACAATGCCTCACACTGCTGGATTCATATTGTAACGCTACGAATAAAACAATGGATTTTACAGACGACGAAGTTATCATCGCATATCATGGCGACTACTTTTTCTGTGCCAACGGATATTCACAGGAATATGCAGAATGGCTGCTGAATGATCTGTACACTGATGAGCGCCGTCAGAGCGAAGCAGGTGACCCGGGCTGTACTGACGGTGTTACATGGCTGAAACAGTCAGGCTTCAACATATCATATATGAAGAGAGAGGATTCATATATATCAATAGGTATTGATACGGTCTATGATATGAGCGACGAACAGCCTATAAAGCTTTGTATAATCAAAACGACCAACGACAGCGGAAAAATAGATAATTATTCCGAGCAATTCATAGATAAATACGCAGATACCGCAAATAACACAAATGTCCGTGCTATGCGAAGAGCATTTCTTATAATATCTGCGATATTGATAATCATAATCCTGCTCTGTCTGATCTATACCCGAAAAATAGCAGAATATATCGCCGATCCCATCGAGCTTGAACAGCTCCGTGCACAGCAGGAAAAAGAAGCTCTCGAAGAAGCCAACCGAATGAAAACAGCCTTTCTCTCAGACGCTTCACATGAGCTCAAAACTCCTCTTGCGGCAATGTCAGGCTATGCACAAAATGCTGAACTCGACCTTGTCAACGGCAGCAATACAATCCTTGTACAGGAAAAGCTCAAGCGTATAGCTTCAGAGTCGAACCGCATGGCTCTTATGGTAACACAGATACTCGACGCAACACGTATCGAGGAAGGACGCATGGTTCTCGAGCTTGCTCCCTGCGATATTGAGAGTATAGTACGTGAGACTGTTGAGACCTATTTTTCAGTCCTGAACAAAAACAATAACCGCCTTGCACTTCGTATACCGCTTGAATTGCCAAAGGTCGAAGCCGACAGCTCAAGATTGCAGAGGGTATTCGTCAATCTTATCTCTAATGCTCTGAAACACACTAAAAACGGCACGATACTCGTCAAGGCCGAGGAAGAAGAGGGCTTCGTCAAGGTCATCGTAAAGGACACAGGCAGCGGTATCCCGGAAGAAGATATGCCTCATATCTGGGAGCGATACTACAAGGGTAAACACTCCGAAACAGGCACAGGACTCGGCTTGTTCATATGCAAGTTCATAGTGGAGTCCCACGGCGGCAGAATATGGGCAGAAAGTGAAATCGGCAAGGGCACAACGTTTACATTTACCCTGCCACTTAAATAGTATAATTTACATTATACCACAGTTCACCTCAAAAAGCCAGTGTTTTATGTAGAATATTTTATAAGCAAAACAGACGGCAATATGCCGTCTGTTCTTATTTTTGATAATACATTAAAATAATTATGTTATGTTTTTGGGCGTTATCCGGTAACTGAATTATATGAAGGTCTAAGATTATATATGCAAAAACTCCGACCATAAGGTCGGAGTTTTTCTGATAATCATACTAAAGAACTGATCTTTCCTAAAAGATAAAGCTGAATGTGCTGTGCATCTTTTACAGTAAGGCCGTCTCCGTTTACATCACCGTACTTAAATCCGTTTTCGGTAATATGTGTCGGATCTGTGCCGTTCACACCATATCTGTCAGGATTTGCAAGCGCCTGCATGATAAGTACGATATCTGACATATCTATCTCACCGTCACCGTTTGCGTCGCCTGATACCCATTCAACTGGTGTGTCTTCTGTAGGTGCAGGGACATTAAAGTTGACTTTAACATTTCCACGTTTAATCGGGTCATTACGATCTTCTATTATAATATCATTCCACTGTTCATCGCTGCCTTCATAATTAACCTCTTCAATTCCTGTACACTCTTCAAATGCAGCTTCACCGATATGTTTAATATTGTCATGTAAATATACTTTCTTTAATGAGTTACATTTTTGGAAAGCACGCAAACCAATTTCTGTTACATTTTGGGGTATTACAATCTCTTCAAGGCCTGTAAAGTTTCTTAAAGAGTCACTACCTATTTTTTCTATTGTATCTGGTAAAACGACTTTTGTTATATTCTTTTCCTGTAATCCCCAGAAAGTATTATTATCAATTTCCGTGCCTTGAGTTATTATTATTGTTTTCAAAGAAGCAGGAATTATAACATTTCCGTTTTCGCTTTCTTGGAATAGAGCGCCTATTATGTATTTTTTATCTGAATCACTTGTTGAAATAATAGGATACTGTATTGTTTCTAAGGAGTCACAGCCAACAAATATCTGTTTAATTCCCCAATTTCCAAGGCCTTTGAAATTTGTATTTTCACTTTCTATTATAATACTTTTAATACCTGAACAAGAGCCAAACGCACCAGCCATAACAGTATCAACAGTTTCTGGTATTACTAAGGACTTAATTCCTTTGCAACCATAAAATGCATTAGAACCTATTGTTTTAGTAGAATCTGAAAAAGTAAGATCTCCAAACTCCGCTTTTTTACAATTATAGAATGCAGAAGCACCTATTGTTTCTACATTTTCAAAAAGCTTTTTACAGTCAAAATTTGCTTTTGAGCAACCATAAAATGCCTCATTTGATATTGAAGTTATTCCTTCAGGTAAGTCTATTTCTTCAATACCACTCATCATGTAAAATGCTTTATTCGGTATTGTATCTCCATCTTTTACAACGATTGTTTTCAGTGAATAAGGAAGGTATGTTCCCAATTGAGAATAATATGTATCATCACATTCATCAGAATTCAAAATTGAATACAACGGATGGTTGCATATTAAATCTAACGATCCAATCGTTATTTTATTTATATTAAAGCAGTTTGAAAAAGCCAAGTCGCCTACATATGTAACGCTATCAGGAATTATCAAGTCAGAAATTTGTGCTGAAGAACAATTTCTAAAAGCACTGTTTCCGATACTATCAAGTTTTTCAGGAAGCACAAGTGTTTCAGTAGTATCATTTTCTCCGCCATAACGGAAATACTTAAGATTAGTACAACCATCGAATGCCTCATTACCTATTTTAGTGATCTCATTTGAGAGATATACTGTTTCAAGATTTTCTGCGCCTTTGAATAATCCGTTACTGATGCTTGTTATGTATTCGCCGTTTTCAGGAGAAGTATCAATAAAGTATGCTGTTGTAACTTTGGAAATGTTTGTAATAGAAGGAGCATTATCATACATCTCTCCTGTGCCGTGGATATTCATTTCACCATTAGGATAAATAAAATAGAAGATCTGATCGCCAAGTCTTCCTGATTCCATACAGATTCTTTCTTTTGGCATTTCAGGTATCTCCTCGACATGAGAAGGCATATTAAAACCAGTAACAACAGGTTCTGTGATTACTATCTTATCTCCGTCTGAGGAATCTTCTTTTTCTTCAACAAGTGAGATAGTAATAAACTTAACTGCATTATCTATTGTAAATGAACCGCTTTTTATTTCTTTACCGTCAACAGAAACAGAATAACTATGTGTTCCGTTTTCACAATAGAATTTTACAATACCATCCATATCTGTTAAACCTTTTATACCATCAACTGTAACTTCAGCTCCTGCATCAGGAACTTCCATACTACCGTTGAGGTCAAAAGTTGTTTTATAAGCCTTATATGGACAATCGCCGAAATCTTTTTCATTGTGTGAAATACTATAGTATATTTTAAAGTTTTTTATGTCTTCATTATGAGATTTTCTTGTATCTAATTCTAATATAGTTGCTTTAATATCATCAGTGAACGGAATACATTTTATTTTTAAAACAAACTCTATCTTAAACGACACATATGGTTTAAAGGATAAACATAAGCCACAAGAATGCACTGTATCTTTATCAAAATTAAATCCAAATATATCATTATATTGATCCTGGAAAAACATAGTCAATGGTGATTTATCAGATCTTAATACTCCATTATCTGATAAATTATTAGTCGAACATTTAATTCCAAACTCCAAAGGAATCGAAAGTTTTATTGCAGCAACGTGTTCACTGAATAACCAAAACTGGGGTTGAGCATCAATCGTAATTGAAATATCTGCTTCGATCTTAGTTACATTGTATCCTGCATCTTCAACAGGTGTACACGTATGCTTGAACCAATCATCTCTTGATGTATCTAATGACCATATATTAACAAATCCGTATGTTTTGCTATATTTTATCTTACCATCTGCTGTCAATGTTATTTCTGGTTTGACTCCAAACCATAATCCAGGAATAACAACCCAACCAATAGGATTAGGAGACGAATAAAGAGGTGCGGTGATTTTACACCCAACTTCTACTTCAATAGCAAATGACGGAGAAAACTTTATTTCAAATTCAAGGTGAAATCCTTTTTGATAAAACTGAAATCCAAATTCAGCAGAAAACTTTAGTTGTCCAGTTACAGACGGATCAGCTTTCAATTTTTTCTGTTTCTGTTTATTATCAATTTTTGTATTTGACCAATTAGGTTTAGACAAATCTACTTCTTCAGGTTCATCACCATCTGGATCAAATTTATATACCACTTCCTCTTTCACAGTATTATTCACAGCAATAGCATCGTAACTGTATTCTTCGAAAAATGAATACTTGAGAGCCTTTTTACCATTTTCGTCTTCGACTATACCATTATATTCCATATTATCAGGAATATCTTCTTCATTAACAACGGCATTGCTGATGTCGTCAGCCTGCGTTTCTATCTTTATGACATCAAATATACCGTCGGTATTTCCGTCACCTGTAAGTGTTGCACGATCACCGTCTATAGTTATATCACTTACAGAGAGTGTTATTATATCGTTTTCTGTAGGACGGATAAAGAAGTGGTCACCTTTGTCAAGGTAACGGATAGTATCATCTATATGCTCAAATACATACTGATCGTTTTCATAGTCAGCAGATACGAGTATATTTGTATCCTCTGTTGTTTCACCCTGTATGGTATCTTCACTTAATATTACAAAGTTGGTAGTTTCATCTTCATCAAGATTTACAACATACTCTTCTTCATAATCATAGATATCCGTAGCTTTCATTTCCTGAACGAACCTTGTATATGTTGTGATAGTATACGGGTTACAAACAGGTGTATTAAAGTTGTTAAAAAGCATGATATCAATAGTGAAGAATTCAGGAAACTCTGCGATCTCCACATCGTACGTATTTATTGTGTCTTTTCCTTGTTTTGCCTCATATTCGGCTGTAAATGCCGCTTCACCGGTATCCTCGTTCTTGAAGATCACAGATACCTTTGCATCGGAAGGCTGTGATGAATATACCAATAATCTCTTTGTTTCAATATCAAATTCAGCAAATCCTACATCATAATTATAATCCGATACACACTGATATGACATTTTCTGAGGTTGTTCTTTTTGCTGCATTGCATAACTGATGTAGTTTCCCAGTGTATTTGTTGCGTTGATACTCATGTTGTCATTAACAAATGTATTTTCTTCATTGCTGATTTTTGCGTTGCTTAACTGTTGTGCAGTATTAAAGTCAGTAGTGATCAAAACTGTCCCCATTACCGCACTAAGCAATCCTGAAATAACTCTTTTAATCATTCTTTTTCTCCTTTTCAACTTATGATTTACCTTGTAAACGGTAAAAAGGGCAGTTTTTCGGAATGTGAGTTAGCTGTGGCATCTGTTTCATACCCCATTTTCACAGATGAAGCTAAGCTTGTGGGTGCAGATATCGTTTTTACTGACGTCGGTGTGAGCGATATTGCTTTTTTGAATTGGATTTTCATGGTTATCCTCCTATAAAAATATTTTATATTGCAACACCTCTATATTGCAATATCATATATTATAAAATAAAAAGATTTTTTTGTCAACATTCTGTTTGCACATTTGTAAAATATTTTGACCGCACTTTTTTATGCATATTAGCTATTTTTGACATTCAATCTTCCGCAATAAAGCTTTTTCTGCATTTTCACTAATTTTTCACTTTAAATCCGTTATTTTTCAGTGTCAATTCAGCATTCACTGTTATAATAAGATCATAACAGATATCCTTCCTGACGTATCAATATATGTTCTGACGGAAGGTATCGGATAGTTTTATATTAAGATGTATAAAAAACAGCAACAATAATGTAGAAGCTGTTAAGCATTTGATTGGGCGGTATTAAAAAAGGAGAATGATAATTATGAGAAAAAATGGCTTAAAAAAACTCTTTGCAGGACTTTCGGCAGCCTGCATTACTGCAACAGCTCTCCCTGTTATGAGCTATGCTGCTGAAACCGACACTACAGCTGCAAATACAGTTGTAGGAGATTCAAACTGCGACGGCGATATTGATATGTCAGACGCAGTCCTTATCATGCAGGCTCTTGCCAATCCAAACAAGTACGGCATTGGCAGTACTGATGAACACGCCATAACCGAACAGGGCTGGAAGAATGCAGACTGTAACGGCAAGGCTGACGGAGTATCAACAGACGACGCACTTGCTATTCAGCTTTATCTCCTCGGAAAGGGAGAACTCAGCAGCGGCAAGAACAACGAACAGCCGCCTGTTACAGAAGCAACAAAGATCCATTTAAAGAATGATTCTATAACAGTAGAGGGCGAAAATGCCACAGTTGAAGGCACAAAGGTTACTATCACTCATTCAGGTGAATACTACATCGACGGTACTCTTGACGACGGTCAGATCAACGTAAATATCCCTGATGTGACTGCTGATGCCGAAACTGTAAAGATATTCCTCAACGGAGTAAATATCACAGGAAAGAGCGCTCCTGCCATAATTGTTACCAATGCAGAAAATACCTCTATAAATATAGTTGATGATACAGAAAATACTATCACCGACGGCGATACAGCATATGAGGGCGATTTCGCTAAATCCGCTGTTATCGAGGCTAAGGACGATATCACTATAAAGGGCGGCGAAAAGGGTTCAGGTATCCTCAATATCACTGCCAATACTCAGGACGCTGTATCATGCAACAATGATATCAAGATAAACGGCGGCAAAATAAACATTATTACAAATAATTCCGAAAACAAGACCGATGGCATCAAGGCTAAAAAGTCGGTTACAATAAAGAAGGGCACTGTCGAGATAGACGCTACAGGCGACGGTATCAAATCAAGCAAGGACGCTGTTGCCATTGAGGGCGGTTCTGTTGCTGTAAAGGCAGGAAACGACGCTGTACAGGCTGAAACTACCATTGATATCAGCGGCGGCGCACTTATCGCAGGCGGTGACCGCGGACTTACAGCTGTAACTGGCGTAAATATCACAGGCGGCGTAGTTGTTGCTACTGCTGTCGACAATCAGGCAGATGAAAAGCTCATAACAGCAGGCAACCAGCCTGTACTCCTCTTCAACTGCATTGCCGACTCAACAAACGAGAAAGACGGTACATGGAAAAAGGCAAATAACTTCGAGTGGGCAGTAATGGCTCCCGAAATGAATGTAAACAAGGACAGCACCATCTTCCAGAAGAAGTATAAATATGTACTTATCAGTACAAACAGCTTACAGGAAGGAACAGCCCAATTCAAGAACACAAGCACAGAAAAGCTTGTTACATTCAATGGTTCTGCCAACGAGTCCAACTTCGTTATCAAGAAGGGCGTTAATGTTTACAATGACGTTAATCCCGCAGGTGCAGAAGAAGGCACTGTAGTTCCACCTTCAAATACGACAGACGGACTTACTATAACTCTTTCAGACTCAGGCATGACTACAAATGCTTCCTCAGAAGCAAAAATCGAAAATAACATCTGCACTATTTCTCAGCCCGGCGTTTTCACAGTAACAGGTGAGATGACAGGCGGACAGATAGTTGTTGATGTTGACAAGACTGCATATCCTGACGGTGTCGTTGAACTCGATCTCAGCGGCATGAGCCTTACAAATACAAAGAATTCACCTATATATGTAGCTTCTATAGCAGACGAGGTCGTAATTGTCGCTAAGAACGGTACAGAAAACACTATCTCCGACGGTACGGAATATACCAATGCTGACGGCGATACAGGAGCTATATACTCCAAGGACGATATAAAGTTCAAGGGCAAGGGCAAGCTCACAGTAAACGGAAATGCGGCAGACGCTATCGTCGGCAAGGACGATATCAAAGTATATAATGGTACATTAGTAGTAAACGCTGCCGACGACGGTATCCGCAGCAAGGACAGCGTTACCATTGGTAATACATCATCAGACGGCACAGAGGTGGACTATTCATCACTCTCTGTTACCGTAAAGACCAAGTCTGGCGATGGCATCAAGGCTACTTCAACAGATGTTTCTTCAACAGCAAAGCAGCTGGGACTCGTTACTATCAACGGCGGTACTGTAAATATAGACTCCTACGCTGACGGCATATCAGCAGAACAGTTCTTCACCATGAACGGCGGAGACCTTACAATAAAGACCTATGAGGGCAGCTCATATACAGGCAGCGGCACGACTACAGGCGGTCAGCAGGGCGGTTTCGGCGGCAGACCCGGAGGCGGCGGATTTGGCGGCTTCGGTATGGACGGAAGCTCCAACAAGACCGATATCTCCGCAAAGGGCATAAAGGCTGTAGGTATCTATGACGAAGCAGGTACAACATGGGAGAGCGCCGGTGATATCGCAATAAACGGCGGTACTATCACTATCGACTCTTCCGACGACTGCATACACTGCGGCGGCGATATGACTCTCACAGGCGGCGAATTGAAGCTTGCTTCTGCTGATGACGGTGCTCACTCAGACCATACTCTCACTATCGGCACAAAGGACAGCGGAAAGTATGACGACATCGTTATATACGTTGAGAAGTGCTACGAGGGTATCGAAGCTCAGAAAATTTACCAGAACAGCGGTTCGGTTATCGTGAACTCCACTGACGACGGCTTCAATGCGGCAGGCGGCAGTGACGGTTCAGGCATGGGCAATCCGGGTATGCCTTGGGGACAGGGCGGCGGAGGCTTCGGAGAAGGCGGCTTCGGCGGCAGCTCAGGAGACTATCTCATGCAGTTCAACGGCGGCTTTGCTATAGTAAACGCAACAAACGGTGACCATGACGGTTACGATTCAAACGGTAATATCGAAATAAACGGCGGATATATCGTATCAAACGGCAACGAGCCATTTGACTGCGGTGACCGCGGCAGCTCTATCATTGTAAATGGCGGAACATGGGTCTCAAACTGTCCGTCAGGCGGTATGAGCATGGGCGGCAGCGAAATGACTGCTTCCGTAACAGCTTCATCTAATGTATCCGCAAATACAAGGCTGTCACTTGTAGGAAACGATGGAAAGGTCATCGTATCCTTTATCGTTGACAAGGCTGTAAGCCAGCTCAAGGCAGGCGGCAAAAACACCTCGGGAGCTTCATTCTATACAGGCGGAACTCTCAATGGTTCGACTTACTTCCAGCAGCTCGACCAGACTCAGCTCGCTGCATACGGCGGTACACTTACAGGCGGTACAGCTGTTAAGTGATATCCCATGATAATGTGATTTCAATCACTCAAAAACTCCTACTATAACCGCTATATTCATATAGAAACTTGTAATTTTTATCGGGGGAAACCTTTCTGAAGAAAGGCTTTCCCCCACCCCTTTTTCAAAAGGGGCTTCTCTCAATAATAAGCGTAGATTTCTATATGAACATCACAATCGTGCCATAGCTTTTTCTGCAACGGGCTGACAAACAACGTCTGCTGCGGTCTCGCCACTCACCTTATATAGCACATCTGCTACAGCCATATATGCAATATCCTCAGGCAGAAGCTTTCCCGTAGGACATACGACCATACCTTCAGTCATATCGAGATGAGTTACGGCAATGGATATTCTTTCGTCATTTGCGATATACCTTTTGTCAAGTGCAAGCGAATTCATGAATTCGGGAAGATCGAACCAGCCATATCTGAAAACTCCCTGATATTCATTCGGAGCGTTGGTCTTGTCGTAAAGTCCGTATTCCTCTGCTATAGCTTTTGATTCTGTATCAAACCTGCCTGCACCGTGACGTGTAAAGAAGGATCTTGTAACGTAGCATATTTCGGTATCACGCTTTTCGAGCCTGTCCAGTACAGCACGGATATTCTTCATACCCGTATCCGAGGGAGTAAGATGCGGAAAATAGTCCTCTCTGTTACGATCAAGCAATAGCCCCTGAGCCCCCTCAAATACAGCCGTATCATACTCCTCTATGATCTGTTCGTCAGCATCGCGGCAGATAGCTGCCATAGCATACAGGTCGTCGAGGTAATTCTCTGTAAGTATATCATTTGAGAGTATATCTTGCAGTTCCTTTTCCGCATCTCCCTTGATGCCTAATTCTTTCCCGCGCTGTCGGCAGTACTCCGAATTTATTTTATTTATCAAATCCCTTAAAGCGTCCCTATTCGCTTTCAGTACATAATCGTAATTAAAAGAGTATCTGCTGTCCCTGCTGCGGACGATAGTCTCGAATACTCCCACACCGCAGCTACCGTGACGTTCACTGCCGCGTATAGTTTCTGCAAACTGATTCAGCAGCATATCACATGGCAGAGTTACCTTACAACGTCTGTCGATGAAGATATTGCCTGTATTGCTGCCGAGTACGCTCAGTTCCTTTGAAAAAAGCATAGGGTTAAGGATAAAATACTCGGAAAGATAGGTATCCGCACCTGCAAAGCAGCCTGAACCTATATGCGAAAAAATATGCCTTTTTCCGTCAATTGTACACACAGTATGACCTGCCTGTGCTCCGCCGTTGCTTCTTATGTTTATGACGCTGCCGTCTGTGCGGCAGAAAAGGTCTGTCATCAAGCCTTTTCCCTCGTCACCGAAATTTGCTCCTATGACCGCATATGCTTTTTTCATTTTATCACCTCAAAATCTGATAATGCTGTTAAGCATGCTCCTTTTTCGTGTCGGAAGTCCGCCAAGAGCATTCCTTACAGCAAGCTGTGTATCGCCGTCCCACGAATTGATTATATCCTCAGTATCTCTTCCCGCAACGCTTTCGAGCAGCGAAACGATTATCTCGGGGATAGCATTTACGTCCGTTACTGATATAGCTCTTTCACCCATTAGCTTACGCCACTTCGGCAACTTTACTATTCTTTCGTTTCGTCCGTCCATGACCATAAGGTGGAAAACGTCGTATTTTCTGCTTACCTGTGCAAGCAGTGCCTCTGTATCTATATCCTCCCTTACGCAGTCGCCGAATACCTTTTCTATCTCCTTTGCAAGCAGCTTCTCAGGAAATCCGTCATCGCCAAGTGTAAAGATAATGCCCTTTTTCTGTCGCTTATTCCATGCGTCTGTCTTTGTTTTGTTTGCGGCAAGATACCAAACAAGAGGATAGCTCTCGAAATTGTTTCCGCCGCCGCCACGCTCGAACCAAAGGTCTGTAAGCTGGCTGGCAATGCGTATATCGGATTCAAACTGTGTAGCCTGTAAAGGTGAAATGTCACATCTTGAATCACCAACAGCACAGAACATTATCTGCGATCCCTCAACAGGCTGGCGTTCGATTATATCCTTGACCATCTCGCCCAGACGTTTTGCAGTTACATCAAGCAGATCGCTCATAGAGCCTGTAACATCAAGACCTATGATAATAGGAGTAGTTACGGGGTGATCTGCTGAATCAAGACTTTCTCTGTATTTGATATTCTTCGGATCATATTTCGCATCTATCTTGGTCGCCTTGTAGATGTCGTCTACCTTTTTTCCGCTGATCCTTGCAGACGAATAGTTTTTCCAGTCTTTTGAACTCCATGAACCGTATCCCATATTAGTACCTCCTGTTATTTTTTTATTTCAGCCTGAAATATCAGGCAGTCTTACGTTCATATGTGTGAATTTTCTTCCGCCGAAGCCGTCGATTATCACGTTTTCCCATTTCTCCATTTCTTCAAATGCTGAGCTGCTGCATATGCTCTCAGCATACTTTTTTACAGCATCAGGAGCGTCATCGGGAAGTATGCGCCTTGCTACATCCTTTACACATTCAAGATCGGTGATATGCTGCGCAATGCCGTCAGTCTTGGTAAGCGATGAAAGCGACTCGTATACGCCTGACTGAACTCCTGTCATTCTGCTGCCCTCTCTTGCGGCAAACCACCAGCCTCCCCCGACTCTCACAGTATGCTCCGCGGGATCAATAAATAGATTTTCCTCAGCAAGACAGTTCCACACTATCCCTCTTGTCTCTGCATAACAGCATATCCCAAGCAGCCGTGAGATGATCCATGCAGCGTGTCGGCTGTCAGGTCTGCCGCCGTAGAAAGCAAGTATCCTTGACAGCGGAAGCTCTCCTGACCGCTTGCAGGTCTCTATGAGCAAGCCCTCATCGGTGTTGAAGATATGCGTTACCAGCGGCAGGAACACTTCTGCCTGCGCAAGTATCTGCTGCGGAAGATACTCCCTGAAAAACAGGTCTGTTTTGGCTTCGGAATCAATGTAGCAGTCAGCAAGTTCATTCCTGATAAGAAAGTAAACATTCCTCTCACCTATGTACTCCATACCGTATTCCTGCGTAAGCGACATAAGATACTTTATCTCGATGGCACGGCTGCCGCATCGAAACAGCTTTTCCTTAAAGGTGTGAGCTTTTTTGAGCTTTCCGTAAAGCTCGTTTATCACGGCTGACGCTTCTGCAGCCCTCGGATCGCTGCATTTATCAGGGTGATATTTCAGCATCAGAGCCATATAAAGCGGCTGAGCAAGAGAAATATCCTCAGGAAAAATATCCTTGCAGCATTTACATTTAAGAATATCTGATATATCCATACCTGCTTCCCTCTTTGTGATAAAATCAAAATGATATTAACAAAAGCTAAAATAAAAGAGCTTCTTGAATTAATATCCTTTTGTTATTATCATAATAACATTATCATCAAGTTTTGTCAATAGGAATATGATAGTTTCTATGTTTGTTACAATAAGATAATATCATAATGATATTATCTATGTATAAGGTGACGAAAATTCCATAAGTATTGACAGATGCGGCGAATATGTGATATTATTAATCAGATATTATCATCGGAGGTTCCTATGGATTACGATATAACAAAATACGACAGACCGTCAGTAGCTGCCGATATAGTGGTATTTACTGTCCGCAAAAGCAACAGTGAAAGCTACAGACACCTTTCAAAGCCCGTTCTTTCCGTACTTCTTGTAAGACGTACAGAAGAACCGTTCGAGAATATGCTCGCCCTTCCGGGTGGATTTTGCTGCCGTGAGGAGACTATTGAGGAAACTGCTTTCCGCAAGCTGAAGGAGAAAACAGGCGTTGAATGTCCGCCACTCTCGCTGCTGTGCAATCTTTCAAGACTGGGCAGAGACCCGAGAGGCTGGATAATCTCATGCTGCTACTGGACTGTCATAGAGTACACAAAAGCGATCAAGGACAAGAATGCGGAATGGTACGAGGTATCGCTGAAGGAGTCGGACGGCAGACATACCCTTGTACTTACTGACAATAACGGCAGAGAATATATCTCCGAGGTCAGGATAAACAATCCCAACGAGCTGTATAACCAGTCTGCGGAGGCTGAGATACCAAAAAACAGCCTTGCCTTTGACCATGTCGAAATAATCGTCAATGCATTACTGAAGCTGAGAAACAGCCTTGAAAAGCCATATGCCGCATTCAGACTGCTGCCCGAGAAATTCACCCTTACAGAGCTCCAGCAGGTATATGAAGCCATTCTGGGCAAAAAGCTTATAATGGCTAATTTCAGGCGAAAAATAGCACCATATGTCGAGGAGACAGGCGGCATAGAGGGCGGTGCAGGTCATCGTCCGTCAAAGCTTTTCACAAAAAAGGCAATATCACCCGATAATAGCTCATCTCTCTGAGCATCAGATCGAGCGGAAATAATACGCTCCATTCATAACCTTGATACTAATATAGTAGCTTATACTATTTATCGGGGGAAACCTTTCTGAAGAAAGGCTTTCCCCCGAACCCCTTTCCAAAGACTTTTTTAGCTGATTTTTTCTCAGATAGGGCACACCAAAATAAAAAAGCCCCACAAGTAATGCAGGGTGTGCCCTATCTGAGAAAAAATAAAACTGAAAGTTTTAGGGAGAGAGTTTGAGAGTGACTCCCCACACTGTGGGGAGATGTCACGCAGTGACAGAGGGGACGTCCTCCGTCAGAGGAACCCCTTTTTCAAAAGGGCTTCTCTCAATAATTAGTGTAAAATTTCTATATGGGTATCAAGGTTAGGACAGAGTTTGTTTTAGAATGAAATGGAAATTCCCTGCATTTGCGGGGAATTTTTTTATTCCGTTTATACTTTGTTCAATGATCTGCTGCGATCTAATACTGCTATCCTTATGAAAATGTAGGTTTAAGCGCGTTATTTCACTGTTTTGATATACCAAATATTGTCATTTTTATCCTGACACATATAAAATGTTTTCCATATAATCGCATAATTTCAGCAAAAAGCTACAGAGAAGCTCAAAGATCATATGACTTTACAACAGGCAGTGATGATGAGAGGATTGGTTCATAATATCGTGAAAAAAATACTGCCATAAAATGCGCAAAAGCGCTGAATTTGCCGAAAACTTGCCGATAATCCGCTTGAGTTCAAAATGCTGCATAATGCTTTCATGTAGCTATAATATTTTCAAACGATATTTATGTAGAATTAATTGCTTCAACTTATTAGTTTTTTTGAGGCGCAACAACAGTATAACAACGGCAATAAAGGTATTGACATTTGAGATAAGCTATGCTATAATTGGCAACGACTGAAAGTATATAAGTAGTTTTAATCAACATATTGTATACTATTCTGAAAGGGTCCGATGTTTTTACAAAGAATGTAATAAAATAACAAAATACCTGATACCTTCTCGTTCCCTTTTCAAGTGTTCAGCACAAGCATGGTGACAAAAACAAAATGCACCATAATAATTAAAAATGTTATCGTTAAGTTTATCAGCAGAAAATAACTGCTTTTAATATGACATTTTTGAAAAAACGAGGAGGACTTATAATGAAAAACAAATGTAGCTGGAAAAAAGCAACAGCATTCTTAATGTCAATGGCTCTAACAGCAGGTGCAATGCCTGTATGCGGAAGCAGCTTATTCAAGGCAGACAACGCACTCGTTGCTAATGCAGAATCAGTTGCAAAGGCACCCGCAGTAGGCACACTTTTCAAAGTCGGCGATACTATCAGCATAACAGGCAAGACATATTTCATAGTTGATGACGATCCTAATTCAGGCAAAGCATTAGCAGAAGTCAACAGCGATCTTACAATAACAGGCTATGAAAATTCTGATTTCGACAATCAGTACATCTGGAAAACAGGCGATGTTGAGCTTATCCCGCTTCACAAAGGTTTTTATATAACACGTAAGGACGCTTCTGTTGATCCTGAGGGCTTCTATATAGCAAGCGGCAGCGGTACATCTGAAGATCCTTTCGTTTTAGGACTTACTGCTCCGAAATTCGACGGAAGAAATATTACTCTCAATGACGGCATCAGCATGAACTTCATTGTTGGTGAAGTCAATAACAGCAACTCAGCTGATCTCAAGGTTAAATTATCAGGCGATTGCGCTGAGGCAAATACAGTTCAGGATCTTGAAATCAAGACTATTAACGGCAAGGAAGTTTACTGTGCAACAGCTAATGTCAATGCAAGCAAGATGGACAGCAAGATCACTGCTGAGCTTTATTACGGCAGCAACGAAAAAGCAATAGACACTCTTGCTTTTTCAGTAAACGACTATCTTGCTGCTGTTGATACTACAGGAAACACTAAGCTTGAAGCTCTTGTAAACGCAACAAAGCAGTACGGAGCTGTTTCCGCATCATATTTCGGCGGCAGTGAATTACCTAAGGTAAAGGATCACACAAACGATATTCTCAATTCAGTCGTTTCATTCGGCGAAGGCTTTTCTTACAACCTTTTCAAGCCAAGCAAGATGGTGGAGGGCGAGACATTTACTACATCTTCACTTGAGCCAAGCGATGCTATGATCTCACTTGTTCTTAGTTCAAAGCTTGCTGTTCGTCTGTACGTAGCAAATTACGACGAGAAAGCAAGTAATATGGCAGGCGCTGAGCCAATGGGCAAAATAGATGAATATTTTGACGCTTACGCAATTAAGGGCGCAAATGACAAGTATTGCTTCGAGATACCTAATATCGCACCTACAAAGTTAGGTCAGCTTTATGATATCAATTACTTAGGTACTCATTACCTCTTCACTCCTATGGCATGGGCTTACCGTGTTATGAGCAAGGATGACGCTCCTAAGAAGGATACTGCAATGGCTAATGCACTTTATGAGTATTATACCGCTGCAAGTAATTATGTTGGTTAAGGAAAGGAAGGACAGATTATGAACGCTAAAGAAGTATATACATCACCTGAGCTTGAAATTGTTGAGTTTGATAATGAAGATGTTATCACAACAAGCCTTGATGAATTACAGACATATTGATCCGGAACAGGCAACTCGTTAACTGTGATACTAATATAGAAACTTATACTATTTATCGGGGGAAACCTTTCTGAAGAAAGGCTTTCCCCCGCCCCTTTTTCAAAAGGGGTTCTCTCAATAATCAGTGCAAAACTCCTATATGAGTATCGAAGTTAATGAGGCTGCCTGTTGCAGTAAAAGGAGAATTATGAAAAAGCTTATACCTATTTTTCTTGCAGCATCTCTGCTGCTGACAGGCTGTAAAGACGGAAACGGCAATACAGATAAGAATAACAAGCCTTCCGATGCGGCTGTCACAACCTCTGCTGCTATTTCAACAGAAGTGACAACAGCAAAAAATATCACCAGCACTGAAAAAACCACTTCTGAAATAGTCACAACGAGCAAAACTGATGAAAAGCAGTCCGAGAAAGCTACCTCAGTGACTTCGCAGGTAACAGAAAAAACAAGTGAGAAAGAAGAGAGCAAAGAGGAAGCTACCGTCCCTGCAACAGAAGCACCCGAACCGACTCAGGAGACTGTAACGCCTGAAAACAACGATGTAAAGGTCAATCCCGACGGCTCAATAGACCTTCCTATCATTCCTGTTGATTAAGAACACTGTATTCTGTGAAACAGTTTTTATTTAACGCAGATCAATTCAAAATAAAAGCTCCGACTATATTGCAATATAGCCGGAGCTTTTTCTGTTATTAACTCAATGAGTCTACCTTGTTCAAGAGATAAAGCTGTATGCGCTGTGCGTCGCCGACTGTAAGTCCGTCGCCGTCTGTATCTCCGTTTTTCTTGCCATATTCGGTAATGTGAAGCTCTGCTGTACCGTTTTCACCGTACTTATCAGGATTTGCAAGTGACTGCATGATAAGTACAACGTCTGACATATCAACCTGACCGTCGCAGTTAGCATCGCCCTTCATATAGTAGAAAGGTGTAAGCGTAATATTTACTTCCTTTTTCTGTAAAGCTGTACCATCAAAGCGCACGATAACGGGGCTTGCACCGTTATATATCTCTGCAAAATCAGCAAGCATCACTGCATATGTTGCATTTGGTTCAAGATTTACCTCAATAGTACCTGCCTCAGCAGTTGTTTCTCCTTCGAGGCACTTAACTCCTATATTTTCTATTTCGGATATATCAAGTGCTTCGGCATTTGCCGCATACTCCTCGGGGATACGCATTATCTTGAATTCGGTATACGGAGTTTTTCCTGTTTCTGCGTCAAGCACGGATATCTTCACAAAACAGCCCTCTGTTTCACTAACATGGTAAAGCTTCATAGTAACTTCCTTTTTATCGCCGTCCTTGTCAAATGTTATAAATCTGGGCGCAGGATTGATAATAGACATATTTTCTGAATTGGCGATAACAGCATACTTTACATACGGTTCAAGCCCATTAACGGTAACTGTTCCGCTCTCGGGCACTACTCCATATCCTTCCGCAGGTATCAAACCGCCGTTGGTAGCCTCAATGCCAAGCTCCTCAGCCTTTTCCTCATTTTCCTCTGTAAGACGAACTACTCTATACTCTGCGCCATTAAAAGGCTTTCCTGTTACACCGTCAATCACTTTAAGATCAAGTGTACAGTTAGTTTTTGACTTGTTCCAGCTTTCAACGAACAGACAAGGCTGACCTACAGTAACGCCGTCCTTTATCTCAAGTGATAAAGCTTCATCTTCTTTAGGGATAACGAAATCCTTTCCGAATATCTTGCGTACCGCTCTTGCCTTATATCCCTGTTCATCAACTTGCATATAATCATTTTTGCCGAAAAATACCTGGTAACTATATTTTCCGTCAGGTAAGTGGATATCTCTTGCTGTAGCATCAAAGCTTCCGTACTCATCGGTATATACTTGCAGAGTATACTCGCTCTGATCCATTACCCTGTAGCCCTCATAGGTTCCGTCTGCGGGATCCACAACAAGATCTGTCCAGTCATAAACGGTTATGTCTATATTTGGCTTCTTATCCTCTTCGATCGGAACTGCCCTTATCACAATATCTTTTGTATCGCCAAGCTTTGAAAAATTGAATGAAGTACTCTTATCAATATGATATCCCTCAGGCATATCCACTATTTCAACTGAATACCACCGGAGAGCAGCTAAGTCCTTAATATGTTTTACGGGCTCATCTGTTGTATCCCACTCGTCGATCTTTTTGCCCTTCGCGGTGAAGATATCGGTTATGAACTTTACCTTTACGCCCTCTACAGGCTTGTTTGTATACATATCAACTATAGATACATTTACCTTACAGCCGTTCTTGGTATATTCAACCACCTCAGGCTTCATACGTATATAATATGTGATTTCCTTCGTAAGCTTTCCGCCTACTACCTCGATATCCATAAAACCGTCCTTATCGGGAAATTCCAGATAATCTTTTATGAACTCCATATCCATAGCGGTCTTTGCGATATCTAAATCCTCGGTTATCACCTCATAATCGCTGTCACTTGGAACTACTTTTATCTTGTACTTGCCGTCAGGAAGATACATATCATATACGCCCCAGCCCAGTGACTTAGATGTAAAGCGTTTACCGTCCTCATCATATACATATGCATACAGGAAATCATTATACTCCTTTGTCCCCGCCATATATCTGCCATCTTCCGAAGGAACGGCGTTTGTCCAGTTATCTGCGAAAAAGCGTACGCCCCTTTTGGCATTTTTCGGAACGCCTCTGATGACTATTTCCTTGTTCTCTCCCTCATTATCAAACCTGAAATCCATTTCAGAAGGGAGATCATATTCTTCCGGAGTATCACTGAAATGGATAGCGTACAGGTAGTTTTCATCAAGGCCTTCAAAGGTCTTAACAGGTTCGTCAGATGTATTCCACGGCCCGGATCCCAACCCTGTACCATGGGGATTTTGCTCAAACCAGAGCTCAACTCCCTCAATGTTTTTGCCTGTGTCGATATCCACAACGGATATGGTCACAGTGCATTCTCCTGAGCCCCAAAACATGTCAACAGACGTTCCCTCTTCTGCCGTTGCACAAAATGTTGGTGTAAGAATTGCTGAATTTGCTGCGGCAAGCATTATAGCTGTAACTGCTGCAAAAAACTTGTTTGGTTTCATAAGAAACCCCCTCTCTTTATCATAGTACTTATAATATAGCACATTTTTCAAACATAGTCAACGCAAAAATATATAATTTGTCACAAAAATATCTTTGTAACAGGGTAAATACTTACGAAACGCTGACTTGACTAATACATAGCTGTATGCTAAAATTAAGGAGCTATATCATTCAGCTGCTTTGTGAAGCAGCAACAGGAAAGGAAATCAGTACAGATAATGACACAAAAAGCGATCAACGATACAAATAAATACAGGAAGATGATAAAGCTGCTCATAGCTGCGCTGCTTTTACTTATCTTATTGTTCCTGACGGGAACATTCTGCGACAGGACTGTGGCGGAAACGCTTTTCTCTCCAGATAATACTTTTATTAAGGTCATAACGTCAACAGGGGTCTACCCTATATATGCGGTACAGGTACTGTTTTACGGAGCCCTTTACGAACGGACCCTTCATTCGTCAAAAAGCAAGCAGTTCAAAATGGTTATATGCACCTTTTTTATTCTTACAGCGTTATTCTTAGGATTCAACGGCGGAAAAACCCTTGCATCAAGAAACAACTTAGGAGAAATATTTCCGTCATTCATCGGAAATCTTCCCGTGATAATAATAATCAGTGCAATACTTGAATATCCCCTGTTTTTTATAGGATATTTTTACGCCAAAAAATCAGATGACAAGCTGCTTACACAAAGAATATTCGGACTTTTCATTGTGCTGCTTTTCGCATTTATATCCATGCAGGTGATGAAAAACTTTTTTGACCGTCCGCGATACCGCACCGCAGTCCTCGGATATGAGGGGATAACATTTGTTCCGTGGTACAAACCGTTTACAGGCGCTGAGAAATACGTTGCTGCATACGGTATCAATGCCGACGAATTCCGCTCCTTTCCCAGCGGCCACAGTATATTCAGCAGCCTGTCAACGTGCATATTTCCCTCTCTTGCATGGCTGTTTCCTAAGCTGAAAAATAAGCAGATGCAGCTTTTCGTTGCAGGCTTTATTTTCTGTATCATCATAATGTTCACAAGAATGTTACTCGGAGCGCATTACCTGAGCGATGTCTCCGCAGGAGCTATAATAGGCGTTCTTTCATCTATAGCCTGTGCAGCAATACAGCTTCGCATATCACAAAAAATTACATAAGAACATAAAAAAGCTCCGACAATAGTCGGAGCTTTTAATATTAGTTATTACTTTACGAGACCAATGCCCCAGATAGTGAAGCTGCCGCTTCCGCTTATTGAAACATCGAGGTCTCCTGTTGTATCCTGATAGTAGCCGAGCTCTGCATCAGGACCGCCCCATGTGTACTGCTTATTTCCGTTGACCTTTGTGGTCTTGCCGTTTACAGTTACATTGATGCTGCCCATACCTGAGCTGTTAGCCTTGAATACTATGATGAGTCCCTTGCCCTGTGTCTTGAAGGTCATAGGGCTGCCGCCGTTGAGTGTGTATGAGTAGTTGAGACCAGGGTTATTGTTGTATCCGCCGCCTGACTTCCATGAACCTGCATTGAAGCCTGTGAGGTTCTTAGGATCAACGTTTACACAGTTTGCATACTCTGCGCCGTAAACATACTTAGTTGGCTGAGTATAACCTGCAGACTGGTTCTCGGACTTTAATGCCTGACGTACATAGTATGCCATACAATCAGCTACGAGCTGACCGCCCTTCTGATGTGGGTGATACTCGTCTGTGTAGTAGTCGCCGGGCTGGAGGAAGTTGCTGTTGAATGCCTTTGTAAGAGCATCGTCCATGCTTATTACAGGGATATCGAAGTTCTTGCCGATAGGATACATCTGTGACTGGCTTGAGAAGCCGCCCTTTGCGCGTGTGATGATGATACCTACAGCAGGCTCGTTAGGCATATCAAGGAACTTCTTGATACAGCTCTCGAAGCACTTCTTGTACATGATATCCTCGTGGTCGTTTACTGAGAATTCAAGGAAGATGATATCAGGCTTCTGCTCAACGATCTGCTTTTCGCTGCGGACAAGTCCTACAACTGAAGATGTACCTGAGAGACCTGCATTTATTTCCTTGAAGCTGCCCTTTGCAAAGGTTGTCTTGAGGTAGTTGGAGAAAGGTGTTGTATAGTTCTTGCCCTCTGTGATAGAACCGCCGAGGTAAGCTACAGTAAGAGGTGAACCGCTCTCAGCTGCTGTAAGCTTCTGAGTAAGTCTGTATGTGTTGCCCATGTGCTTTATTGAGCTCTTGTAGAAGTCGATATACTGAGCAGAAGCTGTTTCCTTATAGTTGTCCCACTTAGTTGTGTCAACTGTAGGTGTAGGAGGTATAACGACCTCAGGTACCTTGCCTGCTCCGCCTGTTGTAACTGATGACTTGGTACCCTCTGCTGCAACCAGAACATCGTCTATATAGAAGTCCATAAGGTCGCCTGAGCTCTCAACAGTCTCAACGTAAAGTATCATATCGCCTGCGTTATCGGGAATAGTGAATGATGTATTCTCGATCTTTGTCCATACACCGCTTTCGCAGGTTGCCTTTGCGATAGATGTATAAACTGCGCTTCCGCCGCCGTTGCCGCCCTGCTGGAGAGATATCTGGATATCAGCCGAGCTGCCTGACATCTGGAGAGCTGCAAGACTTATGCTGTATGTCTGACCAGGCTGGAAGTCTGAACCGAGGTTGATAGCTGCACCGTTCCACTCAGCACTTCTGTCTGTAATCAAGAGCGACTTTCCTGATGCGCCGTAATATGCATTATCCGAAACATCAACAGAAGCTGCGCCTCTGCCTGCCCAGTCGCCAACGCCTGAATCAAAGTTATCCTTTATGGAAGCACTTGCTACAGGAACAACTGTTGTTGTAATTATCTCGGGAGCATTTGTAGTTGTAGTAGTTACTACACTTACGCCGCCGTCCAGCTTGCTTGAATAGCTCTCCGGAAGAGTCTTTACAAGACCCAGGAGGAATTTCTGTATAGAAAGTGCATCGTTGCTTGTGATACCAGCGCCTGCTTCTGAAACGTCACCGTTATACTTGCCCTGATCTGAAAGGAAGTATTTGTTTGGATTTGCAAGTGACTGCATGATAGCAACAACGTCGCTCATATCAACTAAACCGTCTATATTTGCGTCGCCCCATACAGTTACCTTTTCGTTAAGAGCAGCCTTGAGGTCAACAGTTGTAGTTGCTACAGGAGCAGCTGTTGTTGTGACAGTGGTCGTAGTTACAGCTGTGGTAGTTGTAGTAGTTGTTGTTGTGACAACAGATGACTCCGAGCCCTTGAACGCATATCTCATAAATGTATAGAGATGAGGCTTTACAGACTCAGCGCCGTGACCGCCGCCGGGGATTGACTGGTAAACATGGTTTACGCCGTTTCTTGTAAGAATATCGCTGTACTGCTTAGGGAATGTACCAACAACAGAGTCGTTTGTACCGCCTGTTATCATAAATACAGCAGGCTCAGGACCTACATCTCTGAACTTCATCTCACTCTCCTGCATACAGCCGGGGTGCTGCATATACATATCAGAACCAGGAGTTATTCCGGGAGCAGGGCAAGCACCGCCAACATAGCCGAATACGTCAGGACGCATAAGACCGCAGTAGATAGCCTCACGTCCGCCCATTGAGAAGCCTGTGATAGCTGTATTCTCTCTGCCTTCCTTTACGGAGTAATTCTCCTTGATGAAAGGAAGAAGGCTTTCTGTAACATCATAGAGGAAGTTATCATACTCTGCACAGGTCTGCTGGTTGATACCGCTCGGACCGTTCATAGTCTTACTTGTGAACATATTCGGTGTAACAACGATGAACTCCTCAGACTTGCCGCTTGACATAAGTCCTGTCATAAGCTCCTGAACGCCCATACCGCTTACCATGTCGTTTTCGCTTCCCATGATGCCGTGAAGAACGAACATTACAGGATATTTCTTGCTTGAATTATAGTTAGGAGGCAGAATAACGTTGCACTTCTTCTGCTTTCCCGTGTATTTGCACATATAAGTCTTATTCTCGACCTTACACTGGCTCTTCTGCTCAACGCCGTTAGGTACGGTTGTAGGCATATCGTTCTTGATCTCAGCATTGAGACCTGATTTAGCGTTGCCGCCGTTGCCTGCATCTCCGCCTACGTTATTGTTTGTGTCATTGAAACCGCCTGCGAAGCCGCTCCAGTCCATTCCGCCGCCGTTGCCGCCCCAGCCAAAACCACCTGCTGAGGTTGAGAGAGGCATACTTGCTGCGATCATCATTGCGGATACGGTTCCGCCGACGATCCTTTTGAGTGTATTCTTTTTCACTCCGATCACTCCTTTTTAATCTTTGCATTTTCTTCACTCCTGAACAGTTCGCCTTAAAACCGAACAGGAAAACTCTTTGGGCATATCGCACAAATGCAGCCGCTCTTCACTCATACAAAACAAATGAATAAACAATATAAAGAAAATCGACTGACATCTTACTGCAAAAAATACACCTAAAACGGTTATTATGCTGAACGTATAGCATAATTGTCTAATATCTTTAATGTAAATATACAATATATAACAGAAAAAGTAAAGATGTTATTAACAACAACGCAATTTTTGATTGTTAATCAGCAATAATCGGTCAATCTTTATTGTAAAATCTTGTTCTATTTTACGCGATTTTAGCACTATTTTTACTTGCACAAAAATTTCAGCAATATTATGTTCAAATTGCTTGCCAAAATTTGCCAAACTCAAAGCCCGATACAGAAACGTTCAGAGCTCATGTTAGTATGTACATATCTTTCAACACACCTGTAATTTTCAGAATAAAGGAGAATTTTCCACCGAATATATGCCATGTTTAACAAAATAATGACGTATTGTATTTAATTAAGTTATTGAAAAATCACATTGACATATTATAATGTATGCGGTAAAATATTATTTGTCTATGTATTAATTTTTTCATACAACTAAGTAAAAAAAGGAGCATAAGAAATGAAAAAGATCAACTCAATAATCAGTGCCGCAGTCTGTACATTATCGCTTACTGCTGTTCCGCTTTCAGCTTCTGCTGACAGTGAAAAGGTATACGGTACAATGAACATACCCTATGCCGAATTCTACAAGGCAGAGATCGAGGACGCATACACAGTTGACGCTGTATCCTCCGCAACTACAAAGGGCAAGTGGGGAATGAACGGCAAGGGCGAGATCGTTGAAGGTACATACAACGACGGCAACGGAACTATCCTCGGTGTAAACTTCCCTGTTGAGGTATCATCAGATGACGTTGATGCACTCAAGGAAAAGTACGGCTTCGTTCCTCTTGACAGCAAGCCTGCTGCATATAAAGAGGTATCTCTTTCAGGCGACACTCTTAACGTATCAAAGCTTGTTGACACAAACGGCGAGCAGACTGTTGACGGCTCTGCGACTGTTTCCACAAACAGCTATTACGGTGACTATCAGATAAAAGTAACAGGCTATCCCGAGAACACTGTTCTTTACGGCGTAATCATCAACACAAAGGAAGATGACCACTATGCTATGCGTCATCTCGAAAATATCTGGAGATCAGGCTCATACGCATGGTCAGCAGGTATCAAGACTGTGGAATACCACGGAAACCACGTAAAATACGAAAACTACGAAAGCTCAAAGGGCAAGACCGTTACCTCTGTAACATTTATCACACTTGACGGATATACTACCGTTAACGTGGGAGAGCAGTATCTTCCTATCAGATTTGCAGGCGAGGCAAAGGCTGAGGACGCTTCCGCAGGCACAGGCAGCACTCCCCTTTCACTTACAGGCTTCCCCGATGACTACAAGAAAGTCATCACCGCAGACGAGGGACTCACAGCTACTGAAACAGAGGTAAGCTATACTGACGCAAAGCCAGGAAAGTACACAGTAAATGTTACCGACGAAAACGGCAAGTACGCTCCTATGACAGCTCAGTTCCTGCTCACAACAGATGATATCCCTGTAAAATTTGCTGACGGCAAGCTTACAAAGGCAGACGGCTTCACCGACGATGACGCTGCAAACTTCCTGAAAAATCTTGCAACAGTTGAGATAAACGATACCTCCTACAGAGCTACAGGCAGCAAGGCTATCAAGCTTTTCAATGAGGACGGCTCTATCAACTTCGATACTACCGTAAGCGACGCAAAGGTATTTGACAGCAACGGCACTTATACCGTCGTTCTTAACTCAACAGGCTACAATGCACCTTACAGATTTGAGGTAAAGAATGAAGCACAGACCACAACTGTAACAACTACAGCTAAGATAACAGCAAAGACCTCAAAGACTGCAAAGACTACAACATCTGCTTCAAGCAGCCCTAAGACAGGCGTAAGAGGAATGGCTGTTCCAGCAGCTCTCCTTGCTCTGGCAGGCGCTACTGCTTTTGCACTCAGAAAGAAAAACGACTGAAGCTTCAATTCCTGACAGATAATTCATAGCACAGATGACCCCCGAAATCAATGCTCGGGGGTCAAGTGCTGAAAGGTTGTAATGTATATGTTATTTATTATTTCGCTCATTATCGCGCTTTTTACAGCGTTTATCCTTGACAAGCCACTAAAAAAATGCCCTGCGGCGTTCTATATTTCGGCTGCTTTACTCACAGCCGCTTCCATATATGTATCTCAGTCCGACATAAGCATAACGAACCGCATAGTAAGAGATTACGTTTTAGGTATATTCTCACGCGGAGCTCTCGGAGCTGCTTTCTGGGCAGTTGTAATGTGGACAGGCGCACTGCCCAACGGCTCAGCTCCCATTAAGAAGCTTATGACTATAAGAGGAGAGCTTTCCATAACTGCCGCTTTTCTTACGTTCTCACACATAGTCACATTCGGCTTGCAGTATGTCCGCAACCTTATAAACGGAAGAACAGGCAGCGGTGATGCTTACAGAGACTTTGTCGTTACCTGTATCCTGTCACTTTTAATGACATTCATCATGGTACCTCTTACCGTTATGTCCTTCAAGACTGTAAGGAAGAAGATGAACGCAAAAACATGGAAGAATATCCAGCGCCTTGCCTATCTCTTCTACGCAATGATATACATTCATATAATGCTGCTTTTCGTGCCGAAGGCTCAGAGAGGCAGAGAGGGCTATTTCCTCAGCGTACTTGTATACAGCGCAGTATTCATAGGCTATGCAGTTCTCAGGTTCAGAAAGTACTATCTTTCAAAGAAGGAAAAGACATCAAGGCTCATTCCGAATACAGTATGTGCCTGTGCATTTATTATCCCGTTATGTCTGAGCGGAATAGTATCAAGAAATACCAATACCAAAACAAGAGTCACAAGCACAGCTCCAAAAGCAGCTGTCGAAGCTTCTGTAAGCGAACAGACACAGACTGCGACCACAGCGGTCACAACATCTGACGGCACCAAAACAACTACCGCTGTCAGGACTTCAACAACAGCAGTATCAACTGCCGATAAAGATACAAAAACCACGGAAGCTGCTGCCGATGAAAAAGCAGAAGAAGTTACCGAAGCCGAAAACACCGAGGAGCAGCCTGAGGAAGCTCAGCCCGAGGAGACTCAGCAGACCTTCAAATATAAGAACGGTACATTTGAGGGCACAGGCGAGGGCTATAACGGAAAGGTCCATGTATCAATAACTATCGAAAACGATACCATAACCGCATTTTCAGCATCTGCCGACGATGACGACCCGGACTTTTTCGACGACGCAAAGAGCACAGTCATTCCTCAGATAAAGAACAGCCTCAGCGCAGACGGTATAGATGCCTGCTCAGGTGCTACATACAGCTCCAAGGGCATCATAGAAGCTGCAAAAAATGCTCTTGAACAGGCTTTGAATTAATGACAATAAAGATAAAAGGCGGTATCACCGCCTTTTTCTTATATCCTGCCAGATAAGCAAGCATATCCTACAGCCACAGCTTTATTGATTAAAAATATTATTTTTGTTGCAATGCGGTTGACGTTTCAACAATATTTGCCTATAATAAAAAGGTAGTATTTCAAAGTAAAAAAACTAATGATAATCTTTATTACATGGAGGACTATAATGAAAAAAAACGCCTCAAGAATGTATTATCTTATATTTTCGTTGATCGCTGTTATAATAGCGGGCTTTATCGCCACATTGCTCCTTATCACTTCGCCTCCGATCCACGTTGTGCTTTTACATTCAGCCATAACCTTTTCTTCGATAATAAGCCTGTTCATTATCCCGAAGCCGTTCTTCAAATCGCAGAACTGGTTTTATAAACTGCTTTTTTCCGCAGTATACTGCACCGCAATGTACTTCAAAGCAAACGACTATATACAGGTAAGTATCGCAGACAATGAATATGATATCATCAAATGGCTTCTGCTGTGGGGCATACCTGTTCTGATATACTATGCTTTCAGTCTTGCCGATAAGCTGCTTACAAAGCAGTACGACAAGAAAAAACGTTTCGGTATTATCTGGAAAAGCTGGGCGGTATACTACTCCCCTGCCTTTAAACGCGGCAAGGACTCCCCAAAAATCAAGCTTCGCATCTCAGGTCTCATAAACACATTGATATTCCTGACAGCTACACTTTGCATCGCCGCCACCATTTACCTCAAGCTCCAGTTCCCAAGCACCGACCTCAGCGTTATCCTGTTCACTCTCAGATTTATACAGGGCGGCATCACAAAGGAAATCGCATATATAATAGCAGGTTTTGTGATAGCACTTGTCATTGCGAACGGCTTTTTTATTGTAAGCTCAGTCATAAAAAGCAATCAGGACAAATATGAATTGAGAAGTCCCGACAGGTCAGAGTCCTTCGTTATGACAAAATCAGAAATGACAAAGGGCATATTAAAGGAAGTACCGCTCATAGCTATGCTTGCTTCTTCTGTTTTTCTGCTTGCCAATCAGGTAAGTCTTAAAACCTACATCAAAAACCAAAGAAGCTCGTCAACAATATACGAGGATCATTACATCAAACCCGATATGAGCCTGCTGACATTCCCCGAGAAGAAAAAAAATCTGATCTACATATCCGCCGAAAGTATCGAAAACGCCTATACTTCATTTGCAAACGGCGGTATTCAGGACAACGATCATATCCCAAACCTTATAAAGCTTGCCTCAGATAATATCAATTTCTCCAACGATAACGACCTCGGAGGACAGTCGATATTCTATCCTGCTATAAACTACACTATGGGTTCATGTGTTGCACAGACCTCGGGAATATCCTTCATGCCCTTCTTTTCAGGCATAATCAATCAGGAAAATCCCACAAACGCTATCCTTCCCTCTGCCGTAAAGCTCGAAAAGCTTCTCAGTGATGCTGGCTACAATCAGACCTTCATCAGAGGCGAAAAGGCTTCATTTTCGGGTATAGACATATACTTCGGAAAGGAAAAGAACTCTGAGCTCATAGATTTTTTCAACGCTGTAAAAAAAGGCTTTATCCCCGAACGATACGATCATTTTGGTTTTGATGATGCAAAACTCTTTGATATTTCAAAGCAGGTCATCTCTCAGCTAGCACAAAAAGACGAGCCCTTTGCAGTAACACTTTACACTCTCGATACACATATGCCTGAGGGCGGATACAGATGCAAGCTTTGCGATGACAGCGTCACCGATGACAGATCAGCCTGCATAGAGTGCTCTGACCGCCAGATAACAAACTTTGTACATTGGGTGCAGGAACAGCCCTTTGCAGATGATACGGTAATAATAATCTACGGCGACCACCTTTCTCCCGTTGAAGCAAGAACACTGTTCAGAAACAAGACCTCCGACTATACACGCACCACCTACAACTGTATAATCAACGCTCAGAAAGAGCCTGTAAACGCCAAGAACAGGCTATTCACTCCAATGGATATGTTCCCCACTACATTGTCGGCAATAGGAGTTGATATAGAAGGAGACCGTCTCGGACTTGGTACCGACCTTTTCTCCGATAAGCCTACCTTGTGCGAAGAACTCGGCAAGGATAAGTTCTTGCAGCAAATACAGCTCAACTCCAAATACTTCCAGAAGGAATTCTGGAAAGAGGATTAATGCTCAAACGTGTTATAACCTCGATACATAATATAAAAACTTATACTGTTTATCGGTGGAAACCTTTCTGAAGAAGGCTTCCTCAAACAAAAGAGCTCCTTTTTCAAAAGGGGCTCTCTTAATATCAGTACAAAAACTGTTACATTAGCATCGCGGCTGTGCTGTTTTATATTCAGATATAGTACATGGGTTCGGATTTTATGCTGTTGAGCTCGTTATATCTGTCGGCAAGAGTTTCCAGAGTTATTTTTTCGGAAAAGCTGCACATATAATCGGTTATCGGCTCCCACAGACAGTTATTGATAGCTGTATTGGCATCTGAAAGAAGGTCGTCGCTGAATGTTGTAAGGGAGAAAATGGTTTTATCAAGTGCATTGACTATTTCGTTGAGAGTAATGTCCGAAGGCTTGCGTGTAAGGATATAGCCTCCGCTTGCGCCCTTGATGCTGCTTATTATACTTGCCTGTTTTAAAAGCGGGATTATCTGTTCGAGATATTTTGCAGAGATATTATTGCGCTCTGCAATAGCGTTGACCTTGACGACCTTTCCGCATCGTGAATTGACAGCTATGTCTATCAGCGCTATTATCCCACATTCTACTTTAGTAGATACTTTCATAAAGTCACCTCATTCCAATTTATAGTATTCCTATTGATATACTAAGTATAACATATATCCGGTTTAATTTCAAGGCTTAGAGTTATAGATTTTATTTATAACCTGTATTAAAGCAGGGGAATACTATTGCCGAAAAACAGAACGCTCCGTATTTGCGGAGCGTTTTGCTTATGGTATTTAATGAAAGGTCTCAGGTTCAGGAAAGTCCCAGAAGGAGCTTCTGTATAGCCTGAGCGTCACCGACAGTAAGTCCGTCGCCGTTGAGGTCAGCGTTAGCCGCGCCTTCTGCGGTGATGTGGTGTTCGTCTGTTCCCTTTTCGCCGTACTTATTAGGATTTGCAAGAGCCTGCATAACGAGAACTACGTCGCCCATATCCATTTCACCGTCGCAGTTAGCGTCGCCCTTATAACCAAGCTTAGTATCGCTTGTAGTTACGGAAGAAGTCGATGTAACTGTAGTAGTTGTTGTAGTAGTTGTGGAGCTTGTACCTGTAGTTGGAGTAGTTGTAGTAACTTCGGGTGTTTTGGCAGCAATGTCCTCAAAGAATGAGATGTTCCAGATAAGACCTGCCTGCCAGTCAAGATCGGTAGCATTTACTGACCATGCTTCAATAGAGTCGGCATAGCATTTCTGCGGAGGTGTTTTGTCGGGATTAAGACCGATACCCTTTACATAGTCATCAGCTAACCATGTATAAGGACCGCCTGCCATAACTCCGTCGGGAGCCTGCGGCAATGTCTTGTCCAGTTCATATCCCCAGTATTGGTCAACGGGGTTCTTTGTATGATATGAACCGCAGCCTGTAACGTATGATAAGCCCATTGCATTTCTGCCGAAGATGTAGTCTATAGCCTGCATAGCACCGTTCAGGTACTTGCTGTCGCCTGTTGCATCGTAAGCATAAGCCATTATAATAGCATTATTTGTAATTCTGCTGTTAGAGCCCTGATCGTAGCCTGCGAATATCTCATTGGGATAAGTATAATAATCAAGCCACTGTACCTTCTTATACGGAACACCCATAGCACCGTTTTTGGTGTCGTTTTCAAAATCAAGGTACATATCAGCAGTAGCCTGAAGATTTTCTTTTATTTTCGCCTTATCGGCAGCAGAGGTCTTATCGCTGAGATAAAGTGAGATAGTACCGCAGCCTATCTTATTATTTCTGTCGAAGGACGAGAATACTCCTTCTGAGTCGTAGCCTAAAGGCAGATAGTTCGGAACACCGAAAGCGCAGCACTGTTTAGTTTCATCGGACGTTACGGTGCTCTTGAAGTCCTTCAGATAGTTATAGTAAGCTTCATCGCCTGTAGTGGCAAAAAGCTCGCAGGCTGCCCAGTAAGCTTCGTCCTGAACGATATCGTTGTAGGAATTAGGGTCGGAATATGAAACAAATGGAGTAAATAAAGGATCACTTTCATCGCGGTAGTAATATTTATCGTTATCTATATTGAATTTCTCTTTATATTTCAGAATTGCTGCCCATGACTTCTTTGCGTGTTCAAGACACTCATCGGCAAAATCATCGTCAATGCCCTTCCAAAGACGTGCAGCCTGTGCTGCGCAGGCTATCATATTGAATGTAGCTCTGTATGAAGGTGGATTTATGATACGAGGTGATTTGCCGTATTCTTCATTCTCATTGATGTAATCCAACGGGGTATAAGCTATCGGGACATAGCGGCTTTCTCTTACCTGATCATATACGAAATCTGCGTAATCCTCACCAAATATAGTATCCTTTTCGGGATCAACTATCATTCTGAACATGAATTCAAGCTCATATCTTGCTTCATCGAGTACGTCGGGAGTAGCGGTACAGTTCACTTCATTTCCGCCTGACAGCTTATACTTATCGGGAATGGTCATAGTCTTTCCGTCAGCCCATTTACCGTCTTTTCCGTTTTTCTTTGAGCTCTCATACATATTCTGGAGGAGCCATACCGCAGTTCCGCCTGTTGCGACAGTTTTAGAATAGGTCTCGGGATCGTACCAGCCGCCCGAAACGTTCAATTTAATATTTGTATCAATATTACCGTAATATGATGATAAAGAATAATTTTTATGCGTGAATTTTTGTACATAAGCTAAATCTTCGTTGCTCCAGTCCATATGAGCAAGCTTGTTCTTTTCGCCCGATGTAATATACTTCTCCTCGGTATCAGCTCCCGAACGCTTCTGATAGTAGTAATTCAGCGCATTTCTGAGCAAGCCCTTATAGACATCATTGCCTATAGTGAATTCGTGGCTCGTACTCATTGACTCGTTATCCTTGTCGTCTACAGCTATGGTATAAGTACCCTCTGTTTTTACCTTTGAGAAATCAATGATATGACAGTATTCTCCTGCCATTTCATCATAGTCCGCAGGCACGGTCTTGCCTGTGTATACAGTCTTGCCGTCCTTGTCAACCACCTTGAAGTCCATAGCTTTTTTGTCCTTGGTTGTGACATAGGTAGCCTTTTTGTCCGAGTTCGGGTAATAGCCCATTTGATTGAGGCGGACATTGTTCTTGGCTTTGATAATGCCTATATTATTTGATTCAGGCCAGCCACAGGTAGCATTGGCGGGATCCTCGGCACAGGTGAGACACTCGATGGACATATCGTCGAACCACAGTTCATCGCCTTCTATAGCGTTGCCTTGATATTTTGTGCCTCTTGCATACTGAAATGTCCACTGACAGCCGTCAAGGTCTTCGGTAGGAGTAAATATACCCTCATATGTCTGCCATTCCGTTTGGAGCTTTACAGCTGTGGCCGGCCAAGATCCGTCCATATGGGGACCCATATGCATATCATTTGTATTACCGTCAAGCACGAAATACTCATCACTGTCGGTAATAGTGCCGATAAATGAAGACAGCTCCATGCCCTCTCTTTTGCTCTTGGCTTTAAAGCTTACCTTGTACTCATGACCTTTTTTGAAGCTGAGACCTCTGTGTCTGAACTGAAGATCCCATTTTTCTTTATCAGCACCTTGGGGTACTCTGACAGTGATGTGGAACGCTCCGTCATTGACCTCGAATTCCTGTTTTGCAGGGGGTGCTTCGGTGACGTGCCATGGCAGAGATTTTTCCTCAAATGTGCTCTCACCGAGTACCTGAACTGTTGTTTCTGCTGCCATAGGTGAAATAACCGTAGTTGACGCAGCAAGTGTTGCAAGCGACATTGCGCCTGCCATGATTTTTTTTAGTTTTTTATGCATTTGAAACCCTCCCTTATCAATCTGCATTTATAAAATTATTATACATGATTGCCTTGCAGATGTCAAGGTTTTTTGTTGAAATATACAAAGAAACTCCGCGCTGTAATGCAGGAAGGAGTGCGCCCTGTCTGAGAAAAAATCAGCTAAAAAGTCTTTGGAAAGGGGTTCGGGGAAGGACCTTTCTGAGGAAAGGTCCTTCCCCGATAAAAAGTATAAACTGCTGCATAAATATTGCGGCTGTGTTGTTTTTATTTTCTTGCCTTTTCGGCGAGGATATTTTTTACTGTATGCTTGGGATCCTTAATGAGCATATACACTACCCATACCACCAGAGCCAGAGCAACTACGGATATTCCAAGGAATGCATCATTGAGCATATCCTTTGGGGCTGGATTGAAATAATCTGCTCCGACTTCAATATACTCGACTACTGCGTCCACCAGCCACATAAGCGAAGCTCCCCAGAACATATAGAGGAGAACTCCTGTTTTCAGCTCTCTTGCCTTTGCGCTCGAATACCATACAACAGTTGAGATAACTGCTGCGATAACTGTGATAAGCAATGTCATACTGTTGCACCTGCCTTCTTTTTATCGTTTTTCTGCGAAGCCGCTATCTTATTCGTAACGATGACTGCTCCTGCCCACACAGCCGTGACCAGAACCGCCATTGCCGAGCCCGAGGTAGCCATTTCGTGAAGCATCTCCGCAGTGTCGGCAGGGTCGTTTGCAGCGGTCAGGAACGGGAAAAAGGGAGTTACCTCACCGTGCCATACGTGCTCGAAAGCAAGCAGTCCCGAGCCGCCCCAGAGCATACCGTTGAGCCATTTCAGTTTCTCGGAAAAGCGCAACTTATTCTCACTGCCCTTGCTGTCCTTACTGCCTTCCTTTTTCTTCACTACCTTCTGAATAACAGTTGTAACTACTGCCTCTGTTGCAGGTACTATAAAACAAGCCATAATATATTCCTCCTGATTATTTATCCCAGCCGAGAGCCTTTCTCTTGGCTTTCATGTCAGCAACTATCTTTTCGCCCAGCTTTACGGGGTCTGTATCTACGTTCATTGAAGAACCGAGAGTTTCGAGAGTACCGTATTTCAGGAACTCGATAACGTTCTTCGAGCCGTATATCTGCGCTTCTACACAGTGATAGGAGCTTATGCCGTTGAGTCTGAAGCCCAGTGCGGCATCTATGCCCTTTTCGTTGCCCCATTCGGGAGAAGAAAATGCAAATGGCATTTCGTATATCTTATGTCCGAGAGCCCCTGCAATGCCTGCGAAAATTCCCGATGAACGGGTATTGTCTATACATTCGCCAACGTGCCATACAGGCGGAAGGTCGGGCTCCAAGAACTCTCTCAGGCTGTCCCCTGCCTTTTCCTTGCCCGATACAGCACAGTAGCCAAGCTTCATAAGTGGGAACGATGCACAGCCGTTGGACAGTATCAGCACGTTATTTTTCAGCAGTACGTCCGCAACATCAACTATACACTTCTCATACAGCACCTTGGGATTGTTGCAGCCTACCATATTCACAACGCCAAGTATCCTGCCGTCCTTAATAGCCTCGGCAATGGGCTTGAAGCTGCCGAAACGCTTGCAGAGATACTCTACGGAGAAGCCTACCTCAGCTTCTACCTCATAGGGCGGTATGTAAACAGGTATGCCCTTTCTTGCCTCGAAGCTCTCGATAGCACGACAGACTATCTTTTCTGCAAGTGCCTTAGTCTCGTCGATATTTGAATGGTGATGATCGTACTCATAACGCTCTGCTCCCGGAAGTCTTGCAGACTCACTTGTAGTAACGACTGTAGTCTTAAAGCAGTGTGCGACTTCCATAATAGACGGGAATACGTCCTGAACGTCCGCAACCCACAGATCAAGAGCACCCGTGCCGAGAACAAGCTCCGCAGATACAGCATTTGAGAGGGGTATAACGCCTGCATAGCGGTACATAGCCGAAAGTCCCGAACAGCATATACCGTAGAAGCGTATGCCCTTTGCGCCCTTTGACTTTGCAAGCTCTATAAGGTCTTCACGCTTGCCTGCTTCCACTATCTGACTTACCAGCAGGGGCAGATGACCGTGTACTGCGATATTTACATAGCCCTTTTCAAGTGCGCCTATATTCACCTTTGAGGTAACTCTGTCACCTACGCCGAAAAGGCTGTCCGTAGCGATAGAAGCTCCCACAACTCCGGAGAAAGTAAATGCAAGTCCGCATCTCAGGAACTGCTGCATTACCGACTTCCAGTCGCCGTCAGTGGCACAGCCCGACTTGTGATAAGCCTCGAATACCTCGTGGTACGCGCTTATGGGGAGTATATCCAGCTCCTTCCAGACCTTCTGTCTTTCGGGAACTGCACAGGCGGAAATGGTCTTGTACTCATCGGGAACTGTCCTCGATAAATCGTCAAGAAGAGCGTCGGCAAGGTCTTTAGCAACATTTTTGAGCTGACGGTTCTTCTGCTTGATGCCGAAAGCCTCGGCTGTAGAGCGTATCTTCTGCTCACCCAGGATAGGTACGTCCAGCTTGCCCTCTGCCGCCCATTTAAGTGCAAGCATGACCTCTCTTGCGTGCATACCGTGCTGTGCAGCACCTGCCGCAGCGGAACGGAGCAGATTTCTCGCAACTATAAGGTCAGCGTCAGCACCGCAGACACCCTTCGGAGCCTTTGCTGTGATACGGCAGGGTCCCATATTGCATATCTTGCAGCATATGCCTGCAAGTCCGAAATTGCACTGAGGCTTCTGTTTGTCAAAGCGGTCAAAGGCAGTATCTATACCAAGCTGCTCCATACGCAGAAGCATTTCCCTTACAGCAGGGTCGGGAGTTTGCTCGATAACGTCCTGCTTTGTAGGGAAGGTCTTTCTGTACTCGGAAACTGCGTTCATGTAGTCCTTTATAAATGCCTGCGGGTCGTCCTGTTCACCCTCGCCGTGACTTGCTTTCAGTATGACTGTAGGTATACCGTGCTCGTCAAAGCCTATGATATTTCGGTGTGAATGGATATGGGCAGGCGAATCGTCATGGGTATGATGAGTATGCTCATGCTCGTGTTCATGTTCATGATTATGCTCATGACAGTGGTCATGGTTTTTCTTGCTCATTATATCATCTCCTATAAATACGATAGGTTAATTATACCACATTATTCTGCAAACATCAATACTAATATTAAAGAGTTTATGACAATAAAATCAATGCAAAAATGCATTTAACAACCTCCGTTTTTTACACCTGAGGTATATCTTTTGCGTTAATCAATGGTTTTCCGTTGAAAAAATGCGTTTTTCAGCCCTATTATAGAAAGGCGCAGCGTGACGCTGCACCCTTGCTCCACGCATTAATTCTTATGCGTGACATATTATCTCCGCGAGCATTATCCATGTAGTGGGAGGGCGACGTCCTCGACGTCCCGAATAAAAATGTACATCGCGTTGTTGACTTATATGGGCGAACAATGTTCGCCCGTCATTCCAGTTGCATATAAAACGTTTTGTGTAGGGGACGACGTCCTCGGCGTCCCATTTGATGACAGGGAGTCACCCTCATCGCCCCGTGTGTTTCCGTATCAATTAGTGCTGATGTGGGCATCAGCCCCTACAGGCTAACGGCTGGCGGACTGCCAAAGGCAGCCCCTACAGTGTCATTTATACTTGCTTCGGGATTGACGGGAGCCCGAGGGCGGGCTCCCCTACAATTGGTCATTTGTACTTGTATTGTTGCTTGTGGGCTGTCGGGGACGCCAGCCCCTACAAAGCCAAAGGCAGTCCCTACGGTGTGTCATTTGTACTTGCTTCGGGATTTACGGGAGCCCGAGGGCGGGCTCCC
>NZ_FRCT01000006.1:0-127052 GCF_900143025.1 Ruminococcus flavefaciens | reverse complement strand
CGGGAGCCCGAGGGCGGGCTCCCCTACAATTGGTCATTTATACTTGCATTGTTGCTTACGGGCGGATAATATCCGCCCCTACAGGCTAAGGGCTAACGGCTAAATATAATACTCGATGTATTCGTCAGATTTCAGGTTGAACAGCTCGAATATCTTATCGCGAACATAGAGGAAATTCTCGCTCGTTCTGTCCCTGTGGTCGCCGAGAGGTACTTTTACAACGCTCTTTACCCTGCCCGGGTCAGCCATCATCACTACTATCCTGTCAGCAAGGAACACTGCCTCCTCGATATCGTGAGTCACGAAAATTATAGTCTTTTTCTCCTCACGGGAAATCCTCAGAATATCCTCCTGCAACTTCATACGTGTGATAGCATCAAGTGCGCCGAATGGTTCGTCCATGAAGATTATATCAGGGTCTACGGCAAGTCCCCTTGCAATTGCCACTCTCTGCTGCTGACCGCCCGAAAGCTGCTTGGGATAGCGCTTCTCATAGCCACTGAGTCCAACCAGCTCCAGATACTTTTTCGCAGCCGCAGCACGTTCCGACTTTGGAACTTTTTTCGATTCAAGTCCCAGCTCCACGTTTTTCTGAACGTTTCTCCACGGGAGAAGTCCGTAATTCTGAAAGATAGTGATATTATTTATCGACGGAGCAGTTACTTCCTTTCCGTCTATCTTCACGCTTCCGCTGTTGACCTTTTCAAAGCCTGCAAGCGCATTGAGAAGCGTACTCTTTCCGCAGCCAGAAGGTCCCAGAAGGCAGATGAACTCCCCCTTTTCAATGTCAAGGGAAACATGGTCAAGAGCCGTAAACTCCTTGCCGTCCTGAACATAATTCTTGCAAGCGTCCTTTATTTCAATATACATCAGACTGCACCTCCCCACGACTTCATTACAGCTTTTTCGATCACTTTCAGTATGCTGTCCAGAAGTATTCCTATCACGCCTATCACAAGTATTGTAGCAAGCAGTATATCCGCACGGATATTGTTTCTTGCGTCTATTATCTGATAGCCCAGACCTGACTGAGCTCCAACCATTTCGCCTGCTACAAGGAATATCCATGCTGTACCGAGAGCAAGGTGTATGCCGTTTGCTATCTGCGGAAATGCCGCAGGGAATATGACCTTCCATGTAAGTGAAGGCTGCTTTATGCCGAAATTCTTCGATACCTTCAGATATATGGGGTCGATATTGCCGACAGCCGACACAGTCGAGAGCAGTACAGGGAAAAACGCAGCAATAAAGATTATAACAATAGCAGGCACATCACCTATGCCGAATAACAGCACGATAAAGGGCATCCACGCTGTAGGCGATATAGGTCTCAGGAGCTGCAATGCAGGGTTCACGTACTGGAATACCTTCGGTATCCTGCCGAGGATAAGTCCCAGCACTACCGCAACTATGACGGAGCTTGAATAGCCTACCGCAAAACGGTACATACTTGTCTTTACATTTTCCAGCAGCCTGCCGTTCTCTATCATTTCAAGCAGTGCATCGAAAGCCATTTTCGGTGACGGGAAAAGTGCCTTGTTATAGCTGCTCACGGAAAAAAGTATCTGCCAGATTAGTATAAGTATCGCCAGTGAAACAATAACATTTTTAAGTGAAAGTAACTTTTTCATAGGTATCACGCCTTATCAGAAATCATTTTTTACAAACTCGGAATATGTGGGAGGATTGTCGGAAAGACCGTACTCCTTTACCTTCTCGGCAAGGGTATTGTACTCCTCCTCTGTTATGTCAAGGTCATTGTAGGATATCCACTGCAATGATATATCCAGCACCTCATCGCTCTGGCTGAAATACTTCTTGGCAGTAGCCTTAGCCTTTGCCTTGTCAAGTGAATTGCCTGCCTTCTTGTAGCTCTCCACAAATGACTTTGCATCGTCTGTGCGCTCATTGATGAATTTGTCGGTGAGAACGAGTCCGCAGCACAGTGAATCCTTCCAAAGCTCCTCGGAGCTGAAAAGCACCTTTCCTACCCCGAGATTTACACCCATTGCACCAAAGGGCTCTGCTACACAGTAGCCGTCTATCTGACCGCTTGCAAGTGCGGAAGGCATCTCGGTAGGTGCAAGCTCTGTTACCTTTACATCGTCTACGGTAAGTCCTGCTGTGGCAAGTGCATCATTGAGCAGGATATTGTGTGAGGACTGTCTGTGAGGTATGGCAAATGTCTTGCCTTTAAGGTCGGCAGCAGACGAAATATCATTTGCCACAACGATAACGTTTCCGTCGTGATGTCCGAGAGCCACAGCCTTTATGCCTATGCCCTCCTGCTTCGACTTCATTGCAAGCTCGATAAGCACAGAAGCTCCGTCAACTCTGTTTGAGTTGAGAGCGTCAAGGAGCTCGTTCCACGAACCGTACTTTATAAGCTCTACCTTTAAGCCCGACTCCTTTTCAAGCTCCTCAGCCTCTTCAAGTACAGCAAGTGAATGGGTTATGGGCAGGTATGCTATCTTTATGCCGTTTGCATCGCTTTCGTCCTTTTTGCCGCATGATGCAGACGATAAGGCAAGTGTCAATGTAAGTGCGGCTGTTAATATTCTTCTTTTCATAATTATCTTTTCCTTTCATATAAACGGGTTCAAAAAAACGGAGAATCATTGATTCTCCGATGCCTTACTGTTTTTCATAGAGCATAACAAAACTATGATACAGTAAGCTCGGAGCACTGCATCATGCACATTATATTCAGTTCATAGCTATTATTTTTAAGGTTACGCATTTGCAATTCCTCCAATCAGATTATTCATATTGATTTAATATGATTTGATTTTACAACATAGAGGCTTATTTGTCAATACGAAATTGAATGTTTTTGCCAAAATCAGTCTTTTTACCATAACTGTTCACGGTATTGGAACAATGTTTGTGCATAATTATAGATTTAATCTATAAGAATAGTAGGTTTATATAAGCTGAACCTTAATTGCAGTCATTTTTCACCCCTGCTTCATACACCCTGCAAGCATAAAACAAAGTTACCGAAAAATTTTTTCCAGATCATGTAACATTTTTTGTTTTCATTACGTTTATTATTTATAGAGCAATAAATGCAAGATAAACAAAGCAAAAAAGTAATAGCAAATACCCGCAAATATGATATAATTTATCTAAACGAAGACAATACCAAAAATATCGGAGGAAAAGACATACTATGGAACTTAACAGACGCATTTCGGAACTGCTGAAAAAAACTATCGGACAACGTTATGACGCAATGGCTCTTAAAATGATAAGCGATGAATCCGAACTGCCGCAGAACACGGTTTATCCTGTTCGTGACATGGGTCAGCATATGTCGCTGTGTCAGGCTTTCGCCCTTTCCAGACGAGAGGGAAAGACAGTATATATGCAGAAGCAGGATCACTGGTGCTGGGCTCCGCTCATAGGCTACGGCATGGTAAAGCTTGAAAAAGGAACTCCCGAATTCAACGAGCTCCTTCCCGTTATCGGCATAAGGGATCCCGATGCAGCTGCCGCCTTTATCGAGAATATGCCCCACCTGCCCACAGGCGTATACAAGGGAATACTTACCGCTCCTCTTGGCAGCGCCGAATTCAAGCCTGACGCTTTGATAATCAATTGCAGGAACTCAGAGCTGCGCACTATCCTTATGGGCATAAAAACTCAGACTGGAACCACCATGAAAACCGAATTTGACGCCATAGATTCATGTGTATGGGGAATTATCCCCTCCCTCACAAAGAACGAATACCGCGTTTCATTCCCTGACCCCGGTGATTATTCAAACGCAAACACAAGTGAGGACGACGTTATCCTTTCTGTACCAAATTCTAAATTCGAGGAGCTTGCAAAGGGTCTGGAAACACTTAATTATATGGGCATGAAGCACTCTTTCTTCCACACCAACATGGAATACGATTTCGCCCGCCCCACCTTCTATAACAAGATGTTCAAGGCATGGGGGCTTGACGAGGGAAAAAGCTATTCTATCCCCGGACTTTAAGTCACATTATCATACGCAGACAACGCCTCGGGGTTCCCTTCTTCGAGGCTGAGTTGAATAACGCCCTGAAGGCTCCCTCCTTCGGGGCATTATTTAAAATAAAAAAGAGAACGGAGATATAACAATGAAAACAAAAAAAGTCAAATTCATAAAGCTTGCAGCAGCTTTTGCAGTTATAGCATTATCGGTCTTATTCTGGTTCATTGCCAATAAGCTGTATTCCGAAAACTACATAGAAAACCTGGAAGAAAACTGTACAGGCATCAGCGACCTGAGCAACTATATTGATTACAATATGCTGAGCAGTGACATGAAAAAGTATATCAGTGAAAGGGATTTCAAATTCTCTACCGATGAAGAAAAATATGAATTCTGCAATAAATACAGATCCCTTAACTATATATATGACGCTCGCGGTAATTGGAAAAATATCTATCCTACCGATAAAATGGGAAATCTTTTCGATATCCTGAAAGAGGACATCACTGTAAACGGCACTACATATACAATATATGTATCCCTTATTTTCAAAACAAGACCTTTCCTAACAACTCAGATCGTTGACCTCGATACAGGTATCACAGTAAAACAAGCATAACACAAAAAACGCCGCCTGACCTCGGTACTATACAGACGCTTTGTACTAATAAGTGAGAAAACCCCTTTTGAAAAAGGGGCTCCCACTAAAACAGTATGCGTCTATATATGTAACGAAGTCAAAGCGACGTTTTTTTATATTACTGCTTTTTTATCTATAATCACTGAAATAGGAGAACTCTGAATCGATATATCTGTCTATCTCCTCATCGTCTGTTTGCCATGTCCTGTTTTTGAAGTCCATATCACCTTCAAAAAGCTCAAAATATTCCTGTTCGTTTTCAGGTGCAACGTATACCGTTACATGGCATGGACCGTAATCATTTTCGCCGTAAGGTATTACTACGCTTAATATATTGTAATCATATTCCTCGCCTAAATACAGGAACGGAGATATCCTCATATCTTCACTTGTAGTGCCGTCGCAGTATTCAGCTTTGTAATACATATTATAATTGGTGCTGCCGTCCATGATGCCCAGATTCTCCCAATATGTAGTATTTACCTCTAATGAACCGTAGTCATCACAGTGGGGGTGAAGCTTTCTGTATTCCTTATGCTCCTGTTCTTCTGCTTCAAGCTTCTGTCTTTCGGCTCTGGTCGGATCGGATTGATCGGTAACGAAGACAAAATCAGTCATCTCGGTAAATTCTATTGCATTTCGTTCTTCACGCAATGAATTGTATTCGCTCTCGGATATCTTTTTTCCATTATGATAAAAAGCAGTTTTATCCTGATATCCCGGCTCATTTCTATGTGCCTCAAAATCTTCCCAATCCTGATGAACACCGAACGTTTCAAAATTTATAGAATAGTCATCGCCCATAGTCACGTACATGAATACAAGACCACCTTCCTGGTTTATAAGTCTTATGCATTTTCCGTCATTGCTTATAAACGGTGCGGAAGTGAAGGATATTTTATTGTCGTTCTGACCGTATTCATTTATGTCATATACATATTCAGAGCCGTTATATCTGTATATCTCGATTACCTCATATGCATCGTTGTAATATACTATCAGCTCGGAAGTACCGTCAGCATTAAGATCCACATATTTATACCGTATATTATAGGCAAAGTTATAATTCTTTATAGCATTATCAATTACCTTTTCACGGGCACGGTCAAGATCAGACTGCGGAACAGGTGAAGTGATATTAAAATCCTTTACAACATTTGTAGTAACAGTGGTCATCTTTGTCGTTTCAGTCTGTAAGCCTGTTGTAAGAGTTATGGCATTTCTTTTTGTACCTGTGACTGTTGTTCCCGTATTGGTCACATTCTGATCTGCATTTGTAGTGATATTCCGGTCAGGAACTACAGGCTTTTCAGGCTTTTTGTGAAGCATAAATGCTGTTGTACCGATAAGGACTACAGCAGCCGCACAGCTTGCCGCAGCAGTAACTATGCGCTTTATGGTTGAACGCTTATATGTCTCGGCTTCACCAGATACGGTATACCCTTCATTGTCTGTATATGTATTTTCTGTTGCTTTAATGCCCTTTGCCTTGTTGAATTTTTCCTTGCTCATCTTTAACATTCTTTCTTTTGTTTTTTCTGTCAGTATAGGAGAATCTGCTCCCATTTCCTTTATTTTGTTTTCATCTGTATTTTCAAGCACGTCAAACCCTATCCTTTTGTTATCGTTCATAGTCTTCCCTCCTCCAGGTCATATCCTTCAGCCGTGAGCAGCTCCTTCAGCTTTTTAAGTGCGCGGCTGCATTTCACTCTTACCGTTACAGCAGGCAGCGAAAGCTTTTTCCCTATCTCGCTCGACTTCATATTGTAATAATACTTATGTATCATAATTGACGACTCGGGCTCGCCAAGAGCTCTTATGCATTTTATCATTACATTGCGCAGCTCTGTCTGCTCGGCATTTTCTGCAACAGCTTCACCTGACGGCAGATGTGTCTCCATTTCCTCGATGTAAGATGTGCGTCCGTTCTTTGCAGAAAGCGAATGGAACATATTTATCGCCTTGTTCGATGCTATCCTCCCTATGTAACCCTTCAAGTCGCCGTTTATGTTCTGCTTGCTGTCATAGCTGAGAAAAACAGCAGAAAAAACGTCGCTGACACATTCTTCGATATCCTCGGCACTTGCGCAGCTCCTGAGCTTATTGAAAACGATGGAATATACATAATTGATGTATTCTTCAAAGAGCGCATTCTGTGCAGAACCGGGTGACTTTTCAAATAATGTTCTGTATTCATTATCAGTCATAATATTCCTCCTTTTCATTTTTGGTTTGCGATGTTCTATCGTTTTCATTATACTTACTCAGGACACAAATGTAAAGTGTTTCAGATATCCGAAAAAATTTTTCAGTTTTTTTGTTTTTGCTCCACGGTATTTTTAAATGTATGTAAAATAGCAAAATAATGCTTGATTTTTCCGAGGATAAAGTATATAATATGTGCATAATACAACGTGTTTTATCAAACATAAAGGAGGGCAAAAATGAAAATTCATACAAAAAAACTGCTTTCAGCTATGACTGCGGCAGCGCTGTGTACGGTAAACGTTTCTTCTTTCTCTGCAAATTCGGATCTGATAATAGACCATAACAGCAGCGGCGTTAACAATGGCTTCTATTACGAATTAACAAACCATGACGAAGACGGCAAGGCTCAGATGAACACGGCTCAAAGCGGATATTTTGATTGCAGCTGGGACAATGAAGAAGATTTTTCAGCGGTAAGAGGCTGGAAGTTTGCTGCACCTGTCGAATATTCAAAGCTGGGAAAGACCTTTCTTGATTACACTAAATTTGTAAATGTCGAAGGCTACAGCTCACCAAAGGGCTATTTCAGATTTGGCATACGTGTACGCAATTCCGAGGGCAGCACATTTACTATCCTTGAAATAGACGACTCCGTCGACGGAAAGAGCATTATCGAAAAGAACAAGGGCTACGAACAGATAGCCGTCCTGAAAAGCAGGGACGAATTCAGAGCGACTTCCATATGGGGAAATACTACTGATGTAAAGTATTTAGACGCTGAATACACTATCTATTCCTCTACTGATAAGAAAGACATACTGTGCCTCAGAAACGAGCCCTTTGAAGTGAATAACAAAAGTGACGAGGACAGGTGGGTATGCGTCAGCGATAAGCTCGGTGCCATTGCTCAGGCAGGCTGTAATGTCGGCGATATAACCGACATCACAGTGTTCGCGGAAGCAGCTTATTCAAAGGGCGATGCAAGGATATATATTTCCAAGCTCGACGCCGAGAATATGCCCGAGCTCGTTGAGAACGAAACCGTAAACGAGGAAGAAACCATTACACTGAAAGACAAATATGACGAGGGTGTACGCACAGGTCACTATTATATGCTGAGCAGTGCCACTCCCGCAAAAATGGATGTGCTTGCTCCGTCACTGTTCAATGCGCAGTGGGACTCTACCGAAAACACAGCCTCATGGGGTTCTGTTTTCCAGCGCGGAAAGAAGTTTGAGGAAGGACAGTCCTATAAGGCGCTTTCAAATTCTTCCATAGACTATTCCCTTGATGCAGATGTTGAGGGAAGATATTTCGCAGGCGTATTTGCAGAGCTTGACGGTCCTCAGACCAATAACTATAATTCTCACATAGAAATGTTCATCATTGATGCCTGTCGTGACTGGAGTTCGGGATTTAACGTAAATGCAGGAAAAATAACAGTCGATGGAAACACTTATGATGTATATTCCAAAACAACGGCTCTTGAAGGAAGCTTCAAGTCACAGAGGATACCTATATACTACTTTGTCAACAGGAACGCCGCAGAAAGCGGTACAGTTTCCGTAAAGCATGAGCTTGAGCCGTTCGTTGACTTCATAAAGGGCAAGGACGAATTCATGGGTACGCCTTCTCAGCTGACTCTTTACGTTGACGGTATTTGTTCAAAGGGAAATATCAAGGTCACAAAGAACGAGATAACCCTGCCTGAGTTTACCGCTGACAACGGTGAATACGAAAAACAGCTCAGAAAGGTAAATCTATCCGACGGAAAGACAGAATCAAGGGTAGATAATAATATGTACAGCATCATCGGAGCTAATGCAGAGATGCACGGCTTAGCAGGCGAAAAGCTCGAATGTAAATGGGATAAGTCCTCACAGCCCGAATGGTCGTCTTCCAATGATGATGAGCATCACGGCTTCACCATAAAAAGGATCAAGTATAACGATAACTGGGACAACTGGGATCTGATAAAAGGCAACAGCTACAATCCTTCCAATACCGGTTTCAGCGGCTTTAAGCCCGATCTTGAAAATACCGTCCCTTGGGGTGCTGCTCAAAATGAGAACAGCGAATGGGGAGCTTTTGATACTTCTCCGCGAAATGACTGGCTGGTAGATTTCGGACAATCGGGACCGTCCTACACTAATACAGAAATGTGGCAGAACAGACCGTTTGCGGATTATGACAGAGTCTATGTCGATTACAACGTTGATCTGGGCGAGCTTACCGATGAAAGTGATGCTTCAAATTGTATAATAGGCGGTATTATTGAATGTAAAAATGCCGATTTCAACTACACATCGGGAGACCCCTTCCGTTCATATGAGTACAACGGCGATTATGTGGGATATGACATATTAGTCGCTGATAAATGGGACAAGGAGCCGGGAAAGGAACTGCTTGGATTTTTACCGCGCGATCCAGTTGAGCTTGGCAAAATAGAGGCAGGCGGAGCAGTATATAACGCTAAGATATACTATCCCGAGGTCACAGTTGCTTCAAATCCCTATATCATACTCACACGCGAGGAGTCGTTAAAGCCCGTCAAGGCTGAGGATATCCCCGAAAAGCATACACGCTATGAGAATACCATAGCTGTTTCGGATATCATTGACCAGCTCAGGAAATACGAGCTTAAACTCCACTGGATAAGCTCGGCAGGCTTTACTATGCATAGCTTCGGCAATGCAGGTTCGGCAGTCATCAATTCCGCTGAAATAAGAGCCATTCCCGATGAAGAAAAGCTCTTTACAGCCGAAGATGTTCAGCAGCTGAAGGACTTCATTCTCGGCAAAAATGTCCGTATAAACAGCGGCAATAACTACGATCTCAACGGCGACGGCGTATGGGATACATATGACCTTTGCCTTATGAGAAACAGGATCGAACAGGAAACAACATAAAAATCAAGACCATAACTGTACTTCCCATACAGCTATGGTCTTTTTTTGCCCAAAAAAGATCCCCCGGCACAATACCGAGGGATAAAATCAGAAATTACTATATTCTGTAAAAACAAATGTGTATGAATAAAGCTTAGTTAGAGATCACTGGCCTTCGTGGAAGAAGTATGGGAGTGCATCGTAAACGTAGTGTCTTACATAGCCCCACCAGTGTGTCTTGCCCTGAGCAACCAGGAAGTAGAAGTTGCCCTTTGAGAAATCAGATGTATATACGAACTGGCTCATCTTCTTCATCTCATTGACCTGAGGATTTACGTTTGGATAAGCTATATCATCTGAACCTGTTGCTGCGAAGATGAAGTACTCATTCTTCTTGAGACCTGACTTATCAATTGCATTTGCTATTGACTTAGCCTTGTCGTATGCAGAGTTGCCGCCCCAGTGGTCGCCGCTGAGAGGCATGAAGTAGCCAACGATGTCGAGGCAGTTTTCAAGAACAGCCCATGTTGAAACTGAACCCATTGAGAAGCCGCCGTATGCTCTGTGCATTCTTGACTTCTGGAGTGATGACTGTGAAGTATCTCCGCCTGCATATGTTGAATATTTGCCTTCAACGAAAGGAACTACGCTCTGACGGAACTCGCTGTAGAACTTGCCTGCTTCTGTCTTGTTGAAAGTAGGTGTAACAACGATAAGCGGCTCCATGTCGCCGTTCATTATCATGTTGTCGAAGAGGTTCTGCATCATTGTGTCGTTCTGATGGAACAATGTATTCTCGTCCTCTCCGCCGCCGTGCATGAGGTAGAAGATATTGTACTTCTTGCTCTTGTCGTAGCCGTAAGGGAGGTATACGTTAAGGTTATTGCCGCCGTTGATACCGTTGTAGCTTTCTCTTATCACCTTGCCCTGCTGACTGCACTGATTGAAGTAGTTGCCGGGAGCTTCCTTGAACTGAGCGTTTGCGTTGTAGTTGAAGTTTGAAACAGGACGCTCGGGAACTTCGCCTACTGTACCGCCGCCTGTTACAACTGAAGACTGTGTGCCCTCAGAAGCAACTACTACGTTATCAAGATAGAAGTCCATTGTGTCGCCCGAATCAGGAAGTGTCTCAATGTAGAGCACCATATCGCCTGAGTTATCAGGGATAGTGAATGATGTATTTTCCAGCTTTGTCCACTGACCGCTCTTGGCATTTACCTTTGCAATGCTTGTGTATACTGCTGAATCGCCTTCACCCTGCTGGAGTGACATCTGGATTGTTGCATCGCTGCCTGACTGCTGGAGAACAGCAGCACTGAAGCTGTATGACTGTCCTACTACGAAATCAGAGCCAAGAGTTACAGCCGCACCGTTCCACTCTGCTGATCTGTCCGATACGAAAAGTGAATTGTCGCTGTAGAAGCTGTCTGTGCTTAACTCTACGGAAGCACCGCCTCTTCCGCCCCAGTTCTGTGAACCTGAATTGAATGAATTGTCAAGATATGTCTTGTTTACAACAGCAGCCTTTGTAGTAGTTGTTGCTGCGGGAGCCTGTGTTGCAGCTGCTGTCTGCTGTGAAGCTGTTCCATTGGGATTTGAAGCCCAGCTCTCAGGAAGTGACTTAACAAGACCTAAGAGATATCTCTGGAGTGACAGAGCATCGTTTGTTGTGATACCGCTGCCTGCCTGATATACGTCTGCATTTGCAGCCTGCTGCTCGGAAAGCTCATACTTGTTCGGATTAGCAAGCGACTGCATTACAAGAACTACGTCACCCATATCTACTGTGCTGTCCTTGTTAGCATCGCCCCACTTGCTTACCTTAGCTTCGAGGGCTGCCTTCTGGTCAACGGTAGTTACAGCAGCTGTTGTTGTAGTTGTAGTGGTCGTTGTAGTAGTTGTTGTAGTTGTAGTTGTGGTGGTAGGCTGGATAGTAGCATACTTATCCATTATCTTGATGATGTCATTGTAGAACGACTTAGGCTGGTAGTTGCTGAATGGAAGCGGTGAACCACCGTTCTCACGGTATCTCCAGCTTCTCTCATCAGTCGTGCCCCAGAGAGTTACGCAGGAGATGTTCTTAGCGTGCTTACAGATAACCTCGAATATCTCGGGGTAAAGCTTGCTGTTTGTACCTGTGCTGTTTGTGATATCAAGCTCTGTGATCTGAACGTCAAGACCGAGGCTCTCGAACTTCTTGATAGCTGTCTCGTACTCGCTTGCAGAAGGATACTTTGAGTCAAGGTGTGACTGCATACCGATACCGTCGATATAGTCGCCCTCAGCCATTACCTTCTTAGCCATGTTGTAGAGGTCGGTAGTCTTTGCGCTCATGTACTCGTTGTAATCGTTGAGGTAGAGCTTTGTGGTCTTTGGAGCATACTGTCTTGCATACTTGAATGCGTTGATAACGAAGCTGTCGTTACCGTATACTCTTACCCAGTTTGAATTATAGGAAGGTCTCATTCCGCCGCCGTCGTTAACGAAAAGCTCGTTACAAACGTCATAAGAATGGAGCTTGAGGTTTGGATAATTCTGCTTGATAGCATTGAAAGTATTCTTTATCATGCTCTCAAGACGCTTGTTCATTCTGTCAGGTGAGACATCTCTGCCGTTCTCCTGGAACAGTGAACCCGGAGTCTGGCTGTACCATACGAAGGTATGGCCACGAACGCCGATGCCGTTCTGCTCAGCGAACTTGAGGATAGGATCAGCGCTTCTGAGGCTGATGTTTACGTTATCGCCGTTTACGCCTGCTACGATAGAATCAGGCTTCATTTCGTTCTCACAAGTGATAGAATTGTAATTCTGCTTGATGAAATTCTGTCCCTGTGAAGTATTTATTTCGTTTGCACTTACAGAAGTACCGAGTCTGAATAAAGGACCTGCGTGATCCTTAAATCCGTCTCCGCCCTTCTTGTAAGTATAATCCATGTTCTGATGTGCAGCAACGCCTGTTCCCTGTGTAATTGGGTTCTCATCAATATATGGCGGATTAAAAGTGCCTTCGCCTACCTTGCCGCCGCCTGTCTTTACAGATGACTCCTTGCCTGACTTTGATGCCTGAACCGCATCTATATAGAAGTCGCAAAGGTCGCCCGAGCTTTCGGGAGTCTCGATATAAAGCACCAGATCGCCTGAATTATCAGGAATAGTGAACTTTGTATTCTCGATCTTTGTCCACTCGCCGCTCTTAGCGTCAGCTGTTGCGATCTGTGTATAAGATGCGCCGTTGCCGTCGCCCTGCTGGAGTGACATCTGAATTGTTACCGTGCTGCCTGACTTCTGAAGAACAGCAGCACTGAAGCTGTATGTCTGACCGGGGACGAATGCACCTGAGTCAAGCGGAATTGCACAGCCGTTCCACTCGTTTGATCTGTCGGATACATAAAGGGACTTGCTGCCGTCATAGTAGTTCTCAGAATCGACTGAAACTGACGCGTCGCCCCTGCCTGACCAGTCGCCCTTGCCGCTTTCGAATGTGCTTGTGAAGTAGTTGCCGTTTGCATCAGGCTCTACTGTTGGTGTTGCAGGTGTAGAAGGATTTATATCCACGCCGTTTTCAAGTCCGTCGGGATATACCCTTACGCTCTTTACATTAGCAGATCCGTTTGATCTGTAGCCTTCGATATTAAGTGAAACTTCATAGAGAGTACCCGACATATCAAGACCCTTCTGGCTCCATGCGTCGAAGTGCTTGCCTACGTGGATAGTACCCTTCATGTAGTTTGTCTGATTGTTAGCCGAGCCGCTTCTCTGACGTATGCTCCAGTACTGTGGGAAAGTAGCAGTACCGTCAAGTGATGGCTGGTTGTAACGCATTGTCTTTGCAATGTCGTATGTATTTCCGTCAAGAGTTACTGTACCCTTGTTTTCTGCACCGTTTCCGGGTGGTCTCCAGTCGCCCCAGCCTTCAACGATATAATATTCCATAAGAGGATTTCTTGTCCAGCCATATACACACATATACGAGTTTCCTCTTGGTGTGTACTCAACGTCATAGGTAAGTGTGATGTCCTTGCCTATGCTCTTATAGTTCTTCTTCTGGCTGTCATAGTTCTTGCCCATACGAGCAAGGAAGTTCTCAATGTTGCTCCATGAACAGGTAAAAGAACCTGCGCCCGGCTGCATCGAGACCTGACCCTGACTGTTCTGATTCCACATTTCATAGTCGTATCCGCCGATATTGCCTCTCTGCTGTGCGTCAGCAGCCTGAACCACTGCAGCAGGGACCGACGGGATACTTGAAGCAACCATCAGTGCAGTAACGCCTGCGCTGACAAATCTTTTGAAGTTGCTCTTTTTCATGTCGATCAAACCTCACTTTCGTTTCGTAATAAATGATATCCTTTACAATTAAAGAAAAGCGCAAAAGCTGAGTAGGACTTTTGCGGCATTTCTTTACGTACATTTTATTACATTTCTGTGAACAATTCAAGTCAAAATTTGCTAATTCTCCCATATCGTCCGAATTGAAGCCCTTACCGCGCATTTTTATTTGTTTTTTTACCACTTCTTTTCTTAAATACTCAATTTACGGTTGTAATTTTTTTATTTTTTATACCCTGAGTATGCTGATTTTGTAGCACAAAAGTGATATTATTCCTGATTTTTGACTAAAAACCAGTATAATATTGCGGTGGATTTATTTACAAACCGAATATTTCTTTTTAAAAATTACTCTTTGAAAAGCCACATTTGTTATTTTTGCACTTTATTGCGCTGATATTCTGCTCGTTTTTATGCCATTTGCCATGTGCAAGGCGTTGTATCACGCTAAAGCAGATTATCGAGCATATAAAGTTGAAAAAAGCTTAAATGTGATACTTTTACGTTAAGAGTTTTTACTCACAGTGTATGTTTGATTTTAAATTATTAAATTATATAACCGTTAACGCTGTATAAAACCATACGGATATTACATTTTGCAATATTTGTGCAAAAATCAATTAATAATTTATTTTTTTTATGCAATAAGAGCACAGCGACAATGAAAAGCATTTTTTTACCCCTGTTTTTTTACTTAAAAGAGATAAAAAAATCTGAAAAAAGGCTTGAAATAGCCTTGTGTATATGTTATAATAATTAAGTTGCCTGTGTTGAGAAATATATTTGACAATTGACACGATAGATCATATTAATAATTACACTAACACTGATAAGGCACAGGCAATTTGAGAGGGTATTATTTCAGATGAGGTGTGAAAAAAATGAAGAAACAAATCAAAAGTCGTAGTATCGCGGGGGTACTATGTCTTGGTATGCTGCTGCAATCAGCATCGTACCTTCCGGCAAATGCCGATTCAAACAGTCAGGTAACATTCAATGAGGTCTGCGCAAAAAACACCAATTATCATGCTGCTGACGGGGGAAGCTATGACTGGATCGAGTTATACAACAGCAGCAAGACAGAAGCCGATATTTCGGGCTGGGGACTTACTGACAAGGAAGGGGAGCCTTTCAGATATGTATTCCCAAGCGGAACAAAGATTGCTGCCGAGGGAAGGCTGGTCGTCTTCTGTGACAGTGACGCAGCAGCAAACAATAATAAGATAGCCCCTTTCGGTCTTTCAGCTTCGGGCGAGACTCTTATCCTGTCGGACACAAACGGAAATACGGTCAATAAAATAACGTTTGGTGCCCTTGCAGAAAATACGTCTTACGGTCAGTATCCCGAAGGCAGCGGCGAGTACTACACTTTAAGCTGTACTCCCGAGAAGTCAAACACCGAGCCCGAGGGCACAAATGCTGTACACGCCCCTACTTTCTCACATGAAAGCGGATTCTATGACAGCAGTTTTACTCTGACACTTACAGCCGATGAAGGCTGCGACATATACTATACAACAGACGGCAGCGATCCTGTATTCGGCTCAGCAAAATATACCGAGCCCCTTACTATCAAGGATATGACTGACACTAAAAACCGTCTCAGCGCACGCACGGATATAGTTCCCGACGGTGCAGAAGCTCCGAACAAAAATGTTGATAAAGCGGCTATAATTCGCGCTGTAGCAGTAGACGCTCAGGGTCGTCCCAGTGAATATATCACAAAAACATATTTTGTAGGCAAGACTAATTCGGGATACTACAAAAACATGAAGGTAGTTTCTCTTGTTACCGATCCTGCAAATCTCTTTGACAATGACAAGGGTATATACTGCCTGGGAAAGGTCTACGAGGAGCACAGGGGCGAGGGCAAAAATCCCTGGGATAAAAAAGCCAATTACACAATGAAGGGCAAGGAATGGGAGCGTCCTGCTATATTTACAATGTTCGACAACGGTGAAAAAGTTATCGACCAGAACGTAGGTATCCGTATCAAGGGCGCTTTCTCAAGATGTCTCGCTCAGAAAAGCTTCAACGTATACACGCGCAAGGATTACGGAACAGAGGAATTCAGTTTCGACTTCTTCTCAGGCAAAGCAACAAAAGCCAAGAACGGCAAGGCTATCAAGAAGTATGACGGCATCGTTCTCAGAAACGGCGGAAACGACAACTCAGGCGCTTTCTTCCGTGACAGCATAAATCAGGCTCTTGTATCAGACAGAGCATTTGCTACTCAGGCTACGTCGGAGTGCATCGTATTTATCGACGGCGAATTCTGGGGAATTTATCAGGTAATGGAAAAGCTGAACAAAAACTACTTCAGCGACCACTACGGCGTTATGAAAAGCGACGTTGCCATAATAAAGAACAGCGGACTCGAGGAGGGCAGTGATAACGACCTCAACGACTGGCGCAGAGCCTGCGACGGTATTTCCAACGGAAATATGTCATATGACGAATTTTGCAGCAAGTTCGATATCCAGTCATTTATGGACTATTTCGCTGCACAGATCTACTGGTGCAATGCTGACTGGCCGCAGAACAACTTCATGGCTTGGCGTTCAAATGCAGTTGATCCCGAAAATCCATACGCTGACGGCAAATGGAGAATGGTATGCTTCGATACCGAATCGGGACAGGGCCTTTACGGCACAGAGGATAAGGTATTTTCCGCTGACTGCTTCAGACGCATACGCGAAAGCAACTGCCAGCTCGCAAGAGTATTCAACAGCCTTATGAACAACGAGCAGTTCAGAAATAAATTCGCAAGAACTATGATGGACCTTGCAAACTATAACTTCACTACTGACAGAACAAAAGCAGTCATAGACAGCTACAGGAACAAGTTCAGACAGCAGGTAGTCGATACCTTTGCACGCTTCCATTCAGGCGGATTATCAGGCTCAAACGGTGAAAGACGCTTTGAGGGCGATATGAACACAGTTACAGAGTTCTACGCTCAGCGTTATTCTCACGCAGAACGCACTCTCCGCTCTGCTGCAAGACTTTCATCAGAGCCGCAGAGACTCACAGTCGTTAATTCTCCCGGCAACGGAAGCATCAAGCTCAACACCCTTGAGCTTGGAAAGATAAACAGCTGGAGCGGTAAGTACCACAAGGACTACGACATCTATATAAAGGCTACTCCTGTTGAGGGAAAGACCTTCTCTCACTGGAAGGTAAACGGCGCAAAGATAACAAACGGCGACACCTCAACAGCATCTATAAAGATAAGACTTGAAGGCGATGCGACCGTAGAGGCTGTCTACGGCGATCCAAATGCAAAGCCAACAACAACTACTACTACTATCACAAGCAAAACCACCACAACTACAAGCAAAACAACAACTTCTACTTCAAAAACTTCCACCGCTACAACTACAACAAAGCCTGTTTCAAGCACTCCGAAGGTTACTTCCTATTCATTCAAGGCAGGAATAGTTTCTCTCGGCAAGGTAGTACAGGCTGAGAAATACGATATCAAGTCAGGTATAGACACTGAAAACTGCTCTGAGGGCGGTCTTGACGTTGCATACGCTGAAAATAACGATTATATCGGCTTCAAAAATGTTGATCTGTCAGGTGTCAAGAACATTGACTTCCGTATCGGTTCAAACGGTGCAAGGGCACAGCTGGAGATACGCATTGACGATCCAAACGGCAGTGTCATCGGAAGAATGGATATCAAAAGCTCCAACGGCTGGCAGACATGGAACACTCAGACCTGCTCAGTAAATGAGACCAACGGCACGCACGATATCTATTTCATATTCCGCGGCGGTGACGGTTATCTCTACAACATAAACTGGTGGAGAACAGACAAGCGCGATGAGAAATTCGCTCTCGGCGACCTCAATGCCGACGGTGTAGTTGATATCTACGACCTTTGCAGCATGAAAAAAGCAATAGCAAAAGGCGAGGTGCAGAATTTCAGCGCGGCTGACATGAACGGTGATGACACTATCAATGAAGCCGATCTGGAGCTCCTCAGAAAATTCATCAAGGGAGAATAATCTTCCCTGAAAGCTGAATGCGGCTTCTGCCGTCTATAATATAAGCTGGCTTCTGAATAAAATATAGTAAGCCGAAAACTTGTCGTCAGCAGTTAACTGCTCCGGCAGGTTTTCGGTTTATACGCGAAAATGTATTCACAGCGCCAAAAAACGCGCTTTCCCCTGCCCTTCCGAGCACTCGTTACTGATAATCAGCGAAATTTCGGTCAATAAAGTTGTAAAAAAATATTGAATTCTTGTTTGCAATGCGCTATAATAAGTTTGTTATAAAAAACGGAGAGAGGTATTTTTATGAACCTTATTAAAAAAACGGGCAGCATTGCAGCAGCTATGCTCATGGTCTCTACCCTGCATTGCGGTTTGCCCTATGCAACAGCCGAACAGGATTCGGACGGACTTTACATAAACGAAGTCTGCACACAGAACAAGAACAGCTTCACAGACAGCCTCGGAAAAGCCTCTGACTGGATAGAACTCTATAACGCCGGCGATAAAGATATCGACCTTTCGGGATTTGGTCTTTCCGACAGCTCCGAAGAGCCTATGAAATACGTTTTCCCAACGGGTACAGTGATAGAAAAGGGCGGCTATCTCACTGTAGCCGCAGCCAAGGATACCGAGGGCATGACCGAGCCAAACACAGGCTTTGCTCTGAGCAAATCGGGAGAGACTCTTATACTTTCGTCCCCTGACGGCAATGAGCTCCAAAAGCTTGAAGTCCCTGCCCTTGAAGAAGATATGACATACGGACGCTCAGCGGACGGCAGCTTTGCCATAATGTCCCCTACTCCTTCCGCTGACAATTCTTCCCTGCCTGCCGAGCCTGTATTCTCGCTGGAATCGGGCTTCTACAGCGTGAATGACATAAAGGAGCTTACTCTGACCTCCGCGGATACCATATATTATACCCTTGACGGCTCTGACCCTACGACCTCAGAGACCGCTATGGTCTACAGTAAGGCTATACCAATGTATGACAGAAGTACAGAGGAAAATGTCTACAGCAAGTATCAGTATGAGGAAGGCAGTCCTTACTCCATAACGCTATCACAGTGGTACCAAGCCAATCCCGAAAAATTCGACAAGGCAACTATCGTCAGAGCAGCCTCAAAAGACTCAGACGGTACATTCAGCAAAGTCGCCACAAAGACCTTCTTTGTGATGAGCGATGAAAAACTCAGATACTATTCGGATATCCCCGTAGTGTCTTTAGTCACCGACCCCGATAACCTCTTCGGCAAGGAAAACGGCATCTATGTAGCAGGTCAGCAGTACCTTGACTGGTCTGACGGTGAGGAAAATACGGAAAACATCGCAAACTTTCTTTCAGGCGGCAAGGCTTGGGAACGCGAGGCTGATATCACATATTTCAGAAACGGTGAGCTCGGCTTCTCTCAGAAAATGGGCATACGCATAAGAGGTGCTTCTTCAAGGAACAGCGAGGCAAAGAGCTTCAATCTGTATGCAAGGAGCAAATACGGCGACTCAAAGCTTGACTATAAGCTCATTGAGGACAACGATTCGGTGGCTGACGGCAAGACAATAAAGCGTTACGATTCATTCGGTCTCAGAGCCGTTACATGGATAGACAGACTGAGAGAGCGTGTAGTTAATTCCTCTCTGCGGGAGCTTCCCTCTCTTGCCACATACAGCAGCGACAGATGTATGCTTTTCATTGACGGCGAGCTGTGGGGAATGTACGAGATAACGGAAAAAGCCTCCGAGCATTACATACATTCCAAATATGATATCCCCTCCGAAAATGTGACTTTATATAAAAACGGCGAGCTTGAAGCAGGTCCCGAGGAAGAGCCTCACAACCTTCAGCATCTGGGACAATTCTGCCGCGACAACGATCTTTCTGTTAAGGAAAATTACGACTACGTAGCTTCTAAGGTGGATATCGACAGTATCATCGACTGCTACTGCACAGGTATTTATATAAACACATGGGACTGGCCGAACTACAACTATTTCATGTGGAGATACAACGGTGACAAATCAGACGATAATCCCTACACCGACGGAAAATGGAGATTTGGTGCGTTCGATTTCGATTACTCGGTGGGACTCACCTATGATGACTTCGGCAATGTTGAGCCATATCAGTACGACAGCTTCAGAAAAATGGACAAGGTCAAAGACGATATCCCGACAGTGATATTTGCAAAGCTGCTGGACAATCCCGAATTCGAGAAGAAATTCGTTGATAAATTCTACTGCTATGCCTATTCTGTATTCGATTCGTCGAAAATGATCAATGAGCTCAACGCAGAAGAAAAAAAATACATGGACTATATCACCATGACCGCATGGCGTTGGTACAACGGTACTCCCGACTCAGATTTTGAGAGCGTCCTGTCAGAGCACAAGGAGTACTATCACGAGGAAATGGAGAATATGCGCACATTCTTCAAGGAGCGCCCCGTTTATGCTGTTGGACATATGCAGAATTACTTCGGCATATCACAGGACACTGCGACCGTTACCGTTACAAAGCAGGGAAAAGGAAGCGTTTCTGTGGGCTCAGACGATGCGGTATTTTCTGAAAATATCTGGACAGGCTCCTATGAGAGCGGCAATGAGGTGACTCTTACTGCAAAGCCTGCTGAGGGCTACACATTTGCAGGCTGGTCGGGAGCGGTAAATTCAAACTCCGAAACTATAACCATTACCGCCGACAACGCCGCTTCACTGGTGTGCAGTTTCGTTAAAGAGGAGTATCCACAGGGCGATATCAACACTGACGGTGCAATAGATGTAGCAGACCTCCTGCTTATGAGCAAGTACCTCCACGGCACAGGAAGCCTTACAAAGGCGCAGTCAAAGCTTGCAGATATGAACGGCGACAAGTCCGCTGACGTATTCGACCTTGTTGCGCTCCGCAAAGAGCTCCTCAAAAACTCAGCCAAGTAAATACCTGCTTGCATAAAAGCTTATACGTAATTATGGGGAAAACCTTTCTGCGGAAAGTGTTTTCCCCTTAGTTCTTTACAGGACACTCATTTGTATGGTATAATATACCTATAACCAACACAGTAAATTGGAGGATATTATGAGCATACTCAACGTTGAACACGTAACTCACGGATTTGGTGCGCGTCAGATACTTAACGACGCTTCCTTCCGACTTCTCAAAGGCGAACACGTAGGACTTGTGGGAGCCAACGGCGAAGGAAAATCCACCTTCCTTAATATAATAATGGGAAAGCTACAGCCTGATGAGGGCAAAATAGAATGGTGCAGGCACATTACCACAGGTTACCTCGACCAGTACAGCACCCTTGCCAAAGGCAAAACTATCCGTGATGTGCTCCGTGAAGCCTTCGACCACCTTTCCGAGCTTGAAGCCGAAATGCTTACCCTCTATGAAAAAATGTCGGACTGCTCCGACGAGGAAATGAATTCCCTCATGGAGGAAGTGGGCGAGATACAGAGTATCCTCGATTACAGCGGCTATTACACCATAGATGCAAAAATATCCGAATACGCAAACGGTCTCGGTCTTAACGAGATAGGACTCGACAGGGACGTTGCGGAGCTTTCGGGCGGTCAGCGAGCAAAGGTTCTCCTTGCAAAGGTACTCCTTGAAAATCCCATGATACTCATACTCGATGAGCCTACAAACTTCCTCGACGAAAATCATATCAGATGGCTGACCAATTTCCTGCAAAACTACGAAAACGCCTTCATACTCGTATCCCATGACGTACCCTTTATGAACAGCGTAATAAATGTGGTATACCACGTTGAGAACGCAGTTATGACGCGATATACAGGAGATTACGACAACTTTGTGAGAATGTATGAGCTGAAAAAGAAGCAGATAGAGCAGGCTTACGAAAAACAGCAGAAGGAGATTGCCGACCTTGAGGACTTCATTGCCCGCAACAAGGCAAGAGTCGCTACTACCAACATGGCAAAGTCACGCCAGAAAAAGCTTGACAAAATGGACAAGATAACCCTTATGCGTGAAAAGCCCAAGCCCACATTCTCATTCAGAAAAGCCCGTACTCCAGGACGTGTAGTCATCGACTGCAAGAACGTAGTCCTCGGCTATGACGAGCCCCTTACGAAGCCTATATCCGTAAAGGTGGAGAACGGTCAGAAAATAGCTATCCGCGGCGTAAACGGAATAGGAAAATCCACTCTGCTGAAAACTCTGCTGAAAATAATACCACCCATATCGGGCTATGTAGAGCACGACCAGTTCGTAGAATACGGCTACTTTGAGCAGGAGGAGGAAAGCACCTCAAAAACTGCACTTGACGTTATATGGGAGGAATATCCCTCAATGACAAATGCAGAAGTACGTGCCGCCCTTGCACAGTGCGGACTTACTACCGAGCATATCACCTCACAGATGAGAGTGCTCTCGGGCGGCGAGAATGCAAAGGTAAGGATATGCAGGATAATGCTGAAGGAGGTCAATCTCCTTGTTCTCGACGAGCCCACCAACCACCTTGACGTTGACGCAAAGGAATCCCTGAAAAAGGCTATCAAGGACTACAAGGGCACTGTCCTCATAGTAAGCCACGAACCCGAATTCTACATGGATATTGCCGATAATATCTGGAATATCGAGGAATGGTCAACTAAAATAATATGATAACGCAAACAGGAGCACGATCCTTCAAGACCGTGCTCCTGTTTTATTTTAGTTATTTTTTGGCATCATTCTGCATGAATTTTTCCATTGAGATTATCCCTGATTTTGCAGTTGACACATAAGCATAATATGCAAGTATCTTTGAAGCATCAACGGAATCTATCACACTGTCACCGTTGACATCTGCAACTTCTATCTGCTTTTCATTGAAGCTGCCCTTATTGTTTGTTGAGGTCTCTGCGTAATACTTCAGTACAAGCGAAGCGTCAACAGAGTCTATCTTTCCGTTTTTATCAACATCACCGAGAGAATAATCCACAGGCACCTCAGGCTCCTTGGTCTCGGGATTTTCTGGGATATGGAATTCGATGGACTTCCTGTTCAGTTCAAGCATCGTGTTTATCATCTCTGTGAACTCAGCTCGTGTAGCCTTTCCGTGAGGGTCTATAAGGCGTTCCTCCTTAGGTGCGCCATCCTCGCCCTTGCCTTCGATGATATGCCATGTGCAAGCCCAGCATATAGCCTCCCAGTGGTCGAAGTCCACCTCGAAATAATCCATAAAGTCATCACTTCTTCCGAAGTCGATAGAACGCTCATAATTCATATACTCAGAAAATCTCATGAGCATAAGTGCCGCATCTTCTCTTGATACCCACTTGCCCACACCAAAGGTATCGGCAAGAACATAAGGATAACCAAGACACAGAGCATTTTTCTCACCCCAGAGCAAAGCGTCCTCATACCATGAACCGTGCTCTACATCTGTAAATCTCGACTTCAGACCGCTTACGCTTGGCTTTCCTGCCATTTCATACAGCGTCTGTACAGCCGCCTCACGGGTGATAAGCTCCTTCGTATCCGTATAAACAGTATTGTCTTCCACAACGCCCACAGGTGGAGTACCGTTGGACTCAGCATTAAGCTTTACCTTATTATCGAAGCTCAGCGAGAAAATATTATCTCCGCCTGTAGAGGTATCTCCGCCGAAATCTATAGTCCACGCAGTGAATTTTCCGTAATTCCAGATATCCTCTTTTTCACCGTCGTTGTAGGTCTTTATGAGGAAGGGATTTCCGCTGATATCAAGCTCGGTAAAGTCGTTTATAAATGCCTGACAGAAGCGTAAATTCGGATTATTTGAAACATCAAGCTTTTTAAGATGATTTTGCAGACAGTCAAGGTAAGCCAGCTTTGGATTATGGGAAATGTCGATGCTTTCCAGTTCATTATATGAGCATATAAGCTTATACAGTTCGGGGTTATGGCTTACGTCTATACTTTTTGCACCGTTATTTGCACAGTTGTATGTCTGAAGTCCCGGGCATTTGCTTACGTCTATGCTTCCGAGTTCGTGGTTATCCCATACATTAAGGCGCTTCATCCTCGGACAGCAGGTAACATCAAGCTTCTTGAAATTATTCCTGAAAGCGTCAAGATGCTGCATATTGGGATTATGGCTGAGGTCAAGCTCCGAAAGCTCACAGTCTCCGCACATAAGATGCTCCAGAATAGGGTTCTGAGAAACGTCCAGCTTCTTCAAAGGATTGGAATTACATTCGATATAGGACATTTTCTTGTTTTTTGTAACGTTAAGCGAGGTAAGCTTACAGTTATAGCAATATACCCATTCCAGCGTCGGAAGATTTGAGAAATCCAGCGAGGTAAACAGATTATCCGAGCACCATATACCTGTGATCTGCTGGTTCTTGCTTAGATCCATAGTAGAAATCTGGTTATTCATGCAGTAAAGTCCGCGCAGCTCGGTAAGATACTCGATACCCTTCAGCGACTTGATATTCTTTCCGTTGCACCAGATATTTCTTGCGTACAGTATCTCCTCAGCATCTAAAGTGCCGTTTTTGTCCTTATCAAACGCACCTGAGATATAAGACCTGAAATTCGCATCAGGAAATGTTGACGAGGTTATCTTTACAGGCGTGATACCGTCTGTAAGTGCCGCATCAGCCTTTGTAACGGGAGCGATGATGCCGCTTCCCGAGGTCAGCAGGACTGCCATAAAACCTGCGATCATTCTTGAAAATCTGTGATTGATCTTTCTCATCTTTACTACTTCCCTTCTATTCACTATTTTCTGCATCGTTCAGAAAAATCTTTACATACAAAAATATACCTTCTGTTTTATAATAATTACACAAACATATTCATCTGCATTGATATTATCAAAATAGAATATCGAAAAATCTGATTTTATAATAGCACAAATGCCCGAATATGTCAATAATTTATGAATAAAACTCCGTCCGAAATCAAATATCAGCACAAATGGATAGGATTGGCAATAAATCGCAATATTTCGCTTGACATTCCTGCAAAAATATTGTACAATTTATGCAATATTATTGTTGTTCCGTGTTATGTTTTAGGAGGAATATTTATGAACAGACGCATTAAAGGCATTTTGTCAACTATGTGTGCGACAGTTATGTGTACCGCCTGCGTCTCTGCTCTTGCAGCAAATTCTGGCATGATCATCGACCATGATTGCAGAGGCATCGAAAACGGTTACTGCTATGAGTACGCAAATAATGACAGCGGCAGCAAGCCTGTACTTGACTTTCAGACAGGCGGTTCTTTCACTTGCAGCTGGGATAACAAGAACTTTTTCACAGCTTCAAAAGGACTGAGATTTGCTGAGGCTGTTGATTACAAGTCGCTCGGAAAAATCTCGGTCAATTACTGGAGAAGGATAGAAAATGAAAGCTTTTACGATAAGGAAAAGGGCTTTGTGAGATTCGGCATACGCCTTCACAACGCAAACGGCGACACCTTCACTATCCTTGAAAGCGACGCTTCTGCAAACGGCTCTGCGCTCACTGATGACGCGGCTAAGTATAAAAAGCTCACCGCGCTCAAAGCAAATGATACCTACGGCGATAACATTGGTCCGGTAGGTATTTCAGGAACTGAAGGCATGGTAAGCAAGGACGTTGACTATACCATATATTCATGCACATCAGAAAATAAGAAGGGTACTTCCTACATCTGCCGCAGAAATGAGACATTAGCGGTAAACAATGATAACGATGATTTCAAAACTGTAAAGGTGTCCGACAAGCTGGACGCACTTACTCTTGCAGATCAGAATATCGGCAAAATAACCGATATTACATTCTTTGTTGAAAGCTCGTATTCAAAGGGCAGTGCCGACATAGCGGTAAATAACATTTTTATCGAGAATATGCCCGAGCTTGCTCCCGATACAGATGAGAGCAATGAGACCTGTCTCAGCAATTACTTCACCTGCGAAAGAGGCGGCTACTATTACCTTGCAAATGACAGAGGCAACGGCAAGCTTACTATCACCGAGCCTTCGCAGTTCAAGGCAGAGTGGGACACACATGACAACCCGTGGTGCGCCCCTGTATATGAGTGCGGAAAGCTGTTTGGCAATGATGCCGACTCCAAAAATCTTATGGAGTCAAAGATAAAATTCAAAATGGAGCTTGATATTGACGGCATATACTTTATTGCCTCACACGCAATGATAGAAAATCCCGAAACTGCGGATAGCTATAACGAAACGGAAATATACATCATTGATGCACTGAAAAACTGGTCTGTACCGCAGGAGTCGCCGTTTATTGATGTCAAGACCATCGACGGCGAGACCTACGATATATATTACACCGGAAACAGCTATATAGGCACAGGCAAGGGTGTTAAGAAGAGCAAATACTATTTCGTTAACCGCAATGCAAAGTCAAACGCTGCAAACGGTACTATTACCGTCGACCATGAGCTTGCACCGTTCCTTGATTGTATACCTGCTGAGGAATATGTAAACGGAAAGCCCGAATCGCTCTGCGCCTACGTACACGGCGGCAGTGCAAAGGGTACCGCCAAGCTTGTGAGCAATGAAGTAACTATCCCCGATAAGCCCCTGCAAGTCTACGATGCAAAGCGGGTAGATGTAAACAACGATTCACACTACTCAGGCCGCTCTCAGCAGGCTGTAGGCGATAAGATATACTATGCAGGCGGCTATGAGGCAAGCATGAAGGGCTACACCGATAAGCCCCTGAAGTGTGTATGGGATTCACCGATAACCGAAGGCTATATAGACAGCCCAGACCACTACGGCATAATTTCCTTCGCCGTAAGAAAGGTATTCGATACATTTAGCGTAATTGACTTCACAGGCTCTCGTGTATATGAAGGAAAGGAGCCATTGCAGATAAGCTACAGCATCGACCTTGGCAAACAGACAAACCTGAGCAAGAGATCTCAGTGGCTTTTAGGCGGTACTATAGAGTGCTTCAACAATAATTATCTATATGCCAACTCCGATCCCGATGTCACTTCATTCATACAGAGCCGCATAATAGTCGCTGATAAAGTAGGCGAAAAGCTGACTTCCTTCTTCAGCTACTGCGGAGACGACATAAAAAACCCCGAGGATATCGGTTCTATCGTTTCAGGCGGAGTGAAGTACAATGTAAAGCTTGTCACCGATCCAAAGAACAATTACGCTACATTCTTTGCTGTACGCGACGAGGAGATAGCTCCCGTTAAGGCTGACGATACCGCAGAGGGCTGTGAACGCTACGAAAACAGCTTTATTATAACCGATATCCTCAGCAAGATAAAGACTCTCGGCTATGATCCGGGCGGAATAATGAATGCCGAATTCACACTGTACGCACATGATACAAAAGGCGAGGCTGTTATCAACTACGTCGATATAAAGGCTGTTTCGGCAGAGAGTAAGGAATATACCGCAGAAGATGTCCGCATTTTCCAGGATTTCATACTCGGAAAGTCATCTGATATCCCTGCCGACGCAGAATACGATCTCAACGGCGACGGCACATGGGATACCTTTGATCTGTGTCTTATGAGAAAGGCTATCGCCAAGTAAATAAAATAAAGGGGGATCTTCTTATGAACATAAAAAAAACATTAGCTGTACTCAGCGCATCGCTTATGACGTTTTCATACGTATCATCGACAGCTGTATGCAGCTCAGCTTCACTTATCTCAGACCTTGTGGACAAGCTCAACAACGATGTTTTTGAATACGGCAATACATTAGAGGCTGCCGACGGCTTTACATATGCTAAAATATCATTTTCTTCCCCTGACAGCACTCTTGAATTCAAAAACGTTGCCGAAAGCGACATAACGAAGGATATATTAAGAAACTACGCCGGAACTATTGAGATATCGGGTGAAAAATACCACTTCGTCAGACAGAAGGCTTTACAGAACTACTCCAATCAGCTTTCAGAGCTTGACAATAATTATACTGTCTATCGTGTCTGCCCAGAGGGTACAGACACTGACGAAAACAGCATCTTCCCTCTTTACGAGCTAATAGAGGGCGCACAGCATTTCGGCTTTGTTTCGGGCAAAATGACAAATGTAAAATTCGATGAAAACGAATACAAATGCAGCTGTGATGTGAGCGCACTGAAGCTCAGCGACAAAACAGCCGAGTATGACGTATATTCCGATATATCAAAAAGGCTCACGGGCTATATCCTCATGGACGGTTACGACTTCTATACTCCCGAGTATAACGCTGCATACGGAAACGAAATGATAGCCCGTCCAAATGGCGGATTTTCCATAACCTCAAAGGATAACAGAATTCTTAATATACAGAATTATGTTGACTCCTACGCCGAGCTGAATCTCACAAGGTCAGCTATATATGATCTCAATGCAAAGAACGACATATCCATTGACTATAAGATAAATGACAGCTTAGAGGGAAAATACGGAATGGTCTACACCATCACTACTGAATCGAGCTCGGATAAACGTATCAATTACAGGATAGCCGAGAAGATCTCGGGCATGGATATCGAAGAATTCTTCAAGAGCTACGAGCAATCATTGGGCATCGGAAATCATTATGAGTTCAAGTCATATGACCTTGTAAATTCTTATACCGCAAACGGTCACAAGTATGACCTGTATAAAGGAAATTACCACTTCTACGGCGAATTCCAGTCATATGACGAGACCTGCTACCTTGCAGTACGCAAGGACACAGCCGATGCCAAGTCCTATGAAAACAGCATTGATGTTTATGAACATATAAGCAGGATAGCTGATATCCCTGCCGAAAACAAGGTGATCTCCGTAGAGCTTTCCTTCCATAACTGCGGAGCCCTCGGCAAGGTCGATGTAACAAAGAACGATATCAAATTATTTGAGAATGTTATCCCTGAGGTCATTGCAGGCGACTTCAACAACGACAGACAGGTAGACTCAATGGACATAGTTTCCGCAAGATACGCTATCATATCAAAGCTTGATAACGAAAACGCTGAGGCAACTGCGCAAATGGACCTGAACAAGAACGGAAACTTTGACGTTGCCGACTTAGTTCTTCTCCAGTCCTTTGTCCTCGGAAAAATAAAGACATTCCCACAGGCTTAGTTTTAGCCTTTAGCCGTTAGGGAAATGTTAGATAATACATATCCACAAAATGCCCCAAAGCAATATCCGCGGTACTCATATAGCAGTTTATACTTTTTATCGGGGAAAACCTTTCTGAGGAAAGGTTCTTCCCCGAAACCCTTTCCAAAGACTTTTTAGCTGATTTTTTCTCAGATAGGGCACACCGAAAATAAAAAAGCCCCGCAAGTAATGCAGGGTGTGCCCTATCTGAGAAAAAATAAAACCAGAAGTTTTAGGAAGGGAGTTTGAGGGTGACTCCCCACAGTGTGGGGAGATGTCACGCAGTGACTGAGGGGACCGCCTCTGTCAGAGGAACCCTTTTTCAAAAGGGTTTCCCTCAATATAAGGCACAAAACTTCTATATTAGTATCACGGTTACGCTACGGGGCATTATCATTACGAAAGTGGTATAATAAGAGTAGCGCAAAATCCGTCACTGGGACAGGAGCAGATAAGCTCGCCGTTCATTTTATCCATAAGCTCTCTTGCGATATAAAGTCCAAGACCGCTGCCGTCCTTGCCTGATGAATTACTCTTTCCACGGTAGAATTTGTTTGTGATAAGGTCTATCTCATCGGCAGGAACGCCCTTGCCGTGATCTCTTATTGACATTTCAAGGCAGCCGTCATTTGTTTTGTAGCTTACATCTATAGCCGTACCTGCATACTTATACGAATTGCTTATGATATTGCCGATGACCTGTGAAAGTCTCGGTCTGTCCACCTGTATGAGACACGGAGGTATCTCGCCTTCCCTTACAAGACCGCGGCTGTCATGCTCTGCAACGAGCTCGTGAAGTATATCCGACTGCTCATCGCAGCAGCTTACACTCATTTCGCCAAGATCATCCAGTGCCGAAGAAAGAAGGTCGCTTACAAGAATATTTATCTGCTCAGACTTCTGGTGAATATTGCTCACCTTATCAAGCACATACTCGTCCTTTACCTTTACCGAAAGCAGTTCGCAAAGGAGCTTTATCCCTGTAATAGGTGTTTTCAGGTCATGGCTCAGAGAAGCTATCATTTCCTTTTCCTTCTGTTTAAGCTCGTTTTCTATCTGCCGAGAGCGTTTAAGCTCCTCACGCATGATATCGAAGCTTTCCGTAAACGCACCGAACATATTATTTCTTTCCAGCATTACAGGCTCGTCCAGACTTCCCATGGCGACATTCACAGCAAATCTCTCCATTTTCTTGAACGGCTCTATGATATTCCTGTGAACATAGCTGCCGTACATTGCTCCTGCGAGAATAAACAGCAGAGCCATTATCAGGGCTGCCGCAATAAGCTTCTGCTTGGCCATATCGTACTTCATTTTATCGGGGTCGGGTATGATGACCGTACCCATAAGGCGGCTGCCGTCAGAGACCGAAAGGCAAAGACAGCCCTTATTTACCGCCTCTTCCACAGAATTCACATTTTTCAGCACATTTCCCGCCCTTGAATATACAATGAACTCATCGCTGTTGAAAATTATCATTTCATCGCTGAATTTTCTGTAGTCAAAATATTCGATATTGTCCCACTGTTCCTTTACGGTCTGTGTAATATCATTTACGCGCAGTACATTTGTACTATTGCCCCTGTATGAAAAGGTAATGCTTATAAACAGAATTATTCCGCATACGATTATAGCAGTAACAGACAGCAGGAGCCTTGTATAAAACTTCATACTTCCTGTCCTGCCTCTCCGTCCTCGATAATATATCCCACGCCCCATACTGTCTTGATGATATCGGGAGAATTCGGGTCATTTTCTATCTTCTCTCTGAGATGACGAATATGTACCGCAAGTGTGCCCTCGCCTATGAACTCATCTCCCCAGACATTTTTCAGAAACTCGTCCTTTGTAACTACCCGTCCGCGGTTTTCGAGAAGATATGCAAGCATTTTATACTCCATAGCCTTCAGGCTTACATCTTCCCCGTTTTTTATCAGCTTATGCTTGCCCGTATCAAGCACGATACCTTGTGTGATGAACAATTCCCTGCACTGCATAAAACTGCCCCCGGAAACGGCTTTTGCGGAGACAGCCATAGCTGCCTCCGCTGATCTTTCATATCTTTTAAGTATCGCCTTTACCTTGGCAAGGAGTATATTCAGGGTATAAGGCTTTTTTATGTAGTCGTCGCCGCCTATGTTAAGCGCCGTCAGCACATCATCGTCGCTTGTTCTCGCGCTTATGAAAAGTATAGGCATATCATACTGTGCCCTGATCTGCTTGCAAAGCTCAAATCCCGATCTTTCCCCAAGGTTGATATCAAGCAGAAGAAGCGACACCTGATTTTCCTCAAGGAATTTGACCGCTTCATCATAGCTTGTAACATATGCTGTGCTGATATCAAAAATATTGAAGTACTCCGCAGTAGTTTCTGCGATAGTAACATCATCGTCGATCATAAGGCACTGATATTTCATAATATTACTCCTTTTTACTGTGTGATATTTATAACTCCGCCGTCCTCACCGAGGAAAACTATCTTTCCGTTTGCAGGTAAAGGAACTGAATTACCGTAATCGGTCATATAGCTTGAATAGGTCATGCGGTCATACTGATCGTAGACATATACTGCCGCATTTTCGGGCATATCCAGTATCAGCGTCTTGTTCTCGGCACTGCCGATACTGAACCACGAAGCCTTTTTTGTGCTGAGCTTTACCTCTGTCATACTGCTTTCAAGCTGAGGTATGGCGTCTTCCGAAATAAACTCCAGAGCGCAGTTCGTTATATCAAGGATCTCATATCCGTTTTCCTGCTTCACGGTTATGTCCTGTATATCTCTTCCCCCCGGCATGACCAGTGCTGAACGGGTATTATTGCTGTCAACTATCATTCCCGACGAGGTATAGCCCTTTGCCTCGGGCATTGTCTTTATCTTTACAGACGGCATTTCAGAATAGTATGTATTGGAATATTTTCCGCTGTAGAGATAATATTTCTTGCCGCTTCTCTTATCCCATGCCGACTGCACATCATCGCTGACAGGATTTGCCTTTGCCCTCTGCATATTGTAGGAGGACATTGACAGCTTGTTCTTTCTGCCGACTTCAATATAATTGTCAGCACAGATATAATCCATGCCATTGCGGCTCCTGAAGGTGAGAACAGACTGCTCCTTAGCCTGCACAGCCTTTCCTTCCGGGACATTTCCGTCCATGAGCACGAAATCATCATCGGAGGTATACATATACTGCTTCTTTTCCTTTTTATCACTGCTTATGCAGCTTATCTCCATGTATTTCCTGTCAGGGAAAGAAACAGTGTAAACAGCTTCGCTTGTTATATAAATATCCTCATATGCAAGATACTTCTCGGGAACTGTATCGACCAGAGTCTTTTCCTCGGGAGTTTTATGCTCTACCTTTATGCCTTTCTCCGCAAGGGCAATATCCATAAGAGCCATTCCCATAAGCTCGTTGCACATACTGTTTCCGCCCGAGGACAGCACAGCTACGCTTATCTTTTCATCGGGAGCAACTAAAAGTCCTGCGTGCTGATTGATTATATCTCCGCCCTTGCTTACCAGCTTTACTCCCACTGCCTTGTAATCGTCATAGTCCACCTGATCCCAGCCGAGTCCAAAGCCGTCCTCATATTTGTCCGCTGCCTCTGTCTTGTTCATTTCCTGCTTTGATATATCCGAAAGCAGACTATTGTCCCCTTTGAAAAATGCACTTCCGAATTTACAAAGCTCCGATGCGGTCGACATTATTCCGCCCGAACCGATATCCATGCAGTAATCGGCGGCTATAGTCACATTTCCGCTGTGGAAAGTCTTTACCTGTTCGTCTGTACGGAAGGCGTTCCACGCTGTACCCGTCTGCTGCATACCAAGCGGAGAGCAGATATTCTTTTCGATATAATCCGTAAAAGACATACCGCTTACCTGCTCAGTAATAAGCTCCAGAAGCTCAAAACCGTCATTGCAGTAAGCTCCGAAATCCCCCGGATCTGCTTTAAGTCTCTGTGTGCTCAGCTCTTTAAGCATAGTATCATGGGGAGCTTCGTCCCTGTCATCAAAGAGCATGAAATCTCCTGCGGTAGTTCCCATAAGTCCCGAGCTATGGTTCATAAGCATACGGACTGTTATATCCTTATATCTCGGGTCAGCCATTCTGAAATCGGGAAGATAATCTGCAACGGGCTTGTCTATATCCACCTTGCCCTGTTCTGCAAGCTGCAAAACAGCAGTTGTAGCAAAAATTTTGCTTACAGAGCCTATACACGAAAATGTCTCGTGCGTGTCATGGGATTTATTCTCAACTATATCATGTTCAGCATTTACAGGTACTGCTGCCGCAGCTGCGGCAACTATCACCGCAGCCGCAAGTGCAGCTATTCTGCATTTTTTCATATTTATCCTCCTTATTCGGTCATAAGCTCGTAAACCGATATCTTCTTTATCTTTCTTGCTCCGAAATAAGCACAGCCAAAGCAGAAAAGAAGAAGAACAATGTCCATTACGATGACAGCAGGTATATTTATGGAGATATTTCCGATAAAGCCTGTTATTAAACTGATCGCTGCAACGCCGATAATAGTTCCGAAAATTACCGAGAACAGTGCCGCAGGCATTATCCTGAATGCCAGCTGGAACATAAGCTCCTTTGAGGTATACCCCATACCCTTCATTATTCCCAGTTCCTTACGCTGCCTTCTTATGCTTGATTCCATAAGCATAAAGAGTATTATCATTACGACAACTGCGGACAGCACCATAAACAATGTAGTCATGATCTCAATAGCCGTAGCAAGTCCCGAAAGCTGAGTATCCATTATATCGCCTATGTTCATTATCGATTTTATCAAAAATCCGCTGCTGTTTCCTGAAATGACCTTATCCCCCGACTGTATAGCATATTCAACATGAGATACGCCATAGTTTGCCATCATATCAGCTATCTGTCTTTCAGCCTCTGCCTTTATCCTTTCCTCATATGTACCCTCTGCATTGTCATCGTCTGAAATATCCGAAATGCTCCTGCCGTATTTCTGAGTAAGTTCATATCTGAATTCTTCTGCATCAATACCGTCTTTCAGGTACAACTCGATAGTATCGGGTGAGTATGAAGGAATGAGTCTCTTCATGCCTTCCTCGGTAATATAAAGGTTTATACCGCCGTTTGTAAGACAGGTAACTATACCTGTTACGATGTACTTTCTTTTAACGTTAAGGTATTCCAGCGTTACACTGTCGCCCACGTATATCTTTTCCGACCTCGAACACATATTTGTTATCATTATCTCATTGTCATGCTCGGGGAAACGTCCGTCCAGCGTGAATATGTTTTCTGTTACCTTGAAGTCGCTGAACGCCATGGGGAACATAAGCTCATTACAATCAGTAAGATTTATCATTGTATTTAGTCCCGATGTAGGAGTAGCCTTTCTTACCTCGGGCATCTGTTCGAGCTCCGCTGCGAACTCCTTTGCGTCTGTGGGATTCATAAGCTCAATACGCAGGTCGCTCATCTCCATGCCCGCACTCACATCAATAGCATTCATGCCGCCGCTGAAGAAATTGAACATGATAAAGCTGAATACTATAGCAAAAGCCGATATGGTGATACATACAGTAAGTCCGATATTCTGTCTGAAATTCTTCAGAAAGCCCTTCATTGCAAGGCGAAGATGAACACTGCTCTTAGTATCTCTCAGAGGTAAACGCTCCTTGCCGAAGCAATGATCTCCCATGCCCTTGCGGAATGCGACCACAGGGGGATATTTCTTTACCGTATTCGCTCTTATATAGGCTATTATAGCAATAAAGAGGAGAATTCCCGCTGCTGTCAGGATTATGGGCATTATGTATATGCTTCCGTACATACGGTGTCCCGACATTATCTCGCATATTCTGAAAAATAAAGGTGTCATGAGGAAGCAGCCGCCTGTACCGATGATGATTCCTACAGCCGCGATAATAAGATACTCCAGAACGTATGAGAAGGTGATATTTTTAGATGTATAGCCCAAAGCCTCAAGAACACCTATATTTACTACCTGATCCCTGATATCTCCCGCTATCCTGAAGCGTATCATTATAATAACGGACACTATTATGATAGCAGCCATAGCTATCATTATTTTAAGCAGATAATCTGTAGATCCTACAGTTTCCTTTATGCTTTCATAGACCCAGCCCCTTATGCCGCTCTTGACATCAAGATTTGAATAATTCTCAAACTCGTCCAGCTTTTCATCAAGGAACTTTAATCCTGTCTTGCCATGATGATCATTATATGCAAGAACAACATACTTTGAAAGCACGCTTTCAAGCACATGATAATCCTCATCTGAAACGATGTTTTTGAGTCCCTCGCCTGTTGAATCAAGTATTACCGTATCATAAAAGCCTGCAATGGTAAACGAGTATTTCTTCGTACCGAATACCATCTCGAAATTATCTCCTACCTTATAGTTCAGGCTTTCCTTTGCGGCAAAAGGCATATATATAGGATGCCGGAGCTCTGCTATCTCTGCATCGCTCAGTGTAGTCTCTATATCCGAATGTTCCAGCTTTTCTTCATTATCCTTTGTAATGAAGCCCATGTACAAAGCCTGCTCCTTGCCTTTTTCATCAAGGTAGTTTGTGCTAATGCTGTACAAAAGCTCCGATGTCGCGGTTTTCTCCACACGCTCATCTGAGCTGAGGATATTTTCGTATTCCTTATCGTATGCGCGTTCTTCTAAAAGCAAATAGTTCTCAAAGCTCTCTGTATTCTTCATCATATTGGGGAATATCGTCTTTACGCCGTTTATTCCCTCAAGTGACGAGCTTATAAGGAGCATACACATCGCTATAAGTATAACAAGGGCAATTGTTTCAAGCTTATGCTTTTTGATATTTGCCCATGAGAGTCTGACGATCTTGTTCATTGCCGTCACCATCCCATTCTGTCAAGGAAATCCTGCAATCCGTCACGACGCTTCTTAATATCATCTGTACCATATTTCGGCATCTCATATTCGCCCACTACTTTGCCGTCAGACAGGAATAACACCCTGTTTCCGCGGAGAGCAGTCTTTATGTCATGTGTTACCATAACTATGCTCTGACCCTTGCTGTGAAGTTCTGTGAAGATATCCAGCACATCAGTGCTTGAAGCGGAATTAAGACTTCCTGTAGGCTCGTCCGCAAAGAGTATCTTCGGCTCGTTTATTACCGCACGAACTATGCCCACACGCTGACATTCGCCGCCCGAAAGCTGGTTCGGATACTTCTTCCAGCACTCCTTTTTAATGCCCACCTTTTCAAGAAGCTGTTCGACTTTCTTTACAAGCTCCGCAGAATTTTTCTGTACCACCAGTGCTCCTGTCATAACATTGTCGAACACTGTCATATTCTCTAAAAGGTATATGCTCTGGAAAACAAAGCCGCAGTTCTTACGGCGGAACACCGCAAGCTCGTCATTGGAAAGCCCCGATATATCCTTATCACCGAAAAATACCTTTCCCAACGATGGCTTGTCCATTCCCGAAAGCGCATATAAGAGAGTGGATTTGCCTGAACCCGATGAACCCATGATCACAGTGAAATCCTTTTCGCGGATCTCAACATCAAGATTTTTGATAACGTGCTGCTGAAAACCTCCGCTCGAGAAGGTCTTGCACAGCTTTTCTGTATGTAATACAGCAGTACTCATAAAAAATACTCCTTTTCCTCAGATACGCCGATTGCGTACCGCATTTATTCCGTGATCATAGTATACCGCATTTGCCGAAAAACTTCTTTATCATACTACTATTAATTTCTTATCAAATTCTTATTTGTTTATTATAAGCCCTCTCGCAAAGCTTAACACAATATCAATTATACCATAGCAGCGTTGTTTTTTCAACATGACGTTTTCCGAAAGAACATTACCTGCAATGCCCTATGTCATTATCGTACCATTTGTATTATACGTTTTGTATTATACTATTTGTAGTCTTATTACTGCCGATGCTATGCCCCCTTACATTTTTTCGACTTAAAATACGGGATTTTTCGTTATTATGACAACGGGTAAACTGATTGACATAGCTAACGCGATGTGATATACTAAAATTAAAAATATTATATGAGGAGATATGAATTATGAAAGAAGCTTTACTCATCATAGATGTACAAAACGACTACTTTGAAGGCGGTGCCTGTGAGCTTCATAACGCCCGCGAGGCTGAGGAGCACATAATCGACCTTATAAAGGAAAGCCGCGAGCTTGGACGCCACGTTATATATATAAAGCATATCAATCAGCTTGATGACGACTTTTTTGTTGAGGGGACATACGGCTGTGAGATATCAGACAGAGTCAAGCCTCTGCCAACAGATACTGTTATAGTAAAATACTGCCCTAACAGCTTCCTCGGCACAGAGCTCAACGACTGCCTGCGCAGTCTCGGCGTTGAAAAGCTCATAGTATGCGGAATGATGACACATATGTGTGTTGACACAACTGTCCGCGCTGCTATGGATCACGGCTATGATGTAACTCTCGTGGCAAATGCCTGCGCAACTATGGATCTGACCATAAACGGCGAGACTATCCCTGCGGATACGGTCCAGAAAACATATATCGCTTCGCTTGCAGGTATATTTGCAAAGATAGTGTAATAATATATCCGACGGCTGTGCCGCGGCAATATGATACAGGAAGGTGAATACAATGAAGGTGGCTTTTTTTGATACTAAGCCCTATGATACTCCCTCTTTCGAGAAATTCGGCAAGGAAAACGGAATTAAATTCAAGTTTTACGAGACCAAGCTGAACGAGGACACCGTTGCCCTTGCAAAGGGCTGTGAGGCTGTATGCGTATTCGTAAACGATACCGTGAACTCTGCTGTTATCGACAAGCTTGAGGCTCTCGGAGTAAAGATACTTGCGCTCCGCTGCGCAGGCTATAACAACGTCGATGTACAGTACGCAAAGGGCAAGCTGAGAGTAGTGAGCGTTCCTGCCTATTCACCTTACGCAGTCGCAGAGCACGCAATGGCTCTCCTGCTCACTTCTATACGCCGCGTACACAAGGCGTTTATCCGTACAAGAGACCATAACTTCTCCCTCAACGTACTTACAGGCTTTGACCTTCACGGCAAGACCGTAGGCGTTGTAGGTACAGGTAAGATAGGACGCATCTTCATCAATATCTGCCGCGGATTCGGCATGAACGTCATCGCTTATGATAAGTTCCCTGCAAAGGACAGCGATATCGAATACGTTGAGCTTGACGAGCTTTTCAGCCGCAGTGATATCATCTCTTTCCACTGTCCGCTCACTGATGAGACCTATCACATGATAGATGAAAAATCGGTAGAAAAACTGAAAAAGGGCGTAGTCATCGTAAATACCTCAAGAGGTGCGCTCATTGATGCAGAGGCTCTCCTTGAAGGCATAAAGGCACGTAAGATAGGCGCAGCCTGCCTCGATGTATACGAGGAGGAAAAGAACGTCTTCTTCCAGGACTTCTCGGGTCATATCATCGCTGATGATACCCTTGCAAGACTTATCTCCATGCCTAATGTCATCGTTACCTCACATCAGGCATTCCTCACAGAGGAAGCCCTCAGCAATATCGCTGAAACTACCGTCAGCAACCTTATCGCCTGCCATAAGGGCGAGGAGTGCGCTAACGAACTTCATATATAAGGAAGCTTTGCCATGCTTAAAGGAAAAACTGTTTTACTCGGAGTTACAGGCTCTATTGCCGTATACAAGATATGCAACCTTGCACGTATGCTCACTAAATTAGGCGCAGACGTTCATGTTGCAATGACTCCTAATTCTCTTAATTTCGTTCACCCTCTCACATTCGAGACTCTTACTCAGCACAAGTGCCTGATAGATACCTTCGACCGCAATTTTGAATACAGCGTTGAACACGTTTCTATCGCTAAGAAAGCCGATGTTGTAATGATAGCTCCTGCTTCTGCAAACGTTATCGGCAAGATAGCAAACGGCATTGCCGACGATATGCTCACAACTACTGTTATGGCGTGTACCTGCAAGAAGATAATTGCTCCTGCAATGAACCATAATATGTTCCATAACCCCATAGTTCAGGACAATATCGAAAAGCTGAAGAAGTTCGGCTATGAGATAGTCGAGCCTGTAAGAGGTATGCTTGCTAACCGCGATATCGGCGACGGAAAGCTTCCCGATGAGGAGACATTGCTCGAATATATCGTCCGCGAGGCTGCTTTCGAGAAAGACCTTGCAGGCAAGAAGATACTCGTTACCGCAGGCGCTACCCGTGAGAGCATCGACCCCGTAAGATTTATCACCAATCATTCAAGCGGAAAAATGGGCTTTGCTCTTGCAAGAGCTGCAATGCTCCGCGGTGCAGATGTTACGGTAATAGCTGCACATACCGATGTTGAGCCGCCTATGTTCGTAAATACAGTTCCCGTAAAATCTGCTGAGGATATGTTCAATGCCGTAAAGGAGCGTCTTGACGAGACCGATATCATCATAAAGGCTGCTGCTGTTGCGGATTATACTCCTGTAACTACTGCCAACAGCAAGATAAAGAAGTCCGACGGAGATATGAGCATACCGCTGAAGCGCACGACCGATATCCTTAAATATATCGGCGAGAACCGCCGTGATGGACAGGTGGTCTGCGGCTTCTCAATGGAGACAGACAACGTTATCGAGAACTCACGAAAGAAGCTCACCAAAAAGAACTGCGACATGATATGCGCTAATTCAATAAGAAGTGCAGGCGCAGGCTTTGGCACGGATACAAATATAATCACTATGATAACCAAGGACGGCGATGAGGAGCTTGAGCTTATGAGCAAATTCGACGCCGCAAATGTGATACTTACAAAGCTTAAAGCAATATCAGAAAAATAATCCAAAGGGACGCTATTTCGTCCCTTTTATTTTTGCACGGGAACAGCTCCTTTCATATTCAGAAAAAACATTTGGAGATTTCGTGACGCCGTACCATACAATGGATTTAAGTAAATAACATAAAAAGACCTCCGTTAAACGGAGGTCTTTTCTTATTCTTTGTTATGAAGCCTTCTTTTCCAATTCTTCATAGTATTTCTTCATTTCATCAACGTATTCCTCGAATTCTTCTTCTGTCATGTATTTCTTATAGTCCTCGTATTTAAAGTCATCGGGATCGAACTTATATGATGAACTTCCGAAATCATCGTCGTCGTCATCGCTGTCCCAGTCCCAGTCGTCATCATCATCACTGTCCCAATCGAAGTCGTCATCATCACTGTCCCAGTCAAAGTCGTCGTCATCATAATCGCCGAATTCACTGTCGACCTCATCGAATACAGAGTCTGTTATATCACTTGCATATTCGTCAACAAACTTGTCAGAGAAACCGACCTTCTTGAGAATATCCTTGAAAAAGCCGCTGAGCTCGTCCTCGGTCACATACTCATCTAACTTGAAGTTCTTTATGCTGTTCTCATCCAGCATAAGAGCGTCGCCCTTATCGGGAACGTCAACATCTGTACCGTACTTTATGCCATATGTAAATCCGACCTTGCCGTAATCTGTTCCTTCGATGCGGAGTGCAAAATTAACGTCCTGCTTCTTGCCGTCAGAGCTGAGAGCAATGTCGATAGGATCCACATCAGGGATATTGATAGCAACATCACCATTTACATAGCCCTTCTCCTCGTCAACGACCTCAAAGTCGTCAAACTTTAAAACAGCTTCCTTAGTTACCTTATCGTCATCACTGTATGAATATTTGCTGTAAGTGAAGGTAATATCTCCGCTGTACTTCTTGCCGTTTTCCTCAGCACTGAGCTTAACAGTGAAAGGATTCTCGCCGTCTTCGTCAGTTGCCTTCATCTCGCCTCTGATGCTGTCGCCGTCCTTGCCGAGAGCCATAAAGAGCTCTGCGTCCTCAGTTGCAAAATTGAAGCCGCGGATAGTACCTGTAGCGTCGATATAAGTATCTATTGTTACAAGAGTTTCCTTGTCGTATTCGTTATCGTCAAGATCTTCCTTTACAGAGTCGATCTCGTCCTGAATAGACTCTTCAAACTCGTCCTCATCAACGATATCAAGTTTGTCAGTAACGATATTCTTGATGATCTTGTCGCTCTTCAGTTCCTTGAGGAACTCAAGCTCGAGCTTATCCATATCCTTGTCGTTGAGTTCAACTGTAGCCACGGTATACTTTACAGTGATATCGCAGATGTCGATCTCTTCGCTCTTTTCAAGCTTTACCTCATCGACAAATCTCGACCATACACCTGTATATCTGTTTACCTCTGTTTCAAGGTCCTCAGGTGAAAGGAATGAACCGGGATCCTTGAGGATATCCTTGTATGCGTCGATTATCTCCTTCATTCCTGCGTCGCCGAGCTGATCCTCAACGCCTGAAGCGTCAAATCCAAGCCACTTTTCCTTGAGTTCGGGAATACGGAAGAAATAGTCCATTTCATCTGTATTTCCTGCAACGTCAAAGCTTACGATACGTTCGTCATCAAGGTCAAGACCAACGCTTGTTTTCATATTGCCCTTTTTGCTTGCAAGGTTTGCAGACAGAGCATATTTATCGGTATTTCTGATGATGTCGATTACCTGTTTTTCTTCCTCATCATCGCCTCTTCCGCCGAAGATCTCGTCAATGATGAGATCCTTAACGTTATCATTTGCCTCATAGTAAACAGAAAGATCTAACTCCTGTCCCTTCTTCATGTTGTCGAGGCGTTTCTTGTAGCTTTCACTGAGCATTTCGCCGAGAGTCTCTGAGTTTTTCTCAGTTACCCATGCGTAATACTTCTCAGGCTTGCTGAGACGAAGCTTTACCTGATTTTTTACAGTATCGGAAAATGCGTAAGCTGCTGCACCGCCGCCTACTACTACAGCCGCAGATATACCCCCTATCAGCGCTGCTTTCTTTCCCTTACTCTTTTTTGTGACATTCTCAACACCGAAAGCACTTGTTTCAGAATCGAACTGAGAATTGTCGAAGCCATTGTTCTGATCATAATTTGACATATAGATCCCCTCCATAAAAATATCATTAAGAGAGTTTGTCCCCTCTTCATGATTATATTATCATAAACCGACGAAAAAGTCAATATTTCTCCCGTTTTGTTTTCGTGCTGTAATAAATCTATAACGAATAATTCATAATTATTGCGGCAGAATATATATAGTCCATAAGGACAATTTCAAAATGGAGATGTTTATCATGGAAGAAATGAAGAAAAACAAGAGTATCAAATGTGACGTTTCACAGTGCCGCCACAACCTTGTATCCGAGAATTACTGTTCTCTCGACTGCATTTCGGTGGGCACACACGAGGCTGATCCTACCGTCCCCGAGTGTACCGACTGCAATTCATTCGTAAAGCGCTCAGGCTGCTGCGAATAATAAACAGTAAAAAAATAAGCAGTTCCGTTATAAGGAACTGCTTACGCTTTTTGATTACTCAGCGTTAGGAGCGCCAACAGGACATACGCCTGCACAAGCACCGCACTCAACACAAGCATCTGCGTCGATAGTGTACTTTCCGTCGCCCTCAGAAATTGCGCCTACTGGGCACTCGCCAGCGCAAGCACCGCACATTACACAATCATCAGAAATAATATATGCCATTATACATGCACCTCCGTATTAATCGGGAGCTTACCTGCTCCTCGTTATTTACATTGTATCATATTATGACAAAAAATCAAGAGCTTTTTGTTAGTCTCTACTTACAAAAAATATGATATATCCGCGTATTTACGCAAAAAAAGCCTGAGAGTCAGTCTCTCAGGCTTTTGTGATGTCATTATTTTTTCTTTGCAAGCTTTTTCTGTGCCTTCTTTTCCTTATCGGTGGTTATGCCTGCACAGGCAGCTCCTGCGGCAGTCCAGAAAACAGGTGCGACCGCGATACAGCTACAGCATATCAAGTATATCAGCACACCTGCCGCTGTAACAGCACATACTGTAAAAGCCTCCACCGTTTTCCTTCTGCGGAAGGACTTGATTCCCAGTATCAGCGAACCGAGAAGTGTGAGGACCAGCGCAGCCAGTGAAGGAAGTCCTCTTGTAACAGATGTGTAGAGATACTCATTGTACACCTTATCGAATGAACCCTTATTATTAGGGTGTATAATATACTGTGCAAGAGTAAGATTCTGAGGTATTTCCTCACTGAAATTAAGGGTAACAAGACCAAGCTGATCGGGACCTACTCCGTAAAGAGGATTTTTCCTGATTATCTCAGATGACTTATAATTAAGATATGTATATACATCTAATGTATCGGTGATATCCACCTTTTCGGGATCGTATATGGCACAAGCCGACGCTCTTTTATATGAATCCGACCACCAGAGTATAACGCCGTCATAGAGCTTGTATGAACTGATATTTCCGATAACTCCGCCGAAAACAACAGCTATTGCAGCACCTGCCGCAATAAGGCATGACGGTATGCATACAAGGCGCTTTTTAGGAGCTTTCAGCACAATTGCAGCTATGAAAGCTATGATGACTGCAAGACCGAGTCCGCAGAAGCCGATAAGCGAATATGTGAACATCATCACGAACGAGAAAAGGAGCGAGGAGCATATGAAAACTATCCTGCGCTTTTTTTCCTCAGATGTGAGGAATCCTATAAGTGCCGCAGTAAGCGAAAGTGTGAGAAGCATTGCAAGGAAGAGCGGCGACATGACCAGTCCCGAAGCCGCATTTATAACTTCATCAACAGCTAAACGGTAATGACTGAGCTTGCCTGTGAATATCTGTATAAGAGCAATAACGCTGTTTAGTATTCCGACTCCCACAATTCCGTCGATAACGGTTTTTATTGCAGTTTCCCGCTTCAGCGATGCAGCAGAGGTAAAGAAGCAGAAATAGAACAGTATCGCAAGCAGTCCCTCTCCTCTTTCGGGGAAGCCGTAAAATGATATTTCAAGGTCACAGCCCTTTACGAGGGACATTATGCCCCACAGCACCATTGCTGCCATAGCACAGACAGGGAAAATATTCCACTTGCTGATATATTTTTTCATCAGACCTATGATAGCGATTATCATTGCGATAACACCGCCAATAACAAGTCCGCCTGATGTAAACGAATAGCTCGCTTTGTCTGTTATCTCGGGTACTAATGTCAGCAGCGGAGCCGTCATCATAGCAGCCGCAAGACCTCTTGAAGCCAGCTTTGAATACTGTTCCTCGTTCATATTAAGAATAAAGTTTGATTTTTCGGTTGAGTGAAATATAGTTTTTGCCATGTTTTGTTTCTTTCCTTCCTGAAAGCTTACGCAGATTTATTAATTAGGAGTTACAGTAACAGTGTAGCTGTTGCCTTCCTTTTTTCCTACAGTTATGGTGACCTTCGGATCAACAGTCTGTCTGCCGCTGGAGTCATACCACCTGAAGCCGCTTACATTGCTGTTTATGACTGCTCCCTCTCTGAAGAGATTGTCCTTATCGCCGTCGTCTATCAGCCTTATAAAGCGTCTTCCCGCATTTGTATCGGTATACTCGTCATTTCCGCTCTCATACAGGAAGTATTTGCGCCAGCCATCATCAGCTTCCGTAGCCTCTATATGAAGCACTCTTACGCCGCTTCCCGTAGGTCTCCACCAGAAATGCCCCTTGACCTGAGAGTTATTGTTATCCAGTGTGGTATATTCAAGGATAAAGTATTCCGATTTATAATGGCTATCCAGCCCGTTATACGGTATAATAAGGCAATTGCCGTCATCTGACTGACCATTTGTCAGGGTAAAGGTCTGAGTGCCCTTTGATCTGTCATAGACCTGTATCTGATCCTCTCTGTACCAGCCCAGCATAAGCTTTGATACCGCGCTGAAGTCCGAATAAGCCTCGTCCATAAGGTCATAGCCAGCCGAACCGTGCATACCCTCAAAGTCATCTACGCCGTACAGATAATAGTCGGGAAGTCCCATACAGTGACCCATTTCGTGGAGATATGTGGAGGTGAAGTTTGTATAGTCGCTGTCAGACTTTATATCGGCGTTTCCTGTTATAACGTGACCTATATACATACCGTCAACTCTCATCCAGTAGTCGCCGCCGAACCCTCCTGCACAGGGCCACCAGTCCTGCTCGTCAGACGAGCTTGGTACACAGAAGAGGATCGCATCTATCACACCGTCATGGTTCGCATCAAATTTTGAATAGTCGACCTGACTGTCCATATTCTTTATTACTTCAGTAGTAAAATCTTTCTTGTAAACGTCGCCCTGATAGTTGCTAATATTTTTCTTGCAGGTATATCTGAAAGCCTTGCCCTTCAGGTTCATGTTTCCCTTTGAAGCCCTCGAATAGAAAGCGGAAAAGCTCTCAAACGGGTACATCTTTGAATTTTTATTATCACCGCCGAAGGCTATCTCCTCTATCCTGTCCGTAGACGGCTCGTAACTGAACTTGCAGTCAGGGAAGTCCACATAGAATATTATGAGGTTTGCATCGCCCTGAGATGGCAGTGTTCCGTACATATCGCGCACAGGAGCAGTAACAAAGTCCTTTTTCGGAGCGGTAGTTGTAGTGGTAGTAGTGGTTGTGGTGGTAGTTGTTGTCGTCGTGGTAGTTGTGGTGGTAGTTGTTGTTTCGGGGATCCATTGCACAACATTTCCCCTGTAATTACTGTTCAGAACACATTTTCTGAGCTCTACAAGGTCATGGATATCCACGACACCGTCGATATTGATATCCGCCTTCTGGATAGCTCCGTTATTTATAACAGCGTCCCTGTGCTCACCGTTTGAATACTCTACGGAATACCTCTGCGAGCCCGACACACTGTACACGCTTTTCTCGTCAAACTTGGCAGTGCCGTGCAGATTTTTTGAAAGCACAACTATATCCGCCACATTTACCTGAGTATCACGGTTCAGGTCACCAAGCGTACAGACCTTTTCCCACGCAGCCCCCGCACTTGCAGGGAACATCGCAGCAGCCATCACAGCTGTTGCAGCCAATGATGTCAGCGCCTTGAAAAATGAAGCCTTTTTCATTAAAAATCCCCCTTTACCGTAAAAAGACATATTTCATTCTGAAAACACAAGGAGCATACCTCCTTATGTCTCCACAGTGAAATAAAAAGGCTGTCGAGCATAATGCCCGACAGCCGAACGTTCTGCGTTCACTATTTACCGCATAAACACATTATTTAGCGTAGTCAGTAACTCTGCTCTCACGAATGATATTGACCTTGATCTGACCCGGATAATCCATTTCAGATTCGATCTGCTGAGCGATCTGTCTTGCAACGAGGACCATCTTTTCATCATTGATGACCTCAGGCATAACCATGATCCTGACTTCACGTCCTGCCTGTACTGCAAAGCACTTCTCAACGCCGTCATAGGAGTTGCATATCTCCTCAAGCTTCTGAAGACGTTTGATATAGCTTTCGTAGTTTTCGCTTCTTGCGGCAGGTCTTGCAGCGGAGATAGCGTCGGCTGCCTGAACTATGCAGGCAATAACTGTTTTTGGCTCGACATCGTTATGATGTGCCTCAACAGCATGGATAATAACAGGATTTTCGTTGTATTTTTTACAAACATCAACGCCTATCTGAACGTGCGAGCCCTCGATCTCGGAAGTAAGAGCCTTACCGATATCGTGGAGAAGACCTGCACGTCTTGCAATATTTGCGTCAACTCCCAGCTCTGAAGCAAGAACTCCGCAGAGCTTGGCAACCTCGATCGAGTGATCGAGCACATTCTGTCTGTAGCTTGTACGGAATTTAAGACGACCGATAAGCTTTATAAGCTCGTGATTAAGACCGTGAACGTTTGTCTCGATAACAGCACGTTCACCCTCCTGCTTGATGCGGTACTCCACCTCACGCTTAGCCTTCTCGACCATTTCCTCAATACGTGTCGGGTGGATTCTACCGTCAGCGATAAGCTTTTCGAGAGCGATCCTTGCGACCTCACGTCTGATCTGGTCAAAGCAGGAAATAGTGATAGCCTCAGGAGTATCATCAATAATAAGATCAACACCTGTCAGAGTTTCGAGGGTTCTGATGTTACGGCCTTCACGGCCGATAATACGACCCTTCATTTCGTCATTTGGAAGAGGTACAACAGAAACTGCCGCCTCTGATACCTGATCCGCAGCCACCTTAGCGATAGCCAGTGAGATATAGCTTCTTGCCTTCTCCTGACATTCGTCCTTGATGACCTGCTCGTAAGCTGCTATCTTAACAGCCTTTTCATGCACCAGATCGTCCTCAAGCTTTGAGATGATATACTCCTTAGCCTGATCCTTGGTGAATTCGGAAATACGCTCCAGAATATCCATCTGGCTCTTCTTTATAGAGTCAGCCTCCTTCAGCTTTTCGTCAGCTGATTTGATCTTCTGGTTGAGTGTTTCCTCTTTCTTTTCAAGGTTATCAGTTTTCTTGTCTAAGTTTTCTTCCTTCTGCTGCATACGTCTTTCCTGACGAGACAGCTCTGCTCTGCGATCCTTGATCTCCTTGTCTGCTTCTGTACGGAGCTTATGTATTTCGTCCTTAGCCTCGATAAGGGCACTTTTCTTCTTATTGTCAGCGTCCTTCTCAGCGTCCTCTATGATACGCTCAGCCTGCTGTTCAGCAGAACCTACGATAGCTTCTGCATCGTGCTTACGCTTTTCAACGCCAGCCTCAACGCCCTTTTTGTAGAACAGAACATATCCTGCGCCTACGCCCAGTACGAGCGCAACGATGATAAGAACAATAGCCAGACCTAAGTTCATACAGTGCATTACCTCCTTTTTGTAAAAATAATCAAAAGTTTGTATCCTAATTTTTAATTATTACTGAAAGGCGGTAAATGCCGCTTATTTTATTCATTTGTAAATATATAGATCAAGAGCCGATCCCCCAAAGGATCCGACCCGCAAAAAATAGACGGACGTTATGATCCCCGTCCAAATTTGTTTTGTTTATCATATTTAGAGCCGCAGGAACTGTATATATATCGTCCTTTGCGGATAATGATTTAAAACAAAGCTGCATATACTGCCAAAGTAATATTATGCAAATAAATACAACATAATTATTATATAATATTTCAGCCGTCCTGTCAATAGATTTTTGTGAATAAAAGACTGCCCATCTTGAAAAAAACAATGAAACTATTGTAGGGGCGCACAGTGTGCGCCCGCCGTTTTCACAAACCACACAAATAACGCATTCCCCATGTAGGGGCGGCGTGCCGCCGCCCACCAGTAAGAAAGCTCCAGAATTTTCATCAATTGCAACAAATCCACTCATCGTTTTTCGTGCAAAACAGAGAATATAAAAATAAATTTTCTGATAATCAATGTTTTTCCGTTGATTTTAGGCGTTTTTTTGCCCTATTGCAGAAGGAGTATTTTGGTTACAGAAAAAGCTCCCCTAAAAGCTTTTTACAGCTTTAAGGAGAGCTTTTAGGAACGCCCGCCAACAGAAAGTCTTTAAAACTAATCGTTTCGGCTTACTGCTGATTTTCCTTCTTTTCATTCACATCGCTGAGGAACTCCGCCACAATATACCGTGGGCGCTGCTTTACTTCGGCGTATATCTTGCCTATGTACTCGCCTATGATTCCGAGACAGAACAGCTGCAATCCGCCAATGAGCCATATGGAGCACATGGTACTCGACCAGCCGTGCTCGGTAAAGCCTGCTATCTTCGTGATAAACGCCCATATAAAGGCAACAACGCTGACAGCGGACATTATAAGTCCCAGAGCCGTTATCATTTTCAGGGGCTTTGTACTGAATGAAGTTATACCGTTTACTGCAAATGCCAGCATTTTTTTCAGCGGATACTTGCTTTCGCCTGCGGCTCTCTCATGGCGCTCGTAATACACCTTGCAGTTCTGAAAGCCGATAAGCGGCACCATGCCGCGGAGGAACAGGTTTACCTCCTTGAAGTTTGCAAGCTCCTGCAATACTCTCTTACTCATAAGGCGGAAGTCCGCATGATTATAAACAACGTCCGCACCCATGACCTTCATAAACTTATAAAATCCCTCGGCTGTGGACTTCTTGAAAAACGTGTCCGTATCTCTTGCGCTTCTTACGCCGTAGACTACCTGATTGCCCTCATAGTACTTCTTCACCATTTCGTCAATGGTATTGATATCGTCCTGCAAGTCTGCGTCCATAGTTATGCACATATCGCAGATATCCTTTACGGTCATAAGTCCTGCCAGTACAGCGTTCTGATGACCGCTGTTGTGAGCAAGGTCGATACCCGAGAAGAGCTTAGGCTCTTTGCTGTGAAGCTCCTTTATTATCCCCCATGTCTGGTCGGAAGAACCGTCGTTCACGAACACTATGCGGCTTTCGGGAGAAATAAGACCTGAATCTATAAGAGAGGTATATTTTGTTTTAAGCTGTTCCGCGGTCTCTCTGAGCACCTCATGCTCGTTATAGCACGGAACTACCATGTATAGTATTTCGGGGGAATCCATAGCTATTCCTTTCCTGTCAATGACTTGCAGGGAACACCGCCCTCGGCATTCCGAAACAAATATCAACATTGTAGGTGACGCCGCACTCGACGTCCCAAACTTATCACAACGTAACAACAGTAATAAAAGTATATCACAGAGTGAAAAATATGTCAATATAGGGCGGTTTGTGAAAAAATAAAAGGGCGTTTCCGCCCTTTTATATCACTTCATATCACTTACAAGCTTTTCAAAACGCTCCATAGCCTCTATGGTACGCTGTCTGTCGCCGAAGGAGGTAAGTCTGAACCAGCCCTCGCCGTTCTTTCCGAAGCCTGCACCTGGAGTTCCCACAACTGCTATCTTTTCAAGCATAAGGTCGAAGAAATCCCAGCTCTTCATATCATTAGGGCACTTGAACCAGATATACGGCGAATTTACGCCGCCTGTGAACTTAACGCCCAGCTTTGTCATAGTATCTGAGATGATACGTGCATTTTCCTGATAATACGCGATATTCTCGTGTACCTGCTTCAAGCCCTCGGGAGTGAATACAGCAGCTGCTGCACACTGTACAGGATAGGAAACGCCGTTGAACTTGCTTCCCTGTCGTCTGCCCCATATCTGAGCCACAGATACCTCTGTACCGTCACTTGCAATGACCTTGAGAGCCTCGGGGATAACGGTATATCCGCATCTCATACCTGTAAAGCCTGCGGTCTTTGAAAGTGAGCACATTTCTATACAGCACTCCTTTGCACCCTCGATGCAGAAAATGCTCCTCGGTACGTCAGGGTCTGTGATAAATGCTTCATAAGCCGAATCATAGATGATTATGGCATTATTCTTCTTAGCGTAGGCTATCCACTCTTTAAGCTGAGTGCGTGTATACACAGAGCCTGTAGGGTTGTTAGGCGAGCAGAGATAGATGATATCAGCGTGTACCGACTCATCAGGCATAGCTGCAAAGCCGTTTTCCTCGTTGGAGTCGGCATAGATTATCTTTCTGCCGCTCATAAGGTTTGAATCAACATAAACAGGATAAGCAGGGTCTGTAACAAGTATAGTATTGTCGTCCCCGAAGATGTCGACGATGTTTCCGCAGTCAGACTTCGCACCGTCGTTTATCCTTATCTCGTCCGGAGCAACATCTGCTCCGAAGCTCTTATAATAGCCCGATACAGCCTCACGCAGGAAATCATAGCCTGCACCACTGTCCTCATAGCCCTTGAAGGTCTCCTTTACGCCCATTTCGTCGCAGCCCTTCTTCATTGCCTCTATGACAACAGGTGCGATAGGGAGCGTAACATCGCCGATACCCATTCTTATGATATCAGCCTCGGGGTGAGCCTCCTTGAAGGCGGCTATTTTCTTTGCAATATTTATAAAAAGGTAATTTTTCTCAAGTCTGAGAAAGTTTTCATTCAACTGCGGCATACAACATTCTCCTTTGCTTTATTAATGAATTCGTCGGAAACATTTCCCTCGAAAACGTACTCGGCAGGACCTGTCATAAGCACAGTTCCGTTCGATTTATAGGTGATACGCAGGTCTCCTCCGCGCAGATGTACAAGTATCTCCTCGTCCTGCTTACAGATACCGTTAAGAACTGCTGCAACTACTGTCGCACAGGTACCCGTACCGCAGGCGAAGGTCTCGCCGCTTCCGCGCTCCCACACGCGCATATTGAGAGTATGGTCGTCGATGACCTCAGCAAACTCCGTATTCACGCGGTTTGGGAAGAGCTCATGGTTCTCGAAGCAAGGACCTATTTTTTCAAGGTCAAGCTCTGCAACGCCCTCTGTGAATATGACAGCATGGGGATTTCCCATAGAAACACAGGTGATATCCCATGTTTTGCCGCACACCTCAACAGGCTGGCTCACAAAGCGGTCAAGATCACTGTTTACGGGGATATCTTTGGGAACAAGAATAGCCTTTCCCATATCCACGGTAACAAGCTCGACCTTGTCTCCCTTCAGGTAAAGCTTCAGATATTTTATGCCTGAATTTGTCTCAAGTGTAATGTCAGTCTTATCGGTAAGCCCCATATCATAGACGTATTTGCCGATACAGCGTGTGGCATTGCCGCACATCATAGCCTCAGAGCCGTCTGCGTTGAATATCCTCATGCGGAAATCCGCAATATCAGAGGGCATGATGAGTACAAGGCCGTCGCCGCCTACGCCCTTGTGTCTGTCGCTGAGGACTGCTGATACCTTTTCGGGCTCGTTTACAGTTTCCTCAAAGCAGTTCACATAGATATAGTCGTTGCCGATGCCGTGCATTTTTGAAAATCTCATAATTTTGCTCCCATCGGTGGTGACTCACGGGAGAGAGCAGTAAAAAGCGGTGCTAAACAGCCTCTGCGCTGCTAACACGCAAAAGCTCCGCCGTATTTATTATATACTAACATTATAGGAAATGTCAAGAGCAAAATTAGCTGTTTACCGTCAGCAGAACAAAAAAATGGACGGTCAAACCGTCCATACTGCTTACTGTCTGCTAAAGCTCCTCTCCCCCGATTAGCCTTTCGGCATTGCGGTAGAAGATAAGCTCCTTTTCCTCATCTGTAAGAGGTAGCCTGTTTATCATGGCTATTTCGTTGGCAGGCTCGTCCCACGGACAATCGCTGCCGAAAAGTACCCTGTCAGCCCCCTGCATACGTATTATGCGCAGGAGCTGTTCGTCCTCTATATACCGTGAGATAACTCCCACATCGAACCACAGGTTACGGAATTTTCCTGCGGTATATTTCTCTATATCGTCCCACAGCTTCATGCCGCCGAGATGTGCGGCAACTATTTTCAGTTCCGGGAAGGTCTCAGCCACAGCCGCAAAACTCTGCGGAGTCGCTCTTATAATATCCTCTGAGTAGGGATCCCAACCGCCGTGAAAAACCGCTATGAGTCCAAGCTCGGCTATTTTCTCGTATATAGGGAACATTCTCTCCTCATGGGGACAGAATTTCTGATACTCCGAGTGAAATTTAACGCCGCAGAGTCCGAGGGACTTTATGCGCTCCACCTCCGCAGCTGCGTCCTCTGCATCGGGGTGGACTGTTCCGCAGCAATAAATACCGCCGCCCATTATCTCCGCAGCCCAGTTGTTTATGGCAGTCTGCTGTGAGGGCTTTGTAGCCACAGGCAGGAGCATAGCGCGGTCTATGCCGTTTTCAGCCATTTTCCTGCGCAGACCGTCCAGTGTACCGTCAGTTGCGGGAACTATGCTGCTCGTCTTTGAAAGCTCCGACATAGCGCGTTCTGCAAGAGTATCGGTAAATGCGTGGGTATGAAAATCAAAATATCTCATCGAGGGGCTCACTCCATAACGTGTTCCATTGCGTGGTAGAATATGGTCTTTACATGGTCGTCACAAAGGGAATAGTAGATAGTTTTTCCGTCGCGCCTTGAGCTTACAAGACGAGCCTGCTTCAGCACTCTAAGCTGGTGTGATATAGCGGACTGTGTCATATTCAGCAGTCTTGCGATATCACAGACGCACATTTCGCTCTGACATAGCACGAATATTATCCTTGTTGCGTCGCCGAATACCTTCAAAAGCTCCGCAGCCTCATAAAGTATGGCTTCATCGGGCATTACCTTTGAAACCTTTTCCACAATGTCGTTATGCACTCCGTGAGTGCCGCAGATATGTTCCTCCATTATTTCCTCCTTAGATATGATCGAAGATGAAAAAGCCTGCTATTACAGATACAATGCTGAGTAAAAATCCGATAGTACAGGTAGTACAGGCGAATTTATCATAAACGTATTTCTTGTTTCTTGTGAGAAAAACTGTATGACTCTTGTCGCTTCTGTACAGCATATTGCGCAGGAAGCCCTCCTCGGGGAAGATATTAGGGTATTCCGTACCGTCAATTATATAATAGGCTACTTTAAATTTGCTTCGGGGACTTTTGTCTATCCTCGAAAATGAAGCCCTGTGCTTTTTAGTGAACAACAGTCTCACGAAGAATATGGTAAGCAGCAGCATAGAGACCGCAAACGCAAGTCCGATAAGGGCTGCAAAGCCGAATACCAGCCACATGACCTTTACGCCGAGTATGACTGCAAGTACCGATATCACTATGATAACAAGTATGACCTCCATGACCGCGCCCCCTTTACGGTTATGATAACGAGCTTGTCCTACCATTATATGTCAATATAATTATACCACATTTTTTCTGATAAATCAATAATTTTAGTTATCAGTGCTCAGAAGGTACAGCATAAAACTGCGAACGGACTATCTCTTTCAGCTCTTCGCCGTGGTCTGTGAACTGTTTCAGCTGAGAGAGCAGCTCCTCGGCACGGGCGAGACATTGTGCAGAGGTTTTGCCGCGGAAGTACTTGTTTTCGCTTCTGTAGTCTATAAGATAACGTACAGCAAGCTCACCTGTGAGCCATAATATGCCGTAATACAGGGAATTTACTTCATCGTCGGAGAGTATCCCGCCAAGTCCCTGCGCAAATCCTGAGGTTATTTCGCGGACTGCATTAAGGTCAGATATGACGTTTCTGCACACCGAGCGGACAAGGTCGCCGTAATCAATGGCTGCATAGCCGTACATAGCCGTATCAAGATCTATTATTGTCATTTTCTCCGAGACTATGATATTATCCGCCTTTGCGTCACCGTGTATGATACGCTTTTTCATGGAGCTGTCAAACACCTGTCCCAATGTATCGCGGAGTCTGTCAAGAGTCACCATAACACTTCTGTCTATGCCGCTTTTTGACACAAGAACTGCAAAATATCCGTCGTAATCGTGAAAGCCCTCTATAGCAGGAACAGTGCTGAGCTTACTGCCTTCCATAGTCCTTATAAATGTGCCGAACGCCCGTCCCGCAGCCGCGGGTTCAGCCGCGGCGTCTGCGGTCGCTGTTATATACTCGTAGATACGCCATACTTTTTCGTCAGCGACCGCATATATTTTATCGCCTGAGGCGATAAAATGCGGGACTGCAACGTCAGAGCCGCACTCGACAAAAGCCGCTTCTATTCGGCTGATGTTTTCCATAACAGCTTCGGGAGCACGAAAGATTGCCCTGTTCAGAGATTGCAAAATATATTTTTTACCGCCGCAGACCGCAAGATATGTACCGTTTATGTGCCCTTTGTTGAGCTCGGTGAGCTCAGCCGCTTCGGGGAGACTAAAAAGTTGAGGAATATTACGAATATCCATATATGTTTCCTCCAATAAATTCCGAATTGAAAAGGGCGGATAATATCCGCCCCTACAAGTGATCTGGTGTTGTTTTGCCACGTAATGTGCTGTAAGCGATGTACAATTTACACTGCTGAAAAGAGTCAGCGAGTTTACGAGCGTCAACGTGGCAAGGGTGCAGCGTCACGCTGCTTAATTCTTCAGGCTCTGCATAGGTGCAGGGATACGTCCGCCGCGGTTGATGAACTTGGCAGGTGACTTCTCTCTGATAGGCATAACAGGACCGCTGCCAAGAAGTCCGCCGAATTCGAGGGTGTCTCCCTCCTTCTTGCCGATAGCAGGGATAAGACGTACAGCAGTTGTCTTTGAGTTGACCATACCGATAGCAGCTTCGTCTGCAATGATAGCAGAAATAGTCTCGGGAGTTATCTCACCGGGAACAACTATCATATCAAGTCCTACAGAGCATACCGCTGTCATAGCTTCAAGCTTTTCAAGGCTGAGTACGCCTGCAACAGCTGCATCTATCATGCCTGCGTCCTCGGATACAGGTATAAATGCACCTGAGAGTCCTCCGACAGTGGACGAAGCCATTACGCCGCCCTTCTTTACAGCGTCGTTAAGCATAGCGAGACAAGCCGTAGTGCCGTGAGTACCGCACATTTCAAGACCCATTTCCTCAAGGATATGAGCAACACTGTCGCCTATAGCAGGTGTAGGAGCAAGTGAAAGGTCAACGATACCGAATGGTACGCCCAGAAGCTCGGAAGCTCTTGCGCCGACAAGCTGACCCATACGGGTTATCTTGAATGCAGTCTTTTTGATTATGTCAGCAATTTCATTTATTGAAGCGTCAGGGTACTTTGTAAGAGCTGCGCGTACAACTCCGGGTCCCGACACACCTACGTGTATCTCGCAGTCAGGCTCGCCTACGCCGTGGAATGCACCTGCCATGAAGGGGTTATCCTCAACGGCATTGCAGAATACGACAAGCTTTGCAGGTCCTATGCAGTCGCGGTCTGCTGTCTTTATTGCAGCCTCCTTGACTATCTGACCCATGAGCTTTACAGCGTCCATATTGATACCCGACTTTGTAGAGCCGATATTTACAGACGAGCAGATGTTCTGAGTAACGTCAAGAGCCTCGGGGATAGACTTGATAAGAGCCATATCGCCTGCGCTGAAGCCCTTGTGTACAAGTGCGGAATAGCCGCCTATGAAGTTTACACCACAGGTATCAGCAGCTCTCTGGAGTGCCTTTGCGAATTTAACGGTATCACCGTCAGGGCAGGCAGCTGCAAGCATAGCGATAGGAGTTACCGATATACGCTTGTTTACGATAGGTATACCGTACTCTGTCTCTATCTGCTGACCGACAGCAACAAGGTTTCCTGCCTTCTTTACTATTTTATTATAGACTTTTTCACAAGCCTTATCAATATCCGTGTCGATACAGTCAAGGAGAGAGATACCCATAGTTATAGTACGGATATCAAGACATTCGTCCTGTATCATGCGGATAGTTTCAAGTATGTTATATACGTTAAGCATTGAGCGGACTTCCTTTCATTAAATGCTGTGCATTGAGTTGAAGATATCCTCGTGCATGGTGTGGATAGAGAGCCCCAGCTCGCTGCCGAGGTTGGTCATTCTTTCCACGAGCTCAGAGAAATCGCCCTTTATAGCCGATATATCCACCAGCATTATCATAGCGAACATATCCTGAAGAACGCTCTGTGTTACCTCTATTACATTAACATTGTACTCAGCGCAGATACCGCTTACCTTGTGAAGAATTCCCACAGTATCCTTACCAATAACAGTTACAACTGCTCTCATAGTTAAAACCTCCGTTTTTATTGTAGTTCGGTACTTTCCGAATGATTGATATAATTATAACACACATATTCCGAAAAAGCAAGTATTATTTAGCCCCTGTTCAGCCTTTAGCCTTTTGCCCTTAGCCACGGAGGGGCGAACATTGTTCGCCCACGCTGATTTATGCGGAATTCGGAATTCGTAATTAGGAATTGATGTATCGCCTTACGGCGATGGATTTGAAGAATAATATTTCAATTTATCGGCAAAGCCGATACCATTAAATCCGAATTCCGCATTCCTGATTCCGAATTGACCAAGTAACGGACATCTTCCTATTGAAAAAGAGCAGAAACTGTGATATAATATGAAAAATCAGGAGAAAGGAAACAATGCTATGTGTCTCATTTGCGACAGAATAGAAATGATAAAGAATGGCACAAATCCATACTTCGTAAAAGAGCTTGAAACAGGCTATGCAGTTATCGGCGATAATCAGCACTTTTACGGTTATACTCTCTTTCTGTACAAGCACCACGGCGACAAGACCGAGCTTTTTCACCTTGACATGGCTGAAAGAGCTAAATTCATGGAGGAAATGACCATAGTTGCAGAGGCTGCCGCAAAAGCCTTCGGTGCGGAGAAAATGAATTACGAGCTTCTCGGCATGGGCGACGCACATCTCCACTGGCATCTGTATCCGCGCAGAAGCGGCGATATAGGCAATTACGGCAACCACGGAAAGGGTCCTGTATGGTGGTACCCTATGGAGAAGATGTACTCCGACGACAACCGCCCCACAGCAGAGGAACTGGAAAGCATGAAGAAAAAGCTCCTTGAAGAGCTGGAACTGCTCACTCGAAAAAAACAGTAGCTTTTTTTCTGCGAATATGTTATAATAATAAAATACATTAAAAAGGAGCTGAGACAATGATACTTACAGACTGCCATACACATACGCAGTTTTCGGTGGACTCCGAGGCTGATATCGACCTCTGTGTACAGCGAGCGGCTGAGCTGGGACTTGCTGCCTACGCCATTACCGACCACTGTGAATGTAACGGCTGGTACAAAGAGGAGCACTATCCCGAGAAGGAACGCTATCTCCGCGAAAGCTTCGATTATGCTGCCGATTTTGAGGGCTCAGTATCTGCGGTCACGGCTCTGAAAGAAAAATGGGCAGGAAAGCTCAACCTCATCTGCGGTGTTGAGCTGGGACAAATACTACAGGATACAGATGCCGCTAAGATAGTCAATGCCGACAAGCGTGTAGACTTTATCATAGGCTCGGTGCATCAGGTAATGGGCGAGCAGGATTTCTACTTCATAGACTACGAAAAAATGACTATGGACGAGATATACGACCTGCTGGAGCGTTACTTCAAAGAGGTGTATGAAGTCAGCAAAACCGACTTCTTTGACGTTTTGGGACATCTTACCTACTGTCTGCGCTACATGAAGCAGAGAAACGACATAAATGCCGATATAAGCAGGTTTGATGATATTATAGCGGAGATATTCCGCAATCTTGCACTGAACGGAAAAGGCATAGAGATAAATACCTCGGGACTGCGTCAGGGCTTCGGCGACTGCTTCCCGAACCTTAAATATACAAAAATGTACCGCGATATGGGCGGTGAGATAATCACAGTCGGCTCGGACTCTCACACAGTTGAGGATATAGCCGCAAACTCCGCAGACGGCATAGGAGTCGCACGAGCGGCAGGCTTCAGCCGCATAGCTTACTTCAAAAAGAGAAAGCCTTATTTCATAGACATAACATAATGGGGGAATAAATATGAAAGCTAAAAGAGCATTATTGCTCAGTCTGGCACTTCTTACCGTATCGGCTTCATTTAGCTGCGGCAAGGAGAAAAGCAAATCTGAGGAAAAATCCGAGCCCGAGACAACTACGGAAGCTCAGGAGACTACCGAGAAAAAGGACAAAAGCGGAAGGGGTCTCGACCTCAGCTTCGGAATGATGAGCTATGTCGAAAAGAGCAAAAAGGTTTCCGCAAATTCACATGCAAAGTCGATTTATAATAGTATAATGACAGTTCTGGTAGATGAGGAAAGCAAATTCGGCAATGATATCGTCTACACAAAGACAGGCGAGGGCGATTTCGGCGAAAAGGTCAGAAATTATTTTCCCACCGACAAGGAGTTTGAATATATAGTAATTCTCGACGAAACAGGTTATCCAAAGGCTGTTATGTGCTGCAGCGGTACTTCACGAAAGGATAAAGTCGGAGTTTACGGCGATATCGAGGACGCTGACGACATAAGAGAGCTGAAATGGAAAAAGGTGCTTGACAAATTCGGGCTGGAATACGGTAAATACACCGATATAAAGCTTGAAGATGACGACTACGGCTACAACAGCAATAATAACAACAGCAGCTATCAGGAGCCTGAGGGCTATGACTTCAATGACAAGGAGCTCATGGAGTCCTGCGACCTTGCTGCGGCTATCGCATGGGAATACAACCGCGGCAAGGAAGATATCCCCGTATATCTCTACGGCAAATGGAGCAAGGATGCGCCTTTTACCTCTGACCTCGACTGGGAGATACCTGAACACGGTGATATAGAGTATGTACTGGAATACAACGGTATTTCCGTAACAAAGCTCTTCTGCTGGGACACAGCCCGCGATAAGAAATATGTGGGCGATTGTGACTTCGGCTACGGATATACCAATTTCGTTGACAAGACATGGGACGATGTGCTTGAATACTACGGCTATACTCAGGGCGAATACAGGCAATACTAATATATAACGAAAGGAAATGATATTATGAAAGACATTGTAAAAATATTACAGCAGAATGCCCGCATTTCTAACGCGGAGCTGGGCGAAATACTTGGTATCTCCGCTGAAGCGGCAGCCGCCGAGATAGAAAAGCTGGAAAAAAGCGGCGTCATCAAGGGCTACAGCGTTATCGTGGACGACGACCTCTACGACAAGTCAACTGTATACGCTACTATCGAGCTCAAAGTTACTCCCCAGCGCGACTGCGGATTTGACGATATTGCAAAGACAATAATGATGTACGATGAAGTTGAGAGCGTGAGCCTTATGTCATCAGGCGCTTACGACCTTGCTGTTGAGGTTAAGGGAAACGACCTCAAGGACGTTGCCTTCTTCGTTTCGGAAAGACTTGCTACAATTGACGGAATTTTATCTACTTCTACACACTTTATACTGAAAAAATACAAGGAAAAAGGCATATTCATCGACCGTGAAGAGCCTGATGAAAGGGGACTCGGCTGATCGTGATAGATTACGATAAAGTCCTTTCCAATAAGATAAAGGACATAAAACCGTCGGGGATACGAAAGTTCTTCGACATTGCAGGCACTATGGAGGACGTTATATCCCTCGGTGTCGGCGAGCCTGACTTCAATACGCCATGGGCTATAAGAAAGGCTGCCATACAGGTGCTTGAAAGAAAGCATATCATCTACGGACCAAACAAGGGTCTCGTTCCTCTGAGAAATACTCTTTCCGCCCATATCGAGAAAAAGCACGGCGTAAAGTATGACCCCGACAAGGAGATAATCGTTACCGTAGGCGGCTCTGAGGCTATAGACCTTGCTCTCAGAGGACTTCTCGACCCGGGCGATGAGGTGCTTGTCGTGGAGCCCTGCTTCGTCTGTTATGCGCCACTTGTAGAGCTTGCAGGCGGAGTTCCCGTATCTGTGCCTACACGCATCGAGAATAACTTCAAGCTTACGCTCGATGACTTCAAGGACAAGGTAACTGACCGCACAAAGCTCCTGATACTGCCTTTCCCGAATAATCCCACAGGCGCAGTTATGACGAAAGAGGACTTAGAGCCTATTGCGGATTTCCTCCGCAATACAAATATCATGGTGCTGTCGGACGAGATATACTCCGAGCTTACATACGGAAGAAAGCATTTCTCCATAATCGAGCTTGAAGACATGAGAGAGCGTACTATCTACGTTAACGGCTTCTCGAAGGCTTACGCCATGACAGGCTGGAGACTTGGCTATGTTACGGCTCCCGAACCTATAATCACCCAAATATCGAAGATACATCAGTACGGTATCATGTGCAGCCCATTCATTAGCCAGAATGCCGCAGTTGAGGCGCTTACCTCCTGTGACAAGGAAGTAGCAAAAATGGTAGAGGAGTACAATATCCGCCGCCGCTATCTTGTGGGCGAATTCAACCGCCTCGGACTTACCTGCTTCAACCCCGAGGGCGCGTTTTACGTGTTCCCGTGTATCAAGAGCACAGGCATGACCAGTGAGGAATTCTGCGAAAGACTGCTCTTTGAGGAGAGAGTTGCGGCAGTCCCCGGAAGTGCATTCGGTGAAAGCGGCGAAGGCTATATGCGTATCTCCTACGCTTATTCACTAAAGCATCTTATGGAAGCTATCAGACGTATAGAGAAGTTCCTGAAAAAGCTGGAGGCTGAAAAGAAATGAAGGTAAAGACAGCGGCAAAGGTCAACCTTGCACTCGATGTCACGGGAAAGCTCCCCAACGGCTATCACGCTATCGAAAGCGTATTCCAGACCGTAGGACTCTATGACGAGGTAACTGTGGAGCTTACCGACAGCGGCATAGAGCTGAGCTGTGAAGTGCCCGAAAGCTTTGCAAGCTCTGACCCTATCCCCTGCGATGAACGCAATATCGCATATAAAGCCGCAAAGCTGTTCTTTGAGGAGAACGGTATGGACTGCGGCTGCCGTATACATATTAAAAAGGGTATACCTTCACAGGCAGGCATGGGCGGCGGAAGCACCGATGCAGCTGCCGTGCTCTACTGTCTCGGCAGAATGACGGGAAAAAGCGTCAGCGCACCCGAAAAGCTGGGGGCAGATGTCCCCTTCTTCCTTACGGGCGGAACTGCCTACGTTGAGGGCATTGGTGAGAAAATAACTCCAATCGCCGATTATTCGGGACGTATACTTGTCATCGCAAAGGGAAAGGAAGGAGTTTCTACGGCTGAGGCTTACCGAAACATCGACAGCCTTGCTGCACCTGTCCACACCGAAACCAAAAAGCTTATTGATGCCATAGAAAAAGCTCCCGATACGGCTTGCAAATACTTCGGCAATCTCTTTGAGCAGGCTGTACAGCTGGAAGAAGTTGACAGCATAAAGTCTGTAATGCTTGGCAATGATGCTCTCAGCGCGATCATGACTGGCAGCGGCTCGGCAGTGTTCGGACTTTTCACTGATACCGCACAGGCTGAAATATGTGCTGAAAAGCTGACGGAAAAGGGATTTTTTTCGGCAGTATGCAGAACAGTCCCCGAAAGCTTTATTATTACAGAATAAATATGATGAGGAGCGTACATTGGTACGCTCTTTTTTATCAAAAATTGAACAGATTTACTTTTTGTTCGTTATATTGATGAAATTTAACAAAATCTATTGACAAGATGATATAATTCAGTTATAATTATGGTGAAAATCGGCGGCAAGTTCGATTTATAACATTATGCTGAAAGGTGTTGAAAATAATTATGGGCAAATTTATCATCAAGACTACCAAGACTGGCTTTACATTCAGCCTGAAGGCTGGTAACGGAGAGGTGATCGCTACAGGCGGAGAGGTATACAATACACTCGCAAGCGTTAAAAACGGCATCGCCAGCGTTATGAAGAACGCTCCTGAGGCTAATCTTGAAGATCAGACCGTAGAAGGATTTCAGACTGAGACAAATCCGAAGTTCGAGATTTACAAGGACAAATCAGGCGAATTCAGATTCCGCCTTAAAGCAAGGAACGGCGAGACCATCGCCGCCAGTGAAGGCTATGTCAAGAAGGACAGCTGTAAAAAGGGTATCGCAAGCGTAAGGAAAAACGCTGTTGACGCTCCTATTATCGAGCCTGAGCCTGATAAAAAGTAAAAACAGGGACTGTCGCTGTGCGGCAGTCCTTTTTTTCAGAACAGTATGTTATATGATCTCAGCTGTCCTGCGCTTATATGCAAAAAGAAAAGCCTATGTACCCCTACATAAGCTTTAGTCATCATATCAACTATATAAGAAATAATGTTTACCCCAACTGCGGAAGTCTCCCCAGACTTACCGCATATTTTTTATGTACGTGAAGCTCTCTGTTTTCCCCGAGCTTCTATCCCTATCTTGGTAGATGAGCGGATCCCCTCCCCCGTCCCCTTTGGCGGAGGTCGGAGATCTGTATTACTGTTCCGCGAACAGCTTTGTTCCCCCCGAAAGTTTATTCATTTCAGTTCTGTGGCTGTGCAGCGTTATTGGATACTGCATCGTTGATATCCACATCTATGAGCAGACCGCCGTCCTTGCCTGTTACCTTAGGCATTACGCCGTCCCATTTCTGGATCTGCTCGTAAGCTATTACCTTGCTTGAAAGCGACTCTTCAAGAAGCTTGTTAGCATCTGCCTGAGCCTGTGCCTGAGCAAGTATTGCCTCTGCCTCAGCATTTGCTGCGATGACCTTCTTTTCAGCCTCGGTCTTTGCAACTACCTTAGCCTGCTCCTGCTCGGTCTTTGTCTTGAGGAGGTTCTGCTCTGCTACCTGCTTTGCTTCGATAGCGTTATTGAACTCCTCTGTAAAATCAAAGTTTACAATATTGAATTTCTCAATATATATACCATAGGAATTGAGCTTTTCATCAAGCGCTGTCTTTACCTCGGTACTTACTGCCTCACGCTCTGTAATGAGCTGTTCTGCATTGTACTTTGCTGTCGCAGACTTCATGCACTCCTGAACAACAGGAGAAACGAGTATAGTGCTGTATTCAACACCTACATTCTTGTACATATCAGGTGATTTATCAGAGATAAGTCTGTAGTTTACGGCAATATCACTGTTTACAGTCTGTAAGTCACGCGATACCGCTGTAGCCTTTGCTTCAAACACCTGTATCTTGTTGGACATCTTCTCAACCGTCTGAACAAACGGAGCTTTGATGTGGAAACCCTCTGTAAGCGGATTTGATGATACCTCGCCAAGTGTAAGAACTACACCTGTATTACCTGCGGGCACTATGGTAAAGGAATTTGCAGCTACAAGAACTGCGGCAATTCCTATAACAGCCCACTTTATACCCTTAAAGCTTGGCTTCTTCGGTGCATTATTGATCTCCCTAACATTGATTGGCATAATAATTCTCCTTTAATGTGTATTTATTAGTGTATTTGAATGTTTTACCCCTTATTAAGTCTGATCGTTTACCCCAACATTAATCTTTTTTACCCCTTATTAAGTCTGATCGTTTACCCCAACATTAATCTTTTTTACCCCTTATTAAGATAATACCTTCCATCATCGGTAACCGATATTACCTTCCGCTTTATCATTCTGGCAGTCAAAAGCGGGAATCCGTAAGGATTGAACAATCCTATTTCATCAAGCCTTCTGGCACTGCCTTCCGAGTAAGCGTTTGCTTTCATAAGCGCCCTTACTATCCTTTTCTTCCTGATAAGCGGAACAGGCGGAACGAACGCCATGACAAAGCCCCCTTTTTCATCCGTATATCATGCTGTATTTTTATACTTTGTTAAGAAAATACTTTCCGTCCTCTGTTGCTGAAATGACATTGTCATACAGCAATTCAAAGGTAGCCTCGGGATTATAGATGCCCAATTCATCAAGTGTCCTTGCACTGTCCTCGGAATAAGCCTTTGATACTTCAAACAGCTTGATTATTTTCTTTTTGCTCATTAGTAATGCAGTTACAACATTCATTTCTTAAACCTCCCTAATATCCGATATCATGTATTTTTTCGATCATTTCATTCCTTCAAGAATGACCTCGAGCCCCTTTTCCATTTCAGTCCTCAGACAACCGCTCCTGTACCCCATAACCATGACATACATGGCTTTTCGGAGCTTGTCAAGTTCCTTGACCTCTTTGGAATAATCCGCTAACTCACGGGATACCAGAGTTTTTATATGCTCGGTATCGAACGCCCCTTCGTCCTCTGCTGTAAAGATTATCCTGCAAAGGATATTATAAAGGAGTATATCCTCTATGATATCATCTGAGGTATCCTCAACATCGCCGTTGATATAGCGCATAAGATTTGCAATGTCCTCAAGCTTCATAGCCTTTCGGAGCATATTTATAAGAAGTATGCGGATTATCTGCTTTTCCGAATACTTTTTGCCCTTGGTAGCGGATACCCAGCCGCGCTTTATCCAGTTCTGGATAGTAGTGCCTTCAAGCCCTGTGAGCTTTGAGAGCTGGGAAAGTGTAAGTCCGCCTGTAGCTTCAAGAACAGGTGAGATCACGGAAAAAGCCGATTCACGAGCCTGCTCGGAAAATTTCATTGTAGTTCCGGGAATAAGTCTGTTCATAGTCGTTATCTCCTCTCTTGCGATGATATGATTATATCATAAGTTCATATGAACTGCAAATGTTATCCTGGGATATTTTAGCCTGTTTTTCAGATTTTTTTTGAGTTTATCATTGAATTTCATTGTTTTTCAGCATTTTTCATACTTTTTCATATCAAGATGATATTTTGCGTATGCTGTCGTTGTTTCCCTCTATTATAATATATGTACAAACCAAGCCCTTACTTTTTTACATCATATTCACCCAAAAACGATAAATCTTTTTCCGTGAACGTTGATTTGTTTAAAAAAATATGGTATAATAAGATAAAGCCTTTAGCCCTTAGCTATTAGCCTTCAGGAAACGGCTCCGCCGTTATATCATATCAAACGTAACGATATGTCATTCAACAGACTAACAGCTAAAGGTTAACGGCTAATGGCTAAAACCAAGGAGGTCAATATGAAATATACTCAGGGTCAGTACATAATTGCTGACAAAACCGCAATTGCCCGTGAGATATACAGCTTTACCATCTCATGTCCGGAGGTGGCGGCTGTAGCCTGTCCGGGACAGTTCGTCCACATCAGGGCAAAGGGCTATACTCTCCGCAGACCTATTTCAATATGCGGTATCGACAAGGAAAAGGGTACTCTGCGTATCGTATTTGAAATAAGAGGTGAAGGAACTGCCGAGATAGCAAAGCTCAACAAGGGCGATCTCATTGATATGCTCGCTCCCCTCGGACACGGTTTCACTGTTGACCCTTCTTATAATAAGGTAGTGCTTATAGGCGGCGGCATCGGAACTCCTCCAATGCTCCCCCTCGCAAAGGCTTACGGCAATAAAGCCGTTGCAATAAGCGGTTTCAGAAACGCTTCCGCAGTCATATTACAGGACGATTTCCGCAAAACAGGCGCAGAAGCTATCCTCTGCACCGACGACGGCTCGGCAGGTATCCACGGCTTTGTAACACAGCCCCTGAAGGAGCTTGCCGAAAAAGGCGGCATCGACGCAGTATACGCCTGCGGACCTATGCCAATGTTAAAGGGCGTTGCCGCTATATGCAAGGAAAACGGCATATTCTGCCAGATATCCCTTGAAGAGCGTATGGCTTGCGGTATAGGTGCCTGTCTCGGCTGTGCCTGCCGCACAGTAAGGAACGACGAGGAATACTTCGCTCATGTCTGCAAGGACGGTCCTGTATTCAATGCTGAGGAGGTGATCTGGTAATGGCTGATCTTTCCGTAAAAGTCTGCGGCGTAGACTTCAAGAACCCTATAATCCCTGCCTCTGGCGTATTCGGCTACGGCAGAGAGTATGAGGAGCTGTTCCCGCTGAGCAAGCTTGGCGGCATTGCAACAAAGGGTACTACTCTCCACCTCCGCACAGGTAATATCGCACCGAGAATTGCGGAAACTCCCTCGGGTATGCTCAATTCCGTAGGACTCCAGAACCCCGGTATCGACCATTTTATCGACACCGAGCTCCCCTACCTGCTCACAAAGGATCTTGTAGTCCTTGCAAATATCGCAGGCTCGACTCCCGACGAGTGCGCAGAGGTAGCCGCAAAGCTGGAGGATACCGATGTTCACATGATAGAGCTGAATATCTCCTGCCCAAACGTTAAGCAGGGCGGTGCAGCCTTCGGAACAAGCTGCGAAATGGCGGCAGAGGTAACGAAAAAGGTACGTGCTGCTACAAAGAAGCCTCTTGTAGTAAAGCTTTCACCTAATGTTACAAGCATTGCCGATATCGCTAAATCCGTTGAAGCCGCAGGTGCTGACGCGGTATCACTTATAAATACTCTCCTCGGCATGAGGATAGATATAAACACAGGCAGACCAATACTCCATAATAATGTAGGCGGTATGAGCGGTCCTGCCGTATTCCCTATAGCTGTACGCATGGTATGGCAGGTGGCAAACGCCGTAAAGATACCTGTTATCGGTATGGGCGGCGTATCCTCGGGACGCGACGCTATCGAGCTTATGATGGCAGGAGCCTCCGCAGTACAGGTAGGTGCAGCAATATTCACAGACCCGTATGCTCCCGTAAAGATAGTCGAGGAAATGAACGAATGGCTTGACAGCAAGGGCATTGCCTCGGTCAAGGATATCATCGGCACGGTCAAGCCGTGGGCTTGAGCCGTTAGCTTGCAGGGGCGAGTTCCGCTCGCCCGTTAAGCACGATTTCCATGTAGGGGCTGACCCCCACATCAGCCCGCCCAAATATCAAAAAAGGCACAGGGCGATTTAGGCATTGCCCCCTACAAACGGCTATTTTCTTCATAATTTACCGGAGGTAACAATGATTATAATGTCAGTAGACTTCGGCGACGCAAGAACGGGCATCGCAGTATGCGGAAAAAGCGAAATGATCGCTTCTCCCGTAACGGTCATAGCCGAAAAAGACTTCTCAAAATGTATAGAAAAAACCGCCGCTCTCGCTAAGGAGCAGCGTGCCGAACAGATAGTCGTGGGCTATCCTATGAATATGAACGGAACAGTCGGCGAAAGAGCTGAAAAATGCAAGCTTTTCGCCGAAGAACTTGAAAAGCTCACAGGCTGTCCCGTTAAGCTCTGGGACGAACGCTGCACTACAGTCTCGGCACACAATGCCCTGAATGTCACGAATACACGTGGCAAAAAACGCAAGGCTGTTGTTGACGCAGTCGCAGCAGTCCTTATCCTCGAAAGCTATCTTGGATTCAGACGCAATTCAGGTGAAGCTACATAATGACGGATTTTATATCCTCAAGCAGATTTCCTGCGGCTTTAAGGGTTTTACCCGCATCACGCTTTATGCTGAGCTTCTTCATAGGGCGTGCATTTGAAAAAGTATAACAGGCAAAGCCTACTATTGCTCCCGCAGCAGCACCCTTGGCAAGTGACATAATGTTCATTTCATTAAACTCCGTATTTTTATTATCCGCACAGCGGACAATAGTATTATCTGAAAAAACAAGTAAACTATTCTGTTTTTAAAAAGGAGGCCCATATGAAAAAATTACTTATCACTTCGGTCCTGATAACAGGTCTTTTATCAATGTACAGCTGTTCACTAAGACAAAATAGCCAGGCGAACACAGATACAACACAGCCGACAGAAGAGACCTCGGAGACAACAACAGCCGAGCCTACAACAAAAGCAAAGCCCCAGAACCCTGATATATTCACCTACAATTACGTTCACAGCGATGAAGGATACTTTAATCTCCTCAGTGAAACTCCAGAGTTTAAAAAGAAAGCTCAGGAAAACGGTTCCTGCTGGGCTTATGCTGCCGCTGCTTCCATGGAGACAAACTATGCTCTGAAAACAGGCAACAGCATAAGTATCGACCCGTATTCCCTGACCGATATCGTATGGGATACCAACAAATCAGACGGCTTTTTCAAGAAAGTTGATACTGCAAATAGGGATATGGGCGGAAGATCATGGATAATAACCGAGACACTGTCGCGGGGCTTCAACGGTCTTACCCTTGACAGCGCAAGACCGCTTACAGGCAAGGGCGCAGACGCTGTAAAACAGGCTGTACGCGAAACAGGCGGAGTTTTCGCCGCTATTCCCGATAATAGTGAGAAAAAGGACTGGTACGGCGATTACTATACCATGAACGACGCAAAGAACGAGACTGCCGACCACGCTGTTACGATCATCGGCTGGGACGATAACTTCCCAAAGAATTACTTCAATGAGGAAGCTTCGCAGAACGGTGCATGGATAACCTATAACAGCACCGAAGGCATACTCGGTTCATACTACTATGTTTCTTACGATACTCCTCTGAAGGACGTAGCAAGCTTTACCGTTACGGACAAGTATTCCGCTGTTCTCGGCTATGACGCAGGAAATGAAAACAATAAATACATAAAGCGCGGCGACGAGACTACCGTTGCAAACGTTTTCCACCAGGGCGGAAGACTTGCCGCTGTGGGTACATATAACGATTTTGAAGAGGAGCAGAACATTAAGATCGAAATATACGACGCAACCTTCAAGGTACTGCTCTATTCTCAGGACGCAGTTCTCGGTTATCGCGGCTATCAGACCATAGATCTCGATACTCCCGTAAGCGTAGGCGATTTTGCTATAGTCATCACCTATACAAAGGGCGCACCTGTTGAAGGCGACAACATCGAATACGAGACCCACGATTACGTAACAGCCTGCGGCAGCGGACAGTCCTATGTTTTTATGGGCGACTGGAAGAACAAGTCAGCTATATTCCATGCCGTTGAGATACCGGAAAATGCTGAGGAAGCTCCGCCTGTAGACCACACCTACGATTACATCAAGGACCTTAAAGATATGAACGACGGCAATATCAAGGAAGCCCTCGGCATAGACTTTACCCCTAAGAACTGCTGTATAAAGGCACTTTACACATATTAATATATTCAAAGGAGACCTATGCAAAACCTTAATATCGTCCTTGTAGAACCCCAGATACCGCAGAATACGGGAAATATCTCCCGAACCTGCGCCGTTACGGGAGCAAGGCTGCACCTCGTCCGTCCTCTGGGCTTCGAGGTAAGCGACAAGCACCTGAAACGTGCAGGCCTTGACTACTGGGACAAGCTTGATATCACATATTACGACAGCTTGACTGATTTCTTCGAGAAAAACAAAGGCGGTCACTTCTTCTACTTCACTACAAAGGGACTTCATGTTCACAGTGAAGCGGAATATCCCGACAATGCCTACCTTGTTTTCGGAAGAGAGGACAAAGGGCTCCCCGAGGAGCTTCTTCACGAAAATCCCGACAGCTGCGTAAGAATACCTATGCGCAATGAACTGCGCAGTCTCAATCTCTCGAATTCCGTGGCGATAGCCGTGTATGAGGTGCTGAGACAATGGGATTATCCCGACCTTTCCCGTGAGGGAAAACTGACAAAATACGAATGGTAAAGGAGATACAAAAAATGTCAAAGATCGCATTACTTACAGATTCATGCTGCGACCTTCCAAAGGAGATCATCGATGAACTGGGAATAAAGGTGATCCCCTTCACCCTTACTGTAGGCGGTGAAAGCTTCAGAGAGATATATGACAAGTCCACAAAGGAAGTTTATGAGATTTTCGATAATACAGATGAGATACCAAAGCACTCTCAGATATCTCCCATAACCTTTGAAGAGACCTACAAGGAGCTCTACGATAAGGGATACACAGATATAATCAGTGTTTCCATAAACTCACGGGGCTCGGGTACATATAATAACTCTATAATCGGCAAAAACGACTTTTTTGAAAACAATCCCGAAGCTAAGGATAAACTCCGCATCTTCAATATCGACTCAAAGTGCTATACTCTTTACTACGGCTATCCTGTAATGGAAGCTGCAAAGAAGATACGCCGCGGTGCAGATGTTGAGGAGATAATCGCATATCTCGAAGATTGGTTCAACGTATGCGGCATATATGCAGTGCCATACAACCTTAAATACGCTAAGAAATCGGGACGTATCTCCGCTGCAAAGGCTTTTGCCGGAGAGCTTCTCGGACTAAAGCCCGTTATACTCTTTGCCGACGGTACGACAACTACCGTTGACAAGATAAGAGGCGAAAAAAATATCGTTCCAAAGCTTGTGGAGATAGTCGAGAAGAATATGACTCCTCAGACTCCATACATAATGATACACGGCAAGGACGACACTCTTGCCAAGGAAGTCGAGAAGGAGATCGCTAAAAAGACAGGCAGAAAGGCTGAGATGTTCGGCAACATCGGCGCAGTCGTATCTGCAAATATCGGTCCCGAGCTTGTGGCAGTAGTCATAAGAAGAAAGAACAAGTAATATTTTTCAGAAAAGGCAGGGCTTTGGCTCCGTCTTTTTTGATTGTCGGAATTTGCCTGTATTTCGTTATGTAAAAGAGCTTTTACATGGTTTTTCACGCATTTGTAAGCATCTTTTTTCAATTTTTCAGCACTTGTAAAAACAGCTTGGTAGCATTTTTTTCTGCTGAATGATATACTGGTGTCAGTCAAGAGAAAAGTTCCTAAGGAGGAAAAAATGGAAATCGGAAATCAGATCAAAAAACACAGAGGCAAATTAAAATGGTCTCAGGAGCTCCTTGCAGAAAAAGCATATGTCAGCCGCCAGACTATTTCTAACTGGGAGAACGGCAAGAGCTACCCCGATATCCACAGTCTCCTCATTCTCGGAAAGCTTTTCAATATATCTCTTGACGAATTAGTAAAAGGAGATGTTGAAACTATGAAAAATGAGATCAACAAGGAAGAAGTAAAAAAATTCAATTCAATGGCGTGGGTGCTTGCTGTAATGTATATTATAATGGTAGTATCGCCCCTTCCGCTGATAAAGTACCTCGGCTGGATAGGCGGAGCTATCTGGGGAGCTATTGCCGCAGTTGCCATATTTACGGCGTTCAAGGTCGAGAAAATGAAAAAGGCAAACAATATCCAGACCTACAAAGAGATCAGTGCCTTCATGGAGGGCAAGCCTCTTGACGAGATATCAGCCGACCGCCTTAAAACTGCCAACAAAAATGCCATGAAGTTTATGTACGGCGTAATATCAGCTTTGATAGCACTGACAATATGCGCTGCTATCGCATATTTTATGAATAAGTAAGCGCTAAAAATTCATATCATAAAAAATCGGCTCCTGCGGTATTGATACACAGGAGCCGAATATTTTTCAGTTAAAAAATTATTTCTCAGAAATTCTTTGAAGTATAATTTACCCATCTGCTGTCCTTTGAAAGCTTTCCGCCATTGAGGAAAGCAGCCTTAGCACTGCTGTCGTTCTTGAGGAATGCGTCGAACCACTTAACAGCATATTCAGCGAAGATTGAAGCCTGATTTCCATCTACAGGACCAAAATGAGTAACATTCTTCACACTTGCATATACAGCAGGTACATTGCAAGCATTGTAAGAATTCTTTACCCATGAAGATGACACGATGGAATCCTGTGTAGATGTTACAAAGAAAGTCGGAACTTTAAGCTTGCTTGCTTCAGACTGAAGCTGACAGCCCTGTACATCAAATACACAGTCTATCTTTGAGTTGAGTCTTGAAGAATTAACAGCGCTCATTCCGCCCTGAGAATGTCCGCCTGCTCCAACGTGCTCTGCGTCTACCTTATTGTAGAACATACTATTCTTATCTTTACCTTCATTGATAATAAAGTTAACTGATGCAGACTCTGTTACACCCGAGCCGCAGAAGCTATCATTATTTGCTACAACGATATATCCTCCTGCTGCGATCTGGCTGAGAAGTTCCTTATAATTATTCCAATTACCAAATGTACCGTTTCCCCATACAACTACAGGATACTTCTTGTTAGATGCAGTCATATCCTTTGGGTAATATACAACATGATCGATCAGAATACCGTCATCATATTTTGCCAAGTTGACAGTATTGCTCACGCTTGTGATCGAATAAGGCGTATATGCGGCATTAGCTGTGCTCAGATTTGCTGATAAAACCGGTGTTGCGATAAGTGCTGCTGCCAGAATAGATGCAATTTTTCTTTTCATGTTATGACCTCCATTGTGTTTGTAGTGATAATTTTTTACATATAATGTTAACATATATATATTATATTATAGCATATACTATTGCTGTTTGTCAATAGTTTTTTGAATTTTTGTTGATAATTTTATATTTCGTTGATATATGGTTCTTTCAAACAAACAGTAATAACAAAAGGAACTGCCTACGTCAGTAAGCAGCTCCTTTTTTGAATATTTGGTTTAGAGCAGTAGCTTTTTTAAAGCCTTTGCCCGATACACAACCGTAAATATCTATATTTGCAGTTTATTCAGAAGTTACTGCATCTTGTAAGAGTCGATCATCTTCTTGACCATGTTACCGCCGATAGAACCGGCTTCACGGGAAGTAAGATCGCCATTATAGCCCTTCTTGAGGTCGATACCGAGCTCGTTAGCAGACTCCATCTTGAATCTTTCAAGAGTTTCTCTGCCCTTCTGTGTCATTTCACCGTTGTTATTGCTGTTGTTATTACTCATTATCATTATCTCCTTAAAGAATTGATTATTGATGCCGTGATAGTATTATAGCCGCGCTAACTCCATTTATAACATGGGAAAATATGTACAATATGACGAAAATCCACAAAAAGCTCTTTTCTCTTGCTTTTTCTCTTGCATTTGCCACTGCTTTGATAGTATAATATAAATATGTATGTATTTCTTCATATTATATGCGAAAAATCAATTTTTCAGCTGTAATACAGTAGAAAAACGCTTTTAATATCTTATAAAAGAAATTTAATATATAAGGAGCTATATGAAATGCTTTGGTCAATAATCATACCGCCAATTATATTCTTTATTTCGCTGTCGATAATGAATATCTGCGACAAAAAATTCAATGACAAAAAGAAAAAAGACGCATCAAAAACCACCATGAAAAATCTCGGCTTTGCTCTTGGCTGTCTTATCTGCGGAATGACGCTGCTCAGCGCGGTAACATCAGCTGGTATGATAGACGGAAACAGCGGTATATCGCTGTTAGGCGCTGCACTTACAAGTGCCGCCGTATTCGGAGCAGTCCTTGCAAAGCGCTATGAAGCGCCCCGTATAAAATCTTTTCTGAAAAAGAGTGCAATATGCGCAGTAGCCATACTTGCTGCTGAGGTGCTCATATTCAACGGAAAGAGCTTCACCTCAGAGAAGATAGACGAGACTCTATCCACCTCAAGTATAGATCTCGGAGCAACAGCTACCGCCATAACCGACAAGGAAATATCGGTTCCTTCAGATACAGACATAAAAATGCACAGTATCCCCGAGGGCGCAAAGGTGCTCCTTGTAAACCTTGACGCTGAGGGTGGTTCGTCATCACCCTTTGACGTAAAGCTTCTAATGACAGACGAAAACTTCTCAACTATGGATATAGTTGTTCAGCATAAGCGCACCTGCGGCAGAAAAAGCAATCTTTCTCTCTGCTTTGAGCCCTACGGCAAGCTCGATACTCTTACACTTTCTTTTACAGGCATGACAAAGCCCGTAACTATCCATAGTATCCGCGCTTTAAGTGCTATCCCCTATTCATTCTCAGACCTTAGATTTTTCCTGCTCTATGTAATATTTATCGGCTGTCTTGCAATAAAGTCCTTCCGTTTCTACGCTGTGGACTACGACAGAAAGAAACGTTCTCACCTTATTGCCGTTACCGCTGTGATAGTATTATGCACAGTTTCGGGACTCTGTCTCCGCGTACCCGATCAGAAGGCAAGGCCCTACACAGGTTCAGAGCAGTATCTGGACGACCCTGCCGCAATGACACTTGATGCCTTTGAAAAGGATCAGGTATACCTTGACGTTAATGTTGATCCTGCCCTTGAAGAAATGGCAAACCCATATGATTCGGGAGTCCGCGGCGGCGTAGGATACTGGGATTACGCATACTACAACGGCAAATTCTACAGCTATTTCGGTGTAGCACCCGTGCTCACCTTCTACTATCCGTATTACAAATTAACAGGCAAGCTCCCCACACCTGCAATGTCCAACAACTTCTACACAGTAATAGGCATAATCTTCATGTGCCTTACAATTCTTGCAGCTGTAAAGCTTCTTGACTTAAAGCCAAAGCTCCTGCTCCTGTTGCTTATGCTCCCCACAGCAACGGCAACAATGGGCTTCTGGACGCTTGGAAACGAAGTAGACCGCTACACTCTGCCAACTGTATCGGGACTCTGCTTCCTTATGATAAGCCTTTACACAGGCATGACAGCCTGCAACATCACAAAGAAGAAGATAAAGCCAGTACTGCTTCTCGCAAGCGGAACTGCCCTTGCACTTTCCGTTGCTTCCCGTCCTACAGTTGCACTCTGCGGCGCAGTTCTTGTGCCATTCTTCATCGGCATACTCCTTGACAAGAAGGAAAAGCTCGCATACCGCCTCGGACTTGCAGCAAGCTTCGTAGCTCCTCTCATTGCAGGCGCAGCACTTATAATGAAGTACAACGCCGCAAGATTTGGCTCACCGCTGGAATTCGGCGCAGTATATCAGCTCACAGTAAGCGATATCCACGCAAATACTATAAGACTTTCAAATCTGCCGTCAGCTATATACCATTACTTCCTACAGGCACCAAAGTCAAAGACCTCGTTCCCGTTCTTCGAAACAGGCTTCAACGGACTTGAAAACTACGGCTCATATGTGTACACAGTAGTAGGCTTCGGAGCACTTACTCTCCCTGTTATCCTCTTTGGTACACTTCTCCAGCCACAGGCTTACGGACCAAAGTCAAAGGAGATAAAGGACCGCTACAGAAGATGGTTCCTGACTATATGCTTCGGTATGTCAGTACTTCTTGCATGGGCTGACTTCTGTCTCGGCGGCTTCATCACACACTATGTATTCGACCTTATGCCGCTTATGACATTTGCAGCAATGATAGGCATATTCCGCGGCTGTACAGATATCTCCGCACACAAGAGCAGATATGTGCTTTCGGGCGTATCAATGGCAGTGACAATGGTATTCATCTTCGGACAGCTCTTCAACTGGGGCGAAGGAACGATAATGAAACGCTTCCCAAGACTTATTGATATTCTTGAAGATGCAGTTATATTCTGGAAATAATAACAAAAGGGACTGAGTTCAATAAACTCAGCCCCTTTTTATTGCCGAAAACTAAAATATATTGTATGCGGCGGCGTTTCGCCGCCTGCCAATCATGCAACGACAGTCATTTGTAGGGGACGGCGTCCTCGACGTCCCACAAGTGGATTGTAGGGGAGCCCGCCCTCGGGCTCCCGCAAGTGATTAATGAATAGATCTAAGATCGTAGGTGCGAACAGTGTTCGCCCGCATGATATTACATATGTATGAATGGCAGAATGTAGTGAACGCCCCCCAACAGGAGCCGCGCCCCTCTGTCCTTCGGACATCTCCCTGTACTACAGGGAGTCACCCTCAGCGTTCCACTCATTCGCCATTTTAAACAAAACATTGACTTCGATTTCGTTCAAAACGTAGATTTCAAAAATAATATTTTCAATAAACAACGTTTTTCCATTGAATTTCACTCTTTTTCAGCCCCTTTACAGAAGGGCATTATTCCTTCACATCGTCATACTTATCAAGGAAACGGTGAACTCCAACATTGTCCTTATAGGCAATGACCGTATTCAAATTGACATTTTCCACGCTGCGGAATATATTCTTCTCCACCTGCGGATTTACCTTTTTAAGCTCCGCAATGAGATTTTTTATCTCCAGACGCTTTGATACGGAACGGCTGTCGGGGTCGCAGGTAGTGCAGGTATCGGTGAATTTGCAGGCACACTGTATAAAGTGCAGGTCATTGTAGTCGCGCCAGTGCTTTATCTCGTCCTCTCTCACAAGGTAAAGGGGTCGTATAAGCTCCATTCCCTCAAAATTGGTGCTGTGGAGCTTAGGCATCATGGTCTGCACCTGTCCGCCGTAGAGCATACCCATGAGGATAGTCTCTATAACGTCGTCGAAATGATGTCCCAGCGCTATCTTATTGCAGCCAAGTGCCTTTGCGTGGCTGTAGAGATAGCCGCGGCGCATACGTGCGCATATGTAGCAGGGATTTTTCTCGATATTGTATACAGAGTCGAATATATCCGACTCAAAGATATGCACGGGTATTGACATTGAACGCGCATTTTCCTCGATAACACGGCGGTTTTCGGGACTGTAACCAGGGTCCATAACAAGAAATACCAGCTCAAAGGGAAATTTATCATGGCGTTTCAGCTCCTGAAAGAGCTTAGCCATGAGCATTGAGTCCTTACCGCCCGAAATACAGACAGCTATCCTGTCATTGGGCTTTACCAGCTCGTACTCGTTTATAGCCTTTGTGAACTTGCACCATATGGACTTCTTGAACTTCTTCCTGATACTGAGCTCGACAGCCTCAGTTACCTCTCTGTTCTCCATTTTCACGCGGAGCCAGTCGACATAGCCTCCCTCAAGGTTATAGGCATCATAGCCCTTTTCGCAGAGCTTATCGGCAATATCACCGCTGATTATACCGCTTCGGCAGCATATTATAAGCTTTTTATCCGCAGGCAGCTCCGCATCAAGCACATCTCCCTGCGGTATATTGACAGCTCCGTCTATATGACCGTATTCAAATGCGGAGCCGTCACGTATGTCTATTATCTTATATTCCGAAATATCGAGCTTTTCCAGCTCTGCAGCAGTAATGCCCTTATTCATTGAAACACCTCACTGTTTTTTCTCTATGGGCAGCTCAACTGTAAAAACAGTTCCCTTTCCTGCCTCGCTTTCCACTCTTACCGTGCCGTTATGGTACATAACACCGTGCTTAACGATAGAAAGTCCCAGACCTGTGCCCTTTATCTTCCGCGAGCGGCTTTTGTCAACGCGGTAAAAGCGCTCGAAAATACGTCCTATATGCTGCTGTGGTATTCCCATACCCGTATCGCTTACGGTGATTATAGCCCTCTGCGGTATATGGGATATCTTAACACTTAGCTTTCCGCCGCTTACGTTGTACTTTATAGCGTTATCGCAGAGATTGTACAGCACCTCGCTGAGTATGGTGCGGTTTCCAATAAGTGACACCTTTTCGCCCGTAAGCTCGGAATTAACGCCCTTTTCCTCTGCACTGAGCCTTAGTCTGTCAAGTATCTCCTCAGCAAGGCTGTAGAGCTCAACGCTCTCATTCTCACGGGGAGCAGAGTCCTCGTCCAGCTTTGAAAGCGAAACTATATCGTTGATAAGGTTTATGAGTCTTTCGGCTTCGCTCCTTATATTTCCGCCGAACTGAACAACATCCTCCTGCTTGACCATACCGTTTGCAAGCATATCGGAGATGCCGTAGATAGTAGTGAGCGGAGTTTTCAGCTCGTGGGACACATTTGACGTAAATTCGCGGCGCATAGTTTCAAGCTCCTGCTTTTCCGTAACGTCCATGATAAATACCACAAGTCCGCAGACCATGTCTATACTGTTTGCAGGACTTGCGATGACCTCTCTCTGACCGCCGCCTGTACGCAGTATACACTCCGAACGCCTGCCGCCGAGAGCATTCATAAGGCATCTTCTGAACACCTCTGAATTATTGAGGGCATATATGCTCTGTCCCTCCGAAAACGCACCTGCTCCGAGAAGTTTTTTCGCACTGGTATTGCAGGTGAGCACATTGAGCTTAGGGTCTGTGATTATAAGACCCTCGTCCATAGATTCTGTCATAAGCCCGAACTGCTCACGGCTGCTCTGTATCTCGTCCATCTGACGGCTTACCTTGCTGTTCTGGCTGCGGAGCTTTTCCAGCAGCGGAGCAAGCTCCTTATAGCTTTTTTTCGTATCGGGGTGAGCAAGGTCGATATTGTTGATAGGTTTAACGATATTATGGGATACCCTTGTTGCCGCAAGCACCGAGAACACGACAACTGCCACAAGAATGAGCAGCATAGGGTTCAATACTCTCAGTAGCTGCGCTTCAAATGACATATGTACGCTGGAAACTCTTATTACAGAGCCGTCATTCAGCCTTACTGCGTAGTTTATGGTCTTTTGCATAATAGTCTTTGAATAGCGTGACGAACTTCCTTCGCCGTTTCTGAAGGCTTCCGATATCTCTTTTCTGTCGGAATGATTTTCCAGAGCCGCAGGAGCTTCCTCCGTATCGTAGACCACCTGACCGTCTTTATCTATCCATGTAATGCGTATATCATCGCCGAAATCGCTGCTGTCGAGAAATTCCTCGCCCAGTCTTTCCACCGCCGACGATACTATATGCGCATCTGTTTTTACTTCCTTTTCCGCCGACTCTACAGACTTGTCGTACATGAGGGCAGTAACAAGGATTATTGCCGATATAACTGCAACAGCGCAGATAGTAATGATGCCTATGAATATTTTTTTAGTCAATAGTCCCGTCACCTGCCTTATATCCCACACCGCGTATGGTCTCTATGAAATCGCCGCAGCTTCCAAGCTTCTGGCGGAGCGTCCTTATATGCACATCGACTGTACGACTCTCACCTGCAAAATCATAGCCCCATATCTCCTTGAGCAGGTCATCGCGTGAAAAGACCTCACCCCTATGCTTCATAAGCATAATGAGCAGGTCGTATTCTTTAAGGGTAAGCGTTACCTTGCTGCCGTCCGCAAAAACCTCATGCTTTGACGGATATACAGTAAGTCTGCCTATTTCCAGCTTTTCAGCAAGATTATCGCCGGTGCGGCGGAGAAGTGCCTTTATTCTGGAGATAAGCTCCAGTGTACCGAAGGGCTTTGCGATATAATCATCTGCGCCGCTGTCAAGTCCCTCCACCTTATCGAGCTCCGAATCCTTTGCTGTCAGCATAATAACGGGGAGCTTCTGCGTATCGGGGTCACTGCGCAGCTTTTTCAGTACAGAGAGTCCGTCCTCCTCGGGGAGCATACGGTCGAGCAGCAGCAGGTCAGGCAGCTCCTGCGCCATAGCCTCTCTGAGAGCAGAAGGCGTTTCAAATCCCTTAGCCGTCATACCCGAGCTTTCAAGGGCGTATATCACGAAATTTCTTATTCCTGCCTCATCTTCAAGCATATATATCATATTATCGCCTTCCATTCGTTTTTAGCCTTTTGAAATCAGCCTTTTGCCTTTAGCCCTTAGCCCTAAGGAATAACGGCTTGCGGAACGCCGAGGCGGCGTTCCCTACAGCAGCGTGACTCTGCACCCTTGCCACGTTGATGCTCGTAAACTCGCTCACATTATTCAAAATCGTTTCTTGTACTTCGCTTACGGTGCATTTATTCGCGGGCGGATAATATCCGCCCCTACAGTTGATTATAGACTGGCGGACTGCCAAAGGCAGCCCCTACATTGCTGTCATAACTTGCGGGCCGTCGAGGACGCCGTCCCCTACAATCTTAGCTCTTAGTTCTATTCACTAATCACTTGCGGGAGCCCGAGGGCGGGCTCCCCTACAATCCACTTGTGGGACGTCGAGGACTCCAAACAGGAGCCGCGACCCTCTGTCCTTTGGACATCTCCCTGTACTACAGGGAGTCACCGTCCCCTACAGTGTGTCATTTATACTTGCATCGTTGCTCTCAGGCGAACACTGTTCGCCCCTACGATCTTAGGCGGAACGCCGCCCCTACTGAATATATTATACGTCTGTTCGGAAAAAAATTCAAGTCCCTGTTAAAATATCCGAAAATCCGCAGAAATGCGTCATAAATTTTTTGTGTATTTTTTAAAAAATAGTTGAATTTCTGCGCTGTTTATGTTATACTGTAATGTGCAGACTTTTGCAAATTTATAAATTCCGCCGCATTTCAGATATACTAAAGACGGCGGAGGTCAGGAGATAATATGAACCTTACAAATATGCTCGTTAATTTAGCACAGATATCAGACGCAGAAAATCCGACTATTTTCCCATTTCCTTTCCAGCTTCATCTCGCACTTGCTGTAATTTCTGTGATCTTTTTCAGCTATAGATTTGCTGTACAGAAAAAGCCTTTCCAGCTTATTTTCGCTATAGCTGTTCCGCTTTCACTTCTCTTATGGGTATCAAATAATAAAACTCTTTTCTACACTGTAGGTATAATCGAGCTCATACTCATTGTCACAGCACTGTTTACTTCCATATTCGTCAAGCCTAAGACAGCCGAGGAAAAAGCTTCTTCCGACAAGAAGGAGGACTGAGCTGTGAAAATTGCAGTCCTTGACTGGTATACAGTAAATATCAGCGGCGATATCCCCACCTCTCAGCTGGAGGAGCTGGGCGACGTAAGGATAATCCCACTTACTCCCCCCGAGGAGACTGCCGCAAATATCGGAGACGCAGATATCGTGCTCTGCAATAAGGTGCTCATAACCAAAGAGGTCATGGACGCTTGTCCGAATATCAAGTATGTGGGACTTTTCGCCACAGGCTTCAACAATGTGGATATAGCTTACGCCGCAGAAAAAGGCATCACTGTCTGCAATGCAGGTCAGTATTCCACTGACGCTGTTGCACAGCAAACCTTCGCATATATTCTCGACCGCTACAGCCGTATCAGAGATTACGATATCGCTGTAAAGAACGGAGAATGGGAGCGCTCTCCCGCTTTTTCGTACTTTCCCGTTCCTACTGCGGAGCTTGCTGGAAAAACTCTTTCCATTGTGGGCTTCGGCTCTATCGGACGCAAGGTAGCTCAGATAGGCTCTGCCTTCGGAATGAATATAGTCGTAAGCACAAGAACTCAGCCAAAGGACTGTCCGTATGAGGTCACAGACCTTTACACAGCCGCAGAAAAGGCTGATGTACTCACCTTCCACTGTCCTCTTACCGACAAGACAGCAGGCATCATCAACAGCAAGCTAATATCACATATGAAGCCCACAGCTATGCTGATAAACACTTCACGCGGCGGCGTTGTAAACGAAAAAGACCTTGCCGACGCACTTAACAGCGGTAAGATAGCTGCTGCTTACCTCGATGTACTGGTAAAGGAGCCAATGTCACCCGATACACCTCTCAAAGGTGCGAAAAACTGCGTGATAACTCCACATACCGCATGGGCTCCTCTTGAAACAAGAGAACGCCTTGTAGACATAGTATGCAGCAATATAAAAGCGTGGCAGAACGGCTGTCCGCAGAATAAAGTCAACTAAAGGAAGCTGATCCTATGAGAAATATATCAGAAAAAAAGCGTATCGTCATAAAGCTGGGTACTTCTACTCTCGCCCACAAGACAGGCAAGCTGAATATCCGCAGAATGACAAACCTTGTGCGCGTTATTTCCGATCTTCACAACTCGGGTCGTGAGATAATCATGGTCTCCTCGGGTGCTGTTGGTCTCGGCGCAGGAAAGCTGGGACTTCCCGAAAAGCCCAAGGATACCAAGACCAAACAGGCTGTAGCCGCTATCGGACAGTGCGAGCTCATGCACGTATACGACGATATGTTCGCTAAGTACAGCGTAACTGTGGCACAGATACTTCTCACAAAGACTATCATCAATAACCCCAATCACTGCGAGAACTTCATGAATACCGTGGAGAAGCTGGTAGGTATGGACGTTATCCCTATAGTAAACGAAAACGATACTATCGCTATTGACGAGCTGGAGCTTGAAATAGGCGAGAACGACTCTCTTTCCGCTCTTGTTGCAGAGCTTTCGGGAGCCGATCTGCTGCTGATACTTTCGGATATAGACGCTCTCTATGACGATGACCCCCGTTCAAATCCCGACGCTAAGCCTATTCCAGTGGTGGAAAAGATAACTCCCGAAATAGAGGCAGTTGCAGGCGGTGCAGGAACAAGTCTGGGCACAGGCGGTATGTCAACCAAGATAAATGCCGCTAAAATCGCCACAAGAGCAGGCATTGACATGATAATAATGAACGGAAAAGACCCCGAAAAGCTCTATGACCTCTTCGAGGACAAGGAGATAGGTACGCTTTTCAAGGCTCAGTAAGCTGTCAGAGGTGTAATTATGGTCATATCTAAAGGCAAGGACAGAGTATCAAAAACAGATACCTATCTCAACTGTGCCGAGGTATTCGCATACCGAAGCACCTGCCTCAAACGCAAATACGGCGCAGTCATCGTGAAAAACGATGTGGTCATATCTACAGGCTACAACGGTTCGCCGAGAGGTATGGAGAACTGCTGCGACACAGGAGAATGCCCGAGGATAGTCCGCAATATGCATCAGGGTGACGGCTACGCCATGTGCAAGGCTGTACACGCAGAGGCAAATGCCCTGCTCAACTGCTCCCGTGAGCAGACAGTGGGTGCAGACCTTTACCTTACAGGCGTAAATCCCGAGGACGGCTCGGTACACAAAGCAAAGCCCTGTCCCTTGTGTGCAAGGCATATCATACAGGCAGGCATCAGAAATGTTTACCTCCGTCAGAGCGACAATGCAAACGACTTTACCGTAATTCCGGCAACCGAGCTGGAATGGTACAAGGCTGAATAGTACAAAAACATAAATACAAGAGGTGTAATTATGAGTTATACAGAGGAACTGGGCAAAAGAGCAAAGGCTGCCGAGGCTGCTGCGGCAGGTGTTTCCACATCGCTGAAGAACAAGGCTCTCGCAGCTATATCAAAGGCTCTTTTGGCAAACAAAGACCTTATAATCGCTGAAAATGCAAAGGATATCGCCAATGCAAAGGCTAACGGCATGACCGAAGCAAAGCAGGACAGACTCATGCTGGACGAAAAGCGTATCAAGGGCATAGCAAAGGGCGTTGACGAGATAATCAATCTTGCAGACCCTATCGGCGAGGTCATCGGCGGCGGAAATCGTCCAAACGGCTTGCAGATAATCAAGACCCGTGTACCGCTTGGCGTTATCGGCATCATCTTCGAGTCAAGACCGAATGTGACCGTTGACGCTGCCGCACTTTGTCTCAAAACAGGTAACGTCGTTATCCTCAAGGGCGGCAAGGAGGCTATAAACTCCAATGTGTGCCTGGGCAATATTATGAGAAAGGCTATCGAGGAGGCAGGACTCCCTGCTGATATGATACAGGTGGTAGAGAATACCGACCGCGAAACAACTACCGAGCTTATGCGCCTTAACGGCTACGTTGACGTTATTATCCCACGCGGCGGCGCAAATCTCATTCAGGCTGTAGTAAAGAACGCTACCGTTCCTGTTATCGAAACAGGCGCAGGAAACTGCCACGTTTACGTTGACGCTTCTGCTGACCTTGATATGGCTGTGGAAATAACCGACAACGCCAAGACTCAGCGTCCTTCCGTTTGCAACGCTATCGAGAGCCTTCTCGTTCACAAGGATATCGCAGACAAGTTCCTGCCCCTCATCGCTGAACGCTTCAAGGCACACAACGTAAAGATATACGGCTGTGACAGAACTATAGCTATCCTCGGCAACAGCGTCGAAAAGGCTACAGAGACCGAATATGCTACAGAATTCAACGATTTCATCATCGCTGTAAAGGTAGTTGATACCATAGATGAGGCTATCGCTCATATAAGAAAGTATAGCACACGTCATTCCGAGTGCATCGTTACAAGTTCACTTGAAAGCGCACAGAAATTCCAGAAGCAGGTAGACGCTGCTGCTGTTTACGTAAACGCTTCCACACGCTTCACAGACGGCGGAGAATTCGGCTTCGGCGCAGAAATAGGCATTTCCACACAGAAGCTCCACGCAAGAGGTCCTATGGGACTTACCGAACTTACAACAGTAAAATATCTGATAAACGGAAACGGTCAGATAAGATAACTGTCTTAGTTATATATCCAGTTTTTATTTGATTTTTGGAGGTCGAAATGGCTATTAGAAAAGATCTTGACGATATGCTCAACAGTCTTATGGACGGCGGCGGCGGAGGAAGTACTCCTGCCCGCAGCCACAATACCCCCCGTTCCGTAAGAAAGAGCAAATTCGACGATATGTCGGTCGACGATCTGCTCCACGCACTGGAGGACGAAAGAAAACATTCCTATGAAGAAGCTCCCGTTGAGGAGTACCACGAGGATACACCGCCTTCTGTATGGGAGTTCGCACCGCCGACAGAAAAAGCTTCTGAGCCTGAGCCGCAGGATGAAGAGGAAGAAGTACCGAATATCATATCAGAGGTCATGCACACCGAGGCTTCGGCTGAAATGACAAGAGTATTCGATACTATCCCTATGGATCAGGAGATCCCTAAGCCTGCGAAGAAAAAGAAAATAGTCATCACAGGAGAGCTTCCAGATTATGAAGCGCTCCGCCGCGAAGAAGCTGAAAAAGAAAGACAGGCACAGCTTGCAAACGAAGCTGCTGCTGAAAGAGCAAGAAGAGCTGCCGAGGCTGCTGCCGAAAGACAGCGTTTAATGGAAGAAGCCGAGCAGCGCAGACTTGCAAGAGAAGAGGCTGAACGCCAAAGACTTGCAGAAGAAGCCGAAAGACAGCGTATTGCCGAGGAGGCTGAACGCTCGCGCAGGATCGCAGAAGCTGCGGCTGAGAAAAGACGTCTTGCAGAGGAAGCTGCCGAAAGACGCCGCCTTGAGGAAGAAGAAGCTGAACGCCAGAGACTTGCTGAGGAGGCTGAAAGACAGCGTATCGCTGAGGAAGAAGCTGAGCGTCAGAGACTTGCTGAGGAGGCTGAAAGACAGCGTATCGCTGAGGAAGAAGCTGAACGCCAGAAACTTGCTGAGGAGGCTGAAAGACAGCGTATCGCTGAGGAAGAAGCCGAGCAGCGCAAAATGGTCATTGAAGCCGAAAAGCTCCGCCAGATCGAGGAAATGAAGCGCCTTGCCGAGGCTATAGAGTCATCTTCACCTGCTGCTGTTACTATGGACGAGGAGATCATCGTAAATTCTTCGTCTGAAAATGAGGTCGACAGAGCTATCGAATCTCTGGGCGAGGCTGCGGAAGAAGCTATTTCAGAAGCAGTTCCCGAGACACAGGAGGAAAGCTCCGAAAAGCCAAAGAAGCTGGGATTTTTCAAGAAGCTTATAAACAAGGGCAAGGAAGAAGCCAAGCCCGATACAGATACAGAGCCCGCTCCGGAGGAAGGTCTCTTTGAAGAGGATAATTCTCCTTCCGCAACAGAGCTTATAGATGCGGCTATTGCTGCTATAAACCACCCCGAAGACAGCGTGTCAGACTCCGACCCTGTAGGCGATATGCTGGACAATATCCGCGAGGACGCAGCAGAAGCCATTGCAGATATGGATACGCCTAAGGAAGAAGCCGCTGAAGCTCCCAACGAGCCGCTTATACTCTCCGACGAGGATATAATCGCAGGGCTTTCTCCAGAATTAAAGGAGCGTTTCGACGAGCTTTCTGCCGATAAGCAGCAGCAGGTCATCGAAATGAGAAGGGCACAGATGGGCGCAGTTGCACCTTCTTTAGTCTCTGAGGACGAGCCTGCGGAAGATGTATTCGCCGCAGATGACGAGCCTGTTGCAGAGAACGAAGCTGTAGAAGCTGACGAAGCAAAAACTGATGAGGAGATCGTAGAAAAGGCTGTAGATGAAGCTGAAAAAGCTGACGATCTATCGGATTTTGCCGCTAAAAAGCCAAAGGGTAAGATAACCTCTGCTCTCGGCCGCATACTCGATGAGGATCCTGACGAGCTTATCGCTCAGCGCAAGGAAAATACCGAGTCAGATGATGCAATAGCAGGCAATCCCTACAAGAAAAAGCGCCTTTATACCATTCTCGGCGTAATATTCACTATTTTTGCTGTTATCGGTATAATAGCTACAATAATCAAGTGTGTGGGATTCTTCCGCAGCTTTACCTCGGGTGAAGCTAAGAAGGACAGCTTCACACAGATGATATACCCTGCCGCTATCATGGATATAGAGCCATTCTCAGACCCGTCACAGCTCACCTCCGAGCAGATAATCACGGCTACTATATGGTCTATAATCATGGACGACAGCAAAATATCAAAGTATGAGCCTACTCTTGATACGGTTTCTATCCCTGATGTAGACGTTGAGAAGTATGCAGTCGAGCTTTTCGGCGAAAATCTCCCTGCTTTCGAGCACGCTACCGTAGGTCCGCTGGAGTCGCGCTTCTACTACGCTGACGGCGTATACAACGTCAGACTCAAGCCAATTACTCATACATATTCACCTGAGATAAAATCTATCGTCAAGAACGGCAATACCTATACTCTCAATGTTGACTATGTTGACGAGCTGCCACAGTGGATGGAAAAGAATGTGTCCAAAAAAGTTGAATTCCGCCTTACCGAAAAGGACGACGGTACATTCAAATTCAGCTCTATGAAGATAATTTCTGTAAATAACGGAAATATATAAGAATAATGAGGTCCGGAAGCAATTTCGGACCTCTTTGTTTAGACTCAATTATTACAATTAAGAAAAAAACTCCGCGAAATTATTACAAAAAAAATACAAATTCAAAAGAATTGGGAATATAAGGCTCTAAACGGTTGACATTTTGCTTTTTTGCTGATAAAATAGATATGATGCCTTTATAGCATCTATTATCTTTAGGAGGAGGAGCTGCTTTGGGAGACAGTAAATTTTGCTACAGATGCATGGAACAGTATGATGCATCGCTTCATGTTTGTCCCGCTTGCGGATTTGTTGAAAGCGATACGCACGAACCCATGTATGTCCCACCCGGTACAATACTCCACGGCAAGTACCTCTGCGGTATTCTTCTGGAATACAACGGCGAGGGTGCTACATATATAGGAACTGACATTTCAACAGGAAAGAAAGTGCATATCAGGGAATATGTCCCTATAAACCTCTGCACCCGTGTAAAAAACAAACCAACTATCAGTGTAAACTATAACAACCTTGCTAAATACAAGGCTTTTATGGCGGAATATACCGAGCTTAACAAGTCTCTTGCAAGACTCAGGAACAATACCAATATCCCGCCTATCCTTGATATGTTTGCCGAGAATAATACGACCTACACTATCTTTGAGTACATCGAAGGCGTGAAAATGCTGGACTACCTCAAGGAAAATGCAGGTGAGCTGAGCTGGGAACAGGTATCAAAGATATTCCCGCCACTCTTTACTACTATCGGCATACTCCACAATGCAGGTATAACTCACCGCGCTATAAGCCCCGATACTGTGTATATCACAGACAAGGGCGAGCTGAAGCTCTCAGGCTTCTGTGTATCAGCTGTAAGAACTGCAAATGCAGGTCTTGAATACGAGCTTTTCAAGGGCTATGCTGCCCCTGAGCAGTATTCTGCAAACAGCAGCAGCCGTCAGGGTTCATGGACTGACGTTTACGGAGTCTGTGCTCTCCTCTACAGAGCACTTACAGGCTGTATGCCCGTTGACTCGCTCAGCCGTCTGAAACACGATGACCTGCATGAGCCCCATGAGCTTGATTCACGCATACCGCGCCATGTATCAAGAGTTATCATGGAGGGTATGAATTTAAACGGCAGAGACCGTATACAGACTATCACAGAGCTTGTTACAAAGCTGTTCGAGCAGCCCACCGAGGAGGAAGAGGAGGAGCTTGAAAGTACAACTGTGCTTCCCGATCCTGTTCAGTCCTCTTATGAGCAGCAGCCGCAGTATCAGCAGCCCGTTTACGAGCAGCCTGCATATGAACAGCCTCAGTATCAGCAGCCTGAACCTCAGAATGTGATACACCAGCGCAGTCAGCGCCGCAATGACAACTACAGCTATGAAAAGGTCAATACCGTTGACCGTATAAAGGTACCTATAATCATAGGTCTGCTTCTTCTGGCAATTCTTATGACTCTTGCAGTCATAATAATCCATATGTTCTCAAATCCTGAGCAGGAGGAAAGCGAGACTGTAAAGCCAAAGCGTCCTTCTGTTACCGAGAATGTCATAGATGAACCCGATACTACTAAGGCTGCGGATACAGAAATGCCTGATCTGGTTGGAAAATTCTATGAACACTCCAAGGAGCTCTGGAAGGAGCACTTCGTTCTCGATGCGGATTATTCGTACAATGATGATTACGAAAACGATATGATCTTTGAGCAGAGTATCAAGGCAGGTGAAATGCTTTCACAGGGACAGGTAGTCAAGGTTAAAGTAAGCAAGGGCAAGTCCTCAGCTTATATCCCTGATTATAACGGCTTGACCGTGGATCAGTACAAGAATGCACTTGACAAGGCCGGTATTTCCGATTTCAATTATCAGTTCGTTGAGTCAAAGAATTCCTACGGCAAGGCAAATACCGTTGTTGAGATACAGGTGGACGGCAAGCCCGTTAAGCCTAACGATTTCTTCAGCAACAAGGAAGGCAAGAAGCTTACAGTATACTTCGTTTCTGAGACTTCAGCAGCACCGCAGTACACTACTGCTGCTCCTCCTCAGACTACGGCAGTCGTAACTACTCAGGCTCCTGTTGTAACAACACAGGCTCCTGTTGTAACTCAGCCGCCTACTAATCCGCGTGAGCCTGTAACAAATCCACCCGAGCCTGTTACAAATCCTCCAGAGCCTGTTGAACAACAGCCTGTTGAGCAGGGCAACGAGGGCGGAGAAAATCCACAATAATGCTTTTAAGCCGCAGTAAATACCTACTGCGGCTTTATTGTACGGTATAAACCTCTGAAATCATAAAAGCCACAGCTATCGCTGTGGCTTTTATGATAAATTGTAAAGAATATCATTTATCGAAAACGACTTGCTCTTTGCAAGCTGAAGTCGGATCGACCTGCGGAAAATAGCGGGAGCTCTGTAACTCCACCTTTATTTGCAATATAGCTGCAATTCAGCTTAACGTGCTGCTCCGCCGATTACCGTCAGCGGAGCAGTCGGTATTTACACATGATCTTTATTTAGATTCCTCAGCAGCAGGCTTTTCAATTTCTCCATCAGGAGCAATTCCGGCAGGATCAACCTTGTCGAATACAGTTACAAGACTGAGCTGGAACTGTGTCTGCTTGCCGTCTGTATGAGTTACCTTTGCACCTGTTGCAAGGTTCTTGAAGCCGCATGACTTCGCACCGTTGATAGTCTTATCGCTGATAAGAACATATCTGTACTTCTTCTGATACTTTATATCAAGACCATCAGTAACTATTGCGTTATCCTTGCTCCATGTACCGTCCTTTTCGTTCTCGGCATTATAGATACAATTGAGAAGCACAGTAGTCTGTGTAGTTCCTGACATAAGCTTGTCATCTGCCTGATTATCGGTTGCGGTAGCAATTACTGTACCGCCTGTGATATTGATGCCGCTTACAGCTGTAAGACCTCTGTCACCGCCTGCAATGAGCTTGCCGCCGCTGATATCTATAGTAGTTTCAGACTGTATAGCGTCGTTTCCTGCCTTTATCTTGGTGTTTCCGCCTGAAATGGTGACAGCACCCTTAGTAGACTTGATACCGTCGCCCTCAGCTTCGATCTTCAGCTTTCCGTCCTTGATAGTAACGGACTTCTTGCCCTTTACGGCATCTGCTTTATCTTTTGAGTTCAGCGCTGAGATCTTGACTTCACCGCCGTTGAACTTTATGTCATTGTTGCATGAAACAGCGTCCTGAGTATTTGCTGTGATCTCAAGAACACCGTCGCCCTTTTCGCCGCCCTTGATAGTAATATCGTCCTTGGCTTCGATAACAGCAAGCTTGGCATTATCACCTGCATAAGCAGTATCGCCGTCTGTGATAGTATTAGTTGTACCGTCAACAATGTTTATAGAGGTGTTCTCCGCATTAGTAACGAAAATAGCAGGAGCTGTCTTGCCTGCGATATTCGCATTGTTGAGGAATATCTTTACTGTCTCGGCATCTGCCTTTTCATCGGCAATTTTTACGTTGATCTGTCCGTCATCAAGAGTACCGTCAACGTAGAATTCACCTGAATGAGTGATAGTGACTGTTGTACCGTCTACTGTTGCATTTTCACCCTCTACCTCGATAGAAGTATTCTTAAGGTGTATCTTTGTAGCATCTGCAACAGGAGTGGATTTGCCGTCGCTGAGCTCTCCCTTGCCTAAAAGGAACATCTGGACAGCCAGTGCGTCATTGGTGGATACGCCGTCAGCTGCACCGTTACAGTCTGCATTTTTCCAGCCCTGCTCGGTTATAGCGTGAGCATCTGTACCGCCCACACCATACTTGTTTGGATTAGCAAGTGCCTGCATGATCATTACTGCGTCGGAAAGGTCTACCTGTCCGTCGCTGTTTGCGTCGCCCACCATTGTTGAGACTGCCGTATCAGCTGCATAGCTGAGAGAGGGTAATGCTACAGCAGTCATACATACAGCGGAAAGTCCTGCAAGGAGCTTCTTTAAGCTGCTTCTGTTCATAAACATCAATCTCCTTTTAATATCACCCACAAAAGCCAACCATGCATTGACTATAGTCAGATTATAACGGTCTCACCTTGAAATAATCTTAAAATTGACTTAAAGTACAATTAAGTTTACCTTTTAATGGGTGTAAAATAATATGTCCCCCAATATTTCCTGTAATATTAATTATACACTTTTTAATGCTTTTAATCAATTAAGCAAACGATACAAAAATATTATTATCGCTTTAGATATATTGCTTAATCAGAAGCAGTTCCCACAGTGACTTGCAAAAAATCAGTTTTTGCAGTATAATAAATATAACGCAACCGACCGTTAGCTGTCAGCCCTGAAAAGCTGATCACTAAAGGTCAACAGCTCAGATAATTATGAGGGGAGGCAGCCACTGTGAATATAGACGCAAATACTGAACAGATACTTTCCGAGCTTGAAAGCTGCGGCTTTGAAGCTTATATGGTCGGCGGCTGTGTCCGTGACGGCATTATGGGCAGAGAGTGCCATGATATTGATATAACCACAAATGCTCTCCCCCAGCAGATGTTGGAGGTCTTCCGCGACTACAGGGTGATACCCACAGGAATAAAACACGGGACTGTTACCGTACTGTGCGGCGGTGTCCCCTTTGAGATAACCACCTACCGCATTGACGGCGAATACACAGACCACCGCCGTCCCGATAAGGTGGAGTTCACATCTGATATCACCGCAGACCTTGCACGCCGCGACTTCACCGTAAACGCTATTGCTATGGACAAAAACGGCAGCATAATTGACCCCTTCGGCGGCAAAAATGACATTGAAGCAGGTATCATAAGATGCGTAGGCGAACCCGAAAAGCGTTTCACTGAGGACGCTCTCAGAATAATGCGTGCCGTGCGCTTTTCTTCACAGCTCGGGTTTGAGATAGATGAGAATACCGCAGCAGCAGTCCACCGCATGAAGGACGATCTTAAAAAGATATCACGCGAGCGCATACGCGAGGAGCTTGACAAGCTTATCTGCGGTAAAAACTGCATTGATGTGCTGCTTGGATACAGCGATGTGATAACCGCTGTCATTCCCGAATTTCAACCGTGTATCGGACTTGACCAGCGTTCCCCTTACCATAAGTATACGGTGTGGGAGCATATCGTCCGCTCACTGGATTCCGCTCCCTGTGAGGATATCCTCCTCCGCAGAGCCCTTTTCTTCCACGATATAGGCAAGCCTGCCTGCATGACCCTTGACGAGAACGGACGAGGACACTTCAAAAAGCACGACAACGTTGGTGCCGAAATGACTCGGGAGCTTATGAGACAGCTTAAATACGATAACAGGTCAATTGCCGATGTTTCGACTCTTATTGCCAATCACAGCAAAAAGATACGGGACCGCGCAGACGTAAAGAAAATGATGTCCAATATAGGTGACGAGCTTTTTTTCAGCCTTATGGTGATGAAAAAGTGCGATAATTCGGCTAAAAATGAATTTGTCCTTGCTGAGAACGTCTTTTTTGACAAGCTCATTGCTATGGGACACGAAATAATCAGCAATAACGAGTGCAGAAATATCCGCGGACTCGCCGTAAAAGGCACAGACCTTGCCGCACTTGGCTTCAAGGGCGCAGAAATAGGCGGACTTCTCCACGAAATACTCGGGCTGGTCATTGAAGGTACGCTTGACAATAACAGAACCGAGATACTAAAATACGCAGAACAGAGGTGCAGACAATGACAGGAAGGATACATTCCACAGAGAGCTTCGGAACAGTCGACGGTCCCGGAGTACGCTTTGTTGTGTTTTTTCAGGGCTGTCCCCTCAGATGCAAATACTGCCACAACCCCGATACGTGGGACTTTTCAGGCGGTAAGGAGACCACTGCCGAGGAGCTTATGAAGGAGTATGACTCATATAAGGAGTTTCTCAAATCAGGCGGTATCACCGCAACAGGCGGCGAACCTCTTGCACAGCCCGAGTTCCTTGCAGAGCTTTTCAAACTTGCAAAAAGCAAGGGAGTCCACACCTGTCTCGATACATCGGCAGGAGTTTACGACCCTGCTCACCACGAAAAGATAGATGAAGCCCTTAAATATACCGACCTTGTCATGCTTGACATAAAACATATCGACAACGACTGCCATAAGGAGCTCACAGGCAAGGGAAACCGCAATATACTTGCTTTTGCCGAGCATATCCGCGATATGGGCATACCTGTCTGGATCCGACACGTTGTTGTCCCGGGGATAACCGATAAGTATGAGGAACTTTTTGCATTGGGTGAGTATCTTTCCACGCTCAGCAACCTGAAAGCCCTCGATGTTCTGCCGTATCACAACATGGCGAAGTCTAAATATGCCGAGCTTGGACTTGATTATCCTCTGGGCGATACTCCGCCGCTAACTAAGGAAGAAGCCATAAAAGCCCGTGATATCATCATGGACGGCATACGTTCGGGACTCCGCAAACAAAAATAATATCTCTCAGACCTCTGACACACATCAGGGGTCTTTTTCATATTATGTAGCAATGTCTTGTATCATAAGACATTATGCTACAGCCTTTAGCCTTTAGCCTGTAGGGGGGCGATGCCCACATCGCCCTGTATTTTTATCGGGCTGATGTAGGCATCAGCCCCTACGATTGACTAACGGCTAATGGCTAACGGCTAAGATCAGCGTGCCGTATGCTGTAAAGCGGTGGAGGGATATTATGTGCGGAATTGCAGGAGCTATAAGCTTTATTGAGGATATGCGCGAGGAGATGAAGATATACGAGAAAATGCAGCGTGCGCTTCTGCGCCGCGGTCCCGACCAGCGCGGCATGACACTTACCCGTGAAGCTGCTCTTATCCACACGCGGCTTGCGGTCATTGACATTGACGGCGGCAGGCAGCCTATGTGCTTCGGGAAATACACTATCATCTACAACGGCGAGCTCTACAACACAGCCGAGCTTCGCAGGGAGCTTTCAGAGGACTTTTCATTCGATACCCATTCCGATACGGAGGTAGTCCTGAAAAGCTACATAAAATGGGGCAGCTCCTGTGTTGATAAATTCAACGGCATCTTCGCCTTTGCGGTATATGATGAGCAGGAGCACAAGGTGTTCCTCGCCCGTGACAGGATAGGCGTAAAGCCACTTTTTTACTACGATACGGGCAGCAAGCTCATTTTCGCCTCGGAGCTCCCTGCTCTCCTTGAACACCCCGATATCCCCCATGAAATAAACGAGCAGGGTGCTGCGGAGCTTCTCCTCATAGCTCCGGGACGAACTATGGGCTGCGGCGTGATACGCGGAGTCAAGGAAGTGAACGCAGGCTGGTGCGGGTATTACAGCGCAGAGGGACTTAGGTTGTGGGAATACTGGCGGCTCAAAGTCTGCGAACTGCATGAGAGCTTTGAACAGACCGCCGAGCACGTCCGTGAGCTTGTCCTTGACTCCATACGCAGGCAGCTTGTCTCAGATGTGCCCGTTTGTACCTTCCTTTCGGGTGGACTTGACTCAAGCCTTATATCCTCAGTTGCAGCCGCAGAGCTGAAAAAGCAGGGCAGGACGCTCTCCACCTTTTCCGTTGACTACCGCGACAACGATAAATACTTCCAAAGCAGCCATTTTCAACCCGACAGTGACCCCGAATACATCTCCTGCATGGCTGATTACCTGCAAACCGACCATCATTGGACAGTTGTTGACACTCCAGAGCTTATAGATGCTCTCGATGAAGCCACTGAAGCACGGGGACTCCCCGGTATGGCTGATGTGGACGCATCTCTGCTGCTTTTCTGCCGTGAGATAAAGAAGTTCGGGACTGTTGCTCTGTCGGGAGAGTGCGCAGACGAGATATTCGGCGGCTATCCGTGGTACAGGGATAAGGATATCCGAATGACCGACGGCTTCCCGTGGGCTCAGAGCACCGCCTACCGCAAACGCTTTATCTGTGATGACTACGCTGAAAAGCTCAATGCCGAGGACTACGTCTACAGCGCGTACCGCAAAACTGCCGACTATGCAGAAAAGCTCCCCGAGGACAGTCCCCTTGAATACCGTATGCGTGAGATGACTCAGCTGAATTTTCACTGGTTCATGCAGACTCTCCTTGACCGCAAGGACAGAATGTCCATGTACAGTGGTCTGGAAGTGCGCGTGCCCTTCTGCGACTACCGCATAGCAGAGTATCTTTACAATGTTCCGTGGGAGTACAAGGACTACATGGGCAGAGAGAAAGGGCTTCTCCGCGAAGCCATGAAGGAATGGCTGCCTGATAAGGTGCTGTGGCGGAAGAAAAGTCCCTACCCCAAGACTCATAATCCTGCGTTCCTTGATGGAGTTACCGCAAAGCTACGGAATATCCTTGACAACGGTGGTGAGCGGCTCACTCAGCTTGTGAAGCGTGAGGAGCTTGAAAAGCTTCTGCGGCATGAGGAGCATATACAGTGGTACGGTCAGCTTATGAACCTGCCACAGACTATCGCCTTTTTCATTCAGCTCAATTACTGGCTTGAAAGGTTTGATATAAGGCTTAAATAAACAAAAAAGAAGCTCCCTGCGCGGGAGCTTCCGAATTATTATTTAAGATCTGCTTTTTTGAATACTGCGATACCTGCAATTGTTGTAACAACGCATATACCGATATCAACAAGTATCATCAAGCCCATATCATCAGGAACTATTATCGGATCAGCTCTGAACAAGTTCCTCTGTACGCTCGGGATAGCGACAACTGCAATATCCTCCGCAGTTTCGCTTTTTAAGAACATTAATACCAAGCTTACGACAGTAGTTACTATTGTATCAAGCATAAGACAGATCGCAAAACCGCCGTTGTTTCTCATTGTTGTACATAAAAATACAAAAGCACTTGTAAATGCAAATACAATAAAAATTGTAAGAAGCATATTCTTAAATATTTCTGTACATGGGAAAAATTCAAATTCATCAAGCAATTTTCCAAATCCAACAAGTGTGAGCCAGTATGCCACCTGATATACTAAGGCTACAAACAGGGAAACTATCAGATTTGCAAAATAAATATTAGTTCTTGAATGGCCGATGATTATTTTATTTCGTATGGTGTTGTTCTTAAAATCGTGTATTATGAACAGACCTGATGTAATGCTTATGAACATTGTCATACTGCCTGTCATAAAAAACAACATCAGATCAGCAACACCCTTTGCATCATTTTTTATGATGCTGGCGAATATTGTTATAGCTGCAGGGATACCCACTACACAAATAAGAACGATATAGAAACGCTTACTTTTAAAGAGTCGTCTGAAACCTTCTGCGAGTAAATTACACATTCTGAGCACCTCCTACAAGACCCATGAAGTAGCTTTCGAGACTTTCGTGATTCTCGGTGATCGTATTAACAAAGCAATTCTTCTCATTGAGAGCAAGTACAAGAGGAGTTACCTGCACAGGTGTATAAATATCGGCTTCATTTGCTGATATAATGTTGAATTCAGCACCCATACCTTTGAGTACATCAGCAAGAGCGGCTGTATCATTAACGTTGATATGCACATATCTGCGCGAAGCTCTTTCAAGCTCCTCAGCGCTCATTTCCTTGATGACTTGACCACGCTCTACAAAGCCGTAATGTGTAGCAAGACGAGCAAGCTCATCGAGGATATGGCTTGAAATAAGGATAGTAATGCCCTTTTCCTGATTAAGGCGGATAATAGTCTCACGTACCTCGATGATACCCTGTGGGTCGAGACCATTTATAGGCTCGTCAAGGACAAGGAACTCAGGGTCGCCGACAAGTGAGAAAGCGATGCCGAGTCTCTGACGCATACCGAGAGAGAAGTCCTTAGCCTTTTTCTTGCCTGTATTTGCAAGACCTACAAGCTTTAAAAGGTTATCCACATTGTCGTTTGATATACCCATAGCCTTTGTCTGCTGGATAAGATTATCCCTTGCACTCATTTCAGGGTGAAGTGAAGGAGTTTCAACAACAGCACCCATCTTCCTCTTTGCTTCAAGGAGCTTTTTATCGCTGTTCTTTACACCGAAAAGTGTATATTCACCCGATGTAGGATTGTTAAGACCCGTTATAATACGTATTAGTGTAGTTTTACCTGCGCCGTTTCTTCCGACCATACCATATATAGCACCCTTTGGAACATTTATAGTAAGATTGGTAAGTGCATTGAATTTACCGTATTTTTTGCATAGCTGCTGGGTCTGTAGAATGTATTCCATAATATCGACCTGCCTTTGACTATTTTATAACAATGTTTTTTTACGTAAAAAGGCGGCCATGCTTAAAGCACGACCGCCTAAAGTCGTTATTATATATGATCAGTAATTAAATTATTCGTTGATCTTTGTAACAACGCCTGAACCAACTGTTCTACCACCCTCACGGATAGCGAAACGGAGTCCTTCTTCGATAGCGATAGGAGTGATGAGCTCAACGTCCATAGCAACGTTATCGCCAGGCATACACATTTCCTTATCAGCAGGAAGAGTTACAACACCAGTAACGTCAGTTGTTCTGAAGTAGAACTGAGGTCTGTAGTTGTTGAAGAAAGGAGTATGACGGCCGCCCTCTTCCTTCTTCAGTACGTAAACCTGACCGCTGAACTTTGTGTGTGGGTGAATTGAGCCTGGCTTACAAAGAACCTGTCCACGCTCAACCTGATCTCTTGTGATACCACGGAGAAGTGCACCAACGTTATCACCAGCCTCACAGAAGTCAAGAGTCTTTCTGAACATTTCAAGACCTGTAACAACTGTGTTGAGCTTCTCGTCAGAAAGACCAACGATCTCAACAGGCTCGTTTACGTTGAGCTTTCCACGCTCTACTCTACCTGTAACAACAGTACCACGACCAGAAATAGTCATTGTATCCTCGATAGGCATAAGGAATGGCTTAGCATCGTCTCTCTCAGGGCTTGGGATGTACTCATCAACAGCGTCCATGAGGTCGAGGATTGGCTTGTAAGCTGGATCGTTAAGATCATCAGGAGCGTTAAGAGCTGCAAGAGCTGAACCCTTGATGATAGGTGTGTCGTCGCCAGGGAAATCATAGCTTGAGAGAAGATCACGGATATCCATCTCTACGAGCTCGAGGAGCTCTTCGTCATCAACCTGGTCAGCCTTGTTCATGAATACAACGATTGCAGGAACACCAACCTGACGAGCAAGAAGGATATGCTCTCTTGTCTGAGCCATAGGACCATCAGAAGCAGCAACAACGAGGATAGCACCATCCATCTGAGCAGCACCTGTGATCATGTTCTTTACGTAGTCAGCGTGACCTGGGCAGTCAACGTGAGCATAGTGACGCTTGTCTGTCTCGTACTCAACGTGTGCTGTATTGATTGTGATACCACGCTCTCTCTCTTCTGGAGCCTTATCGATCATATCGTAAGCCTCATACTGAGCCTGACCCTTCATAGCGAGAGTCTTTGTGATAGCAGCAGTAAGAGTTGTCTTACCGTGGTCAACGTGTCCGATTGTACCAATGTTTACATGGGGTTTGGTTCTTTCAAATTTAGCCTTAGCCATTGGGAAATTCCTCCTTAGAATAGATTTCAGAAATCTGTATATTAGTATTATATCAGATTATTTCTGTAAATTCAAGTGTTTCAGTAAAAAAAGTTCGCTGAAGCACAATATTTTGTAAATGTTTTTGAGCAAAATTATTTATTATTGCTTAACATCAGAAGCCGTGACTTGCTCCACCGCCGCTGCTGCCGAATAATAATCTTATTAACCATTCAGGCATACTTTTGTACCTTATGGCCGCTATCAGTTCTTAGCTCTGTTAGCCATGATCTTTTCAGCAATGCTCTTTGGAACTTCCTCATAGCTGTGTGGTTCCATAGTGTACTGTCCACGACCCTGTGTATTTGAACGGAGGTCGCTTGTGTAACCGAACATTTCTGAAAGTGGTACGAGAGCGTCAACCTGGATTGAACCAGATCTTGACTCCTGACCCTGGATCTGTCCACGACGTGAGCTGAGGTCACCGATAACTGTTCCGAGATATTCATCAGGAACGATAACTGCAACCTTCATAACAGGCTCCATGAGAACTGCGTTAGCCTGCTTGAGAGCTTCCTTGAATGCGATAGAACCAGCGATCTTGAATGCCATTTCTGACGAGTCAACTTCGTGGTATGATCCATCGTAAAGCTCAACCTTAACGTCAACTACTTCGTAGCCTGCAAGGATACCGGCCTTCATTGCGCCCTGGATACCTGCGTCAACAGCAGGGATATATTCCTTAGGAATAGAGCCGCCGACAACAGCATTTGTGAATTCATAGCCCTTACCTGACTCGTTAGGAGTAACTCTGATCTTAACGTGACCGTACTGACCTGAACCACCTGACTGCTTCTTGTACTTGTAGTCGATGTCTGCGCTGCCCTTGATTGTTTCCTTATATGCAACCTGAGGAGCACCAACGTTAGCCTCTACCTTGAACTCACGAAGGAGACGGTCAACGATGATATCGAGGTGAAGCTCACCCATACCGGCGATGATAGTCTGTCCTGTTTCCTCATCTGTCCATGTCTTGAAAGTAGGATCCTCTTCAGCAAGCTTTGCGAGAGCGATACCCATCTTTTCCTGACCAGCCTTTGTCTTTGGCTCGATAGCGAGCTGGATAACAGGCTCCGGGAATTCCATAGACTCGAGAATGATAGGATGCTTTTCATCACAGAGTGTATCACCTGTGGTTGTATTCTTAAGACCTACTGCTGCAGCGATATCGCCTGAGTAAACAGTTGTAAGATCTTTTCTGTGGTTAGCGTGCATCTGAACGATACGTCCAAAACGCTCCTTAGTATCCTTAGTAGCGTTGAGAACTGAGTCGCCCTGATTAACAACACCTGAATATACACGGAAGAACGCAAGCTTACCAACGAATGGGTCAGTAGCGATCTTGAATGCGAGAGCTGAGAATGGCTCGTTGTCAGAAGAAGGTCTCTCCTCCTCCTGCTCTGTATCAGGGTTAACACCCTTGATAGCAGGAACGTCGAGCGGTGAAGGCATATAGTCGATGATTGCATCGAGGAGCTTCTGAACGCCCTTGTTCTTATATGAAGTACCGCAGGTTACAGGAACCATGTGGTTAGCTATTGTAGCCTTTCTGATGCAGCTCTTGATCTCATCCTGAGTAAGCTCGCCCTCTTCGAAATACTTCTCCATGAGTGCTTCGTCCTGCTCAGCAACGTGCTCAACCATTTCATCATGATACTTCTGAGCGATCTCCTTCATATCATCAGGGATATCTTCAACCTTGATATCTGTACCGAGATCGTTTGTATAAATGTAAGCCTTCATCTCAACGAGGTCGATGATACCTCTGAAATCGTCCTCAGCACCGATAGGGAGCTGGATCGGAACAGCATTACATTTAAGTCTGTCCTTCATCATGTCGATAACACGATAGAAGTTGGCACCCATAATGTCCATCTTATTTACATAAGCCATACGTGGTACCTTATAGTTATCAGCCTGTCTCCAAACTGTTTCTGACTGTGGCTCAACGCCGCCCTTAGCACAGAGAACTGTTACAGAACCGTCAAGTACACGAAGTGAACGCTCAACCTCAACTGTAAAGTCAACGTGACCAGGTGTGTCGATGATGTTAAGTCTGTGGCCTGCCCAGTAGCAAGTAGTAGCAGCGGAAGTAATTGTGATACCTCTCTCCTGCTCCTGCTCCATCCAGTCCATAGTAGCGGAACCTTCATGTGTTTCACCGATCTTGTGGTTAACACCTGTGTAGAAAAGGATACGCTCTGTGGTTGTGGTCTTACCTGCGTCAATGTGGGCCATTATGCCGATATTTCTTGTATTTTCAAGTGAACAATCTCTTGACATAATTTACTCCTTTTACAATGACGCTTACCAGCGGTAGTGAGCAAACGCCTTGTTTGCCTCTGCCATCTTGTGTGTATCGTCGCGCTTCTTACAAGCACCGCCTGTACCGTTAAGTGCGTCGAGGATCTCACCGGCAAGTCTTTCCTTCATAGTCTTCTCGTTTCTCTCTCTGGAGTACTTAGTTATCCAACGGAGACCGAGAGTCTGTCTTCTCTCAGGACGAACCTCCATAGGAACCTGATAAGTAGCACCACCAAGACGGCGAGCCTTTACTTCGAGCTCAGGCATGATATTCTCCATAGCCTGCTCGAACACCTCAAGAGCGTCCTTGCCTGTCTTTTCAGCTACGATCTCAAATGCACCGTAAACTATTTTCTGCGCAACGCCCTTCTTACCGTCTAACATGATATTGTTGATAAGACGTGTAACGAGCTTTGAATTGTATACAGGATCCTGTAATACATCACGCTTTGCGATTTTACCTCTTCTTGGCATTTTCGCTTCCCTCCTTCATATAGATTGATGAATTCATAGGTACTCAAACCTGATCGGTTACTGCCGTACGTCGGCATTGCTTCGCCGATCGGTGTGTCAGGAGCCAATGCAGAGGATCTATCGAATAAATCTATATGATCTCCGCATTACCCTGCGGTAGTAGTTATCCTATTCAATTGATAATGTGCGGCTTGTCTCATGCAGTCTGCCGCTGACTGCTCAGAAGTATCTTACTTCTGCTTAGGCTTCTTAGCACCGTACTTGGAACGAGCCTGATTACGGTTAGCAACGCCCTGTGCATCGAGAGTACCTCTGATGATGTGGTAACGCACACCAGGGAGATCCTTAACACGTCCGCCTCTGATGAGAACAACGCTGTGCTCCTGAAGGTTGTGACCGATACCAGGAATGTAAGATGTTACTTCATAACCGTTTGTGAGCTTAACTCTGGCGATCTTTCTCATAGCTGAGTTAGGCTTCTTAGGTGTAGCAGTTCTTACAGCAGTGCAAACGCCTCTCTTCTGAGGTGAGCTCTGGTTGATCTGTGTCTTCTTCTTTGCATTGTAACCCTTCTGAAGTGCAGGAGCTGTAGACTTTGTCTCAAGATCCTTTCTTCCCTTACGAACGAGCTGGTTAAATGTAGGCATATTTTTCCTCCTTTTCAATAATATCAGCGTCAGACCTTCCATAAAAAGGTATAGAGTCTGCGCACTGATATATTATACCCAAAAAAGGGCGGCTTGTCAAGGGTGATCCTCAAAAAGCCGTCCTTTTTCATGATTTTTTGTGATTTTTCCCATTATTACATGGGATTTAGCCATATATACTTAGCTATTATTTCAACCATTCCCTAATATCGGTGATCGTTCCGTCACTTGACATATAGGAATAGAACGCCAGTACATTAGATGCGTCGATAGAATCTATCCTTCCGCTCTCATCAACATCGGCTGCCTTTTTCTGCTTTTCGTCCAGCACAGAGCCGTGTCCCGTTGAAATGCTTGCATACTCTTTAAGTATCTTGCTGGCATCGACAGAGTCTATTTTGCCGTCGCCGTTCACATCGCCGATGACGATATCGGGCTCTGAAGGAGTTGTAGTTACAGTGGTAGTCGTTGTACTTGTTGTTGTGGTTGTGGTTGTGGTAGTAGTAGTCGTTGTCGTTGTGGTAGTTGTTTCCTTCTCCTTTACCTCAACACTGAAATCTGCTGTTGCATATACCCATTCGTCAGCAGCTTCGTTGAACGACTTATACGTTACCGTTATGAGCTTTACGCCCGGGGTAAGGCTGTCAAATCCGCTTACCTCATAGCGTTCAGGGTGTGAACCAACACGGTCATTTCTATAAACTCTCTGCTCAATATTGTCCTTTATGTGATAAACAGATACATAAAGTCCCGAAAGCTGAAGAGCCTCTCCGACCTCGTATTCCATTTTGTGCGGGAAGCTGACTATCTCAACAGAGGCTGTATAGCGCGGATCCGAAGTAGTAGTAGTCACAGGGATCGTGGTTGTTGTAGTAGTCGTTGTGGTGGTGGTAGTTGTAGTGGTGGTCGTAGTGGTCGTTGTGGTAGTAGTTGTTGTTGTTGAAGTCGTTGTATGCTTTATCAGACCGACAGTCATAGCAAAGGAATCCGTTACGGTAATGCCGTTTTCTGTATAGCTGAGGATAAAGGTGTATTCTCCTCTTTCCCAGCTCCTATAGTCGGTTTTCTTGACTATTCTCGGGTCGCTCATAGGAACGATCTCTGACATTTCCTTTCCGTTTGCATCTGTATGACCTATCCTTACCTTGCCGCCCGTGAGATCGTAGTTCTCAAACATTTCATACTCGACCACATCAGGCAGAGCTTCTATACGAATGAACGGCTTTACAGGCTTAGGCGGTGTAGGTACGGTAGTCGTTGTGGTGGTGGTAGTTGTAGTAGTTGTTGTGGTGGTGGTAGTGGTAGTTGTCGTTGTTGTTACGGGAGCTATTACCTTTATGGGCAGCTCTACGAACGCCTCGGAGTCCTTATAAACATAAGTAAATCTTATTTTACAGTCCCCCTCATTTGTGTTCGCATATTCTATGTCATCAAGACGTATGCCGTTTTTTCTCGGAGAAACGTCATTCATATCAACAGCATCGAAGAAATGATCTTCATATGTGCCGTCGCTGAATATCTCTCTGTAGGAGCGTATAAGAGTACCTCCCCTGAGATCAAGCTCTTCTCCTGCGGTAAATGTGGTATTATGCGGCATATTGCCTATTTTGAGACCTGCGGCAATCCTTTCCACATAAACGGCTGTGGTGGTGGTAGTAGTCTCTGTTGTGGTGGTAGTAGTGGTCGAAGTAGTTGTTGTGGTAGTTTCGGCAGGCTTTACGACCTCAACCTCAAAATCCGCATACACAACGCTTCCCTGCACCGTGTATCCCACATTTATAACGTATTTTCCTTCACGGTTCTTATCATAGGCTGAAGTATTGATATATACCGAATCTCTCCAGAAGGAAAGCTCGTCCATATCCAGACTTTCAAGGAAGATGTCGGCGTGTGTACCGTCGCTGTAATACTCTGTGTACCAGCGTATTACGGAACCGCCGCTGAAATCCAGGTCCTCACCTATTGTATATGTGGTCTTATTTGGCAGATGATCTATGTCGATCTTAGGATCAACGCTCACAACATATACAGATGTAGTAGTCTCAGTAGTCGTTGATGTGGTGGTCGTCGTAGTTGTAGTGGTAGTGGTGGTAGTTGTAGTGGTGGTAGTAGTTGTTTTCGGCGGCTCTACCTCGACCTCAAACTCTGTGAAGGCTGTAGAGTCCGAATAGGTATAGCCCACGCTTATCTTGTGTCTGCCTGCTTCATTGCTGTTGAAGCCTTCCGTATTTATGTATACTCCGTCTCTCCAGAAAGCAGCCTCCTTCATATCAAGAGGCTCAAGGGTATTGTCCTTGTATGTACCGTCGCTGTAGAACTCTCTGTACGAGCGCAGGACAGTACCGCCGCTGAGGTCAAGAGTCTCGCCCATCGTATAGGTGGTCTTGAAAGGACTTCTTCCTATTTCCACATTTGCACTTACGCTAACAACATAAGCCGCTGTAGTAGTGGTCGTTGTTGTGGTGGTCGTAGTGGTAGTCGTGGTGGTAGTCGTCCTTGATGTTGTGGTAGTAGTTGTAGTCGTCGGCTTTGCAGTAGTCGTTGTAGCCACAGGAGGCTGACCGCTCAGCTGCTGGAAACGGTAATTGTTACCACTTGCATACGCCTGAGCCGTTGAGTTGTCGTAGCCCTTGATAACTCCGTTGAATGAACCGCCGTTGCCCGACGAGCTGTTGCATATTGTCTCGGAAGAACCTGCTATCTTACAGCTCTTATTGTATATAGTGATACTTCTGAGCGATGAGCAGGATTTAAAGGCATCTCTGCCGATAACGTTAACGCTTGCAGGCACCTCAACAGAGCCCAGTGACGTACAGGTGTTGAATGCGCCCAGTCCTATATCGGTAACTGTATTCGGGATAGTCACCGATGAAAGGCTGTTACAGTTCATAAACGCATATGAACCTATGGTGGTTATCCCGCTTGCTATCTCAGCAGATGAGATACGGCTCCTGTAAGGTGCCCACGGGACTTTATCGGACGACATCCAGTTTACGAGCTTTCCCGAGCCTGTGATAGTAAGCTTGCCGCCATTCAGTTCCCAGTAAGCAGTATTTCCGCATTTACCCGATTCATTGACATTATTGTCCTCAAGCGATATTAGCTGAGAAACAGCTGCCTCAGACACTGTCAGAGGGCAGCAGAAAGCTGATGAAACGCTCATTATCGCCGCAATAGCAGCGGCTGCAATTTTTTTCATGCATATTTCTCCATTCTCAAGCACCCTTCGCCCCTCCGAAGGGTGTTATTTTGATTTCCCCTATGCACTCCCTATCTATGCGTTTGTCTTATTTCTTTAAGAATTCCGATAATGATTTTACGTTTCCTGTTTCAGAAGATGAATAAGCATAGTATGCCAGTATCTTTGAAGCGTCTACAGAATCTGCCTTGCCGCTGAGGTCAACATCGGCAGCCTTCAGCTGCAATGCGCTGAACTTAGGCTCCTTGCCTGATGATACGGCAGCATATTCCGCAAGCACCTTGCTTGCATCAACAGAATCAATAAGCTTGTCTCCGTTCACATCTCCTAAAATATAATCTTCAGTGTGAGGACCGGGTGTTGTAGTCGTTACCGGAACAGTTGTAGAAACAGTAGAGGTAGTAGTTGGTTTAGCTGTTGTTGTGGTTGCTTTTGTGGTAGTAGTTGTTGTAGTGGTTGTGGTTGTTGTAGTAGTTGTCGTTGTTTTTGAAGTGGTCGTAGTCTGTACAGGCTGATCCCCGAGGAGCTTGAAATTATATCCATTTGACTCCGCAAAGGACTGCGCCCATGAATTGTCAGTACCTATGATAGTTCCATTGAAAACGCCCTTATCGTTTGAGACAGAATTGCAGATAGTCTCGCCTGTGCCTACTATCTTACAAGTCCTGTTTCGGATAGTCACAGAACTGAGTGAAGAACAGTTCTTGAACGCATCACGGCTTATAACTGTAACGCTTGCAGGGATATCCACAGAGTTAAGCGATGTGCATGAATTAAACGCCCCCATGCCGATATCCGTTAAGGTATCAGGGAAGCTTACGGTCCTCAGATTCGAGAAGCCGATAAAAGCATACTGACCGATAGTTGTGATGCCCTTTCCGATCTCAACAGAATTGATCTGTGATGCCAGAGGCGCCCACGGTACCTTTGAACCTGATGTCCATCTCGCCATTGCTCCGGAGCCTGTGATAGAAAGCTTTCCGCCTTCAAGCTCCCAGTATGCATCTGTTCCGCACTTGCCAGATTCGCCCACATTATCCTCGATAACAAGGCTTTCAAGCTGTACTCCTGCCGCCAATGCGGGAAATGCTGCCATAGACGATAAACATACCGCTGCCGACACAACAGCCGCTACGACCTTCTTCATGTTTTATTCCTCCCATTTTAATATTATATTTCAGACCTGCACAGCACCCCACGCATATGCAGGCTTAAAAGCTTATCTTCTTCTCGGTACGAACAGCATAATGAGCGGATATATCTCAAGTCTGCCAAGAAGCATATCAAAGCATAGAACTACCTTTGAAAATGCATTGAGTCCGCTGAGATTTCCCGCAGGACCGAAACGTCCCACACCGAAGCCGATATTATTCATACAAGTGATAACTGCCGAAGCCGACTCCTCAATAGAAAAGCCGTTAAGAGTTACCAGAAGTACGGATATGCACATAAGCATAAGAAAAAGTATCAGGTAATTGCTGACACCGCGCACAACGTCCTTTTCAACGGGCTTGCCGTCCATTTTTACAGAGGATACGGCACGGGGATTTGTGATATATTTCAGCTCCTTGATACCTGTCTTTATGAGTATCATTATTCTCGATACCTTCATACCGCCGCCCGTAGAACCTGCACAGGAGCCCACGAACATGAGCATCAGCAGCAGCGTCTGCGAGAATACAGGCCATTTGGCAGTATCCGTAGTCGAAAAGCCTGCCGAGGTTATGGTAGAGGCTACCATAAAGAAGGTATGTCTCAGAGTATCGCCCACACCGTCATAGAGCTTGTGGACGTTGATCGCTATAATAGCCGTAGCTGCGATTATAACGCCGAAATAAGTCCTTACCTCCTCGTTTTTGAAGGCAAGAGAATACTTCTTGATGATAAGATAGAAATAAAGGTTGAAGTTTACACCGAAAAGGATAATAAATGTTGCAACTACCATTTCGATATAAACGCTGTCATAGTGACCGATGCTGTCTCCCCATATGGAGAAGCCGCCTGTACCTGCCGACGAGCAGGCGTGGATAATGGCATCATACAGCGGCATACCGCCGCAAAGCAGCAGAACCGCCTCAGATACCGTAAGAGTTATGTATATTCCGTAAAGTATACGTGCGGAAAAACGCGACTTTGAAACAAGTCGTCCAACCTTAGGACCTGCGCACTCTGCACGCATCATATGCATGGTACGGGAATCGTTGCTGGACATAATGGCGATAACGAACATCAGTACGCCCATACCGCCCAGCCAGTGAGTAAAGGCTCGCCAGAAAAGACACGACTTTGACATTGCCTCTACATCATCGAGGATAGTTGCACCCGTGGTAGTAAAGCCCGATACGGTCTCAAACAGCGCACTGGGGTAATCGTCTATCTCTCCCGAGATAATGAAGGGAAGAGCTCCTATGCAGGACATCATTATCCACGATGCCGCAACGCTCACAAAGCCCTCCATAGAGTATACCGAATTGTTTTTCGGCTTTTTTATCGTAAATCCGATAGCTACAGCCATAGTTATCAGAAAGGGTATTCCGAATGAGGCAACAACATGGTCCTCATCGTAAATAAAACCTACTACTATGGGCAGAAGCATACAAAGTCCCACGACCTTGAGTATCTGTCCCATAATGTAAGATATCATTCTGTAATTCATAATAAAGCCAGGCGCACTCCTTAGTCAAAAATATTGCTGAGGTCGTGCATACCCTTTGTTGTGGTAACGACAACAACACTGTCGTTTACCTTCAGACAGTCATCGCCCTTAGGGATAATAAGCTCGTTTCCTCTTACGATACTTGCGATAAGTATACCGCTGCGGAGCTTCAGCTTTTTCAGCGGAACGTCCACATATTCCTTCTTGTCACGCACAACGAACTCGATAGCTTCAAGGCGGTCATTCACCAGTCTGTACAGTGTGGTAACACTGTTGCCGAGTGAATTCTGCTTTGCACGGACATACTGAAGTATCTGGTTTACGGTTATAGTCTTTGGTGAGATGATACTGTCAAGGTCGAGGGTATCGGAAAGCTGCATAAGAGACATTCTGTTTACCTTCGTTACCACCTTTTCAACGCCGTTGTTTTTTGCAAGGAGCGAGAGAAGGATATTCTCCTCGTCTATGCCCGTAAGGGTAACGACAGCATCTGCGTCGTAAACACGCTCCTCCTCGAGGATATCGTGGTCTGTACCGTCAGCACAGGAGATATCCACCTTGTTGAGCCTGTCGGAAAGCTCCAGACAGCGTTCGCGGTCTATCTCGATTATCTTGACCTTAACGCCCATTTCGATGAGCTGCTGTGCAAGATGATAAGCAACTCTTCCGCCGCCTATGAGTACAGCCGATTTTACGCGCTTTTCACGGTAAGCCGCACTTATGCTCTTGAAGAACTTGACCATATTGCTATGTGAAGCCGTCATGTGTATCTTGTCGCCTGCACGCAACACGTAGTTTCCGTTAGGTATAGTGAGCTCATCGCCGCGCTGTACAGCGCAGATAAGCACATCGAGCCTCATTCTTCTCGAAAGCTGACTGAGGGCAACGCCGTCAAGTATGCTTCCGCTGGTGATGCGTATTTCCGCAAGGTCGACTCTGCCCTTTGCGAAAGACTCTATATTTATAGCCTCGGGGTATCTGAGCACCTTAGCTATTTCGTTAGCTGCATTATAATCGGGGTTTACCATCATGCTGATGCCAAGCTCCTCACGCATGAATACAAGCTGCTTGTCGAATTCGGGGCTGCGCACACGGGCAATACAGTGACGGGCACCCATTTTCTTTGCAATAAGACATGACAGTACATTTACTTCATCGGAAGTAGTTACGGCAATAAAGATATTGGCTTTGTCAACATTAGCCTCTTCAAGAATATTGGTCTGAAGGCAGTTGCCGCATATTCCCATTACATCGAAATCGTTTATTGCAGTTTCTACAAGAGTTTCTTTCTTATCTATAATAGTAACATTGTGTTCATCGCTGAGGACTTGCGCAAGGGCACTTCCAACCTTGCCGCAGCCAACAATTATAATGTCCATAATTCCTCCATAAAAAGTAATATGTTGAGCAGATACATTTACTCAATATAATTATAATCCCGCCATGATGATTTGTCAATAGAAATATCTTTGTGTAAAGCCGAAAAAAAACGCCTTACGATTGGCTATTTTTACTTTTTCAGTATATCAGGCATATCCAGTATACGGTAATATGACCTCTTGTCCATGCCCGACCTGTTGAAATCCCAGTATTCTGCTCCTGTTTTATATGCGATCAAGGCTTCTGCCATGTATTCTCTTGACATTTCATACATTATCCTCACAATGCCGTCACACTCGCCTATACTGCCAAATACTCTTTCAAGATAGCAGTCTGTATCCACCTCATAGAAGGTGAGCTCCTCATATGACTCCCTGAGCTTTCTGTAAGGACACTTTACATTTTTACCGCTTATTATTCCGTACATAACTCCCACATCATACTCTATCTCGGAGCGTATATCAAGGCTCTGCCCTGCGTTCAGAGCTTTTATCGAATCTCCGTTTCTGCCCGTAAGCAGCCAGAGCTGTCCTGTCTGGAGTCTGTTGTTGTCACTCACAGATTTGAAAGTGTGAGCCTCTATCTGCTTATTTACTGTGGCTATATGCTGCCCTTTCCTAATGGTGCATATCTCTTTCAGTATATCTGTACCTGATAAAAGCTCATTCAGATGCTTCGCCGCCGACTCCGCATCGGCACATTCTCTTTTTCCCATTATCCGATATTTCACCGCCTATAAGTTAGTGAATAGAAAGTAGTAAGTAGAACTAAGATTGTAGGGGCGAACAGTGTTCGCCCGCAAGCCGCTTCTATTTAGTCTCGGGAGCCCGTGGGCGAGCAAAACTCGCCCTTAAAGGCTAATGGCTAACGGCTCTCACTCTGCCCCTACTACTTTCTACTCACTAATCACTACTAACTATACTGCTCCTCCAGCCATTTTATCATCTCATCGAAGCCTTCCTGTGTGCGCTCGAACTCCGCCTCATGCTCTATCTCAGCCTTCATGGAGCATAGTCTGCCGTGCCACGTCATGCACTTCAGCTTCTCGCCGTTGCATATCTTATAGGCAAAATCGCCCTTGCTTCCCGAAAAATCATTGCCGCTCTCAAAGTAATAGAACTTTGGTATCTCAAATATCTCCGAAACGCTCATTAGTCCATGCTCCTCTCAAAATACTCCACCGCCATATCGAGACTGTCATATACTGCCGAAAGCAGCGGCTTTATCTCCTCATCGGGCTGAGTCATATCGGGTATCATTATTGCGTGACAGCCTGCCGCATGAGCCGCTGTGATGCCGTTGGGCGAGTCCTCGAAGGCAGCACACTCCTGCGGTGGGAGTCCAAGCTCCTTAGCTGCCGTAAGGTATATATCGGGAGCAGGCTTGCCGTTAGTTATCATATCACCGCAGACCATAGCCGAAAAATAATCATAAGCACCGATAGTACGCAGATATTCGTTAGTCCTGTTGCTGGGAGTTGCTGTAGCTACAGCCATTTTTATACCGCGGTCACGGAGATAGTCCAGCAGTGTGAACAGTCCCTTCTTTACTTCCAGACCGTTCTCCTTTATGTACTCGTTCATAAGCACTGTTCTGTGAGCACGTATCTCCTCTGTTGGACAGTCCTCGCCCAGAAAGCTCTTTATCTTGGGTATGGAAAATTTTCTCGCCATACTGCGGATAGCGTAAACGTGCTCGGGCTTCATGTCGTAGCCGTAGTCCTTTGCCGCCAGTATCCAGAATTTCAGATAGAGCTTTTCGGTGTCTATCATAAGACCGTCCATATCGAATATTGCACCTTTTAACATTGTATCTTATCCTTTTGATTTTTGTAGGGGACGGCATCCTCGACGTCCCGCCAGTTGTTAGTAGTTGTTTTGTAGGGAACGCCGCCCTCGGCATTCCGTAAAACAGTTGGTAATTAGTTTGTAGTGGCAACGTCAAAGACGCCGTACCCCGCATTTTAATCCGTCTGCGCAGGCAGACACCTTAACTCTTAACTCTCAACTTTCGAGCGAATGCTATCCGCCCCTAAAGGCTAACGGCTAATTAATCAGCAAGGGCGGAACATATCCGCCCTCACTCCACTATATTATTGTCTTATTACCAATTTATCATCCAGTTATACATACCCTCATACTGACGAGCGGAGCTGTTCCATGAGAAGTCCTGCTCCATTGCTCTCTGCACCATATTGTCCCACTGCTTGCGGTGGTTGAAGAATATGTGCTTTGAGTAATTTATAGTAGCCAGCATCTCGTCGCCGTTGTAGTTTGCAAACGAGAAGCCGTTTCCTGTTCCGTCAAACTCGTTGTAGGGCTGTACAGTGTCTTTGAGTCCGCCTGTTTCGCGAACTATAGGCAGAGTACCATATCTCAGCGCGATAAGCTGAGTAAGTCCGCATGGCTCGAACAGCGATGGCATGAGTATAGCATCAGCTGCCGCATAGAGCTTATGTGCCAGAGTATCATCATAGAGGATATTAGCCGAAACTCTCTCGGGGTACTTCCACTGATAATGTCTGAACATATTCTCATATCTCGGGTCGCCTGTACCGATGATGACGAACTGTGTGTTCTCATCGCAGATACGCTCCATAGCATAATTAACCAGGTCAAGTCCCTTCTGGTCGGTAAGACGGGAGATTATGCCTATCATATACTTGCTCTTGTCAACGGGAAGTCCAAGCTCAGCCTGCAATTTCTCCTTGTTCTCAACCTTCTTGGTCTTGAAATTCTTGTGAGTGAACTTTACAGGTATCTTGTCATCGTTTGCAGGGTCGAACACCTTATAGTCGATGCCGTTGAGTATACCTCTCAGTGAAGCAGACCTTGCACGGAGAAGTCCGTCAAGCTGTTCGCCGTAGAACGGGTACTTTATCTCCTGAGCATAGGTCTCGGAAACTGTGGTGATATAGTCCGAATACACAAGACCGCCCTTGAGCATATTTGCGTCCTTGTGGAACTCCAGCTTATCCGAGGTAAACATATAATCGGGCAGAGCCGTATTGTATTTGAATGTATCAATATCCCATACACCCTGGAATTTCAGGTTGTGAATGGTCATTATGGTCTTTGTTGAGCTGAAAAACGGATTTGTGGCAAAGGCAGAATGGAGGAACACAGGGATAAGCGATGCCTGCCAGTCATGACAATGGATAATATCGGGACGGAAGCCTATAACAGGCAGGATAGCCAGTACAGCCTTGCAGAAGAAGGTAAACCTCTCGATATCCCATTTCAGATCAGGAGAATACGGAGTATCGCACTTGAAGTAATACTCATTATCAACGAAATAATATTTGATGCCGTTATACTCATACTCCATTATACCGACATGAACGCCCTCACTTCTCATACCGTAATCCATGTAGAAGTGGTGAACATATTTGAATTCATTCCTGTACTTATCGGGTATACAGGTATAATATGGCATGATAACTCTTACATCGAACTGATTTTTGTCGATATACTGCGGAAGTGCTCCCACAACGTCAGCAAGACCGCCTGTTTTTATAAAAGGAACGCACTCTGATGCGGCAAATAGAATATTGTTCATAGCATATCTCCTTTTCATAATTAATGCGTAATTCGTAATTGATCAAAAACGACTATTTAAATCCATCGCCGCAATGCGATACCTCAACCAAGCAATACGCATTAAGCATTACGAATTATCTACCTATTATTATATACTAATTTACGTTATTAGTCAACACAAAAATATGAACATTGCACAGCCAGCAGAAATCCGTGATAATCAACAATAGTATTCGCAGAATTTTGTATGTTAAGCCGATTTTCAAAAATTTTTTTCAATAATCAATGGTTTTCCGTTGATTTTTGTCATTTTTCAGCCCCTTTATAGAAGGGCATAAAAAATCGGCACAGTAAAAACCGTGCCGATATGAAATATGCTTTTATGGCATTTTGGGAACTATTGAAGATATTTCGCCGAGGAGATACCTCTGGATAAGCAATGCGTCCTCACCTGTTATTCCGTTGGCTTCATTCTGCGAACCTCTGCTTACATCAGCATAGGTCTGTCCCTCAACGGTTATATGATGCTCGTCTGTTCCTTCGAGACCGTATTTGTTCGGGTTTGCAAGGCTCTGCATTATGAGTACGATATCTGCCATATCAACTCCACCGTCCCAGTTCGCATCGCCCCATACAGGGAGCTTTTCATCGATATCAATAAATTTGATATCGTATCTGTCTGCATAAGCCTGAGCTGTCGAGCCCTTGTGACCTTTGATATATCTTACATCGCCAATTGTATCCTTAACATTAGATATCTCACAATCGGGATTTAAGACAGTTATATTACTTATGCCGCTTTTTGCAAAAGCGTATGTCTTTATCTGTTCAACAGAAGCAGGGATAACTACCTCTTTCTTCAGTGGACAGTATGTAAAAGCCTCTGCACCGATGCTTTTCAGTGTATCGGGGAATTCTATACCCGTTAATTTACAGCCGACAAATGCAGAATCACCAATGACCTCAAGGCTGTCTGAAAGCTTGATGCTATCGAGAGAACTGCCTATAAATGCAGCATCGCCTATTACTTTAACTGTATCAGCCATAACAACAGACTTAACATTAAAGCAGCTGCCAAACGCAGCAGGAGCTATTTTCGTAACAGGTACGCCATTTATCTTATCTGCAATGACTACCTCGCCTTCTGCTTTTTTATCACATTCCAGAACCTCTGCATGGTCTGCAAACACTCTGTAAGTAAGCTTTCCCTCTGTAACTCGGGTGCTTTTAAGCTCCGCAGGTGTTTCATAGGAAGCACCTTCATGTACGGAAAAATATCCCGGAGCATCAGGTACATCTACACGGGCATAATCTATAGAGATTTTGTCAGCATCGTATTTTGTACCGTTTCCGCCTACAAGATGCTCACACTTCTCAAACAAACCGTCATCATCTGCCTTTGCGCCATCAGTTATCCACTTTTCGCCAACGTATACGGTTTTCAGATTTGAGCATTTATAGAACATTCTGCTGAAGCTGTAAACATTTACGGTATTAAAGCCCGAAATATCAACAGTTTCCAGACTACTGCACCCTGCAAACATGAAAGTCATCAGCTTCACATCAGATGTATCAATACCTGACAGTTCAATAGACTCAAGTTTTTCACATTCATAAAACATCTGCTTCATACAGCTCGCATTTGGAACAATGAATTTTGAAAGATCAATAGACCTCAGGCTTCTGCAACCCATGAACATAGCCTCCATATCCATGATCTTGCTCGTATCTGCTTTGGTGAGGTCGATAGTCGTTGCCCGCGAAAAATTATTGAAAAGGAATGAGCAATCCTCGGGAAGAACAGCTCCCTCCTCTGCAATTACCGTTACAGCATCTCTGTACCTTTTAACAGCGTTCTTATTTACGTTGCCTCTCAGAGTAAGAGTACCTGTTTCCTCATCGTAAACGGCTGTTTTTCTGGGAGAAGCTTCTGCCGAGGTAAAATATCCGGGAGCATCGGGAGCATCTATGTGCGCATAATCGCTTGAAAGCTTGTTTTCGTCATATACTGTTCCGTTGCCGCCGACAATGCTGATACAGCCGTCAAACATTGAGACCTTATCTGCTATATTTTCAATTTTCCAGCCGTCACCGACATAAACTGTTTCCAGACTTGCACAGCCTGTGAACATAGCTCCTACTTCGCAGTCCTTTTTAATGCTGAAACCTGAAATATCAAGATTTTTAAGGCTATTGCTCTCACCGAACATTCTGCGCATACTTTTTACGCCGGAAGTATCGAAGCCCGACAGGTCAAGGTTTGTCAGGGCATCACATTCCCAGAACATATTTGTCATATCTTCCACATTAGCCGTATCAAAAGCAGACAGATCAAGCTCTGAAAGCTTTGTACATTCGCTGAACATCGATTTCATACCCTTGACCTTTGATGTATCGAAAGAGTGCAGGTCAAGAGCTTTAAGGCAGTTGCATTGATAGAACATTCCTTCCATATCATTGACCTTTGACGTATTAAAAGAGGACACCTTAAGGAACTCAAGTTTGTCACAGTAGCCGAACATTCCGCACATATTCTCCGCATTTGATGTATCAAAAGCAGACAGATCAAGAGAAATCAGGCTCCTGCAGCCATAAAACATACTTCTCATATTTGTTACGTTAGAAGTATTGAATTTACTCAGATCAAGAGAAGCAAGCTCCATACAATCATCGAACATTCCCTGCATATCCTTTACAGCAGATGTATCAAAGCCCGAAACATCAATAGTTTTCAGAGCTCTGCACGCAAGGAACATAGTGCTCATATCAGTTACCTTTGAGGTATTGAATCTGGATACATCAAGGCTCTCAAGCACTAAACATTCACTGAACATAGAGCTCATATCAGTAACATTTGAAGTATCAAATCCAGACACATCAAGAGTTTTCAGAGCAATACATTCGCTGAACATTCCGCTCATATTAGTTACCTTGCTTGTATCAGCTTTGCTGAGGTCAATTGTTTCAGCACTCTGAAAGCGTCGGAACATTTCTGAGCAGTTCTCAGGGAGAACTGTTCCCTCCTCGGCAACTACAGACTTTACACCTGATTCCAGATACTTCAGTACGTCAGCCTTGACAACATTTCCGCTTAAAGTAAGAGTACTCGTTTTGCTGTCAAAGACCGCTGTTGCAGTATTCTGTTCCTCTGCCGAAGCCGTAAAGCTTACGGGAGAATAGTTATTTACTGTCTCTATTACCCCACAAGAAACAGTAAACGCCATAACCAATGCTGTTAATTTTTTGATTTTCATGTTAAACCTCCAATATAAAATTTTTATAATAATACCACACTTTATATCATTTGTCAATAGGGCAGCACAGTGGTTAGTGAGTAGTGGTAGGGGCTAAGGGCAAAAAAGCAGGCTAAAAGCCTGCTTTTTTATCATGTGAAGTATTTAACACCGCTCTCGAAGATTTTCTGATCCTTTTCGCCCTGAACGTTCTTGCAGATATAGCTGCCCTTACGCTCCGAGTGACCCATTTTACCGAATACTCGTCCATCGGGTGAAGTGATACCCTCGATAGCCTCGATAGAAGTGTTCGGATTGTAGCGGATATCCATTGTAGGATTGCCGTCAAGGTCAACGTACTGTGTAGCTATCTGACCGTTCTTTGCAAGCTGCTGGATAAGGCTTGCAGGAGCTACGAAGCGTCCCTCGCCGTGTGAGATAGCAACTGTGTGTATATCGCCTACCTCACAGCCATAGAGCCACGGGCTCTTGTTTGAAGCGATACGTGTATTTACCATCATGGACTGGTGGCGGTTGATAGTATTGAATGTAAGTGTAGGTGCATCGTCAGCCATGTCGATTATCTCGCCGTAAGGAACAAGTCCCAGCTTGATAAGTGCCTGGAAGCCGTTGCAGATACCCAGCATAAGTCCGTCACGGTTCTTTAAGAGGTCGTGAACAGCGTCCTTTATCTTAGGATTGCGGAAGAATGCAGTAATGAACTTACCGCTTCCCTCAGGCTCGTCACCGCCGCTGAATCCGCCCGGTATCATAATTATCTCAGAACGTCTTACAGCGTTCTCGAAGTATCTTACGCTCTCCTCGATATCGCCTGCGGAAAGGTTGCGTATAACTACTACCTCAGGCTTTGCACCTGCCTTCTCGAAAGCTCTTGCAGTATCGTATTCGCAGTTAGTACCCGGGAATACAGGGATAAGAACTCTCGGCTTAGCTATCTTTGTAGAAGCTGAAAGCTGTATGCGGTTAGGTGAAGAATAGGTCTGAGGAGTTGTATCTGTAGTCTTTATGCGGCATGGGAATACAGGCTCCAGCTTAGCCTCCCAAATTCTCTGGAGGTTGTCGAGACTGAGTGTATAATCGCGGCAGATTATCTTGTAATCGGAGATAGTCTTACCGATAACGTTCTCGTCAGCCTTTGCATCGCCCTTGAGCTCGATGATGAATGCGCCGTAGCATGGCTTGAAGAGCTCATTGCTGCTGAGATGTGATGTAAACTCAAAGCCTATCTTGTTACCGAAGCACATCTTAGCGATACCCTCTGCAAATCCGCCGTAGCCGTTTGTCCATACAGCGTTTGCACGGTCGTCGGCAATTATCTTTTCTACCTTGTCGAAGCAAGCCTTGATGCTGTCGAACTTAGGAAGACCGTTCTCGTCATATTCGGGAACTATGGAAATTACTGTATTTCCTGCGCCCTTGAATTCTGTTGATACTATCTTGTCTGCCATAGCAGTAGATACAGCGAAGGAAACAAGTGTAGGAGGTACGTCAATATTCTCGAATGTACCTGACATAGAGTCCTTACCGCCGATAGAACCGCACTCCAGCTCCAGCTGTGCCTTGAAAGCACCGAGAAGAGCAGCCATAGGCTTGCCCCAGCGGAGAGGGTCGTTCTGTGTTCTCTCGAAGTATTCCTGGAATGTGAGCCAGCACTTCTTATATGTACCGCCAGCTGCAACTACCTTTGCGATAGACTCGATAACAGCAAGCATTGCGCCGTGATAAGGCGATTTTTCGGATATATCAGGGTTATAGCCCCAGCCCATGAGTGAGCAGGTATTTGTTTCACCCTTGAGTACAGGTATCTTGGCAGCCATAGCCTGTGAAGGTGACATCTGATATACACCGCCGAAAGGCATGAGGACTGTGCCTGCACCGATAGTAGAGTCGAACTTCTCGATAAGGCCCTTCTGTGAACATACATTGAGGTTAGACATGAGCTGTGTCCATGACTCAGCCTTGTCTGCAACTTCCTCCTCAGCACGCGGGAGAGGAGCTTCTACCTCGATATCTGTGAACTTAGGAGCACCGTTGGAATTGAGGAACTCGCGTGAAAGGTCAACGATAGTATTGCCGTTCCAAACCATTTTGAGTCTTGGTTCTTCAACAACATCAGCAACGAAAGTAGCTTCGAGGTTTTCCTTTGCAGCCTCCTCCATGAACTTCTCCTTATCCTCGGGAGCGATGACAACAGCCATTCTCTCCTGTGACTCGGAAATAGCTATCTCAGTACCGTCAAGACCGTCGTACTTCTTAGGTACTGCATTGAGGTTGATAACCAGACCGTCTGTGAGCTCGCCGATAGCAACTGAAACGCCGCCTGCACCGAAGTCGTTGCAGCGCTTAATCATCTTTGTTACCTCAGGATTGCGGAACAGTCTCTGGAGCTTTCTCTCCTCGGGCGGATTACCCTTCTGTACCTCTGCACCGCAGTGTTCGAGAGACTCCAGTGTATGAGACTTTGATGAACCTGTTGCACCGCCGCAGCCGTCGCGTCCCGTCTTGCCGCCGAGAAGGATAACGATATCTCCCGGAACAGGTCTTTCTCTGCGGATATTCTCAGCAGGAGCAGCACCGAGAACAGCACCTATCTCCATACGCTTTGCAACATAGCCGGGGTGGTAAACCTCAGCAACATGACCTGTAGCAAGACCTATCTGGTTGCCGTATGAGCTGTAGCCGTTTGCAGCTCCGAGAGTTATCTTTCTCTGTGGGAGCTTGCCTGCGATAGTATCTTCAACAGGTACCAGCGGATTTGCTGCACCTGTTACACGCATAGCCTGATATACATATGAACGTCCCGAAAGCGGATCACGAATAGCACCGCCGAGGCAGGTAGCTGCGCCGCCGAAAGGCTCTATTTCAGTAGGGTGGTTGTGAGTCTCGTTCTTGAACATGAGTATCCAGTCCTCGAGCTCGCCGTCTATGTCAACCTTTATCTTTACAGAGCAGGCATTTATCTCCTCGCTCTCGTCAAGGTCAGGAAGCTTTCCGTCAGCCTTCAGCTTCTTTGCTGCAAGAGTACCGAGGTCCATGAGAGTAATGGGCTTGTCCGTTCTGCCCAGCTCTTCACGTACATTGATATACATATCATATGTATCTTTTATATAAGGAGTATTTATCTTTACGTTCTCAACGTTTGTGAGGAAAGTGGTATGACGGCAGTGGTCAGACCAGTAAGTATCTATCATACGTATCTCTGTGATAGTAGGATTACGCTTTTCCTCGTTGCGGAAATAGTCCTGACAGAACTTGATATCATCATAGTCCATAGCAAGACCGAACTTGTCAACAAATGCATGAAGTCCCAGTGCATTGAGGTTGATGAAACCTTCAAGCTCCTCAACTGTTGTAGGGATATCATAATTTGTATCGAGAGTCTTTACTGTTTCAAGTGAAGCCTCGCGGCTCTCAACAGGGTTGATGATGTAGGACTTGAGCTTTGCGAAATCATCATCGCTGATGATACCCGAAATAATGTATATACGCGCATTTCTTACGCGGCAGCGCTCACCCTGACGAAGTATCTGGATACACTGCTCACAGCTGTCGGCTCTCTGGTCGAACTGTCCGGGGAGGTACTCAACAGCAAAAATACGGTCTGTCTCCGATATCTGAGGAAGCTCGTCATATACAACGTCAACGGCAGGCTCTGAGAAAACAGTGCTTATAGCTGCCTTGAAATCCTCCTCACTGAGCTTATCTGCATCGTATCTGTTAAGGATACGCACACCTGAAATGTTGAGTCTGAGCGCGGTCTTGATATCGCTGAGCACAGACTGAGCTTCAACTGCAAATTCAGGCTTTTTTTCAACGTAAATTCTGAATACGGACATAATTCAGTCTCCCTTCAATTTTAATTAGGAATTCGGAATTCGGAATTCGGAATTAATCTTTTTTAATTCATCGCCGTAAGGCGATACATCAATTCCTAATTCCTAATTCCGCATTCCGAATTTTATTTAAAGTTCATCAATGGGACTGCCAATGCAGCAGTCGTGACCATACTCTTCTATTATAACACTAATTATCTGATTACGCAAACTTTTTTCGGGATTTTTTCGAGAAATCTTTATTTGTGTATAATCAGGTGCATATCCGCGGTGAAATTCTGTAGAATTTTCACGCTCGAACAGCACAGGCACTGTTTTGCCTACCAGTGAGCTGAGATATTTTTCCCTCGTTTCCTCGGCTGCGGCAGTCATTTCCTGCCAGCGCAAAGTCTTGACGCTTTCGGGCACCTGTCCGCTCATTTTGTCAGCTCTTGTGCCCTTTCTCCGCGAATAACGGAATACGTGTACCTTTGCAAAGCCTATTTTCCGTATGAACTCCACCGACTCTGTGTGGTCTTGGTCCGTCTCCTGCGGAAATCCCACCATTACGTCCGTGGTAAAGGAGCAGTCGGGGAAAATACTGCGGATACGCTCAGTAAGAGCAAGGTACTCCGCGGCAGTATACTTGCGGTTCATGGCTTTGAGAGTCCTCTCGCAGCCGCTTTGCAGTGACAAATGGAACTGCGGACAGAACTGGGGCAGAGCCTTCAGGCGCAGGAGCAGCTCCTCCGACATCATCTCAGGCTCCAAAGAGCCCAGTCTTATGCGCTCTATGCCCTTTTCGGCAGCGCATATCTCCGCCGCATCAGCAAGGTCAAGTCCCCATTCCCTACCGTAAAAGGCAAGGTTTATACCCGAAAGGACTATCTCCTTCTTGCCGCTTTCCGCAATAGCTCTCACTTCATCACGCAGTATATCGGGAGATTTTGAGCGGCAGCGCCCCCTCGCGTATGGTATCATACAGTATGAGCAGAACTGGTTGCAGCCGTCCTGTATCTTCACGAAAGCCCTTGTATTATTGTCGAAACGAGTGCATTTAAGGGGCTCGAACACATCGTCCGAGCCGTAATCCTCTATATTTACAATATGTGAGCGCGTTTCGAGACAGCTTTTCACCATGCCCACAATATGGCTTCGGAACTTAGTTCCTGCGATTATATCCGCCTCGGAGAGCTTCTCGGCTTCCTCCCTGTTTGCCTGCGGATAGCAGCCCGTAAGAGCTATGACCGCATCGGGAAGTGCAGCCCTTGTCTTTCTCAGAGCTGTCAGCGCACGACTGTCACCCGATGAAGTGACAGTACAGGAGTTTATAACAACTGCGTCTGCATTATCGGGAGCTTCAATTATTTCAAAGTCAGCTTCACGAAAAAGCGACTTCATACATTCGGTCTCGTAGTGATTGACCTTGCAGCCAAAAGTTATAAAATATACTTTATACATATCTCACCCATAGTTAATAAAAAACGCACATTCTGCTGTGTGTATAGTTTGCACAATTATTACTTTGCGTTTTTATGCACTGTTAATAGTTATCTGCTATCAATAAAAATTGCTATTTCCGTGTCAATCTATTGCACCATTATGACGAAAATTCAGAAAATGGCTTGACACCGCCGTTTTTTAGTGCTATTATATATTTGCGGAAGGGAAAAGCCGCAGAAAAAGAAATAAACAAGAAAAAATCACAAACCCAGACATCTGAAAACAGGAGGTATAGTATGACTAAAACAACTGTTAATCTTCAGGCAATCAACGACGTAAAGGAATTCGTTAATATCGTTATGAAGTATGATTTCGATATTGACCTCGTTTCCGGTAGATACGCTATAGACGCTAAGTCTATCATGGGTATCTTCAGCCTCGACCTCTCAAAGCCAATCCAGCTTAATGCGCACACAGATGATGCTGACAAGTTCCTTAAAGAGATCGACAAGTTTATTGTTAAGTAAGATAAAAACCAATAACAAAGCAAAAGGGATATGTTCCGCAAGGAATGTATCCCCTTTTTCTTTATATATCAGTATACTATCTCACATTCATGCACGATGTCGCCGTTATTTGCGTCTACATAAACATCGGTAACATAGGTATGAGCAACGGGAACTTCCCAAACAAGCTTTGGTCCCTCAAATATTTTAAGCTCAGCCTTTGTGCCCTTTTTGACAGTGTATTTTGCCTCTGCGCACTTTATTGCCTCTGCCTCGCTTACCTTCGGCTTTGTGCTGAAGCCCCAGAGATCCATATAATCGTTTTTGAGCACCTCTGCCTTATTGCCGTTTAAAATGTTTACAGTAAGCTCTACCTTGCCTGCCCTCATATTATCGCAATACTGGTCAAAAATATAGTCTATCTCACGGTCATATGTCAAAGTGTCGCGCAAACGGAGCTCGGAATATACATCATCAAAGCCCATGACCTCGGAATATGAAGCTATAACGTCAAGAGCGTCCTCTTCATTGTTTACGGGGTCGGGACTGAGAGTACCCTGTATCAGGTATATGATATCCTCGTCCTCCTCGTCACGCTTGATAAACACCTGTGTTTCGCCGTCACGGGGAGTTATATCCTCAAGGCTGCGCTGCTCCACAGACCATGATGTAGGTCTTTCCTTTGCATCGGCTCTCCTGCTTTTGGAGCTCTTTCCCGAGCACCCAAACATCATTCCTGCCATAATTATCGAAAAAGCTGCTATGGCCGCTTTTTTCATTTCAAGCCGCTCCCTTCAATTATTGTCTGTTATAGTAATCTATCCCGCCGTTTGGACGGAAATATGTTCTTATATATCCGTCTGTGGAAAGGATAACAAATTCATTTGTAGCTTCGATATAGTAAACGCCGTCACCGTCCTCGGCTTCGGTCTTGTGGAGAGCCTCGGAGTTATTGATAACGTCGCTTGCGCCTTTTTCGTAGTCCTTTGCGGTCTCGTAGTTAAAATCACCGTCAAACTCTGCGCCGTGCTTCTCGAAATGCTGGTTCAGGAGCTTCGCACTGCGGAAATGGTACTCAACGTATGTACCGTCATCGCCCTGAAATACGGACTCTGTTTCGATAGTTGCGTTCTCAGTCTCGGCAGATGGGGTCTTTTTGTCGGACTTATCCTTCTTTTTATTCCTTGAAGTTACATTTTCGGTCTTTTCAGCCGTTGTAGATGTAGTTTTGTCCTTTTTGGTCTTTTTTACGGTAGTTGTAGTAGTCTCGGGAGCTTTTGTAGTCTGCTCAGTGACGACCTTTTCTGTCGTCACTACCGAGGCATTAGGACTTTTCTTGTAGCTGTCGCTGTTATTGTCGCCGCAGCCTACTAAAAATGAAGCAGACAGAACTGCCGCTGACAATACCGCAAATATCTTTATTTTTTTCATAACACTCCTCCTGACTTCCGTTCAGAATGGTTCTATATTACATTATACAGCAACGGTTCAAAAATATCAAGCATAATATCAGCATAAGAAAAGCTTCCGATCAAGGAAGCCTTTATTCTGCATAAAACCAATACGTGCTGATGTGGGCGTCAGCCCTTACAATTTAACTATTCTGCGCAAGAATAATTCACATGGAACGTCGCTATCAGCATTCCACACATAGGTAATATCACGTTCTTACTGCGCGGATATCGTATGTAAGCTCCAGGTCTGAGTCATCGCACTCGCTGTAAAAGCTGCTGACTATACGGTTTGCAACAAGGTGTCCGCCCTCGTCGTCAGCTCCTATGAGCAGCACCAGCATACGGTTATCGCCGCAGACTGTCGCCATATCGCCGCGTCTGAGACAAAGCTTGACCGCATGGGAAAGAGTGCCTATCTCGCTCCTGCAAGCAAGCGCATCACAGTTCCTGCTGTCCTCGAGGGTGAGCACAAGCACCTGCGCACTCCTTTTAGTGCGCTCCAGTATCCTCAGCACAAATCTGTATATATTCTCGAAATCGTCTGTGCATACGTAGTAAGCTCCGCAGTCGCCGTCCTTCATTCTCATAAGGCTGTCAAGGGTTATCATTCTGTCGGAACTGCAAGACGAAGCCATTTTCGCAAGAGAGAACACCCTGCGCTGCAAAAGCTGAGGGCAGGCAGGAAGGAGTATTATATCGTCAAATCCCAGCCCGAAGAGTATCTCCTGATCCTCGCAGCTGCGCTCATAGGTCACAGCAGCCGCAGGTATCCTGCCAAGCTTTTCGGACGCGCGGATATTTTCCATGACCGTGCCGATAGCACCGCCGCAGTATTCCTCCGAAACCAGCAGAACATCGCACTCGGAAAGCTCGCTTATATCAGCAGCGACCACAAAATCAATAGTTTCACCTATGGAAGAGTTCCAGAAATCAAATTTGTTAGGACTGTCAATGATACCCGCTTTCATAATATTCCTCCGTTAATAATTCGTTCAAAAATCATTATAGCATATTTCACATTAAGTATCAACTATCGTTTAATACAAATTTTCATTGTTTTTTTGTGCTATAAATAACAAAAAGACGGCAGTTTTACCTGCCGCATTTTCTTTTAGAATTGTATATCGCCGTTTCCGCCGAAATCGGAAGCATCGCCGCCGCTTGTAAGTGAGGTCGTGATAACGTCCTCTGCGTCAAATTCGATCATCTCCAGTTCGGGGAGCTATGTATTTTTCCATTATTTTATCCTCCATTATTCAAAATCAAGCTCGCAGGTAAGCCCGTCAAGCGAACCGGTGCTCGAAACTGTAACAACGAACATAACGCTGTCCTCGTCTGCGACGGTATAGTGAATACCGTTTGAGGTTACACCTGTATAATATGTAGTTGTGTCAAAGGTCTTAGTAGTTTCGCCGAGAGTTGCGCTGAAAACGCCCTTGTTCTTGCCTGCTATCTCAGATTTTGGCTTCACAAATACAAATCTTGTATAGTTTTTTCCGTCTTTTGTTGCGTACTGCTCGTATTTGCCGTCGGCAAGCGTACCGTTTACGATAAACTGTGCACTCTTAGCCGTGCCCTCATAGTCTGTATTTGTGCTATTAGGAGTAACATAGGCATAATACTTGCCTGCGGCAGTGGGAGGTGTTGCTGCTGTATGTGAATCGTCAGTACCGTATGTGATATCAAAGCCCGAAAGGTCTGTTATATTATTTTCGCCGACAGTGATAGAAGAAACTGAATTGTCTGCGGCTAAAGTAACGGTTGCGGTTGAAATGTTGGTTTTTGAAACAGTCGCTGCCTCATTATAAACTACAGTAACAGACGCAATTTTTCTATGACCTTTTGTTCCGCCAACTGTAAATTCAACGCTTTTGGCATTTCCGGTCCATGTTGCTTCTCCGGAATCATACTCACCGGTATCAACTGTGATATCATTCGTACCATCGCTTAAGCCAAAAGAAAGCCGAATCTCCGAAATATCCTTTGTAGACGAGATCGTCACGGTATTCCCGCCATAAACACGGATCGCACTGCCGGTATTATAGTATTTGGGAGGATTACTGTTCGTACCTCGTGAAAAAGTAATCGTGCAGTTCTGAGCTTCGACAGATTCCACTGTCTCCTGATTGTCATAGCCCAATTCGGAGAATGTGACCGTTTCTGAAGTTTCTACCGCATTCGCCACGATCGCCGTTCCTCCGAAAAGTCCTCCGCCTCCTACGTTTGCAGGTAATCCACCCGCTACAAGAGCCAGAGCCAGTGTGAAAACCGCTGCTTTCTTCCATGTGTGTTTCATAATACATATCCTCCTTATTTTTAAATAAAAAAAGCGCATCTCACAGGACATAGTTATCCTGCGTGATACGCTGGTTTACAGTATGAAATTTTTGACAAGGCATAATTAGTTATTTTACTTATATATATATTAACTAAATATCTTTCCGCTGTCATTATCTTATACCCCCCAGTCTAAGATAAACATATTTTACCATATACAGGCGTTTCTGTCAATGGCTGACTCCCATGTAAATATATACAAAAAACAGGCGGATACTTTGTCATATCCGCCTGTTGACATTTTCAGTTAGCAGTATTTGCTGCGTTTTCGGCTGCTGCTGCGGCAGCGGCTTTCTTTGCTCTTCTCTTTATGCCCAGATAGGTCTTTCTGAAAATAAAGCCTATAAGCAGCTGTGCTACACCTATTATAAGGATAAGCAGAGTGAACGGCAGGAGCAGATTTTCTGCAAGGTAATATCCTACCTTATGAGTGAATGTGAAGCCGATTGCCGAACCGATAAGTATTGCAAGTCCGCCAAGAGTCAGGAGAGCTCCCGTAAATGTGAAGATAAATCCGAAGAAGCCTGTAACGTGCTTTGCGCGTCTGTCAACTATTGAAGCTATCCAGATGAGGAAAAGCAGAACTAATGCAGCGATAGTGCCTATTGTTATGAATGAGAAGATATAGCTGAGCTTGTCTATGCTGAAGCCCGATTTTCTGTTCCACTTTCTTATGTTGAGAGAGTCTGTGAAATCGTCCTTGTCGAGGTTCTTAGCGATAAGCTCGTAATCCTCGTCCGTAAAGTCGTAATCGAATTCCTTTACTGCTGCTCCCTTGTTCACCTTGATGAAGTCGTTAACGAAGTCCTCGGAGGTAAGTGAAGGGTCGCCGCCCTCGCCGTCAATGATGAAATCGAGGTAATCATCGGCAATTCTTCCCATATACTCGCGGAAATCGGTATTGAGCATATATCTCTTGAAGCCTGCCTCATCGGCGTTGCCTCTTGTTGCTGTCCTGAATCCCATTGAGTTATAGAAAGCTCTTGAAAGCTCCTTGCCGTCATACTGAGCAGAAAGTACTGTCTCGCCGTCAAGCTTAGCAGCTCTCTTTCTTATGACATTGCCGTTAGCACCTAACTTTACAGCTACCAGCAGGCTGCATATCAGCAGGAACAGTACCGTAAATATAGAAACTATAGAAGCTCCGAAAATACGTCCGCCGCCCACCTTCTTGCGAACCTTTGGCTGTTCCTCCTGCACAGGCATTGGTGCAGGTACAGGCTCGGCAGCAGGCTGCTGAGGCTGATACTGTGGCTGCGGAACATCGTTCACAGGCGGCTGAGGCGTATCATTTATGCTGTACTTGTGCTCGCCTGTGTTAGCGTCTGTATTTACAGGCTCAGGCTGTACAGGTATTTTTATCGTATTGCTGTTGTCGTTGAAGCTCTCGGAGCTGTTCACCTCAGGTGCAGGAGCTTCCTGCTTCGGGAAGTCAGCAGGCTTTTCAAAGCTTGTCTCAACAGGCGGTATTGGCGAAGGCTCGGGAATTGGTGACGGCTCAGGTATCTCGATCTTTTCGGTAGTGCTGAGTATCTCTGTTGGCTCGTCATTGAGCATCTGCACCTGCTCCTGTGTGAGACTGAGAGTCTCCTCATTGTCGGCAATTACTTTTTCAAGGTGTGGGAGAATGGAAGTTGCTTCGTTATCTGTCTGGGCAGACTCAGTGTTTACAGCTTCATTCTCTATGGTCATTTCGTTTTTCTCGGTGTTGGTGTCGTTGTTTTCTTCTTCTTTAAGCGATGCTCCGCACTCCGTACAGAACAGAGCGTCCTCGGGAAGCTCGCTTCCGCATTTTTTACAGATCATAATATCCCTCCTGTAGTATAGTTTTAAGGGTAAAAGTAATACTGTTATCATTATAAGTCAAAAGGAAATATATGTCAAGTAAAAAAACTGTTACATAAGATTACATATCGGGAATATTGACGAAATATAGGTTAACATGGAAAAAGCCCTCATAACCTCGATACCCATATAGCAGTTTTGTAGTATTTATTGAGAGAACCCCTTTTGAAAAAGGGGCTTCTCTCAAACTCTCTCCCTAAAACTTTCAGTT
>NZ_FRCT01000023.1 GCF_900143025.1 Ruminococcus flavefaciens | reverse complement strand
ATGCTTCACCGATAAAGGAAACTGTTCCCAGAGAACTCTATGGTTTTCTTATGAAGCTGGATAGCCCAAAGGAGATAGTCAAGGTATTGAGACTGTATATTGATACCGGCGATGAATTATTGAAGCACCTGTCTTATGCTGATTCATATGATACGCTGTACGCCTGCGTTATCGGTAAAACAGTAAATAATGCGCCGATAGAAACATCGGTAAAGATAATACTGCCAGATCTTAAACGATACGATTCGCTGCTGAAAGGCGGTGATGCAGTATGAACAGCGTACAGAAAGAAACGATCAAGCTATATGCAAAGCAGCTCAGAGTGCCTACTTTCAATAACTATGATAAGGTAATCCGCCATCTTTCAGCTGATGACGGTTATGAGCAGTTCCTGATAGAACTGATGAAACAGGAACTTGCAGAGCGCTCGGTAACAGGTCAGAAACGCAGGATAAAAGCTGCGAAATTCCCGTCAATGAAAACACTTGACGAGTTTGATATGACAAGGCTTGAAAATGTCAGCGAAAAAATTGCTTGCTATCCACGCCAATCTATGCTATAATTGTAGAAAAATACCGACAGGGAGGTCTCACCATGCTTGATTTCATAACCATAAACGAACACAGCAGTATCCGCGTTGACGAAGGAAAGATCATTTACTCCGATCCGTACAACATCAACTGCGCACCGCACGATGCCGACATTATCCTCATCACACACAGCCACTTCGACCACTACTCCCCAGATGATATCCGCAAGGTGATGAAGTCCGACACTGTTATCGTCTGTCCGGACACTGTAAACGAGCCGAAGGAACTTGGTCTGACCGTTAAGCAGGTCTCCGCAGACGAGCAGTTTGATGTACTCGGTATCAGATTTGAGGCTGTCCCTGCATACAATATAGGCAAGCCCTTCCACCCCAAGTCCAACGGCTGGCTGGGATACATCATCGACAGTCCCGACCACGGACGCATTTACATCGCAGGCGACACGGACATCACTCCCGACAACAAGCAGTTGAAGTGCGACATTGCGCTCATTCCTGCCGGAGGAACTTACACTACCGATGCTTCACAGGCTGCGGAGCTCGCTAACACTATCCGTCCGAAGTACGCGATACCTATCCACTACGGAACAGTCGTAGGAAGTCCTGCTGACGGAGAGAAATTCCGAAAGGCTGTGGACAGCGGCATAGAGGTAGTTATAAAAATCTGATGATAAATATCGTGAACAGTAAGAAGGCAGCCATTGCGGCTGCCTTTTTCATTATATTTCGTACTTCTCAAGTTTCAGAAGGGCTGTCTTTTTATCCAAACCGCCTGCATAGCCTGTCAGACTGCCGTCTGCTCCGACAACTCTGTGACAGGGAATTATTATCGAGACGGGATTATGTCCGACGGCACTTCCGACTGCCTGAGCCGACATATGCTCAGCACCTTGCTGATTTGCGATGATATTTGCTATCTCGCCATAGGTCATAGTCTGTCCGTAAGGTATCGTCAGAAGTATATCATATACTGCCTTTCGGAACGGTGTTGTGTGCAGACTTATAGGCGGTGTGAAGCCCGGCTCTTTTCCGCTGAAATAAATATCGAGCCATTTGACGGTTTCGGTAAATATCGGCAGCTCTGCTTCGGTGCTTTCCGATATGAGCTTATGGGGAAAGTATTTCTGCCCGTCGAACCATAAGCCTGTCAGTGTTTCACTGTCACTGGAGAGGGTGATACCGCCGAGGGGAGAGGTATAGTGAAATGTGTTATTCATGCTTTCATCACTCCTGATATCTGATCTGAAAATAATCAAGATAAGCCTTGAAGCGGTCCTGTGCAGTCAGTACCGTATCCGTCAACCAGCCACGTTCCTGTTCCCAGTTTTTGAGTCCGCGGTAATAGAACATCTTCAGATCGTCGGATATGATGAACGGAACTATATCACGGCTCAGGCACTCCTTCAGCATAATAAGCCTGCCAACTCTGCCGTTGCCGTCCTGAAATGAATGTATGGACTCAAACTGATAGTGGAAGTCGATTATATCTTCAAGCGTGATCTCTTTCAAGTCGTTGTACTGTGATATGAGCTTTTTCATTTGTGCAGGCACTTCATCGGGAGCAGCAGTCATTTCGCCGCCGACTTCATTAGCGAACTTTTTATACTTGCCAACTGCAAACCAATCCTTCCTGCTGTCAGATGTACCTGTTTTCAGCATCTTGTGAAGCTCCTTGATAAACGCCTCTGTTAAAGGCTTTTCTGCGTTCTCAATAACATAGTCGATACAGCGGAAGTGGTTGACTGTCTCAACTACATCGTCAACGTTTACCGCTTCATTCTCAAAGCCTAAGGTGTTGGTCTCGAAGATATAGCGCGTCTGGTCGTGGGTTAGCTTGCTTCCTTCAATATGATTGGAATTATAGGTCAGCTCGATCTGTAACTTGTGATAGATACCACCGTGCTGATTACTGCTTTTCTGTTCTCTCAGGATCTCAAGCAGTGTCTCTGGACGTTTCAGCTTGCGGCGCTCAGGTCTTTTGGCATCGGCAGGAATTTTCCATGTTTTGCCGATAAGGACAGCGCCTTCGATGCGTCTTTCCGCACAGTAGTTGCGGACTGTACGCTCGGATATTCCCCATAATTCAGCCATTTCAGCTACGCTTCTGTATTTCACGGTATCACCTCCATAGTTCTATTATATCACATTATCGGCAAAAAATCAATGATAATATATAGAAATTCTTGCCGATAAAAACTATACCACAGGTTTACTTGACATTTCCGTAATGCCGTGATATAATGATGTCAACACAAGGGAAAAGCTCCCGGAATTCTTACTAACGAAAGGGTGAAAACAATGAAAGCTATCATGAACAACGCTATGTCTGCATACATTTGTGCTTTTGATTTCCAGCAGTCAAGCTATTTCTTCCAGCAGGAGGATAATGGCTCAGTTTTGCTGCGCACAGGACAGAAAAGTGCTTGTTCGGTCATCCTAAAAAGGTGAGCAGAGATAGTGTTGCATTGTAAACCATCTTCTGATAGAACATAGCCGTCTGTGTGCAGTATCAACTCACACAGGCGGTTTTTATTATTCTATTCAGAAAGGTGGTTATTTTTATGCCTATAGCAGCTCCGACTATCGATATGATAGCAACAGGCGCAAACATAAGAGCTTTGATAAAAGGCAAAGGACTCAAGGTGGCTGATGTACAAACAGTATTCGGCTTCAACACGCCGCAAGCGATATTCAAGTGGATGAGAGGAGACGCTATGCCCTCTATCGACAACATAGTCATACTGGCACATATACTTGATGTGCCTATTGACGAGATAATTATAACTAATTAGACACTCCCGCCCATGTCGGGCGGGGTGAGATAATTCCGCTTCGTCTAATGGTAGGACATCTGCTTCTGACGCAGAAGATGTAAGTTCGATTCTTTCAGCGGGAACCAACGCAGAGCGAGTCCGTGCAGTTTCGCGGTTCAGTTTTTCTGATTCGCAATTTTTTTACGCGCATTAAGCCATATCTGATTTGCAACATATACCCAACGATGACTGTGTAGCCAAGTGGAAAGGCAATGGACTGCAACTCCATGAGCGCAGGTTCAAATCCTGTCACAGTCTCCAGCACAGTGCCTGTGCTCCCTTCCACGATGGCGCTCGTTTTACTCGCTCACTTTTTATGAGCCTGTCAGTCTGCTTTCGCTTATGGCACTGTCATGTTTTACAGATAGTTTTCACACATTCCGTTTCGTCTAATGGGCAGGACATCGGTCTTTGACTCCGATAATGGAAGTTCGAGCCTTCCAACGGGAACCACTACATCAATTATACTATGAAAAAAGCTTTTCCACTTTTTTCACGCAAAAGATCATCCTGAGGCTGTCGCGTTCCTTATTGCTAAAAACTGCCAATTGTGCTATAATTAGAAAAAACAAGGAAGTGATGAAGTGAAGGCATATATTCAATGCGGCAATAATGAATTGCCCTACAATATGAATACTTTTTCTGCTATGCTTGGCTTTCAGCAAATGGGATTTGAAACTATACTGTTTAAAGAAGCAGACGAATTAGTCGATGTTACTCTTTCTGATATTGTTGTCGGGGGTGTAGGCAGAGTAAAACAGTTCCTTGAAGAAAGAGGAATTGTTGTTAATGACATTGATTATCCCGAAAGCCTATCCGCGTATTTCGGACGCAAGATATGGGAGACAACATCTGATACATTCCTTGCTGAGAAAAATAGCTTCCCTTTATTTATCAAGCCAAAACAAGGAAAACTGTTTACAGGCTTTATATGTAATAGCGAAACAGATATCGCCGGACGCTTCTCACCGGAAGAAAGCATTTCTGTTTATTGCAGTGAGGTCAGAAATATCGTCACTGAATGGCGCTGTTTCATAAGATATGGAGACATACTTGATATACGACGTTACAAGGGCGAACTCGGAAAGATATATTCTTTGAAAGCTGTTAAAGATATGGTGCTGTCTTATGCAGATGCTCCGTCAGCGTACTCAATTGATATAGGGCTTACCGATAATGAGGAGACTATCATTGTTGAAGTAAACGATGGATATTCCCTCGGAAGTTATGGATTAGATCCTTTATTATACGCTAAACTTTTGTCAGCTCGCTGGGCTGAACTGACAGAAACAAAGGACGAATGTGCTTTTGATATAAGATAATAGTTAGACCGCAGGAGCCCCTGCGGTCTCGTTTGTTGTAAAAATATCGGCGCTGAACTGAGTATGAAGGTAGTAAGCAACAGGTATCTGCTGAAAAATGGTGACTGAGATCCAATTCAACCATTTATTGGTATTCTGAAAATTTCAATAATATTTCATGATTCTCTTGATTTTTTCCTCGAAATTGTATTAAATACAATTTCGAGGCGATAATCGTGACTTTTACGCCAACTAAATTTGATAAAAAACACAGCAGCTCCGTTCGGGATTTGCCCGTATAATCAGAGCTGCTTTGGTCATTTTTTCCGGTAGAGACGCGCCGATCCAACCACTTATTTACCACTTATTGGCACTGAAAATCGCTTAAAATCACTTGAAGATGCTAAAAGTGAAGTTTCAAAAATTGCCGAAATACAGCCGTTTTCGCATTTTACTAAAAGCTGCTGAAAGGCTCGGGATTTTTTCAATTCCCGTACGGGTCATCCTTACAAAGGCTCCTAAATGACGATATTTTGTCATTTAGGAGTTCTTTTTTTACCATAACACGGTTTGAAGTTCATTATCTGTCCATTATACAGCTTTGATTTGTCCTTTGTCATCATCGGGCTTGCTGAAATCAAGCACCAAAGCTATCGTTTCACTATCCATAGTCAGTATCTGCGATTGAAAAACAACTCCGAATATGGTATAATTATAAAAATTACAGAAAGGAACCGAGTCCGAGCCTATGATAATACTCATAACAGGAGCTTCTCATACGGGGAAAACGCTTCTCGCGCAGAAACTGCTTGAAAAATACAAGTACCCTTACCTGTCTATCGACCACCTGAAAATGGGACTTATAAGAAGCGGTCAGACCGAGCTCACTCCCTATGACGACGACAAGCTGACGGCATACCTCTGGAATATCCTGAAAGAGATGATAAAGACTGCCATTGAAAACGAACAGGATCTCATAATCGAGGGCTGTTATATTCCCTTTGACTGGAAGAACAGCTTTGACGCCGACTATCTGTCGCAGATAAAATACATCTGCCTTGTTATGAGTGAAAGCTACATAACCAGCCATTTCAGTGACATTGTCAGCTTCGGGAACGCTATCGAGAAAAGGCTCTCCAATGACCTCAGTATTAAGGATATAATACAGGACAATCAGGAATATCTCCGCGGCTGTATCAGTTACGGACTTGACTATTTTCTGATAAATGATGAATACGATTTGGAAAGGTGCTGTATATGAGCAACCCATGGGAAGAAATAAGTCTTGACGACTACGAAAAGCACATGAGCCTTGAATCTGTGCGGCAGCTTCAGGCGCTTGATTCCATAATGCAGGAGCAGTTCTCCGCCTATCCTGTGGAGACTGCCACAGTTCTGGGAGTTGCAGGCGGAAACGGACTTGAACACATTGGCACCGACAAGTTCCGCACAGTCTACGGAGTGGATATAAATTTGGATTACCTACGCGCGGTGTCTCAGCGATATACGGAGCTTTCGGGCGTACTGGAGTGCCTGCACATCGACCTTGTGAACGAAGTCAAAAAACTGCCGCAGACTCAGCTCCTCATAGCCAATCTGCTTATCGAATACATAGGTTACGGAGCGTTTCAGAAAGCAGTTTTGCAGACTGCTCCCGAGTACGTTTCCTGCGTGATACAGATAAATACAAACGAGGACCAGTGGGTGTCGGAGTCGCCCTATCTCCACGCATTCGACAGGCTGGACGAGGTTCATCACCAGATGGAGGAAAAGGCGCTGACGGCTGCTATGGACGAGATAGGCTACTCGCTGATATTGCAGGAGACCTATCCCCTGCCGAATGGCAAGGCGCTGGTGAGGGTGGATTTTGCGAGAAATGAGGAGATTCTGATATGAATAACAAATCTTTAAAGTCCTTGTTAATTATTTTATCATTGACCGTTGTTTTTAAATGTATTACCCTATTTGGAAAAGATGATAATCACGATGAATGGCACAATTTTGACGGTACTCCTATTGTATGTAGGTATAATGGGTGTGGCAAGAAACCACTTTACTCTAACTGGGAAGATCGTTTTTGTGCTGAACACATTGATAGAAGCGCTAATCATAAAAATCAATACAACAGTTCAACAGCAAAGAAAAAAATAAACACTAAAAAGGCATTAACAAAAGAAGAAGCTGATAAGTTGCGAGGGACAGGATATCATGGAACTCGCCCCAATTCAACAGCCGAAAGTATTGAAATAGATGCTGCAATGGTAAAATGTAAAAAATGTGGTATGCACTCAGATAACGGTTCTAATAGTTTATGTGATGAATGCCAATATAACAAGGATTACGGCTTAGATTAATACAGATTTTAAAGAGAAATAAATAAGTATTGACCTGACACCAAAAGCCACAAAATATCAGGACAGAAAACTCTCACGATGTTATAATGGAATCACACTAAAGGAGGGAAAACAATGAACTTAGCCACAGGTATTCAGAAAGCTATCGACTACATCGAAGTACACATCACCGACGAACTTGATATGGCGGAGGTCGCAAGGCAGGCAGCTTGCTCGCCCTACTATTTCCAGAAGATATTCGGTATACTATGCGGTATCACCGTAGGCGAATACATTCGTAACAGGCGGCTCACACTTGCCGGCAGTGAGCTGAAAAAGCCCAACGTGAAGGTAATCGACGCGGCTCTGAAATACGGCTATGAATCTCCCGAAAGCTTTACAAGAGCATTCACGCGCTTCCACGGTATAACACCTACAGAAGCCAAGCGTGAGGGCGGTAAGCTTCGTTCATTTTCCCGCTTCAAGGTGCAGATCATTTTGAAAGGCGGTAATTCTATGAATTATAACATCGTTAAAAAGGACGCATTCACAGTGCTTGAAAAGGTAGAGCAGCACACAGTTATCGGCGAGCAGAACTTGAATTCTATCCCCGAATTCTGGGGCAGAGCCCACTCAGACGGCACTATCACAACTCTGCTTGAACACGCATCAGACCGCACTTACATCTACGGAACCTGCTACGGCAACGGTCACTCCAACGCTGAGACCTTCGACTACGGTATCGCTGTGGAGTGTGCTCCCGATACGGTGGCTCCCGAGGGCTTCCGCGTGAACACTATCCCTGCAAGAACGTGGGTAGTTGCCGAGTGTACAGGTCCTATGCCCGAGGCTATACAGCAGCTCTGGCACGAGCTTTGTGCGGAGTTCTTCCCCACATCGGACTACACTCCCACCTACGAAATGGACATTGAGGCTTATCCCTATGGTGATATGACCTCCCCTGACTACAAAAGTCAGATATGGATAACTGTTGTAGGTGAATAAGCATCTGACTGCCGCATAGCCTGCGGCAGTTTTTTGTTAGCAACCGAAAGTTGCTTGATATCTCTGCTGATATATGCTATAATTTTAAAAATATATTTCGTCAAGCGGAAATACACGTAATGAGCTAAAAGGAGGACATCATGGAATACGTCAGAGTTACAAAGGAAAACATCGAAAACGAGCACATCTGCTGTGCTATTTCCAACAACAAGGATATACAGGTCTCGTCCAAAAAGGCATGGCTCTCGGGGCGCTTTGACGAAGGTCTTGTGTTCCTGAAAAGTACCGAGCGCGGCAAGTGCTTCATCGAGTATATCCCTGCCGAAAATGCATGGAATCCGATCATTGCCGAGGACTATATGTACATCGACTGCCTGTGGGTATCGGGCTCATTCAAGGGGCACGGCTATTCAAACGACCTGCTGAGCGCCTGCATCGAGGACAGCAAAGCCAAAGGCAAAAAGGGTCTCTGCATTTTGTCGTCCGCAAAGAAGAAGCCTTTTCTCGCAGAGCCGAAATTCCTGAAATACAAGGGCTTTTCTGTATGCGATGAAGCTGATAACGGCATACAGCTCTGGTATCTGCCATTCACCGATGATGCAGAACCGCCGAGGTTCAAGGACTGCGCCAAGCACCCCCATACTGACGAGACAGGCTATGTCCTCTATTACACGAGCCAATGTCCCTTCAATGCGAAGTATGTTCCGATAGTCGAACAGACTGCAAATGAGCTGGGCGTACCATTCAATGCTGTCCACATCGAAACTAAAGAAAAAGCGCAGAGCGCTCCTACTCCCATAACCACCTACGCGCTGTTTTACAACGGCGAATATCTGACCAACGAGCAGATGAACGACAAGAAATTCATTAAGCTCGTATCACAGCAAAAAGATTAGATAATAAAATACGGAAACGGCTTTTTGAGCTGTTCCCGATAATTTTTGATAATATTCGTTTTAAAATAACATAAAAAATGAAATAATGACAGATACTGATATTATAAGCATCATCAAAATTGTACTCAAACAGCCGCTCTCTTATTTTACAAGCATTTCATATGTAACGCCGTACTTCTCCGCTATATCCTTTGCGTAGGAAAGTCCCTCGGGAGACGCCACCTCCACCTTGAAGGAGCGTTTTCCGTTATCGCTCTTCATTATAAGCGACGAAGCCTTTACACCGCTGTTTCCCTTATTAAGCTCGTCAACGTCTGCGGCAAGCTTGTGCATATGTGTATTGTATATCGTCTTTACCTGCTTGCTGAGCAATGCCCTTACAGAATCATTTGCTATATAGAAGCCCTCCTCAAATGAGGTAGTGGAAAAGGTCTCGTTGAGAAGAAGCAGGCTGTCTTTCGTACATTCCGAGTATATAGCCTTAAATCTCACGCACTCCTCGCCAAGTCTGCCGAGATCCATAGTCTTGTCCTCGTCCGCAGGAAAATGAGTATATACACAGTCCACAGGCTTATACTCAAAGGACGATGCAGGCACATATATGCCGCCCTGCGCAAGCACATACATAAGTCCCACAGCCTGAGTTATAGTTGTCTTGCCGCCGCGGTTTGCACCTGTAAGGATATATATGGTATGCTCCTTGTCAAATACAAGGTCATTGTACACGATATCATCAACGTTCTGCATATTCACCGCAAGCTTTAGATTATACAGTCCTCTTGCGTCCATAGAAACATTTTCGCCGTCAATAAGCTGAGCTTCGCAAAATCTGAAGCCCTTTTCCATGCTCCTTTCTATGAACTCCGCAAACATTATATAATACATGAATTCAGGTATTATCTGCGATATATTGACAATTGCGATATCCGCATACTTTGAAAAGGTATCACGGAGCTTTTTTACAAGTGAGTCCAGCATCTTGTTTATCACCTTATCAAGGTAACACGTTGCATTTGCCGAACCGTCGCCGTCGGGAGTCTTTGTTACCGTAGCTCTTATCCTGCCGTCTATAAATGGTGTATTTGTAACAGCAAGATAGCCCCCTGCCTTTTGAATAAAGTTCGATATCTTATGTTCGTTGAGCTTATCCACCTGATGATAGTGCATATCGCCGTCCCATTCATTGCCCTCCTGTATCTTGCTTTTCGATGCTATCGCATCGGCAAAATTGGTAACGATATTGGACTTTTTGAAGGGCTTGTCATTTATGGAGACAAGTCCCATGCTGACAGCCTCAAATCGGCTGTTGACATTGACTCCGAGAGTAACGCTCTGTATATTAAGCGACTTTATTTTAAGCTCCGCTATATCCTTTTTCATTTCCGCAAAGCAAGCATCGTTATACAGCTCGTCGATATATTCCTTGAAGCCTTGAAGTCCCTCAGACTTTATCTCCTTGTCGGAAAGGCACTCTCTCATAGCCTCCACGCACTTGATATAGTCATCGAGCTCGTCAAGTCTGTGCATAAGGTGCCAGAAGCCAAGCTTTTCATCTGTCTGGATATTTGAGCCGCTGAACTTCCTTAAAAATTCTATCCTTTCAAAAAGCTCCGACAGCTGCTTTCTGAGCTTGGGAAATCCCAGTATATCCACAAAAACCTTCTGCCTGTAGGCTGCCACACGCGGGTCGTTGGTCATATTCGAGATTATGTTCATTATGATGTTCTGCTCTTTAGGGTCATTGGAAAGCTCGCGGCACAGGGTATCCAAGCCAAGATCATGGCAGGCTGATTCGGAAAGCTGTTTATATTCGGTATCCTCATAGTAAGGAAACAGTATGCTGAAATGATTATTTGATCTCATAGCTTCAGCTCCTTTAGTTATTATTTCACAAAAATATCGCTACAACATTTGTATTTTTATATTATATCACATTACAGCAGTAATGTCAATTAACTGCAATATTCTGCATCAGAATAAATAGTTTACAAATATAATCAAAAATGTTATAATTCATAATTATATTACTTATAAGGAGATATGGAAATGAAAATAACAAAAAACAATCGCTATACTAAGCGCAACCTGCCTTACATTCGGTGCTGCACAGGTACCGTATGAAACCAATAATATCGTCTATGCAGAGTCAGAGAATAAATATGAAGCTGTAAAATTAGATAATATCAGCTACGATGTCTACAAGGATCACGCAGAAATAGCTTTTATTGAACAAAAATGAGCTATAGTTATCCCTGCCGAGGTAAACGTTGTACCTGTAACAAAAATAAGCTTTTCTTTTTGTTCCATTGCAGGTTGTGATAAGATAACATCTATCGTTTTACCTGATACTATTGATGAATTAAAGGTATCAATATGCTATGGTCTTAAAAATCTTAAAAGCATAACGCTTCCTGCAAACATTACCTACATACCACCGCGTATGTTCTCCGGCTGTGAATCGCTTGAGGAAATATAGATACCTTCCGGAGTTACAAAAATAGGAGAATATGCATTTAGAGACTGTACAAGTCTCAAAAGCGTAAAGTTTCCCGAAGCTCTTACCGATATATATCCCGGTGCATTTGAAAAATGCAGTTCTCTTCAGAGTATCGAATTTCCTGCGGGTGTAACCAATATATATGAAAATGCTTTTAATAAATGTACTTCTCTTAAAGAAACTAAACTCCCTGAAAAGCTCGAAACTCTCGGAGAAAGGGCGTTTTATGAATGTGCGCTTGAAAATCTTGATATCCCAAAAGGAATTACAACTCTGCCTAATTCCTGTTTTTACCACAATAACTTTAAGGAAATAGTTATTCCGGAAAATGTCAATTTATTGCAGCAGCATATATTTCTGGACTGCCCTGATGTGGAAAAATTTACAGTTCTCAATCCAAAATGCAGATTTCAGGCAAATATTATGGAACAGATGATATCAAGTCAAAAAGAAGATGAAAACGGAAAAAAATATAATTCTATATTGAAAAATTGTACATTCTACGGTTATAAGGGCTCTACTCTTTATTCACTTACCAAAACAGGAACTGTAAAATACAATTTCGTTGCCCTCGACGAAGAGGTTGAAACTACTACAACTACTTCGACAACTGCCGTTTCAACCACAACTACTACCACCACATCTTCAACAGTTGTTTCTTCATCAGGCAGCGGACAGACAACAACGACTGTGTCTGCTCCTGTAAAAACAGTATGGGGCGATGCAAACTGCGACGGCGAAGTTGATATGTCAGACGTGGTTCTTATAATGCAGAGCCTTGCAAATCCCAATAAGTACGGCGTTACAGGTACTGACAAAAATCACATAACATCAGCGGGACTCAGCAATGCTTCAGTTGTAAACAACAATGGCAGTGTTACCAATAATGACGCTGTAAAAATACAGCTATTCCTCCTCGGAAAAGCCGCTCCCAAGTCTGATAAATAAAATTGCGCGGCAGTAATGTCGATTTAAGCAAAAAAATAAGGCACAGATACTCCTTTCGGAAATATCTGTGCCTTATTTTTATTACTTGTGAATATCGCTTACGTCTACCTTTTCGGTCTGTCCTGTCTTAACGAGGACTTCGTTTATCTCACCAACCAGTGAAATAATATCATTGATAGACTTATTTATCATTTCAGAGCTTTCGTTAGTTGTAGTAACGTTGTCATCAAGAGCACTGAATGCGTCGATAGTTGTTTCAAGGATTGAAATGAGCTGTGTTACGCTGTCGGAGTCCATAGTTGAGTTGTCATTACAGAAAGCAACAACATTCTCAAGCAGATCCTTAACTACAGCCGCTCTCTCACTTGTAGCCGATGTGGACTCACCGATATTCTGCATATTCTCGTTGATCCTTGCAACGTTGTCCTTCAGCTTGTCTGAAAGTGCGAGACATTCCTCTGTGATCTCCTCCAGCTGTTCATTCTGTCTGTTAAGTGCAGAGTGTCTTGCAAGGAGAACTGACTTTGCATGAACGATACAGTTATCGGGAGTATTGAGACCTCTGTAAATAGCTATTGCCATATCACGGCAGGTATTGTAGCCACAAGCATGACAGTCGTATTTGCGGTCATCATCGTTATGCATTCCCATTTTCTCGAAAATAGGATCCAGCTGTGCATTGCTCGGTATAGGAGTAGGCATAGACGGCTTGTAGTTTCTGAGGAAGTCAGCAACTCTCAGCTCGTCATCGAACTTCTTGAAGAGTCTGTCATCGCCTCTGCCCATGATGCCTGTAGACTTGCGGCGGCTCTTTGCCTCGTTTTCGATAGCTCTCATAGTTGTCATGGCATCGAAAACAGTCTGCTTTGTACCTGATGCAGGTCCGATATTACAGCCGAATTCACATGAAAGTACATCGAATATCCTCGGGTGCTTTGACTCCGGCATTCTTCCGTACATATCGATCTCGGCAAATACCTTATGTACGCCTTCTGAATTAGTGATATTCATATCAGGATCGTGGAGCCACATATTATCTCTGAGTCCGCCCGGACGTGAGTAAACAGAACCCATCTGTCCCTGTGCCTCGTCAAACTTGTACTCGTAATCCTCAGATGTATCAATGTCGATATTGATATCGTTGCGGTCGAAATACTCAAGAAGCTTCTTGATAGTAATAGTATAATTTATAAGACCTGTATCTATTGCCTCGTTCTTTTCAGCAATACATGGTGAAATAACTGCGATAGGATTATTCCTTCTCAGATACTTCTTTATGTATATAGCACTGCACGCAATAGGGCTGTGAATAGGTGAAAGGTTCTGCAAAAGCTTAGGCTGATAGGTCTCGATATACTTTACGACAGCAGGACACTGCTGTGTGATGATATTGCCTATCTTGTCCTGTTCGAGAGTTCTCATATGTACCCATGTGCATATATCAGCACCATAGGATACATCGAATATAGTACATCCCTGCTTCTTGAACCAGTCAAGCACACCCTTCCACTTTGTAGGAAGAATAGTCTTTATAGCAGGAGAAGCCATGATTATAAACTTTTCCTTTACGATCTCTGCGATACACTCTTCTGTATCGTCTATATAATCTCTTGCGCCGTGATTGCACTTCTTTACACATTCACCGCAGGCAATACACTTATTGGGATTGACCATGGTAATGAAACGTCCGTCCTCAAGCTGCTTGGTCATATTAGCCTCAGGCGCAGGACATTCTCTTACGCAGGCATTACAGCCGACGCATTTTTCAGGTTTTACGATGATAAGTTCACTCATATATCCATACTCCTTAAAAATTTACGGAAAAATCTATACTTTATTTTTTAGCTATCGAATTTGCTTTTGCCGCAAGTGCAGCAAGATCTATTTTACCCTTTTTCTCTCCGCCCTCAGGCTTCTTTTCTGTTTCGGGTGCGTTCTCCTGCTTGGCATCGGCAGTTTCTTTTTCTTCTGTATTTTTATCCGCGTTGTCCTTTTTGGCACCGATAGACTCAGCCATCTGTCTGAGCTTGTCAAGCTCCTCCTGCTTTTTGCGCTTTTCCTCCTCGCTGTTCATATTATCGCGTATCTTATCAGCAAGGCTTGCAGGCTTTTCGGGATATTCGGGATTATAGTGCTCAGGCGTTTTGAATACAGGGATACCGCCGTTGACCAGCTTTGTCTCTGTATCGCTAAGGAGCTCCTTTGCCTTCAGCAGTCTGTCTATTCCTTCATTTCTCAGCTGCTCGAAAGCCTCCTCCATGAATTCCACCTGATTTTTCAGTACGTGTACGTCATCTATTGCGGCAGCTCTTAGGTTATTGGAAGCTACCTCCATCTGCTCGGCTCTGTTCTTTGCCTCAGCAAGTCTCTCGGCAGCAGTCATCTCTGCCTCATATATGATATGCTCTGCCTCAAGGTTTGCTTCGGAAACGATATCCTCGGCAAGCTTTTTCGATTTATACTCAATTTCAGCAGCCTTTGTCTTTGCATCGCTTTCAAGCATTGATCTTGACTTCTGTGCCTCTATAAATACGCTGCTCAGTGCTGTAGCCTCGTCCTGAGCCATTAATGCGGCGCACTTTGTCTCAGCAGCCTTCAGCTTATCCTTCAGGTCGTCGATCTCAGCTTCCTTGTCCTTCAGCTGCTGCTCGTATTTGCGGTTCTCATCATCGGTTGCTTTAAGCTTCAGATTAAGGGTATTGTTCTGGACCTGAACCTGTGTGAGCTTGGCACGTTCCTCAGCCAGAACGGTCTCATGTGCCTTTTCCTGATCCGATCCCTTCTTGTATGCTTCAAGCAGAAGCTTTGTCTCTCTGAGTTCGTTTCTCAGGTCATGTATCTGAGTATTGAGAAACTCCATTCTTCTGACAACGGTTTCCTTATCATATCCGCCAAAGGGAACAGTTTTTATAAATCTTGGCTCAGCCATAAAAGATATCCTCCTTGCTTCACCCGACCGAATGGTGATCTGCAGTGAAATGCAGAAGCAAGCGCATTTATCGAGTATTGATATATAATCATTATACACCAAATTGAGAATATAGTCAATAAAAAAACTGCACAAAAAACAGGGCGGTTTTATGTAAACCGCCCAATAATAAAATAATTTGTTCTGAATTTAAAAATCACCAATCATTTTCGCTGTCTGCAATAAGCTTTTTTACCTCTTCATTATTGTAAAGCCCCAGATCAAAGAGTCTGTCAGCCTGTTTCTTGGTTATCTTTCCCTGCTCGGTAAACACAAACTGTCCGTGCTGACGCTGTGTACCGTCCCATGAGTCAATGACCTGGAGCCAGCCGTTTCTGTCAAGGGTCTTTTCAGGAAATCTTGAATCGGGATAGAATTTCTTTACTATCATCTTTGCACACTTGTTATGGTTGGTATATCCGCAGGAATAGGTATCACCGTCGGGAGATATCCAGCCCAGCTTGAATTCGGGATCATTGAGAGTATACATCTCCTCCAGCTCAAGAGGGGTATCCTTATCGGACTCTATTATCCTGTTGAAGCCGTATTCATCAGGTCGGAAGCGGTAATATCCGCCTCTTCCGTCAAAAACTACGGGCAGCTGTTCCTCGGTGATTATATCCTCAAAGCCTGTTCCCTCAAGAGCCTCAAGGGTATCGGCGTATCTATAGCAATAGCTTCCCGTAGGGGAATCATATACTGCATATTTTTTCACCTTAAACACCTGCCTTTCTTGTATATATATGCACATTTAAAGGTATAATACGCTATATTTATGCTACAGGTATATTTTAGCACTTTTCCTACTCTCTGTCAAATAGAATAATATCCATAAACGACGATATCTTTGTGTAATTTGCACATATACAGGCAAAAAAGGCGGCTGCCATATCTGACAGCCGCCTGATGATCTTAAACAGATCAGATATTCATTACTGTGCTTATCATATTACCGCCGTTCATCTTAGCGTTTCTCATAGCTGTATCAAGCTTTACAAGGAGAGAGTTTACGTTAAGGCAATCGCCCGGTAAGTAGTGGTAAACAGCACCTGAGCAAGGAAGCTGAACTGCAAGGTTGAGCACCTCGTAAGGACTGCTCATTACGCGCTGGATATTCTGTGCGATACCCATTGCCTGGCTCTCGGAGATATTCTTGTTGAATACGAAGCAGAACTCATTACCTGTGATGTTGTAGATCTCGGCAACCTCACTGAATTCTTCCTTGAGCTTCTCGGCAACTGCTGCGAGGTATTCGTCGCCGAAGTCATATCCGTAAGTATCGTTGATGCTTCTGAAGTTATCCATATCGAATACAGCGACCTGGAATCTGCCTGATTCGAGTCTGTCTGAGATATCGTTATCAAGAGCATAACGGTTCTTCATACCTGTAAGAACGTTGATAACAGCGAGGTCGCTTGCCTTCTGACGAGTTGTCTTGAGCTTTGCGTCAACCTCTGCAAGGCTTCTCTCACGCTCTTCGAGTTCGAGTCTTGCCTTCTTAGCCTTCTTAGCGAAGAGCCAGATAGCAATTTCACCGAGGATAGCAACAACCATCATAAGTGTCATGAGGGCGTAAGATCTGATAGTGTTCTTACGCATGATAGTTCCTGTATCCCTAGAAACGACGTCGATAGTTGATGTAAGCATTTCTGATGCAACGACCTGCATAGGGTAGATATCCTGCTTCAGGATATATCCCATTTCTTCATAGTTACCTGATGTTACAGCACCTGTACCCATATCGTCAAGACGCTTTTTATAGGTATTGATGATGTTCTTAGCATAGGTATATCTTCTCTTAGCTGTATCTGAAATATCGGAGATAGACTCAAATGTGTGCTCAGCATCTACGATATTTGCATAACGGTTGTTAGTATCCTTTACTATAGCGTCCATATTCGTTTTGATGCCGGCAGCGATACTGATAGCATCATTATTGATTTCTGAAAGCTGTCCGTTGATACTATTAAGCGAGTTCATGGTTTTGGAGGTCGTCTGTGAAACGTTCTGATTGCCCCAGTAAATTCCTTCAACAAGGAATGTATTCAGGAGATATACGATTGCAAGAAGGATTCCCGCAAAGACGTATGCGCCCGAGCCTTTAAATCTTGATTTTTCCTTAGCCATTATTTCCTACCTCCATTAGTATTTATCAGGATAAAGCAAGAGCTGAATGTAATCATCATTCATATTGCTTCCGTTAACAAAGGTAGCACCTACATCAAGTTCGGTAGGAACTGTCATTCCTTTTATTACCTTGTTAGCATATCTTACGCCAACGTATCCCATGATGTATGGGTTCTGAACGACTGTTCCGTTAAGAGTACCTTTTCTGATGTAGCTGAGCTCTTCTTCATCAGAGTTAAAACCTACAACGATGATCTTGTCATCAAGCTTGAGTGAGCTTACGGCATCACAGATACCGAGAGTAGTATTTGTGTTTGTACCGAACATGATAGAGATACCGTTTCCGTCATTCTTGAGGAGCTTTTCAGCTTCTTTCGCAGCCTTTTCACGGTCTGCAACACGGTCGCCCTGAACGAAGTTCTTTGAGAACTTTTCAAGCTTGCTGTTATACTCTGACTCAGCAGCAGCATTAGCCTCAACAAGCTTTTCAGGATCTGTCTCTGTTACAGAAGGCTTTTGGATATTATGGCTTGCGTATGAAGTAAGTACGCCGATAAAGCCCTGGATTCGCTCCTCAGCTGTAGAAGCTGTATGGCCGATAATAGCTATCTTGCCAAGCTTTTCATAGTCAGCGCCCTTTTCTTCAAGGATCTTTGCAACATTTCTTGCTGCTACCGCACCACTATCCGAGTCGGAACATCTTATGAATGACTCGATCTTACCGTAGTCCTTTACCTTTGAGTTTATGTTTATGACCTTGATGCCCTTTGCAACTGCTTCGTCCAAAACAGAATTAAGCTCTGTATCGCTGTTAGGTGCAATAACTATAGCCTTTGCGTCTGCAGCAATTGCCTCCTTTATAGCAGCTACCTGTGATACATAATCGTTATCACTTGTTGCTACGGTGTACATAATCTGAACGCCGAGCTCATTTCCTGCGTCCTCAGCACCCTTTTTTACGTCATCCCAATAACTGAGCTGCTGCTTTGTGATAACAGCTACCTTTGCCGGCGGTCCGCCCTGCTGACCGTTTCCACCTGCATTCTGAGGCTTTCCGCATCCGGCTGAAATAAGCATCATAGCAGAAAGTGTGCAAGCAGCAATTGTTCTGAATATGCCTTTTCTTTTGCTTCTGTTCATTATACTGAACCTCCTTAAATCAATTAAACCCGATACACCGCAGGATATCTGCTGATATTCCACTTACATCCTCATATCATGGAACATATGAGCTTACGGTATTTCCCCCAGTCAGGCTATTTATTGATATCCATAACTCATTTTATCACATTTCTTCCGTAATTTCAACACTATTTTGTAAATTGATTATTCGCGGCATACACAAAAATATCAAAAAATTTATATGCATTTTAATCAATTTTATACATCGCGTTAATTTAGCTTAATAAATTACAGATTTGCTTAACCGATTTGCTTTTTGTGATATTTTTCCCCGATATTACGCTCGGTAAAAGGAGCTTTAATATTGCACAAACTATAGCAGTCATTTTTGTAAAAGTTAATTCAAATTTGCCTGTTCATTTTCTTTACGCTTGACATTGATATTGAAAAGTGTTATACTAAATGTGATAACAATATAAAGTCGCATATATAATTATTGCGCTGCTTTATTTATACGTCAGGAGGAGAGATCATGCAATGCGAGAAATGCAACGCACCACTTGACCCAAAGCTTACTGCCTGCCCTCAATGCGGTGCACCTGTCCCGCAGAATATCGAGGGATTTGAAAATACTATGGAGTTCCAGCATGAGTTGCGTGCTATCGTTGTAAACGACGGCCCCCGTGCTGTAACTAACAGGGATAGATTTATCGGTCTTCTCAACGATCATATCCCTGATTATGATAAGGAGCGTCGCTTACTTATTAATATGTATCGTACAGGCATACTCAAAATGATGCTTGAGGAAAAAAATCACGAAATAGCTGTTATGAAGGCTAAAAGCTATATGCTCGGCGATCTTTTCCTCGCAGAAAATGCTTCGGAATTCGTGGTTGCCTGTTTTACATACCTTCTTTGCTGGCCTTACGAATCACCGCTGAAGGTCCTTCCGGAAAGCGAGGAGGACGGCGATAAGAAGGCAGAAGAAGTAAAAAAGAGACCTGTGGATATCAACGAGATGGTATTTATGCCGCGTAACGCTCTCAGATACAGGCTCAGCGGAAATATCACCATTCCCGACGGATATACAAAGCTCGAAGCTTTCTGTTTCGATAAATTCGGCTCGCTCAGAACTATCAAGCTCCCGTCAACGCTTCTTGCTATCGGTGAGTATTGTTTCTCATCATGTAAGCGTCTGAGAGGTCTTGAGCTTCCAGAGGGTCTGAGAATAATCAAGCAGGGTGCCTTCAGCCAGTGTGCAAACCTGGTAATGGTAAAGATCCCTGACGGCGTTCTTGAGATCGAAGACAGTACATTCTCTTTCTGTACAAGCCTTGAGGTCATCGAGATACCGCCAAGTGTCAGCAGTATCGGCGCGGAAGCATTTTCAGGCTGTGATAAGCTGAGAAAGCTCTTCCTCCCCGAAAGCATAAAGTTTATCGACGCAAATGCTTTCTCATACTGCCCCAACCTTGTTATTTACTGCATAGAAAATTCATACGTTCATAAATACTGTTTAGCCACTGGAATAAGGTTCGTCCTCGTGACCTCGGCTGAAGAATATGAGCTTGACTAAGTAAGAAAGGATGAGATCATATGATAGAGCTTGAAATAGGTCAGGAAGTCGAAATGGAATTCGGAGGCAAAGCCAAGGTGCTCAGCGTCATCGGAAGCGGTGGTCAGGGTATCGTTTACCTGGTTCGCTTCAACGGACAGAAATGGGCTCTTAAATGGTATGACATCAACAAGATGGCAAAGCCTGCTGCATTCCGCAAGAACTTACAGAATAACATAAACGATGGTCCCCCAAGCAATAAGTTCCTCTGGCCAAAATATCTCACAAAAGAGATGGAAGACGGAACATTCGGCTATATTATGGAGCTCAAACCCGAGGGCTTCGACTCCTTTGTAGACATCCTCAACACATATAAGCTTGAGATAGACCCACTTACGGGAAGAGGCGTAAAGCGTCCCGTAAAATTCAATACCCTCAGTGCTATGGTCACCTGCGTTATCAATATTGTTAACGCTTTCAGACAGCTTCACCGTGCAGGTAAGAGCTATCAGGACCTTAACGACGGAGGCTTCTTCATCAATGTAAATACAGGAGCTGTCCTCGTCTGCGACTGTGATAACATCGCACCTGACGGAAGCAACTTCGGTATCGGCGGTAAGCCGGGATATATGGCTCCCGAGGTCGTAAGAGGCATCGCACAGCCAAATGTCCAGACCGATAAATACTCACTTGCAGTAGTACTCTTTAAGCTCCTCTTCAGAGGCGACCCGATGGAAGGCGAAAAAGTCGTTCGTGATGTCTGCCTTACAGAGTCATCAGAGCTTAAACACTACGGTCAGAACGCTGTTTTCGTGTATGACCCGGACGACGCTTCAAATCGTCCTGTAAGAGGTATACACGATAATATAATCAAGTTCTGGAGAATCTACCCCGATTATATAAAAGACGCATTTATCCGCTCCTTCACTACTGGTATAAGCGACCCTACAAAGCGTATCATAGAGAATGAATGGCAGAAACTGTTCATACGCCTCAGGTCAGAGATCATACAGTGCGGTTGTGGAAGAACAAATTTTAGTTCGATGTTCATTCATCAGAACGAAAAGACATTCAAGTGTCCGAAATGCGGCATGGAATTCGTTACTATCGGATTCAGCAACCGCGATTACCGCACACCGCTATATCTGGGCTGCAAATTCTATGAATGTGAGATAGTTCCCGAATCAGACGACTTTACAGCCGTTGCGGGAGAGCTCGTTGAGAATAAGCTGAAACAGGGCGTTCTCGGTATCAAGAATTGTTCGGACAGACAGTGGAAGGCAAAAATGCCTGACGGAGTTTTCTACGATATCGCTCCGGGCAAAGGCTTCCCTGTATGGCAGGGGCTTGAGATCGATTTCGGCGAAGTGAAAGCACAGATTTAACCTGCTGTTTCAAAGCAGTATTACTGAAAGGATGTATGTAAATTATGAGCAATGAACATTTTACAGAACCGGAAGTGAACAAAAACGTTTCTCCTCTGGACGATTTCGATAATGCAGAGACAGTTTCTTCTGCAGCTTCTTCAGCTCCCGTATCCGACGACAGCATTCTCGATTTTGACGACGATCCACTCAGCGCGACAAGCGTTTCCAAAAAGAGCCTCGTTATATTCTTCCTCATTGATACTTCAGGAAGTATGAAGGGCAAGAAAATGGGCGAGCTCAATACGGTTATGGAAGAGCTTATCCCTGAGATACGCAGAGTCGGCGAGGCTGATACTGATGTAAAAATAGCTGTTCTTACCTTCTCTACCGAGGTAAGATGGATGTATTCAAATCCTATCCCGATAGAAGATTTTGAGTGGGCAAGACTCCGTGCAAGCGGCGTTACCAGCATGGGCGCAGCCTTCAAGGAGCTCAACCACAGAATGTCAAGAAACAGCTTCCTTAATTCACCTTCTCTGTCATTCGCTCCTGTTATATTCCTTATGACAGACGGATATCCTTCCGATGACTATAAGGAAGGTCTTAGAGAGCTCCAGACCAACAGCTGGTATAAGTTTGGTCTTAAAGCCGCTCTCGGTATCGGTCAGGAAGCTAATGACAATATCCTTGCTGAGTTCACAGGCTCAAAGGATACAGTTGTTCACGCTTATTCAGGCGGACAGCTGGCTCAGATGATAAAGATCATCGCTGTAACATCTTCTCAGATCGGAAGCAAGAGTATGACGCTCTCAGACGATACAAGCCACGAGCTTGGAGAAGAAGACGTATTTGCTGCTAAACAGAAACTCCTCGGTCAGCAGATCCAGGAGCTTGTAAGCACCCAGACCGATGGAGATGACGTCCCCTTCGATACAGGTTGGTAATATCATTATAATTTCGGGAGGAGGACTGAAAAATTATGTTCAACGGCTTTAACCACTCGGTCATGGGCGCAAGCCACGAAAAGACCAATCTGGTTTGTCAGGACAGCTCTGCTTTTAAAGTCGGCGATCACTACGCTATAGCGGTAGTTGCTGATGGTCACGGAAGCAAAAAGCATTTCAGAAGCCACCTCGGATCAAAATTCGCTGTTGAAGCTACTATAGAAGCTATAGACCGTTTTTATGAGGATCGTGAGGCTCTGGAAGCAAATCTTCCTACTAACCATAAGTTCATTATTAAAAATATAGAAAAGCAGATAATCTCAAACTGGAATATGAAGGTTGAAAAACATCTGGCTGAAAACCCTGTAACCGATGATGAAAAAAGCGGCTTTACACCTGAAGAATTTGAGGCTATCCTGCCCGAGTCATATTATGGCACGACCCTCGTTGCAGGAATATCAGGAGATAATTATACCTTCGGCGTACAGATCGGTGACGGAAGTCTCGTAGCTATATTCGAGGACGGAAGAGCTGTTATGCCTATGGAGTATAACGAATCCGCACCTGCAAACGTTACCGCTTCGGTATGTAATTCAAACGCTGCATCACTGTTCAGCAGCTTTTACGCACCGAACAAAAAACTCATCGCCCTTTACGGTTCTACCGACGGATTGTATACTTCCTTCGGCAGTGAGTATGACTTCCTTGATTATCATTCAATAATCACAAGTCAGCTCGTAAACCTTGAGACCTTCAAAAACATCATAGTAAACAATCTCAGCAAAAGATCTCATTTTGGTACAGAGGACGATATTTCTCTTTCTTGTATATATAATGAGGATCTTCTGAAAGACAGGATCGACCTTGTAAATAAAAGGGTCGAGGAAAACAAGAAGGCTGCAGCACAGAGAAAAGCAGCTATGCTTGAGAAAAAAGTCTGACATAAGCTTTACGTAACATAACGCAGGAAGCGTTTAATAAATTTAGAAAAGTGGTGTTTGATATGGAAATTAGCACTCTCTACAATACAGCCAAGAATTTTGCTGAAACATTAAAAGAAAAAAGACCTGAGCTCGCAACTTACGATGCTTGTTTATGTCTTATTATCGCTGATTCGGGCGATATCTTTTCGGGAGTTTCCACTGTTTCGATCAATGAAGGTTCTGTAGAAGATGTACCCGCAGAAAGGATCGCAGTAATGTCAGCTATTACTGCAAAACACGTTATCGCTAAGCAGATGATCGTTATCTCTCTTGACGATTTCAGCTATTTCAAGCCTGAAGATGAGGCTCTGTCTCTGCTTGTAAATTCAAGCGTTGATAACAGCAGCTGTCAGGTAGTTCTTTCACCTGATGAGTCTGTTGCAGCAGCTACTCTTGCACCTGCATCGGCAGCTCCTGATTTCCTCAGCGGATATGATGAGTCATCACTCGGCGCTCCCGCTGATTTTGCAGATGACGTTAACGTTGATACTTCTAATCCATTCAATGCAGAAAATAAGGACGAGGGCGCAGCTAACTCACTCTATGAGCATCCCGAAGAGGCTCAGCAGCAGGGCGCAAGCGGCTTCCCGAATCTTGTCGGACAGCAGCAGGGTTATCCTCAGCAGGGCTACCCACAGCAGGGTTATCCCCAGCAGGGCGGTTACCCACAACAGGGCTATCCTCAGCAGGGCGGCTACCCACAGCAGGGCTATCCTCAGCAGGGCGGCTATCCTCACGGCGGCTACCCACAGCAGGGATATCCTCAGCAGGGCTACCCACAGCAGGGCGGCTATCCTCAGCAGGGTTATCCTCAGCAGGGCTATCCTCAGCCGGGACCTTACGGCGGAAATATGCAGAACTCAATGTATCAGCAGGGTATGAACGCTGCTCCTTACAGACAGGGTTATCAGGGTCCTTCGGTACACGGCGGAAGCTCAACAATGAGAAGTCTCTACCAGCAGCCTCAGCAGAGCGTAAGCGTTACACTTACCTCTAAGTCTAACGGCGAAAATGCTTTCAGAAAGAGACTTAACAGTTTCCTTGACGATGATGATGCAAGTACAGGCAGCGAAGGCGGCTCAGGCGACAGTATGTCAAAGGAAGATATGCTCAAGCAGGCTAAAGACAGAAAGAAAGTCGCAAAAGCTAATCTGAACTTCAAAAAGAAGCTCTGATAGTTTATTCGCCTCGTTTTTTACCTTTATAGATGATAAATTAATGTACTGTCATTAAGCCACACAAATTAATTAAGTAAAGTATTGCATTTTTCGTATTTTTGTGCTATAATGAATTTTATGAGGTCATTATGTGGTCTCAGGAATATGAAGATATTATATTTTGTGTGTAAATATACAGTGAATATTTCGCGTTAAGGAAAGGGATAGCCATGAATTACTTGCTCAATATTGATGAAGCGATAGACCGTAAATTTCTCGTTACAAAAGCTATGAGGGGTCAGGCTGATGTGGGTACTATTATCCATGTCATGGACGCCGAACAGCAGGGCGCAGCAGTTATTGTTTACTACCGCGTTACAAGATATAACGAGAAATTCCATGATTATCAGGACTATACGGCAAAATTTGAAAACCTCGCCGCATTCTGTAAATGGGCACAGCCTGATAACTTTATTGCCCGTAATTATGAGTGCTTCAGTTTAAGAGATATCCAGCACTATATCAAGATCAAGAACAGAAGCTTTGTATCTTTCTGTCTCCCGATCATTATTATTGCTGCTATCATTATCTGGTGCGTATCACTCTTCGTTGTGAAGGGCGTGGTAGGAATAATCATCGGTTCTGTCCTCACCGTTGTGGTCTTTATTGCAGCCTTTGCACTGCTTAAAGTCCAGAAAAAGAAGGAAAAAATGCGCTTGTATCGTAAGGTCAGCGCGGGTTGGGGCGTAGTTTTTGAATAACTCCCCCACACAAGCTACTGTTAAAATAGCTTCATCACTTTAATATTATTATTACGCGCACTTCCCACCTATAACAGTCTATCATAAAGAAATACAACACCCCTTAAAGGCATCGGACAAGCTATATGTCCGCCTTTAAGGGGCGTTTTTATTTATTATATTCTTATCTTTTGTCCGTCGTACAGTTTCTTTGATGATGAAACTATGACCTTTGAATTCGGAGAAAGTCCGAGATCCTCTATGCCTGCATCGGCATCATTTTTTTCTCTAATGGTCACAGAATACTTCTTTGCGGTATACTCCTTCCCGAAAAATCCTTCTGTCTCCTCTGCGACAAATATCTCTCCCCTTACATCGCTTTCTACGAAATGAATAGCGTTGAGCGGTACACAGCTGTATTTTTCCTCAGAAAGCACAGTTCCCTTCAGATAGCCTACCTCTCCTGCTTCCAGCTTGTCGGATTGAAGCGTTAATTCCACTGTATATCCGCTGCCGTCAGCCGTTTTGGTAATTCTCTTTACCTCGCAGCCCTCTGCATTTATCTTGCCGTTTCTGAATTTCAGCTTGAAAACATCGCCTACCGATATGTACCTCAGATCTTTCTCCTCTATATTTGTCCTGAAAACGATACCTTCGGATATATCGGAGACTATAAACACTGCATTTGCCGCTGTAAACTCGCCTATAGATGCGTTCTTTGCCGTTATTACACCGTCTGTCGGACTGTATATGCAGCCCTTTTTCTCGTCAAGCTTTCTTAGTTCTTCGAGCATCTCCTGCTTTTCGGAAAGCCCGCAGCTCACACTCGGATCACTGCTTATAAGTGCCACCGCGGAATCTGTTGTGACATCGCCTGCTTTTACAGGTACGCCTGCGACCACACCGCCTGCGCTGCTGTACACATTGCAGCCGTTGTTGTATATCTCCGTATAGCGGTCTAACTCACGCTGTTTTTCGTCAATATGATTTGAAATAGCCTCCGCCGAACGCTGATCCTCGCTATCATAATAGCCGTCACGGGTGGAGATATCCGCGTTTATTTCGTTTTGCAGGTCAGCTATGCGCCTGCCCAGATGCTCACCGTCAAGCCGCAGCAGCTTCTGTCCCGCGTAAACGCTATCCCCTGCTTTCACGCAGACCTCTGCGATACGCAGTCCCGCCTCTGTAAACACGGGTATACTTCCCTCAGAGGAGTAAGCTGAAGCAGATTCGAGCTGCTCGGCTATCTCCTTTTCAAGCATTGCAGCCTTTCGGTGAAGATACTCTATATCAAGCTTCATTATAAGCTGACTTTTTATTACACGGTCTCCCTGATTAACTTTTGAATCGATTATCCTGAGCCCTTCGGGTACGAATACAGGCTGGCTCTTCAGAGCCTCAACTGTTCCGGCATATTCAAATTCATGGGAAATGCTCTGATCTTTTATCTGCATACAACTGACACGGGGCATACGCTCCGTGTATACCATTCGTGAAACAAAGGTAAGCACCAGCATTGCTGCAAGAAATATCAGAAAATACTTTATTGCTCTCTGTTTTATCTTTTCTTTCATTTGTCTACTCCTTGAGTGCTGAAGCGATTATTCCCTGTTCAAGCTCCTCCTGACCTATGATGAATACAAACACCGCAGGTATAAGAATTACTACTGCCGCAGATAAAAGCAATGCTCCATTATCCGCGCCCAGCATCGGCAGATACAGTGACAGCGGGTACAGCCGCTTATTCTTGAGAAATGTAAGCGGCTGCTCCACCATATTCCAGAGGTCGAGAAAACTCAGCACCACACAGGCAAGAATACCTGATTTCCCCAGTGGGAGCCCTATATATCGGAGTACCTGCCATTCGTTCGCACCGTCTATCCTTGCGGAGTCTGCCACATCACGGGGGATATCCGCAAAGCCGCGGTATATCAGAAAAACAGGGAAGGTCGAGAAGATAGCAGGCAGTATCACCGCAAGACGGGTATTCATAAGCTTCATACCGTCTATCACAAGGTACTGCGACAGCATCGTTACCTGAAAGGGTATGAGCATGAATATTATGTATATGTCAAAAAGCAGCCTTCTTCCCCTGAATTTAAACCTTGCAAACGCCCACGCAGCAGGTATTGCCGTCAGAGTCTGAAATACCAGTATCGAACCAGTTATCAGACAGGAATTCCAGAACACCTTGTAAAAATCAGGAGAATACAGCAGCAGCTCCTTGAAATTGTTGAATGTCGGATATTGCGCGATATAGTCTATCTTCGAGTATTGCCCTGTAAATCTGATAAGAGGCGAAAGAGTCTTTCTCAGCTCGTCGTCGGACTGTAATGGAAGTATGACTGCAAGTAATACAGGAAATATGACCGCCGCGCATATCAACGCCATTACGGCGTATACCGAGAAGGTACGCAGCCTTTTTATCATAGCTGTTCCCCCTTGTCCCAAGCTTTCCTCAGCAGCATTATTGCCGCAAATATCACCGAAAATACTATAACTGCCGCTGCTGCCATTTTGTCAAGGTCCATATTCACGAACCAGTTATTGAAAAGATGCTGCAAAAGGTAGATACGCTGATCAGGATATGCTCCTGCTACAAGATAAGCCTCGCGGAACACTTTGAAGGAGTTGAGGAATGATATTATGGTAATAGTATAAAGCGTAGGTTTCAGCTCGGGCAGTATGATACGGAAAAGTATCTGTCTGTCGTTTGCGCCGTCTACCCTTGCAGCATCGATCACAGCTGAAGAAACGCTCATTATGCCTGTAAGCCATAAGAGCACCGTATAGCCTAAGTTCTTCCAGATATAGCTCCCCACCAGCACCCAGAACGATGATGACGAGCTTAAAAAGCTTACCGTATCATGTCCGTGAGATGCAAGGATATTGTTTATATAGCCCGTATCGCTGAATAGTATCTGCCACACCAGCACAAGTGCTGCGGTAGGTACTGCCAGCGGAAAAAGCAGCACGGACTTTATCAGCCTTATGTATTTCAGTCTGCTGAGTATGTATGCCGCTATAAACGAAACGGATATGAGCAGCGGCAGACATACTCCCACGAACTTTGCAGTATTGCTTACAGCAAGCCTGAAGGCTTCGTTGCTGAATACAGCCTTATAATTGTTTACCCCAACAAAATCTCCCGTTACAGCTGTACAGAACGACCTGCGCATAGAGTCTGCGAAAGGAAGGAAAGTGAACAGCAATACTCCTGTAAGGCTCGGCAGCAAAAATGGCAGAAATCCCCATTTTCTCCTCGAAATGATCTTATTTGTCATAATTATTCTTTCATTCTCAGCTCAAGCTGCTTTACGGTATCCTCCGCAGCCTGCTCCGCAGTCACAGCACCCTCTATGCACTTCTTTCCTGCAGTCTCGATGATATCCCTTACGGAATACTTTATGAATACAGGCTCATTGAGCGTCTGTATATAATCATTGAATTCCTCTGCCTCTTCATCGCTTATCCATTTTATCTCGTATTCGTCTCCAACATTAGGATCATCGCTATCAAGACTTGACCTCATAACCATGTAATCATTATCCTTGTTGTCATTTTTCTCATAGAACCATTCAAGTGCTGCCTTGTTTACAGGGAATCCGTCTGAATGAGATATTTCCTGCGATTTCTCGCCAAGTGCAGAAGCAATGAATCTGAATGCTTCCTCCTTGTTCTTACAAGCTCCGCTGACCGCGATATTGCAGTTGGGGACAAAGCTTTTGTCATTTTCCATACCGTACCTGTAGTCTGCATCTATTCCGCTTTTTGATTTTCTCATTGATAAAACAATATTAAGATCTTTTTCAAAGCCGTTCATTGCTCCCAATGCGATGCAGTCCTTGCTTGTCTTTGTACACATAAATCTCGTTCCGAAGAAATATTCCGAGATTGGATCCGCATCTTCTGAATCTACTATAGTTGCATATGCCATTCCGTCTTCAGACTTATCATTGTTATAAAGCTTTTCGCAGCTTTCATAGAATTTCTCAAAGGCTGCCTTGTCGGGAGTACCGCTGAGGAGCTTATTGCCCTCATACATAAGTCCCATGCGGATAGGGTCTGTCTCCTCCAAAAAGTCCATGATAGTATATTTCGGGTCATCATTTTTACGATATTTCTCACAGAGGTCTGCTGCATCGGCAAAGCTCTTTATATTATCAAGTTCTTTCTTTTCCACACCTATTACAGGTATGCGGAATTTGCAGGCAACACTGTAAAGCTTGTCGTCTTTTGTGTTCCATTTTGCGACATTCTCAATAATACCGCCCTCGGGAAGCCATTTGTCCTCACATTCCGACAAGTCCATGAGCATATTCTTTTCTATGAGATTTTCGTTGTCAAGACCGTCAAGGACTATGACATCAGGCGCATTTCCCGACATTATCTGTGTTGTCAGAGCCTTTACGGCATCACTGTAGGTAATGCCGTCTTTCATGCCCACCTGATAATCGACCTTTACGTTTCTGTTGTTTGCAGCAAAGCTGCTGACTATCTGTGAAATACTGTCATTCTTTTCAAGGCTGTATACTTTAAGCTCAGATGTCACGGCATTTTCCAGCTCTGGGTCATAGGTATAGCTGTACATACCGCTATCAAAAACAGCGTAGATAACTCCGTCATCGGAATAATATATAGAACCAAGAGTTTCCGACGGGTCGCCGAAACGGCTAACAAGTCCGTCTATTATCTGCTCGACATAGTTCCCGCCCCATGAATAGTGATATACACCGTCTGCACAGGCAATATATATATCATCGTCATTTCCCTCACATATGTCCAGTACATTGCCTATCTCGCTGCTGTTGTATTTATCCAGCAATTCCGCCAATACCTCGGGAACTTCTGTCTCACATTCCTTTTCGATATCGTAGATATGTGTTCCGTCACCGTCGCCGTAAATTATCTTATCTCCGATAATATCAAAGAAATACACATTATCTCCATTGATATCGCCAAGCTTTTTCGCTACGCCTGTATTGACATCTATCTCATATAAATGCACTCGGCTTTCTGCAAAAAGCCTGCCATTTTCGGTAAATTCCGCATTGAATACATAAAACTCAATACCTTCGACCTTACTGCTTTTTCCGTCAGGATTTATAACATAGGTCCCGTCCACCTTATTTAAAAGAAAGCCTTTTTCAGATGCTGCAATGACATTATAAATATCATCATTGTTGTTCTGGTCAATGTGCTCATCTTCACTGAAAAACACTCTCGTACCGTCCTTGGAAATATACATAAGCTCCGGCGGAGACGGCACAAAAACACCTGTTTTCTCGCCTATTGTAGTAAATTCCGAAGCATATTGATTCAAGCCCGTATCGGAATTCCTGAGACTTTTTTCGACATAGCCGCCCTTTGACGAAAGCGGCTTTACTGCCGGCTCCTTTTTACTTCCGCATGAGGTAACGGGAGCAAGCATTGCAAGTGATAATATAACAGCTAAAGTTTTTCTCGTTGTATCCATTTTTGTGTACCTCCTGTCTTTATGCTTCTATAATATCATATCAATCTCTAAAACTCCTCTAATTAATCTCTATTTTTTCTCTAATTAATCTCTAATTTTTCTCTAAATCTTTCATTAACGGAAAATATATGCTATAATGTTCGTATGACAAACATTATAAACAAGCGTTATTATAACTAAAAACGAAAGGAAAGCTTCTATGCGTATACTTATTATAGAGGACGACAAGGAACAATGTACTCTTCTGCAATTCAGACTTGAAAAAGAAGGCTTTTCCGCAGACCTCTGCTATGACGGTGAGGACGCAGACTATTACCTCAGCCGCAATGCATACGACCTTGTACTGCTGGACTGTATGCTCCCACACAAGGACGGTCTTACCATACTTTCGGAAATGCGCAGAAACGGCAATGAGACTCCCGTAATAATGCTCACGGCTCTCGGAGAGCTCAGCGACAAGATAACGGGACTTGACTGCGGTGCTGATGACTATATCGTAAAGCCCTACGAATTCGGCGAGCTTATGGCGCGTATCAGGTGCAGACTGCGCCGTCCTGCGGGCATCGAGAGCCTCGAAAAGCTTACCGTGGGCGATATCAGCTATAATTCCGAGGGTAAGATGCTGACAGGTCCTGCCGAGAGCTGTACCCTTTCAAATAAGGAAAGCGAGCTGCTTGAGCTTTTCATGCGAAATCCGAACCAGACTCTCTCCCGTCAGACTATCCTTGCAAGGATATGGGGAGCAGATTATGAGATAGAGGACGGCAACCTTGACAACTATATCTATTTTGTCCGCAGAAGGCTTAAAAAGGTAGGAAGCTCCTCCTCCGTAAAAACTGTACACGGCATCGGCTACCGCCTTTCAACGGAGGGCTGAATATGTTCCGAAAAGTACATATCCGCCTGACTATGCTATTTACTGGGGTATGCACCCTTGTTATCGCCGTTATGTCAGTACTGTACCTTTACCTTAGCTGGAGCAATATAAGAAAGAACACGTTTATGAGCTTCAGGACAGATATAGCCAATTTCAGCTCAGCTCTTTCAAAAGACCACATTATCTCACAGAACTGGCTTGAAAATATAAACATGAATTACAGCTATAAGCTTTTCATTTATGACAATGACAAGCCCATGCTGTTTACATCGAAAAGCCTTAACAATAAAAATACAGCCTTTATAGATGGTATAAAGGAAAAATTTTCATCGGATATCCAGCGTCTGAAATATACAGGCTCTGTAGCCCATGACGAATTCGGATATTCAGTAAATAATCGTAGCTATTACATCGGTATCATATGCATATCGGGCGAAAACGGCATAACTGAAGTATACGCCGTTAATTCACTCGAAAACCAGAAAAACCAGCTTAAAAAGCTCATAATATACTTTATTCTCATAATCTCAGCCGCAGCCGCCGTACTTTTCGTATTCTCCTATTTCTTCACAAAGCGGCTTCTAAGACCTGTCAAACAGGCTCACCAGCAGCAGGCGCACTTTATCGCAGCTGCTTCACATGAGATAAGAAATCCTGTGAATACTATCATTTCCGCTCTTGACGCTATGGAGACAAGTGACGGCGAGCAGCAGCAATACCTGTCAAAGATAGCCAGAAAAGAGGGCAAACGCCTTGCACTCCTCACCGAGGATCTGCTGACTCTTGCACGTTCCGACAACGGAAGCTTCACCGCTAAAACCGCTCCTACAGAGCTTGACACCCTTGTTCTTGACTGCTATGAGGCTTTCCTCTCACCTGCAAAGGAGAAAAATATAAGCATCTCCGTAAAGCTCCCCGAGGAAAATATCCCTAAGGCTATGGCGGACGCAGAGAGGATAAGTCAGGTAATATCTATCCTGTTGAATAACGCCGTAAGCTATACTCCCGAAAACGGAAAAATAGAGATAGCCTACAGCGTGGATAATTCAAAACATATGGTACGTGTCTCGGACAGCGGCTGCGGTATCTCCGCAGAGGAGCGTGAGCATATCTTTGAACGCTTTTACCGCGCAGACCGCTCCAGAACCGACCGCTCACATTTCGGTCTCGGGCTGTCCATTGCAAAGGAGATAATGGATCTCCACAACGGCAGTATTACCGTTGAGGACAGTGCCCTCGGCGGTGCTTGCTTTGTTATATCACTTCCGTTTACACAATAAAAAAGTGCAGTAAGGAAAACCGCCTTACTGCACTTTTTCTGTAAAAGAGAAAAAGCTCCGATATACGGAGCTTTAGGAAGGAGTATATAAGTCTGTGAGTGAGTGAATGCTCACAGACCTGTTTTTAAATAAAGCTGACCCTTGATGTCAGGGAAGGGTCAAGGGCTCAGCTGAAAAGAAAATGTCAGTTTGCACTTACAAGAACAGGCTTTTTCGCAGTACGCTCAAGGTGCTTATAGATCTCAAGCCATATATTCTTGCCTGGTTCACTTTTTCTTATTCGCTCCCTGCGTACAGGGTCAAAGAAGCTCTTGAACTCTTCAAGCTCATTGAGAAAGCTGTCGTTATACTTTCTCAGCATTGTATCAAGATTGTCTTTCCATTCAACATAGCGGTCTATGTCGTAATTCTTCTTTTCGTAAAGGTGAAGAACTGCTACCTTAGGATTATATACGATATCCACACCGTTTTTCATCATACGGTAACCAAACTCCCAGTCCTCTATATCCTGCTCGCGGAAGTTTTCGTCTATACTGCCGTATCTTCTGATACATTCCATAGGTATAGAGAGGTTTGATGTCTGTGTGAAAATCATCTTATACTGAACCTTATCAAAATCATAGCTGTAAGGCTCCAGCATTTTAAGGCGGATATCCTTTATGAAGTAATAGCTCTTTTTCTTGTCGAGTCCGTATTTTTCGGGCTCTGTGAGCCAATAGCGTATGCCGTTCCTGAATAATTCTCTGTTTTCGTAGAATACCTTATCGTCTTCCTCAAAAACTTCCTTTGTAAGACCAAACTGCATAATTGGTCTGCCGCACTTTTTATATGTGTCATAGTGTCCCGAAACGAAGTTCCTTGAAGCGATATCGTCACCGTTAAGGAATATGAGAAGCTCTCCCGAAGCTCTCTTTATTCCCTGATTTTTTGCCTGACCGATCCTTCCGTTTGGAAGTGTGAAGCAGCGGACTCTTACCTTTGGATCATACTTTGTTATATATTCCGAAAGGTCATCACTGTCGCCGTAATTTACGAAGATGAGTTCGTATTCGTCGTGAGCAAAATCCTGGTTTTCAAGTGAATGGAATACTCTTACAGCTCTGTCAATAGAGTAAGAGTAAGGTATTATTATGCTGCATTTCATATTGATTCTCCTGTCAAATATCTTTTTATACGGTATCCCCATACCGTTTTAAGTAATCCCCTGCTTTTGAAAGCAGATATATAACAACCATAACTGTGACTATTATAGCGTTAATTGGGTGTAAATTTCAATAAAAATGCGCGAAGTGTAATTTTTGAGCGTGAAATGTACACTTTTGTTCATAATTCATTCACTTTTCCTGCTATCATCGCCTCAAAGCATTGACAAAGTATGAATATCATAGTATAATTAAATCGTTACATGACATATTGTGTAATCAACCGTCCTACGTTGTTTTTGTCATTTTTTTGAACAGCAGGACAGTTTCATTAAGGGGGATCAAAAAGTTGAATATCGCAATTTGCGACGATGAGCAAAGATATATAACTAAAGTTAAAGAAGACCTTGTCGCCCTCCAGTCCTATGAAGGAGAATTCGCTTTTTTTGAATTCAAAACAGGCAGAGAACTGATACTGGATTTTACCGCCGGGAAGTATGCTCTCATAATCCTTGATATCCAGATGAAAGGTCTCAACGGAGTGGAAACTGCCAGATTTCTCCGTGATATCGACGAGAAAGTCATAATCATCTTCTTAACGAGCTATGAAAAATTTGCCTGTCAGGGCTATGAGGTAAGAGCTTTCAGGTATATACTGAAAAATCAGCCCCATTCTATTTACATGAAACAGCTGAGTGATGCTGTGCATGAATATTACCGTAATACACGATATGTTATAGCTACCGCAGACGGCAGCACAAAGGAGGAAAAGCTTCCTACAGATGATATCATGTATATAGAGGTATTTTCGCATAAGCTGCTCATACACGCCAAAAAAGGCAACTATTTCACAAAGGGTACACTTTCGGAAATAGAGACCCAGCTTTCAGACCTGCTGTTTGCACGTCTCGACAAGAGCAGTATCGTGAATATCACGAATATCGACTATATACGGAAAAACGAGATCATTCTGACAAACGGAGACACTCTCTTCGCAAGCAGAAACCATATCAAAAACATCAAGCAATGTTTTATGGATTACAGCAGAAGCAGGTGGAGTTGATATGAGTACCTCCCAATTTATTATAGAAACCGTCAATTGTCTTTTTGATGCCTGTCTTATCATATTCTATCTCTTCCTTATAATGAAGAAGGAGTGCAGGTATCCTCTTAAATTCCTTATAGTCCCTGCTATCGGTTTATTCGGTATTATCGAAGCCATGACGTTCACACAGATCAATTCATGGATAAAGATCGGTATAATACTTGCCATGATGCTTGTAGTATCGTTTGTAATGTTCGAGAGCAAGGTCCGAAGTATCATATTCTACTGCCTGCTGTTTACAGTTGTGCTCCTTGTGGCGGAAATAGCACCTGCCGCGGTACTGAATATAATGAATATAGGCGCTACCAAGCACAATACCTCATCGGGTATAGGACGATACATATGCATGGCTATTGCTAAGATATTCTGCTTCTGGGCGGCTATATATATCGCGGAATACCTTAAACCCAAACAGCGCGAGATACCGTTCAAGAACTGGCTTCTGGTCATATTCGTACCTTTGCTGAGTCTGATAATCCTTAACAGTATCTTTATCTCCGCAGAGATCTCTCCACGCAGGTCGATCATGTATCTGATGTCTGTAGCAGGCATATTCCTGCTGAATATATTCGTTTTCGATTTCTTTGACACCTATTCCAACACCATTAAACTCAGACTTATGGAACAGCGTCTTAAATCGGAGGAAGAAAACTACAGACTCATCGAAGAGAAGTACACCGAGATACGCCAGCTAAAGCATGATATAAGCAATCAGCTTGCTGCTGCAAGAAGAATGTTCAAGCAGGGCTCGGGTCCCGAGGCTATAGCGCATCTAAACAAGCTGTATTCAAAGCTTTCTGCTGCAAGCCGTATCTGCTATACGGGTATATCTTCCGTTGATGCTATCGTAAATATGAAGTGGAAAAAGGCACTTCTTAACAGCATACAGTTCTCATGCAAGGTAATAATAACCGATAAAATGGATATAGACGAGCTTCCGCTCTGCCGAATAATCGCAAATCTCCTTGATAACGCCATTGAGGGAGTGCTTCGTTCCTCATCGGAAGAAAAATTCATATATGTGTCCATAGTTCAGAACGATAACAAGCTGAGGATATGCGTTATGAACTCCTCAGACAAAGTAGATACAGAAAACCTCATCACCAACAAGGAAGGTGCAGGACACGGTATAGGCGTAAGCAGTATCCGTGATGCCGTAGATCAGCTTGACGGCATACTCTCATTCAACTGGGAGAATAACATCTTTACTGCTGATATAATGATAGCATATTGAAGCTTATAAGTCATCTCAGGCAGCGCGTTCTACGCGCTGCTTTTTGCTTGTATAAAGAACCTCATCTGCGGACAGTTTTGAAATGTTAACGAATAATGAACAAAAATGTGCATTTCACGCTCAAAAATTACATTTCACGCAAAAGGCTTGATTTATGCTTATTTTTGCTGTATTATAATGTTTAATATCTGCTCCGTCTGAAAGCAGATATTTAATTACGGCTTTGAGCCGTAACGAACTCCGCTTAATTTGGCTTTGTCCCCCACGGAGATCCAATGGACTACCGTCTTTCGGACTTCCCCCCTATACCGAAATGGTGTCTCCGTGATAGGAAATCTAACGTTGAAAACATTTTTTGTTTTCTTCTTCATAAATACAGCGAAAAGCTCCCGTTTTTTCGGGAGCTTTTTTGTTTTCAGTTCATTTTCATTTCAAGTATCACAGAGGATAGATTGTACTTTTTCAGCGTATCACCGTACCCTACAAGATATATCCTATCCAGTTTATATTCCTTTATCTCCTCAGCCGTCAGCACACCTTCGTCATATGCCGTAAGAACTGCATCATCGGACATTCTCAGAAGCGTATCTGTGTCAAGTTCTTCAAGGCTGCCCGACTTGTACATCTCGATATTGTACTTTGCTATAACAGCTTCGGGACGGCAGAAGCACAAAAGTCCGAACATAAACAAAAATACTACTGATATATCCCTTGAAAGCTTCATATCGAACCTGAACTGCTTAACAATGATAAGCACGAATACTATTGCCAGCAGTACCATGAACCAGCTCGTGTATAATCTCAGTGCTGTGAGACCGTATCTGCTGATATACATTACCATTTTGCTCATAGCTGTAGCTATAAGGATAAGTGTGAAAACGCTTATCATAACGCTGTAGACTTTAAGAGCAAGCGGCTTCTCCTTGCCTGCCTTCTTTGAGAAAAGGCTCACAAAGCAGGTAACTATAAGGTTTATGACTGCAACTGCACAAAGCTCGAAAAATCCTCGTCTTGCATAGTCCGCATAGGTAAAGCCCTCGGGAAGTGAATTTGTAAAGGCTGAAAGGAAATAACTTGCCTGTGATATAAAGAATAAAACATAAAGTATGCATATGGGAGTTACTGCCGTATATACCACAAGATTGCTGAGAAAACGCATATTGTATATTTTTTGAGTGCAAGCCTGCTCGTTTAATTTATTCAGCTCGTTACGGTGAGCATTTGCGTAAAGCAGTCCGAAAAGATACATTGAGCAGGGTATTGCCAATATGAGTTGAAGCACGATATCCCAGAAACCATTGCCGAAAATATGGTCAGCTATGCCGCTTAGCATACGCTCAAGTCCGTCATCTGCCGCCATAAGAAGTGCCGCAACTATTGCTGTAAGAGGCACAGTAATAATAAGTCCTAAGAGTATATACCTTGCTTCCGAGCCCTTTTTTGAGCTTGAAATGGCATCTGAGGTTATTTTTCCCTGCGTGCCGAAATGTGAAAAAGGATACTCCAATAATGCTTTAAACATGGCATAAGGTAAAAAGCGGTCTATTTTATTGTTTGAAGCTCCCACAGAGTACACGAAATACGCTCCTACACCTATGAGAAATACAGCGTCAAGATTCTTTACAAGATTATTCGCCGTTATCGAAAATACCATGCTGAAAATATAGAGTACAGCCGCCAAAAGCTTATTGAAGCCCGAAAACTCATATTTCTTTTTCTTCATGTAGATGATTGCCGCGGAAATGATTGCTATGAAAAGCCCCGTTGTGATAAATCCCATCAAATGAAACAGCACATACCTAATGAAGCAAAATGACGCTATCATCACAAATACGGAAAGTATCACCTCCGACCTTGTATACTCGGGCTTTTCGCCTTCATCATGCTGTGCTGCAAAAGCATTGCTCTCATTAAATCCGCTCAGCATATTATTCTCCATAACTGTCTCCTCCATTCTGAAGCATTTCTGCTTCTTCTCTTTTTCCTTTTCTGTATGTTCTCAGTCCCGTTATCAGCGGTATGGGCATAAGAAGTATTATTGCCATGAACTCTCCGGCAGCTGTCCATGAGCCTGGTTCAGCAGCAGCAATATCACCTGCCATATATACAGTCAGCAGTATCGTTATGAATACCGCCGTACCAGAAAACCACACATAAGGCTTTGCGCTGTTGTCAAAAGATACCACTACTGCCGTTACAAGACTGCAAATGAAGTTCATAACGCAGTATACCGTAAAAAATATCATCATCGGCATGAATATAAGAACTGTAGTAAGCAAGGACATCAAAAACCAGTAACGAACCTTTTTCCATTGCTCTTTCATTTTTATCACTCCTTATGCTACAAGAAAATAATCTATGCCGTACAGCAGAAGTCCACCAAGAAGCACTCTGTAAACCGTCATAACAGCCCCCACCGACTTAGGGATAATCTCGTCCTTGAAGTAAAGCCTTCTGAAGCCTATGGGTATGACAGCTGTAATAAGAGCTATAACGCCTGCAATATTCACATATTCGCTGCCACCTGCGCACAGCACCGAGCAGATAAGAAAATCAAATATACACAGCGCCATGTCGATATTATATGTGTATCTCAGCTCATGTACCTTGTTTACCGCCGTTTTTTTCATACCGATCCCTCCTCAAAAGCCTATTATAAATATCTGCATACTATGTTTAGAATTTGCCCCGATGCGCAGAAATTCTTTACCCTTGTATTATTTCTGCACTATTTTATTGTAAGACAGATCTCGCACGAAATATCTTGTCTGTCCCCTTTAGCCTTTACCATGACATTGAGCCTGCCTTTTCTGTCTCCGATAATTATAGACTTTCCGTCGCTCATTATCGTAAGCTTTTCGTATCCGCCGTCTTCCCATTCAGCACTCATTATCTCCGCATTGTAGCAGCTCTCAAAATCAGCCATTTCACTTATATATATCTCGGAATTTGCCGAAAATGCAAGCTGCTCCTTTGGAGTTATCACAGGCACCTTCTGATACTGCTTTATCTGAAAGGCTGTATAGCCTGCTACGACAACTCCGCATATAAATATCATTCCTACCATTATTTTCAGGCATTTCCATATGAATTTCATGTCTGCCCCCTTTACTCGCGTCTGAATTCCAGTATATCCCCCGGCTGACATTCAAGCTCCTCGCATATCTTTTCAAGAGTCGAAAAGCGCACAGCCTTTGCCTTGCCTGTTTTCAGTATCGAAAGATTTGCCGTCGTTATGCCTACCCTTTCCGCAAGCTCCTGTGAGGACATCTTCCGCTTTGCCATCATTACATCAAGATTAACTATAATCGGCATGGAAAGCACCTCCGTTCATATAGTAAAGTCGTTTTCCGACTTTATCTCTACAGCCTTCTCAAACACGTTTTTCAGCACGCGCATGATAAGCCCGAACATTATAGCCACCATTCCTACAAAGGCAAATATGGAGCTCCAGAGCCCGAATATGATGCATACCGACCCTGCTCCCATACACAACCATGATATCCTTCTCAGACAGCTTGTATTCTTTGGTATGAATACCTCGTCCCTGCTGATATTGCCGAGAAGTACGTGCAAATTCCACAGCGCTCCAAGTGCAAGAGCATCGCATACGTAAAGGGTAATGCACATAGGCACATACATCGTTTCCCTGTCAAGTATGCCTGCTGCTTCAACCGTCATCATGTACTGATACCATTCGGCTATTGTAGGTATGAAAAATGCAACGAAAATCGCCACACCTGCTGCCGTTATAGTAAGTACGCGGGATAAAAACAGTGATTTATTGTTATTCCACATATATCTTCGCTCCTTCATGTTTTTTCGTTTTTCTTACTGTGACTATAGTATAACACACAAAATATCATTTGTCAATAGAAAATTATCGTTTTTCAATAATTTTTTTCTGTTTTTCAAAACGATTGATTTTTATATGAAAAAATTGTATAATAAGGTGTCTGAAATTAACCTATTCATTCGATTATTTTTATTGAATGCATTCAAAAAAAGGAGGAGTTTCTGATGACAGATGCCGAACTGAAAGAGCTTATGTCTCAGTCTGTACCCAAATGTCACAGAGCAGTCTTTGATCGTTACTGTAACTATGTCTATGCGATCGTTATAGATATCCTCAGGAATTGTGGGACTCGTGAGGATATAGAGGATTGTGTAAGTGATATCTTTATGAAATTATATAAGCGTTTCGACGTAAATACGGACTTTTCAGGTAACCTCAAGGGATATATAGGTACAATATCAAGAAATACCGCTATTGACGCTTTTCGCAGACTCAGCGTCCATAACAACAGAAATTTCTCAATTGATGAAGACAATATGGAAGAACTACGCTCTGATGACTCACTCATGGAAAATTCAGAAAAAAAGGAACAATCACGTATCATTCTCGGAAAGATCAAGGAATTGGGAGAGCCCGACTCAACTATTATTATCCAACAGTACTATTACAACAGGACAGCTAAAGAGATCGCAGAAAGTATTTCTATGTCATCTGCTGCCGTTCAGAAACGCAGCAGCCGCGCAAAACAACGACTTAAATCACTTCTCGCTGAAGCAGGCATTGGCAAGGAGGGATTGATTTGAGTTTATTTAAGGAGATTGATAACATGATCATTGACAAAATTTCGGAGGAATTCCCTGTTCTCACTGAAGCTGAGAAGGAGAGAATTTTTGCAATGAGCGAAAAAAAGTACAACATGGATAACCAAGAAAAAAATAATGTGGTTTTCGATGAGAATACAGAAGATACAGAGGTAAGAGGAGTCGAGCAATACAACAGACCAATATTGTCCAGATTAACAAGCATAGCAGCTGCGGCTGCAATACTGACAGCAGGAGTTTCAGGCGGTACAGCATTTATGAAATACAGAAAAAGCAATTCTACTGCAAACACAAATATTGAAACTACCGAAGCTGTTACGGAAAGGGTCACAAATAAAGAAGACGAGCTCTTATCCGAATACGAAAATATAGCTTACCAGTTTACAAACAAATTTGCCGAAATCGAAAATAAGTATTATTATCATGCATTGAGTGTAGATAAAGATGACACCCTTACATTTAATGTTTACACTTCCGATATGCCGTGGAGAAAAGCTGAAGAAAAAAAATTCTACAGAGTAACTGATGCTGATTTCCAGTCAGGCGAAGATCTGAAGAATGCTTTAAAGGGGTTATTTACAGACGAGCTTTACAACAGGCTGTTACAAGTAAATTCTTTCTCAAACTCAAACTATGAGACACTTATAATAAATCCTGATAATATTTACCTTTATCTCTGCTCGGATTTCGATGTTGATCTCAGCAAATACGAAAACAACTCAGAGATAGACATTGTAGATGTGAATTATCATTCAATGGATTTTATTACCTATAACGGCGGATTTTACGTTTCCAACTTCTATAACAAGATGCCGGAGGGCAGCAGCTATTCAAGCTATCCTCATATAACACAGAAAGACGATGATTCTTTCTCGGCAACTATATTTGCTAATTTTGCTCCGTTTGTCAAAAGTGACAATTCAAGAGTCGGCACAAAGCTCAAATTCGACTTTGTCTGCGAAAACGGCGAATGGAAGATCAGTGATATAGATGTGGGACGTAATATGGAAAGCGCAGCAGCATACGCTGTAAAGGACTATTTCATAAATGTTTGTGAGGATTATAAAGTCGATGACCTTATGATCACAAAGAATCTGTTTACTAATGATCTGGAAGAAGATATTATTATTTTAAGCAATGATGATGATATAAGCTGTAAGACGTACTGTATAATAAAAGATAAAAATGAAAAAGCTTATCTTGAATTCAAGGGCAATGTAATATTCTCATGTGACGGATTTACCTATGACAAGAGTATACATGATCGTTCCGGATTTAAATTGACCAATGTGTCAATAAAACAAATAAACTGATAAAAAAGCTCCCGATATCGGGAGCTTTTTCAGTTCTTTTTATTACTTATACACAGACCTGCCATAGGGTCTTTATTTTTTACGCCTTTCACTATAGCTTCTATGATAGCAGGCTGAGTCTGAACCAGCTTGCGTCTGTCAAAGAGTGCAAGTCCATACCGTCCGTTATAGCCGTTATCCCAGTATATAGGCGTGATACCGTTAATTGCGGCAGTTCCGGCAACATAACCGTTGTAGTATGCACGGTTTTCCTCTATCTTGCCTGCTATAGCCTCATTTGCTATGCCCTTGTCGATACAGCCGAATTCACCCAAAACAACAGGTATGCCCTTATCAATATATTTCTTTTTCAGCTTTGCGAACTGAAACTGCAAATGATTTTCGTCCCCCCAGTTGGCAACACTATCGGGAGAGAGTCCGTACTCTTCGGATATGCCCTGCCCCTTTTCGCCCCAGAGGAAAACGTCCTTGCCCTCCTCGCCGCAGTAGTCCCACGGGTCGTAGAAATGCACCGAAAGGATGAGCCTTCCTTCATTGGCAGTATTGCCCTTATCCTCAGGAAAACAGAAGCCGTAATCCCCGCAGGTATAGTCTATATTGGTATTCCAGCCGCAGACCATCAGCCAGCGGTGAGTATTGTTTTTGCCGCAGTCGCGGACAGTATCAACGAATATACGGTTATACTCATTGATATTCACGTAATACTCGGGCACAGGGTCATGGTATATGCCGTCAAAGACCTCGTTCATGCTCTCGAATATCAGATGCTCGTCACGGTCGGCAAAGCGCTCAGCCACCTGCTTCCAAACAGCCCCGAACTTCTTTTTTATGCCGTCCTGATTTTCCTCATCACAGAACAGCCAGCCGCCTTTTATGGTATGATAAGCATCACCGTGGATATTGATTATCACGAACATATCCCTTTTATAGCAGTAATCCACTACTTCTGCTATTCTTTCGAGCCATTCACGGTCTATCCTGTAATCGTTATCATCGTCTATCTTGCTGAGGTAGGTTATGGGTATCCTTACGGTATTGAAGCCTGCATCGGCAACAGCATCTATCATTTCCTGCGAAGCCTTTGGGTTTCCCCATACGGTCTCATCAGGGATACCGCCGATATTTGCCTCAAAGGTATTGCCGCAGTTCCAGCCAACACCCATTTTTTCCGCGATATCAGCCGACGAAGCTGTAAATATTCTATTGTCAGTTGTATCCATTACGTCGGTATCTCCTTTCGCAGAACATATCCTGTCCTTTTATATCAGCTTTATGCTACACCTCATTATAACATATTATGCTCAGCATTTTCAACTGTCAGTTCAAACAGAAGATTATATGCAACAAAAAAGCGTTTTTTCTACCCATGTATTGACACGGGTCATCAAAACAAGTAAAATAATAATTAGGATATCAAATGCGTATTTTTTATACTAAGTGAGGTAAAAAAATGATGTTTTATATGCCTACAAAGGTAATATATGAGCCTGACTGCGTTATTTCTCACGGCAGAGATATTGCAGCCCTCGGTACTCACGCACTTATAGTCACAGGACATAATTCTTCACAAAAAAACGGCTCACTTGCCGATGTTACAAAAGTGCTCGATATGAACGGGGTGAAGTATACTGTTTTCAATGAGACAGAAGAAAATCCCTCTGTTGAGACTATAATGAAAGCTCGGGATATTGGTCTGACCAAAGGTGCGGACTTTGTTATAGGAATAGGCGGCGGCTCTGCTCTTGATGCTTCAAAGGCTGTATCAGTAATGATGAAAAATCCCGAAAGCTCGTGGGAGCTCATGTATGACAATTCTGCTGTCCCGGAGCATCTCCCCTTAGCCGCTGTCCCCACCACCTGCGGAACAGGCTCCGAGGTCACAGGAGTAGCCGTGCTCACACGACACGACCTGAAAACAAAGCTATCTATGGTACACAAGGTATTCCCCGATATTGCTCTCTGCGACGGAAAGTATCTGCTTACCGCGCCGAAACAGCTTATTGCAAATACTGCCGTGGACGCTCTCAGCCATATGATAGAGAGCTATATAAACGTTTCCGCATCACCATTCAGCCGTATGTGTGCAGAAAGCGGAATGAAGCTCTGGAAAAGCTGCAAGGACTTCCTCACAGGCGATGCTCCCCTTGATATAGATACTGCAAACGACCTGCTTACCGCCTCTACCTTTGGTGGAATGGCTATCGCACAGACAGGTACTTCCCTGCCTCATGCCCTCAGCTATACTCTCACCTATGAAGGCGGTATCCCTCACGGTGCTGCTGTTGGAGCTTTTCAGAGCGGATATATCAGAAACGCAGCCCCCTCAGACCGCGAACAGGTTCTGTCCCTGACAGGCTTTGCAGATACGGACGAGCTTGGAAAGTTCATTGCTGACATAAGCCCTGTTAACGTATCAGCGGAGCTTCTGGAACAAGCGGCAGAAAAACTGCTCTGCAATCCTAAAAAGCTTGCTGTCTGCCCCTACAGGGCTGATGCAGACATTATCCATGATATTACGGGAGGTGTCATATGTTCTGGCTGATAATTTTCGCAGTTCTGCTTATAGTATGTCTCAGCGGCACATTTTATCTTATCACAAGATTTCATAAATTTGGTATTATTCAGAAAATAGCCGAAAAGCACAAGAAGCTCTCATGGCTGCTGTGTCTTTTGCCACTCGGGGGAATATGCTGCTTTGCCGTGATAAACACCTATGCGGTGATAATCATACTGCTCCACCTCATAGCCTTCTGGCTTGTGGCAGACCTCATAGGAAAAATTATCCGCAGGATAACAAAAAAAGAACGCCGTTTCTATGCAGAAGGCGTTTTCACTATACTGTTCACTGCGGTCTATCTTGCTTTTGGCTGGTATAACGCCCATAATGTGGTAAGAACTGCCTATACATTCCACACGGACAAGCCCCTTGCAAACGGTAGTCTCAGGATAGTAGGCATTGCCGACTCTCACTTAGGCATAACCCTTGACGGTGAAAAGTTCGCAAAGGAAATGGAACGTATACAGGCTGAAAATCCTGATATCGTAGTGGTCACAGGAGACTTCGTTGACGATGATTCCTGCCGTGCAGATATGGTGGAAGCCTGCAAGGCTTTAGGTGAATTAAAAACCACCTATGGCGTTTATTTCACAGTCGGAAATCACGACAAGGGCTATTTTGCAAGCAAACGTGACTTCACTGTTGATGACATGAAAAATGAGCTGAAGAAAAATAACGTTATAGTCCTTGAGGACGAGACCGCAGAGGTAAACGACTCTCTGCGCATAGTCGGCAGACTTGACAAGCACTACAAGGAACGCAAGGACATCAAAACTCTCACTAAAGACCTTGATAATTCCAAGTTTGAGCTTGTTCTCGACCACCAGCCCAACGACTACGACAACGAAGCTGCTGTGGGTGCAGACCTTGTATTCTCGGGACATACCCACGGCGGACATATATGGCCATCAGGCTATATCGGTCTCCTCATAGGTGCAAACGATTTCGTATACGGTTCAAAGACCATAGACAATACTGATTTCATCGTTACCTCGGGCATCTCAGGCTGGGCTATCCCCTTCAAGACAGGCTGTGTCTCTGAATATGTTGTCATTGACGTAAAAAATTAAGAAGGTGAGCTTATGAACAATATTTCTATTGCAAATGAGACCATAAAAATTACCGAAAACGGCTTTTACGAGCTGGACGACAACCGCATAGACCTTAGCGGTGATTCCCGTGCAGTTGAAGTTATTTCCCCAAAAAAAGGTACAGAGCTTATAGAAGCTCTCGTTATAGACGGTGACGAAATGTGTGATATTACCGTTACTCAGGAGGACTCTTTCTCAGCCGCAAGCAGATTTGAACGCCCGTTTGTTATGAACTTCGCCAATGCTCATAATGCAGGCGGCGGATTCAGACTTGGCGCAAATGCTCAGGAGGAGGCTCTTTGCAGATGCAGTACCCTTTATGCTTCTATAACCTCAGATAAGGCTAAAGAGATGTACAGGTACAATAATCTCCATATAAATCCCATAGAGTCGGATTATATGCTATATTCTCCTGATGTATGTGTATTCCGCGATCACAGATGCGAGCTGCTGGAAACTCCCTTCATGGCTTCTGTTATAACTGTTCCTGCTCCGAACAAACGTGGTGCGGCTATATTTGCTTCAAACAAGAAAATAGCCGAAGCCATGACAAGACGCATAAGGATATTGCTTGCAGTCGCCGCAGAGCACGGTCATAGGAATATTGTCCTCGGCGCATGGGGCTGCGGAGCTTTCGGCAATAAATCCGAGGACGTTGCAGGCTATTTCAGAAAGGTCATTATAGACGAGGAGTACGGAAAGCTGTTTGATAACGTATGCTTCGCTATTTACTCAGGCGAAAACGATAAGAAGTATAAAATCTTCAAGGAAATATTGGAACAATAAAAAGCTGGTATACTTAGCCGTGGTACTAATATAGAAGCTTATACTATTTATCGGGGGAAACCTTTCTGAAGA
>NZ_FRCT01000026.1 GCF_900143025.1 Ruminococcus flavefaciens | reverse complement strand
ATTTTTTCTCAGATAGGGCACACCAAAATAAAAAAGCCCCGCATGTAATGCAGGGTGTGCCCTATCTGAGAAAAAATAAAACTGAAAGTTTTAGGGAGAGAGTTTGAGAGAAGCCCCTTTTTCAAAAGGGGTTCTCTCAATAAATACTACAAAACTGCTATATGGGTATCGAGGTTACAGAGGAGTCTTTTGTTAATATCTTTCTTAATTTCACAACATCAAACACGTCTATAGCTTCATCTTTATTGATATCGTATTTTTCAAGTGTTATATCGCTGTTTGCCTCTTCGGAAGCACCGAGAATGAACTTCTGGAGCTTGACAAGATCTGCTACATCGTATTTTGTTTCGGAAGGCTGAACAGACGGTGCATTTTTCAGGTAGGAGTCTATGACCTCTGCCCAGTATTCGCCCATAAGCTTATAGCCCGTATTATTTGGGTGAACTCCGTCCATAAGCTGAGTCTTGACATCTGTGATAACGCTCGATACATCTGCATTTCTAAGCTGAGGACCTTTCAGTGTGCTTTCATCGGGAGTCTCGCCGCCCGAATTGATATCCCAGCCGCTCAATATCCTGACACTTCTCATTTTCTGTATAGTTGCTGTGACCTCGGCATTATACGTCTTTACCGTCTTATGTATACTCTCCTCAGCCACATCATCGGGATAATTGGTCTGCCAGTCGGCGGAATGACGGTAATTGCCGAACCAGTCGTAAACACCGCTTCGATTAGGGTCAACATCGGGTATCGTAGTCACGAAAAGAGTGGAGCTTTCGGGGATATTGTCCATGATATACTCCACAAGCTCCTGCAAGCGTCTGCCCGAGTTTTCCATATCGTGGTTGTCGATAACATCATTTGTGCCTATCTGCAATATTACGATATCGGGATTGCAGGACGCAAGACAGTCAGTGGACTTCAACGTTTCAAGGATACCGTTTCTGCCGGGATACTCCTTTATGGCATAGCCGCTGTAGCCTGTATTGTCGTCATCGTAGGTGAAGCTCTCCCCTGTTTCGCTGTCGGTATATTCAGCCATGAAGTTATTGCCCTTTGAACCTACCATATCAACAGAATAGCCCTTTTTTGTAAGCTCATTGTACAGGAATTTCCTGTAAGAGCCCGATACTCCGTAACCGTCGGTTATAGAGTCGCCTATTGCCATTATTTTTATATTTTCAGCCTGCTGTCCGCGTTCTGCACAGGCTCTATCAGAAGAAAAAGTCATACCCGTCATAAATACACAAGCAGCAGCTGCTGCCGAAGCTATCTTCTTCATCATATATCCTCCTTGATGTTTTTATTATTCTACCATATAAAAATCAGATTTTCAACCGACTAAAATACCGATGAAGTTGATTTTTTACAGGAAATATCCCTACCTGTTATTGCTTTATTTCCGCCCATATGGTATAATAAAAATACGGCAGAAGTTTGTTCACAAATTGTTTACAATTTTCTTTGCACATTCTCTGCTCTTAAACAGTTATACATTAATGAAGGGAGGTTTCAGCGTGTCAGTGGACATAAAAGATCAATACGATAAAATATTCCGCTACTGTTACTATAAGATTCACGACCGGGATAAAGCTGAAGATCTGACACAAGAGACCTTTCTCCGTTTTCTTGAAAGCTCTCATTACCACGATATGGGTAAGGAGCTCCATTATCTGTACACTATCGCAGGTAATCTGTGTGCAGATGCCTATCATCGGAAGAAAACTGAAGAGCTTTCGGAAGATATGAGCGACGGAAAAGATTACGAGGACTTTATTCTTACAAATGTGGCACTCGGTGACGCCATCAAGAAATTATCCGCCGAGGAACAGGAGATAATCCTGCTGCGTTATGTAAATGAAGTACCAATAGGCGTGCTGAGCGAGCTATACGGGGTATCACGGTTCAAGATGAGCCGCATGATTAAGCAGATACTCGCGCGTCTGAAAAAAGATTTTAAAGGATCGGAGGGCTGAGGCTTGAATAAAAGAATGAAAAAGGCTGTTCAGGAATCATTCAGATTTCCTGAGACCAAGCACAAAAATGAATTTCTTATGCAGGCTGAAGTCATCTCCGCTCAGGAAATGCAGCGGAAAAAGAGATATCCTGTTATATTCAGACTTTCCGCGGCTGCTGCGGCAGGCGCAATGGCTCTGGGTGTATGGGCAAATCTCAGTGACCGCTCAAAACCAAGCGAAAATGATTTTCGTGACGAGCCTGCGATCGTTACGACAACGGTCGGTAATGGTGAAATCCAGCCGATCACTACTGCTATCGGGAACGGCGAAACAGCAAGCGCAACTACTGTAAACGTCAGCGCAGTCACAACGGTCAGAAATGGGGCTGCTAAGACAACTGCGGTAACAACGGGAACAGCTCTTACTGCACTGGGAGCAAAATCTCGTAGCACTACTGCAAGCCGTTCCGACCACAGCAGAGTAACTACAAAGACCAAAAGTGAGACTTTCACTACAGAATATACTATAACAAACGAAGAAAAAACATATTATATGAAGCATCTCGGCGCTTTTGCTTCCGCCTTCGTTATGGGCGGAAATGCTATACCAATGGCTTCTGCTGCCGAGTATAAGCTGCCATATACCAGAATGTATCCCGATGAGAGCGATATCTTCGCAGAGCTTGAGGCAAACATTGATATTGCCGATATCAACTGCGACGGCGTTTTCAACATCAGAGACTGCTATGATGTCTTCTGCTACAGCAACTATTATCAGGTATCCGATACTGCTGCGGAAAAATGCAGAGCATACGGCATATCAAAGGTCAATGACGAGGAAAACAATGCCCCTTCATGGCTCAACTATACCGAGCTTATAAGGTATCTGCTCATAAAGGAAGGCGCAAAGCCTGAATTTTTCAGCCTTGAAAGCTATCCCTACCGAGATACTATAACAGGAGCATATGCTCCGTTTGCTTCCGAATTGTTCGTTTCGGCAGTATTCAGCGAAAGCGACCACCTTATGGCCGGTTATCCGCTTATATCTGCCGCATACAGAAATAAACGCATCGACCTCGATGTAAACGCTGACGGACTCTTTGATATAAACGATTATATCGACTATTTCGTCTGCACCACTAATTTAAGCAAATCCAAGCAGGACAGCGGAGATTTCATTCCGTGGGAAAGACCTGAGACTACTGTTCAGCGATGCAATGAGCTTCGCAGCAAAGCAGAAGCTATCACTCGTGACAGCTGGCTCGAAAATTACTTCGTATGGTGCCTGCTCGAATATACACCGTTCCGCTCGGAATATGCCGAGGCAAGCTATTATAACAGCATTATCCCCGAAAAGTATTCAAGGTATTACAGCCCAGAAAGATATTTTGAGGAGTACTGTGAGACAACGGGTATAGAAGAGTATCTCTTCACATTCAATACCCAGAAGTTCAACAGCTGCTTCGATGAATACTGCAAGGACGTTGCCGCAGGAAGAAGATCAGCTCCCGATATAAACCTTGACGGAGTTATCGACCGCAGCGACTATGAAGCCTCTGATGTATACTTCGGAGATATCCTCAACGGAAGAAACGCTTCACAGAGCGCCCTTCCTCCCAGAGTATGGAACAACATCACATCAAACTGTGATTTCAACAACAACGGCACAAGCGGCGATGTCTATGACATAATGATAACCCAGATGTACGTGCTTATAAAGACAGGCGAGAGCAATTCAAGCTCGGGCGGTTCGTACAACTACGACAGCAATATGGGTATGTTATGGGATATTGACAGTTCACGCAGCGGTGACGTTAACGGTGACGGTGAGGTAGATATGGCAGACGCAGTTCTTATCATGCAGTACCTTGCTAACCCCGACAAATACCAGCTCACAGATGCAGCTATGTTCAACGCCGATGTTGAAGGCGACTGCGACGGACTTAATTCAAACGATGCAAGCGCTATACAGCGCAGACTGCTCGATCTGTGACATATAACAATGCGTTCTCATTCCTCATATAAATGATATTTTGGAAGGATTTCCCACAGCTTATGCTGTGGGATTTCTTTTTCAGCGTGACATCGTCCCCTATTACCGCCGCAAGAAAAAACAGGCGGATACTTCATAAGGTATCCGCCTGTTTTTATAAATATTAAGCAAGTAGTATTATCGCTTGAATTTAACAGCAAATCCAAGACCGATCAAAAGAATAAGTGCAGAAACTCCAAGCAATATATATGCTGTGCTGTTATTTTCTTCGGGAGCACCGTTCATAGGAGAAAATCCGTCCATATCAGGTCTTTCGCCGCCGCCCGGCCTTTTTTGTGTATTTGCGCCGCTGTTATTATCTGATGCTGCCTCTTCTTCAGGTGCATCAGTTTTTTCTTTCACTTCGCTATCATCATCACTGTTATTATCGGTCGTATTTTCAGTATCGCCGAATGGTGAAAAACCTTCGGGCATATTGTCCGGATCAAAGTCCTGTGGCGGCTGTCCGCCGAAATCAGGCATATTGCTTGGGTCGAAATCATCGGGCATTTCTCCGTCGAAGCCCTGCGGAGGCTGTCCGCCGCCAAAATTCGGCTTTTCGCCCTTGGTTTCATTTGAATTATCGCTTTTTCTGTCAGGTCTGCCGTTTCCGTTTGGAGCCTGTACATTGCTAAGGTTTGCTACAGATAAGGACGAAGTATCAGGCATCCCCTTTCTTGTTGCCTTTTGCGCAGTATTATCAGTTGTTTTTGTCATGTCAGACTTATCCGACAAGCTTTCATTGCGTTTTCCTCCGAAGCCGCCTTTTCCGCCGCCCATTGAGCCCATGTCCGAGGTATTCAGACCGTCTGTATCAATAAGTGCGGAGCTGTCAGCCTTTTGTCCCTCTGTGGTTGCAGGGATAGTACCGTCAAGCTGTCCGCTTACGCTTTCTGCACGGAGAGTACAGAACTTGCTGATCGCCTCAACGCCTGTTTTGAATTCCTCATAGGTACAGAATTTAGTCGGATCTTTCTCGACATATTTGTCGATGAGCTCTGCTGTATCGGCTACAAGCTTTTCAAAGTCCACACTTTCAATAAATTCACTGAAAAGGCTGTGATACTGCTCTGTGTATTCCTCATTGTCAAATATCCACGCTATCATGGGACGATCACTCATGCCGTTCGATACAGGTGTATCAATAGGCGAATTAACGGACGATGAAGCATTACCGCCCATAAATGAACCGTAAGCAAGATTGTAGTCCCAGGGTATCATTGAAAGCTGACCGTCTTCCTCATAGAGGTAGTAGTTATGTATCATCTGACCTGTGTAGCTGTCACCGTTGACGAGAAAATCATGGACTACGAAATAGCGGATAACCTCTTCGGTATCAACTGTGTTTTCAAGGTCAGACTGCTCCAGCAGAGCTTTCAGCGAGCTTATAAGGCGCTTCTTATCGGCTTTGTCAACAGGTGTTTTGGCATTGCCAAAGATATTGGAATAGCTGTCAATATCATCATCGGTATATTTCAGCTTTACATCATCACTGCCCATACCGAAGCCGCCGCCGAAATCAGGCTTTTCGCCCTCCTCTCCGAACATCTTTGAAGGATCAAAGTCACCGAAGTCTTCGGGCATATTATCAGGATCGAACTGCGGCATATCTCCGCCAAAATCAGGCATATTGCCGAAGTCAGGCATATCTCCGCCGAATTCGGGAGCTTTGAATGAATTATTGTTATCGTCTGAGCTTTCTTTATCTTCTTCGCTCATTTTATCTTTAAAATTCCCCATACTAAAGTCTTTACCGTTACCTCTGCCGCCGCCGAAGCTCATAGCATCAGGCTTGTAAAGGTCACCGTAATTACTGCCGTAGTTTCTTTCAAGGAACGACTCCTCTATAGCCTCTACAGCAAGGTACAGACCCCAGTCATCACCGTTTACTGTGATATAGGCATAGCTGCAAAGCGGAGCATCAACGCCGAAATCATACATCAGCGTATATGCAAGATAGTCCTTCATGTAGGTGTTGTCCTGAATAATGTTGTTCAGACAGAGCTTGTCAAGTCCGTGATAGGTCTTGCCGTTTTCGTACTGATCGAACTCTATCTTGAAGCTGTAGCGTTCGCTGTCCATATTCTTTACGGAACTGAGAGAAGTATTTCCCTTAGCTCTGATACCCACATTTTTCACTGCTTCGCCGTCGATGACAAGATTGCAGGCGGAATATTCCTCGCTCTCACAGCCCGCTATGAAGCCTTCCCAGTCGTTCATCACTATGTCAATGGTATGTACCTTAGAGCGGTCAAACAGACGGTTCTCATAGCCCATAGCGTGAGCCGTGGTCTGTATGTCGAAGACCTGACCGTTGCAGAATATAAAGGCTATGACAATAGCAATGGCAGTGATAATAATGCATATCCTGTCTATGTTCTTATGTGCCGACATTCTATCACACCCTTATCCCATGTAATCACCGTTGTAGCTTACAAGAACAGCACTGCTCACGCCCTCCATGTCTGCAAGGACATTGACGAAATCGGTGTTGTCGTCTTTAAGGCGTATCTCCATATTCAGCTCTACAGAGCCTTTCTGAGCAGTTTTGCTCTTGACTACGCACCTTTCGGTCTTGCCGTCAAGGAAAGCCTTAGCCTTTGTTTCGCTGTCGTGGCCGTCACAGCGCACTACAACGATATAAGGATTTTTGCTTGACTTGCGGTTTACGAATATAAGCAGGATAACGCCGATGATAATACTTCCGATAACTGCAAGAGGTATCATGCCTGCTGCAAGTACGATACCTACTGCTATCGACCAGAAAAGAAAGGCAATATCCAGCGGTTCCTTTATGGCTGTACGGAAACGGACGATAGAAAGTGCGCCGACCATACCGAGGGAAAGAACTACATTGCTTGTAACTGCAAGGATAACTACTGTTGTTATCATTGTAAGTGCAACAAGAGTCGTGCCGAAGCTTGCAGAGTACATAACTCCCGAATAGGTCTTTTTGTACACGAGGAATATGAACATTCCCAGCCCAAATGCGAGAAGCAGAGCTATCGCCATGTCGAGAATACTGACACTGGTCACATTCTCTATAAAATTAGACTTGAAAACATCACTGAAACTCATAATAAAAACTCCTTATTATCCGTAAATTCTACAGGCTGCATATTTTGAGAATGCTCCCTCACGCCTGTCTGAGAGGGCAACTGCATCTCTGATGATATCGGGAAGGAAACCGTCCCATTTGACTTCAAGGATTATACTATCCGAAACGGGAACTGTAACACAGTCGGGATCAAGAAAATCCGTACACCTCATGCCGCTCCGCACATTGTAATCAAGGGTGACCCGAACATTTCCCGCGGGATATATAAATGGCTCTCTTGTGTAGTCAACGATGGTTTTCGGAGCTATGCCCTCTGTATGCATTTTTGAATAAAGCTCCCGAATAAGCGGATATTCCGACTCTATCATCCAGCCTATATCACCGTCAACTATGCTTTGTGCCTGCTGTGCGGTAAGCGGTGCGCTCTGCTTGTTTCCCAAGTGGTCTATCTTGCTTTTCTTTTCAAGATGAATGACCGATGTATCGCCGTTGTAGTACCTGATACGAAACTTTTCACGGCGGCTCATTCCGTTTATCTTTTCCATAAGTGCCTTATCTGCGAGATTATCAAAGTAAAGACTTCGGATATTGTATTTTCCGTCAATGGTATGCGGATCGTGATAAGCAACTGCGCTTAACCTGTGGCGTATAGTTATCATGTCTGAGTAGTTTATCTCGTGCTTTATCTCATGTCTCAGATCCATAGTTTCACCTCTTTTCTTTGTCATAGGTACGCACACAGACCGATGAAGGGACGTAAGTCTGCGTGCGATTTATCCTATGCATTAATTATACCTATGAACGCTGAATTGATGCTGAAAACGAGTGTCAAGGCTGTAAAACCAAAGTGAAATCTAAGTGAAATAACTGAAAAACCTTTTATTTTCAGCTTGAATTCAGTTATATGTTGTATTATAATTAATGTAGAGAACGCCGTTCACGGCGTTATGTGCGTATATATTATGTGACGAAAGGGGAATCACATATGAAAATCCTTATAATCGAAGATGAAAAGGTCCTGGCGGATTCACTGAAGCTCATGCTCCAGTCAAAGGGCTTTGAAGCAGAAGCTGTTTATGACGGCGAAAGCGGAGAGCAGTACGCTATGCTGAATATCTATGACCTTATAATACTTGATATCATGCTTCCAAAGAAAAACGGTTATCAGGTGGCAAAGGCTATCCGTGAAGGACGCAATGCAACGCCTATTCTCATGCTGACGGCGAAATCCGACGTTGAGGACAAGGTGCATGGGCTTGACGCAGGTGCGGACTACTACCTGACAAAGCCATTTGACGCAAGAGAACTCCTTGCCTGCGTAAATGCTCTTCTCCGCCGTCAGGGCTCACAGGTGAACGAGCTTGCTTTCGGAAATACACGCCTTGATATGGAGTCAGCCTCTCTGATATGCGGCGAGAATAATGTGAGATTATCCGCAAGAGAGTTTGAAGTAATGCGTATGCTTATGACTTCGGGAACAAATCACATTTCAAAGGAGACACTCCTCACTAAGGTGTGGGGCTATGATTCAAATGCAGTCGAGAACCATGTTGAGGTATATGTAGGCTTTCTGCGGAAAAAGCTTATCAGTATAGGCTCTGATATCCGTATCGAAGCCATAAGACGTTTAGGCTATCATCTGGAGTGTGATGGAAAATGCTGAAACGTTTGAAAATAAAGTTCATTGCAGTAATAATGAGTATCGTAACTATATTGTTCGTTGTGATATTCGGACTTGTTCTGCACTTTACAAAGCAGAACATCGAAAGAGAAAGTGAGCAGATGATGCGTACAATGGCGTTTCGTCCTCCTGCCTCTGGTCCTATGCATAAGCCTGACAACAATAAGGACAACAGACAGAATAATATCAGACTTCCTTTTTTTACTGTAACTGTATACGAAAACGGTGAAATAAAAGCATCAGGCGGAGATTATTTTGATCTTACAGATGAAGAGATGCTTCAGAAGCTTGTAAACGCTGTTAATGAAAGAAAAGAAGAAACAGGTATATTACCTGATTATGACCTTAGATACATGAAAGATCATAACAGGCGAATAAAAACCATAGTATTTGCTGATATATCCAGCGAAAAGGCAATGATAAGGGGACTTATCAGGAACATGGCTATAATCGGAATTGTGGGATATGTAATATTCTTCCTTATCAGCCTTATCCTTGCAAAATGGGTGACAAAGCCTGTCGAAAAAACATGGAACGAACAGAAGCAGTTCATAGCTGACGCTTCCCACGAACTGAAAACTCCGCTGACTGTTATCATGACAAATGCGGAAATGATGAACGATAAGAGCTACTCCGAAAGCGACAGGCTCGGATTTACAAAAAATATCCTCTCAACGTCACAGCGTATGAGAGGACTGGTCGAAAGTCTTTTAGAGCTTGCAAGGCTTGATAATAACAGGACACTGATAAAGCTTTCCAACGTCGATCTCAGCAAGCTTATAAACGACAGTATACTGCCGTTCGAGCCTCTGTTTTACGAAAATAATATGGAGCTTTCAGCTGATATCGACAACGATATCAATGTCGAGGGCGACAAGGACAAGCTCAGACAGGTAATAAATATCCTGCTTGACAATGCACTGAAATATTCCGATCCTGCCGACAAAGTCACCGTGAAGCTGAAACGTCACAGCTCTGAATGTATTATGTCGGTATCGGGTCTCGGAACTCCGCTTACAAAGGAAGAGCGTGTTGATATCTTCAAGCGTTTTTACCGTGTGGATCAGGCAAGGAATGACGGTCAGAGCTACGGTCTCGGACTTTCTATCGCCGACAGCATAATCAAGGAACATAACGGAAAGATATGGGCTGAAAGCGAAAACGGCTACAACACCTTTTTCGTTTCTTTGCCGTTATAAGACAAAAATATAAAGTCTGCGAAAACAGTTCTGTACCGCTAACGCCGACTATACAAATTCTTCCGCAAACCAAAAGCCGCAGAAGCTCCTTAGAGTTTCTGCGGCTTTATCTATTCTATATCATGGCTCTGTATGCTCGTCATTTTCTTCTGCACGTTCAAGTGCTGAGATAACAGCGCAGAGTTTTTTTCTGCTGCCGCTGTCAAACTCAATGGTAACAACTGTATCATCACCGATAGGCAGTGTATCTGTAACTGTACCGTTCCCGAAAAGCCGATGATGAACCCTGTCGCCTATTTTTATTTCAGTATGGTCAAGCATGGCTTTTATCACTCATTGTAGTAAACATCTACCGAGCCAACACCATGATCTATATCCATTTTATACTTTCCGCCGTTCTTTGAGAAATCTGTCTCAGGATTTGTAAGTCTGAATATCATCTCTCCTACACCGCCGTCAGCGTTGATATTTCCGTTGATAGTACCTGAAAACTCAAACTTTCCTACACCCTGATCAAGGTCAAGACCGCCAACAGTGCTTGAAAGTACGTTGATCTCACCTGCTCCGCCGTCTATCTCCAGCTTTTCCTTGCAGTCCATACCTGTAATGTTTAACTGTCCTGCTCCGCAGTCGATATCAGCTGCGCTGCATTTTACATTTGTAAATGTGATGTCCCCCGCTCCACAGTCAAGCTTGAAGCTTCCGCACTTTATATCCGAAGCTGTTGTCTCGCCTGCACCAAGGTCAAGAATGAAGCTGCTGTACTCCTTTTCGGGAAGTGCAACCTTTATAACAGCGTTTTCGGAATCGTCCCAGAAATTTAATCTCGGAATCGTAATAATGCCTATCTTTCTTTTCTTGCATAATGTCTTGAATGTCGAGCCCTCTGTCTTTGCAACAAACATCTCGGGAACATTTTCGGCATCAATATGTATCATCTTATCAGTGCTCTTTGCGATAGTTATATCAGCATATGGGATATCAAGCTCAATTCTGCTGATTGACTCGCTGCTGAAGGTCTCGTGCATATCCTTTGTTTTGAAATACTTGTCCTTATCACGTCCGTTGTAGAGAAGTACGCCCAAAACGAGCAGGATTATTCCTACCACCAAAAATACCAGCCATGCAAGTCCGCCGCCTGAGCTCTTCTTCTGCGGTGCCTGTGTATACTGACCATTCATACCATAATTCATATTGTTATTCATTTCCATGTTCATATTCTCAGCCATTTACTTTTCCCCCTTTTCTGAAAAGACCACATATCCAGTTGCATACGCCCTTTATGCCTCTGCCCATTGCAGGGATAGCACGGTTTATAACAGGCTTGCAGATAAGCAATACGATACCTGTAAAGATAAGACCTGCGCCGAGAAGCATAAGTCCTATGCTCGGTACTTCAAACAATGCTGCTATACCGCCCAATATAAGACCGATGCCTGTAGCGATAAATGCAAATACAATCGATATTGCCGCAACAATGAAAGCAAACAGTACAGATACTACAACAATGAGTACCGGCAGCCATATGGGGAATGTAATTACGCCAAGAAATATCTTGAGTCCCCAGTTGCCTGACTTCTGCTGTACAGGTGCGCCCTGATACGGATACGGATTCTGGTACTGCGGCATAGGCGCAGGTGCAGGTGGTGGCTGAGGTGCAAATGCCTCAGGACCGCTTATCTGTATACCGCTCTCACGGAGAATATTTACAGCCACGTCCTCGGGCGAGCCCATAGAAGCCGCTGTCTCCTCCTCTTTACCGAATCCTGCGTCGAGAAATACCTCTTCGTAGTAAGTAAGGGCATCATTTATATCATCGGAATTCATACCGCCTTTTTCCAGGCAGTTTCTAAGTCTTGTAAGAAATTCAAGCTTGTTCATTCTCTTCAGCTCCCTCATCCATTAAAATACTGTCGATCTTCTTCTTGTGATTACGCCATTCCTCTCTGTATTCCTCCAGAGATGTTTCACCCTGCGACGTTAATTTGTAGTATCGGCGGTTCCTGCCCATATACTCCTTATCATATGTTTCAAGCATCTCGCCCTTCTGCAATCGCCTCAGTACGGGATAAAGCGTGGATTCCGATATATCCACAGCCTTTCGCAGATACTGCGTTATCTCATAACCATAGGTGTCATTGCGCTGAACTATGGAAAGCACCATAGCGTCAAGCAATCCCGCATTAATTGAAAAACCCATATACTTTCTCCTTTCCATATAGTATTTTATGGTTTGCAATATTTGGTTTATGACAATATTATACGCCGTATAATATTGTTTGTCAATACAATATTATGATTTTTACAACGATTTGTATACTTGCACAAGTCTAAACCTTCGACAGCGTTCTAAATTGCATATTTTCACCAACTTCCTAATAAAAAAGCCCGAAATCATACATTTGCTTGCCGTACGCCGAGGGCGGAGTACCCTACAATAAACAAAATGCCCCTGAATGTTTTGAAACACTCAGGGACAAAACTTCTATATTTGTATTCGCCTTATGCTCGCAGGCGATAACTATATCATGGATTTTCTATATAAATGACGAATTCCATTTCGGAAGTATCTTCATGCCGTCTTACATAAACTTTGCCGCCCAAAGCTTTAACTGTCTCATTAACGACATACATTCCGATACCGCTGCCGTCTTTTTCGGCAGCATTTGAGCCGCGCCAATAGCTCCTGAATATATAAGGCAGCTCCTTTTCGGGCAGAAGCTCTCCGCTGTTTTTTACGGATATGCAGAAGCTTTCGTCCTGCTTGGTAAAGCTCACCCTTATCCCATGCCCGTCACCGTACTTTACCGCATTTTCCAATATCTGGCTTATAGTACGGAAGAGGGCGTATTTATCGCTTTCCATTACAGAACGGCTGTTACATTCCACCTCAAAGGGTATCCTCTTCATAGCCATTCTGTCCTTATATTCGCTCTTCACAAGTTCAGCCAGCTCAGCAACAGAAAAACGGCTTATTTCAAGGTCTGTGACCGATGCCGATGAGGAAGCAGAGTTGAGGAGCTCTGCTGCAAGTGCATCTATCTTTTCGGTATTCTTATCTATCTTGTCAGCAATGCTGACTATCATATCATGGTCAGATGAGTATAGCCCTGTCCTTACAGCGTCGGTATAAAGACGAATATTTGATACAGGTGTCTTGACACCGTGCGCTATGGACGATACAAGAGTGCGCCTTTGTCCTTCAAGCTCATTTATACGCTTTGTGCTCGACGCAAGCACATCGGACAGCATATTCATACCCCATATATACCTGCCGAAGTACCTGCTCCTGCTTTCGGGCAGCTTCTGTATGTCGCGCAGCCGAGCCAGACGCTCGGGATAGTCCGACAGTCTCCTGAACGGAACTATCACTGCAAACCATATATAAAGCGCATGAGCAAGAATTATAAGAAAGCTCACTAATATAACGATATTGCCTATGAGCAGCACATGAGCGATATCAGTTTCACTGTAGCGATATTCCGCAAAGCCTGCTATCTCTCCGCTGCTGTCATATATAGCACAAAGAGCCTTGCTTTTATATATAGGTGCATAGAAAACATCCCTGCTGTCACTTTTTACGGGAATAAAGCTTATGCTTTCCGGAGCATCGTCACCGAATTTTGCTTTCCATTTTACAATATTCGCTGATATAATGCTCTCCGCATCATTCCCGCCATCGGCAATGCCTGCCGTAAGCTCCGCGTTTATCCTGTTTACGGCAACATTTCTCCTGTTGTTCTGAGCCGATATAAGCTTTCTGCACCCTATATTAAGTCCTGCCGCAGCCGCAACAAATAGCAGGACAAGTGTTATCATTATCTTCTTCATCGGCTCTCTCCAAATCTGTAGCCGACCTTCCACACGGTCTTTATTATTTCGGGAGAGTTAGGATCCTTTTCGATCTTTTCACGTAACCAGCGGATATGTACGCTTACTGTGCTCGGCTCTGTAAAGCAGTCGTACCCCCAGACCGCATTGAAAAGCTCGTCCTTGCTTACAGCCTCGCCCTCATGCTGCATGAGGTACTGCAAAAGCTCAAACTCCTTCGCATTGAGCTTCAGCTCCTTCCCTCCTGCGGTAACACGGCGTGAAACCGTATCAAGCTCCACACCGCAGCTGCAAAGTACTCCTCTGCTTTCGCTTTCGTGTGAATTTCTTTTCATAAGTGCGCGTATCTTCGCAGTAAGCACCCTTATAGAAAATGGCTTGTCGATATAATCATCAGCACCTGTCTCATAGCCGAGTAGCTTGCTCTCCTCGTCGGTCAGTGCGCTCATAATAAGGATAGGGATATTCCTTATGCTGCGTATTGCCGAGCAAGTCTCAAAGCCGTTCATTTTCGGCAGCATAACGTCAAGGAGCACTAATCTGCACTCCTCCCCTTCAAGCAGCACAAGGGCTGTCTCGGCATCAGCGCAAAGCTTGACCGAGAAGCCCTCATTTATCATAAAATCTCTTACCAGCTCCCCCATTTCGGGGTCGTCCTCAATGATAAGGATATCTGTCATTTCATACTCCTTTATTCCCAGCTTCCGAGGTCGATGAATTCGGGCGAATCAATAACGCCCTCTGTTCCTGTAAGTATCGCCTGAAGCGTATTTGTCGAATAGTCTGCAATTACCATATGTACAAGCCCCTCGCCGCGGATATTTACGAGCTTGTCATTTATCTTTTCACAGGTCATAAGCTCCTTGAAGCGTTCGAGTGTCATATCCTTCTGTCCGCAGAAAAGTCTGTTATACTTGTTCCACCTTATCAAATTGCTTTCATTGTAGGTTATTTTATCTGTATTTCCGTCGGCGGAGAATGAGTTTACCGAACAGATATAATTCGTATCGTCCCATTTAAGCTTTTTATTGAGCTTTGTATTTCCGTCGCGGATAACTGTCTCACCCTCGCCCTCTTTATCTGTGACCACAAGCTCTGCGATAAATGCGTCATTCTTATCGGTAGCAAGTATATTCACGCAATAAGGAAATCTCTTTGAATTTTCTGCCATATATTCCGCACATTCCTTAGCGGTATCCATATTTTCAAGAGCATATCTCATAGCGTAGGTATAGCTTGTCTTGCCCTCACAGGTATATTCCGCATCGCTGCTTCCAACATCAAGCTCGCCAAGAAGCACTCCGTTTTTATTCACAGCTGTGAGTATCGGGAAAAATCCCATGTAAGTAACGGAAGTAAAGCTCTTTTCGCCGTTTTTATAGTGTACAAGAGAATGAGCCTGACAAAGCTGGTTCTCGCTTCCCAGCTGCCATTCAAGTACACGGCAGGTTATACGCTCGCCTGTTGCAGTGGTATTACCGTTGGCAGAGATAGCGCTGCAAGCTGTCCCTCTCAGCGCATCGGGGATAAATTCCATTAATATAACCTCATCACGGCTGAGTTTACCGTCCTGCTTGAATTCTATATCCTTATCTCCCAATTTCTCCGCAAAGCCTTCAAGCTCCTGTCTGTAGTCATCGTCAAGTCCCGTATAGAAGGTCATCACTCTTTTCTCTATCTCAGAATAATCCTCTTTGGTACCGTTAGCGACCGAATTTATATTTTCGTACAGGTACTGCTCCAGCATCTCACCGTAATCAGGTCTTGCAAGGAGTATAGCCTCGGCATAAGCCGCACCTACGTCCTTATAGCTGCCATTTTCATAATCAAGTGTGACATCAAAGTAGCTGTTCTTGTTCTCTATCCTGCACAATCCGTCAGATGATGTATAAACTTCTTTTGTTTCTTCCTTAGTGGGAGCTGTTCCCTCATAATTATTTTCTATACAGTTGTTTGCAACAGGGGTAAGCGGAGCTTCGTCAGACTCGGGTACAACATAATCATCATACGTAAGCCGTCCGCAGCCGCTTAGCATAACTGCTGACATAAGCACTGCACATACAGCCGATATTTTTCTTCTTTTCATCATGCTCCCCCTTACCAACCCTGCTCCATGAGCCAGTTTTTAAGCTTGCGCTCTCTTGCAGGCATCTCACCGTCATCAACAAGCTTTCCAAGCTCCATTTCTCCCTGTATATCACCGTCGATGAGGTACAGCACCTTATCGCTCATGGCAGCTACCCTTACGCTGTGAGTTACCATCATTATAGTAGTACCCTCACGGTTTGCTGCGGTTATCTCCTTCATAACATCTGCGGCAGCCTTTGAATTCAGTGCGCCTGTAGGCTCGTCAGCGAATATCATCTTAGGCGAATTTATAAGTGCTCTGCACAGACAGGCTCGCTGGAGCTGTCCGCCCGATACCTCGTTGACCTCATGCTCTGCTATATCTATTATCCCAAGCCTGCGCATGAGCTCCTCAGCCTTTTGGTTTGCCACAGCACGAGGAGTTCCCGCCTGATATGCGGGAAGTACGATATTGTCAAATACGCACAGTTTCTTCATCATGTACATCTGCTGGAAGATAAATCCCATTTCATTGAGTCTGAGCTTTGAAAGCTCCTTTCTTCCCATTGAGCCTAAATCCCTGCCGCCAAAGTCCACAGAGCCCGATGTCATTGCGTCCATGCCGCTGACAGTATACAGCAGCGTGGATTTACCGCTTCCGCTGGGTCCCATTATAGATACGAAATCTCCCTTATTGAGTTCAAAGCTCACATTTCTGAGCACGTTGTTGCTGTATTCCTTTATTATGTATGTCTTGCAAAGTTCCTTTACGGATAAAACCTTTTCCATATTGCTCTCCCTTACTCCTCTGATATTTTCCATATTCCGATATTGCGTATGCTCTTGAGAGTCAATGCTACCGTCAGCAGTACCGCACCTAATACAATAAGCGGTATGATAATAAAGCTGACAGTTATCTCAGGCAGGAAGTTTACTCCCGTTACCTCATAGCTCTCCATGAATTTAGTCATAAGCAGCTGACCAAGCGTCTTGAACAGTACCTCAGCCAGCACAACCGAAAATACTACAAGCACAGCCATTCTCAGCAGATGCCATTTCCTTATTGAGCCGTCAGTAAAGCCCGTACTCTTCAGCAATGCTATTTCAGAGGTCTCCTCTGTAACGAATACAGTCGAATAGAGATATGTTATAAGTATGAGCACGAACATGACTGCACCGCCCAATACATATTCAAGAAGGGCAAAAAGTCTGTCATATTCTGCCATCTGATCCTCCTTCAGCGACTCCTGCCATGATCTTATGGCATCGCCTCCGAAGCGTTTCTTCATAGCCTTAACTATACCTTCCTTCTGACTTTCAGGCGCGTCTATGACATAGCCTATCCAGTCCTTAGGATAGATCTCCTGCCCCTTTCGGTAATCCTTACCCATGATGATCTCAGGACTGCCCGCCTCGAAATAGTCAAAGAAAGCAGTTATGACAAGCTGTCTCTTTACATTATCAGTGGAAAGACCGTCCTCGCTTTCCTCACTTATATCCACTGTCACCACATCACCGAGCTTTATACCCAGCTTGCTTGCTGTAAAATAACTCATAGCCGCTTCGTTTTCAAGCTCAGGCATTCTTCCTCCATTGCGGTATCTGAGCTTATCAATGTTTTCGCCCCATATTATGTCGAAATTCTTGACCTTATCGCCCTTTTCGTTCAGAAGCGAACCCCATGAACAGTTCAGGGTATCTATATATGCAGGGAAACCATTTTCCTCAAACAATTCGTTTATGACCGCGTGTATATTCTTGCCCTCTGCCTCACAGCGTTTATCGACCTCTTTTTCAAAATCTCCTCTTAAACGCACGTCAAAATCTATTGTATGATACAGGAACAGCTTCATGTAATTTTTGGAAATTATACTGTTGCGGACGTTGTATGCCAGCAGGATTATTGCCGCACCGAGAGTATAAGCGATTATCAGGAATATATACCTCTTGAAACGTCCGAGTATATCTGTAATGGCAAGGAAAAACGGCACTGACATCTTCTTCCTTTTGTGCAGGAAAAGCGGAAAGCCCTTTCCGAAACGCTCGCCGCAGTTCTCGCCGTGTATAGAGTCGATAACGGATATCTTGCTTATCCTGCGCATTACCATGAGCGAGAAGCCTATCATCATTGCTATGATAGCCAGTACAGCTATGATACCGATGATAATTGTCTCATACTTCTGAGGAAGTATCACATTTGCATTGAAAAGATTGACCACAAGTCCCGAGATAGGGATACCTGCCGCAATTCCTATTGTACCGCCTATTACCGCAAAGGCTATGTATTTAGCAGCAAACAGCCACCTGAAACTGAACGAATCAACACCCAGTGCCTTCATCATTCCTATTTCCTTTTCCTCTCTCTTCAGATCGGCTATCATTGTAAACCTTATAGTCATAAATATGATAGCTATAAGGAAGGCACTTATAATAACAACGAAAACAGATACTATCGCCTGCATTATAAAGCTGTCATCTGAAAAATCATTTTTCATGTATATAGGACAGATTATTTCTTCAGCCTTCAGGTTTGTAAATATCTCATCTACCTTTACTGAATTACAATCCCTTATAAAGAGTCCGTAATCCTTCATTTTTCTTACTTCGTCCTTTGTAAGGGTATCGTAATCCTCGTCTGCAACTATGATACGATTTCTTGCAGTAAATCCGCTTTCCTTGAAAAAACGAGCCACTTCAAGCTCATAAATATCACCCATAGAAGTCGTAAACCTTACTTTGTCTCCTATCCTCAGTCCTATGCTTGTACTGAAACCCACAGGACAGGCTATAGTACCGCTTTTAAGAGAGAAGGGCATATCATTTGTATCATACAGAAGATCATATTCACGGGGCAGCTTCATAAGGTATGTCTGCTTTCTGAAAAAGCTGTTGCTTTCGTCCTCCTGGATATTCGGATAATCCATTCTGAGAGAATTAATTCTTGTCATATCACAGGAATAATACTTCTCAACATCCTTGTAATCATTAAGGATCTGCTCGAGCTTTTTCGTCTTTTCCTCATCTTCTGCTACACTGCCCATAACCATCATATCCGCAGAACTGATATTGCAAAGCTTCGTCATTCTCTTTTCTCCCGTAAGATAGGAGTATATTTCCACAGAGCCTGCAAATACCAGCACCGATGCCACGGTTATGAATATAAACAGTATCACATTCAGACCTTTTTTGCATTTAAGGTCTTTTTTCAGCATCTTAAAGAACATATTTTACTATCCTCCGCCGTTGTATTTGTGTTTTACTGTTAATATGATAACATACCAAAGTTTAAAAAGTCCTTAAAAATTAAAAAATCTCATTTGATTATACCATAAAAATGAGAAAATATCAATTTTCGCATACAAAAAGTAGTATTTACGCTTATTTATCATCGCCTTACCGCTTTAAACAGGTTTTCAGCTAATTTTCACACGCATTTCATCTAAATCTGCGAAAATAGCAATAAGAGAGATGACAAATCATTGAATGTGTGATATAATACCTATGACAGACAAAAATACTACGGAGGTCAAGATATGAAAAAGCTAACAGCTCTTTTATGTGTAACTGCACTTCTCTGCGGCTGCAGTTCAAAGAATGAAAAGAAAGACAACGGCGGCACTACAGCTTCGAAAACAGATTCCACGTCTTCTTCGGCAAGCACCGACAATACAGAACCAACAACAGAATTTGATGATATGTATATAGATACTTCCTACGAGGATCCTGTTGAAGGTGAATCCATAGATGTTACGGAAATGGAGGACGTAAGCTGGGACAAATTATACCGCAAGGAACTTGAGGAATTCAAGAAATCCGCCGATTATGATGATACAGCCCGCTTTACTATATACGATATAAATGACGATCAGATACCTGAGCTCATCATATCCTACGGTCCTATGGGAAATAAGACTTATCTTCTCAAATCTCTGAACGATACGGATTATACCGAGTTCAATAAGATTGAAAACTGCGCTGACCTCTGCTACATAATGAAGAGAAGTCTTCTTGCTACATTCAGATACAACGATGCTGAGCATATCCAGACCGTTCAGCTTTACCGTCTGAAAAACGACAAGCTCCCAAATGTATACTCCTACCAGCTCACAGACAATACAGCAAAGGTCAACGGCAAGGAAGTCACTGAGGACGAATATACAGAAGAATATAACCACTTCTTTGAGGGCGTTCTCAAATCAATAGGCATGGATCACAGCTTCGATGATGACATAATCAACGCCGCTCTCGGCTATTCTAAGGACTGGAAGGAAGCTTACTGCGCTGTACTTAACGACTACCTTAAATATAAGAAGGAAAACGACGACAACCACTTCTCACTCATGGATATAACAGGTGACGGCGTCCCTGAGCTTTTCGTTTCGGGCGGATATCATTACGCACCTTATGTAGATGTATTCGCATGGAACGGCTGTCCTGTTCCTGTAGGCACATTCGGCGCTGACGGCACTATGCTCTTCAACGACGAGAAGAACGAGATCTCAACTAAATTTGACGGTCCGAGCATTACATCGGGAAGCATCTATACCTTCAACAATGTTTATAAGTTTGAAGAAGCCTTCACCTACGGCAACAACGAAAACAGCAAGAAGAATGACGAGACTGTAGAAGTAGTTTACTACCTCAACGGCGAAAAAACTGATAAAGACACGTACAACAAAACAGTCAAGGAACGCACCGCAGGTAAAAATTACATACTCGGTCAGGATAACGACATCACAGAAGAAACTATCAAAGCACTTTCTGAGGGCAAGTATAAAGAACCCGAAAAGAAATAATCATCACATTCAAAAGCTCCCGATAACATTCGGGAGCTTGATTTTATAGAATACAGGAGCCTTGAAATGATAGCAAAAATAATCGTAAAATGTATCATATACAATAAAGAGCTTGGTCGTTTTCTTCTTGTCAAACGAAGCAAAAACGATGATATAGGCGCTGATACATGGGAGAATACAGGTGGAAATATCGAAAACGGCGAAACTCCCGAGGAGGCAGCGATAAGGGAGATAAGTGAAGAAACAGGCATTACTGATATAGAAATAAAAAATATTGCTTACATAACCATATTAGAAGGCGAGCTTCCCGACCTGCTGATAGTATACCTGTGCGAAACGCATACAAAAGCTGTAAAGCTCAGCTCTGAACATCAGGAACATATATGGGCTGACGAACAGCAATGCAGGTCTTTGCTCCCCGAAGCGATCATAAATGACTTTGAGAATAATAATGTTTTCTATCTCTTACGCAGAAACGATCTGTGATAAATATGACCTGTATCAACATCATAATAAAGCAAAAAGACCGCATTCCATAAGAAATGCGGTCCTTTTTTTACAGGCAAACACCTATTTGGCATTTATAAGCAATTACTGCTTGTTGTATGTAGCCCACTCATAACGTGCTGTGAGAGGAGTCTTTCCGTCGTAATGACCAAGCCACTCATCAACACCTGTACCCGGCCATGCATTCATCATGATCTTACCGGGAGTCTGAGGAATGTTATCGTAAGCTGTGTATACTGCCTTACCGTCAACATACCATGTTATGTGGTCACGCTGCCAGTCAAAGCCGAATGTATGGAAGCCCTGTGAAGAGTCGAATCCAAGATCGTACATCTTCTCATGATTTCCCTGTCCGTTTGTGTAGTAGTTGAACTGAACCTTTGTAGTATCCTTACCGAGGATCTCAATATCTATCTCGTCCCAAGGATTACCGTCAGACTCGCCTGTATATGTGAAGAATGATGAGTTTACACCTGTGTTCTTCATAGCCTGCATAGATGTCTCATAGTAACCGAAACCATAGAAATCATTGGTTCTGTACTCAGCACCTGCATAGTTGTACTTGCCAGTCTTGTCCTTGTCAATTGTGAGCTCAAGTGCGCCGTTTCTGAAAGCAGTCTGTGACTTGTACCAGCCGCAGTCGAAAGGATTGCCGTTGGTCCAGCCGTCAGAAGCTATAAAGTAGCGTGAAGAACCTGTTCTGAAATCATCAGCCATTGTAGCGGAACTGTTGAACTTGCCTGTGGAAGCACTTCCGTTATTGCCCTGATTCTGGTTCTGATTCCAGTTATTGTTGTTATTCTGGTTGTTCCAGTCCCAGCCATTGTTCTGGTTCTGGTTGTTCCAATCGTTGTTTACAACACCGTTCCATGTGTTGTTGTTCTGATTGTTCCAATCCCAGCCATTGTTCTGATTCTGGTTGTTCCAGTTATTCCAGTCATTGTTCTGGTTGTTCCAGTCATTATTCTGGTTCCAGTTGTTGTTCTGGTTGTTCCAGTCATTGTTCTGATTCCAGTTGTT
>NZ_FRCT01000024.1:897-35859 GCF_900143025.1 Ruminococcus flavefaciens | reverse complement strand
CGGAACGGATAAACGCTGAAGGCATCTAAGCGTGAAGCCGACCTTAAGATAAGATATCCCTTCGTAAGAGTAAGACCTCTCATAGACTATGAGTTTGATAGGCTCAAAGTGTAAGCGTGGTGACACGTTCAGCTTGCGAGTACTAATCGGTCGAGGGCTTTTCCTTTTTACTTCATTCAGAGTTCTAGCCTCGCATTACGCTTTATTCCTTCAATTCTTCGCTAATATTTAGTCGGTGCTTATGGCAATGAGGTCACACCCGTTCCCATTCCGAACACGGAAGTTAAGCTCATTCGCGTTGACGATACTTGGCTGGTGACGGCCCGGGAAACTAAATCAGTGCCGACATTAATAATTATCGGAAGCTATGATATTAGCTTCCGATTAATTTATGAGGGCCATTAGCTCAGTTGGTTAGAGCATCCGGCTCATAACCGGACGGTCTGGGGTTCGAGTCCCTAATGGCCCACCAAACTGGTATTATTCTTTTGGATAATACCAGTTTTTTTATTGCTTTTTTGTAATTTATATGCTATAATTATTCCATAATTTATACGTTGTTTACGTTGAACAAGGAGATTACTATGAAAAGGACTGATTATATAACCTGGGACGAGTATTTTATGGGCATTGCTCTGCTGTCTGCACAGCGTAGCAAGGATAATTCGACTCAGGTAGGGGCGTGTATTGTAAATGATAAGCATAAAATAGTTTCTGTCGGATATAACGGTATGCCTACCGGCTGCGTTGATGATGAAATGCCGTGGGAGCGTGACGGAGAGTCGCCGCTTGATACTAAGTATCCGTTTGTATGTCATGCTGAGCTCAATGCTATCCTTAACAGCAGTTTCGGCAGCCTCAGCGGCTGTACCCTTTATGTTACTCTCTATCCGTGTAATGAGTGCGCTAAGGCTATCATTCAGTCGGGGATAAAGCGTGTTGTATATAAGTGCAATAAATATGCAAATACTGACAGCGTTAAGGCATCGACTATCCTTTTTGATAAGTGTGGTGTCACTGTCGAGGAGTATCAGTCAAACGGCAAGGACTTAGTTCTTTCAGTGTGAGGTTGTAAGTATGAAAATGAAACGAATTAACTGCTCGGTGCAGTAGAAGGGAACGGCACACCGAGTAAGAATTGTTCCCGTACTGCACCGATTTAGATATTATTATATTTAAAAGGAGCAGTTATTATGAATGAGTATTTAAAAAATCTTGACAGGATAGAATTTGTTGTTACAATGAATTGCACTGGTCGCTGTAAGCATTGCAGCGAGGGGGAGCACATATCAGCTTCTCCGCATATTGACAGCGACACAGCTGTGAAAACGGTAAAAGCTGTCTGCGGACTTTACGATATAAAGTCACTGATGACATTCGGCGGAGAGCCGCTGCTTTACCCTGAAACAGTTGCAGCCATACATAGGACAGCCTTTGAATTGGGCATACCACAGTGTGATATAATTACAAATGGCTATTTCAGCAAGAATAAGGACAAAATCAAGGACACAGCACTTTTGCTGAGAGATAGCAGAGCTGAAACTGTTCTTCTTTCCGTTGATGCTTTTCATCAGGAGACTATACCTCTTGAGCCTGTTGAATTCTTTGCTCACTGTCTAAGAGAAAACGGCATTTACGTTGAGATAAGTCCTGCATGGCTTGTTGGCAGAAATGCTGATAATCCTTACAATGCCATAACTTCCGAATTGATCGGTAAATTCGCCGCCAAAGGCTTCAATATCGGAAACGGCAATGTTATTTTTCCAGAGGGCAATGCTTTGAAGTATTTCGGCGAGTATTTCCGTGAAGGTGAAGCTGTAAGCAATCCATATGAGGAGTCTCCGTATGATCTTCATTCTCTGTGCATTGGCTGTGACGGCAGTGCTTTGAACGGCAATATCTATGAGAAAGACATTTTGCAGCTTATTGAGGAGTATTCTCCAGTATAAAAAAATGACCGCAGCACTGCTGCGGTTTTTTTATGCTTTCAAATAGCGGGAGAGCTTTTTCTTGCGTTTTTCTTTGTACATCTGCTTATCCGCTTCTGTGACAAAATTGAAAATATCCTCTCCCTCTTTGGGTGTTGCGATGATAAATCCCGTACTTGCTCCGAGCCTGAACGGATTTATCTCGCTTTTATTTATCCTTTCAATATTGCTTTGTATCCTTGATGTGAGCTCATCTGCGGCTTCTTTGGTATAGTCTGCACCAAATACTATGAATTCATCGCCGCCGAAACGGCAGAATATCTCATCTGTGCAGGAGGCTCTGAGCACATCGGCTATATTGCATATCGCCTGATCTCCTGTGTTGTGACCGTAGGTGTCGTTTATAGTTTTAAGACCGTCAAGGTCGAGGAACATCAGCATTATATCCTTCTGCTCCTTCATGCACTTATCATAAAGCTCCGCTGTTGCCAGAACAAAGCCGTTTCTGTTGTATATTCCCGAGAAAGTATCCTGCGCATAGAGCTTGCCAAGCCTGTCAACAGCGTATTCAAGGCACATGAGCTTTCGGATATTTTCAAGCGAGTTGCAGATATTTATGCAGAAGGATTGGAACATAATATTTTGCATAGCAAGGTTGGTGTTCCTTATAGCCATATATCCGAGACATCTCTCACCAAAGTGAAGGGGAGTCACGAAGTAAAGCTTTCCGTCATCACTTTTATTTCCTACCGGAGGTATCACATCTTTTGACTTTATATTTCCACATTCTATGAATTCTCCGTTTACGTAGGCGATAGCAACTATTACCTCCTCCGTATAAGTCGTAGGGACTTTTTCAGCAGCATTTTCAGTTGCAATAGGGTTATCCACAGATGTTTCGCTGTCCCAGTCATCACAGAGACAGAAATAAAACTCATTAAGGCGGACTTCTTCTGCCGCACTTTTCAGAGTTGCTATATACTCATCGAAATTGTTGCAGGCGAGAAGCTGCGTAGATATACGATTGAGTATGGACATATATGTCTGTATACTTTCAAAGTTTGAATAGTTGCTGTAATTGAGCTTTTTCAGCTCGGAAACGTCTGAAAGCGCATTGTGTCCGCAGCCGCAGCTCTCGGTGAAGCAGGCGGACATATTCAGTATAACGCTTCTCTCCTGTGACAGTCCGTTAAGGTGGTTATACAGAATCTTGCAGGCGAGTCTGCCGGAAAGTCCGAGAGGACGCTCAACCGAGGTGAGCTCCACCTGATAGTTATGGCTGTTGTAGGTATTGTCAAAGCCTGTAACGGCAATATCCTCAGGGACATTGTAGCCGTGTGAAGCAAGGGTCGTGATCGCTGATGCAGCCATTACATCGTTTGCGCATATGATAGCTTCGGGCATTTCGGGAAGCACTTCGATGAATTGCTCGACAGCAAGCTTTCCCGTAGGCGCACGGAAATCGCCGTAATAAATAGCGTCCTCAGTTAGTGATAGCCTGTGCTCTTCAAGTACCGCAGAAAAGCCTGCAAGCCTGTCAGAGCTCTCTGTATTGCCCGGTGGACCCGAAATGTATGCAAAATGCTTGTAACCGTGGACATTTATCATATGCTCGGTTATCTTTCGCATAGCGGTCTTGTTATCAATACCGATATAAAAAAACGACGGTACGTCTTTATCTATGCTTACAGCAGGTATGCCTGCTTTTTTTATCCGATCGAGGATAACATTTCCAACAGGTTTGTAATAAATAGTATTTGTAAGGAGGATAGCACCGTCGAATTCATCAAAATTGGGGAGATTGAAGATATTGAATTCACCTACATCGTGGCGAGCGTTTCCCATATCGCCGCTGAAGGAAGTGAATGCAAGTACGTTGAGCCCGAATTCTTCCGCAGCAGAAGAAATGCCGTCAAGGATCTCACTCTGATAGCTCTGACCGATCTCTTCAATAATTACAGCTATTCTGTATCCGCTCATATTATCCCCTCTCTTTCAAAAGTCTCTGAAAACAAACCATATATATATTTTACTATAATTATTAGGAAAAATCAATAGATTTTTATTATAATATTCATTATTGATATTCACTTTTTATTAATATTGCTGTACTGGTTGTAAAAAAATAGTAAAAACATACAAAAATCCAAAAAAGACGAAAAGACGAAAAAAAGCTCTGATTTTGGGATAATTTATCATAAATGCCGAAAATTGAACGGTATATTGACAAATCGCAAAAAAATGGTATACTAATTAGTAGGGGATAACGTCATAAAATGGCTTATCAAAATAATCTGATGCCGTGCAGACTGCGCGGACAGATATGCTGCGGAGGAAATTTATGAATATCTGGCACAAGATCAGTCCGAAAAGAATAACTCCAGAGGATTTTATTGCTGTGATAGAGATCGGTAAGGGCAGCAAGATCAAGTATGAGCTTGACAAGGAAACAGGTCTTATCAAAATGGACCGTATCCTTTACACTTCCACTCATTATCCTGCAAACTACGGTTTTATTCCAAGGACTTACTCAGACGATAACGACCCACTCGACGTTCTGGTTCTTTGCTCTGAACAGCTTATGCCTCTTACTCTTGTGAGATGCTATCCTATCGGAGTTATCAGAATGCTTGACAACGGCCACCGCGATGACAAGATCATTGCTATACCGTTTGACGATCCGAACTATAATATGTATAAGGATATCGAAGAGCTTCCACAGCACGTTTTCGATGAAATGACACATTTCTTCACAGTTTACAAGGAACTTGAAAACAAAACAACAGCCGTTAACGAGGTCGATCATGTTGACATTGCAAAAACTATCATAAGCGGAGATATCGAACGCTATATTGAGAATTTCTGCAAGTAATGCACGATCTTGACCGAAAATGACTAAAATGCGAAAGGAGATCACACGCCTGTGTGTGTGAAAAAAGGTTTTATGACAGCTTCAAGTGAAATTTTATTCGGCAGTGATTCAAATGTTGCCCCTATTGGCATCATCGCTATGAACAGCGTTACCGAGCTTGGCAAGAAGATCGACGATTATCTCGTTGACTGGGCAGGAAAGGGCGGTATCAATGTTGATTCATTCCTGGTAGAGAGCGAGTGTCCTCGTTTTTCATCGGGCGACGGCAAGGGTCTCATCAAGTCAACTATCCGCGGCAAGGATCTTTTCATTATCATTGACGTAGGTAACTACAGCATCAAGTATGACTACTTTGGAATGCAGAACGCAATGTCCCCTGACGATCATTTTCAGGATCTTAAAAGAATAATCCAGGCTGCAAGCGGTAAGGCTCACCGCATAACTGTCATTATGCCTACTCTCTATGGCGGCCGTCAGCACAGAAGAAGCTATCGTGAATCTCTTGACTGTGCCTGCGCACTTCAGGAGCTTGAGGCTATGGGCGTATCAAATATCGTTACATTTGATGCTCACGACCCAAGAGTGCAGAACGCTATCCCGCTCATGGGCTTTGATAACGTTATGCCTACCTATCAGGTACTGAAGGCTATGCTCAAGGATATCAAGGATATCAGCTTCAACAAGGACAAGTTTATGGTTGTAAGCCCTGATGAAGGCGCTCTCAACAGAAATATGTACTATGCATCAGTTCTCGGCGTAGAAATGGGTATGTTCTACAAGAGAAGAGACTATTCAACTATCGTAAACGGACGCAATCCTATCGTTGCTCACGAATACCTCGGTAATCCTGTTGAAGGCAAGGACGTATTCGTATCTGATGATATCATCTCATCAGGCGAGTCTATGCTCGATGTTGCTTCTGCTCTCAAGGAGAAGAAGGCAGGAAGATTTTTCGCTTACGCTACTTATGCTATCTTCACAAACGGTCTTGAAAAGTTCGACAAGGCTTATGAGGACGGTATTATCGACGGTATATTCGGTACAAACCTTACTTACAGAACACCTGAGCTCCTCAGCAGACCTTGGTTCCACGAGGTAGATGTATCCAAGTATATCGCATATTTCATTGAAGCGATCAACCACGATGTATCTATCAGCAAGATCATTGATCCACATACAAAGATAGATAATCTCCTTAAAAAATACGGCATGAAATAATAATTTAACTGATAAGGCATTGTTCACAAACAATGCCTTATTTATTTGTGAAATTTATGTGAAGCTACTGTGAAATTATGACAGTCTGATTGACAATTATTCGTCAAAGTGCTATAATAAATATAGTAAATTTTAATTTACTTATGGGATCTAAAGTTAAATAATAAACGAAGGGGAGATTAAATGTTACAGCTCAAAGACATCGTAAAAAAATACGGCGTCGGTGATAATGTTGTAAATGCTCTCAACGGAGTCAGCGTGACCTTCCGTGAGAGTGAATTTGTAGCTATACTGGGACATTCCGGCTGCGGTAAAACTACACTTCTGAACATTATCGGAGGTCTCGATCACTATACATCAGGTGATCTTATAATCAATGGAGTATCAACAAAGGAGTATAAGGACAGAGACTGGGACGCTTACAGAAATCATTCTATAGGATTTATTTTTCAGAGCTATAATCTGATACCGCACCAGACAGTTCTTTCAAATGTTGAGCTTGCACTTACTATTTCGGGTGTTACAAAGTCGGAACGCCGCAAGCGTGCAAAGGAAGCTCTCGAAAAGGTGGGACTGGGAGATCAGATACACAAGAAGCCTAATCAGATGTCGGGCGGACAGATGCAGCGTGTGGCTATTGCCCGTGCTCTTATCAATGACCCTGATATTCTTCTTGCAGACGAGCCAACAGGTGCTCTTGACTCTGAGACATCTATACAGGTAATGGAGCTCCTTAAAGAGATAGCAAAGGATAAGCTGGTCATCATGGTAACTCATAACCCTGAGCTTGCAGACCAGTACGCTACCCGTATAATCAGGATAAAGGACGGTAAGCTCACAGGCGACAGTGATCCCTTTGAGCTGAAAAAGGAAAAGAAAAAGGACAAAAAAGCTGATAAAAAGTCAGGCAAGGAGAAGAAAAAGAGAGTATCAATGTCCTTTGGTACTGCGGTTTCTCTTTCTCTCAATAACCTCCTTACCAAAAAGGGAAGGACTCTCCTGACTGCTTTTGCAGGCTCTATCGGTATCATCGGTATTGCGCTTATCCTTTCTCTTGCAACGGGTATCAATGAGTATATCGACAATATACAGGAGGAGACGCTTTCTTCCTATCCTCTCGAAATTATGCGCGAGAACACTGATACCTCGGGTATGATAGAGGCTCTTATGAAAAATAAGAAGGAATATGAAGCCCGTAACTTTGATGATGACAAGGTATATGCCAATACTCAGGTATATGATATGTTCAATTCCTTCAATACTGCTGCAAAGCAGATAAATAACATGAAGGATTTCAAGACCTTCATCGAAAATGACAGTGTAATAGCTGAAAAGGCAACAGCTATCGGTTATTCCTACGACGTAAAGATGCCTATATTCACACAGTCACCTTCAGGCGAGATAGTCAAGGTAGACTTTATGGATATGTACAGCAAGGCTATGGGAATGGAAGAGTCTGATATCATGGATGCTTCCATGAATAATCCTATGGCTGATATGGAAATGCAGGCTTTCGGTCTCAACGTAATGGAGGAGCTTCTCCCGGGTGAAAACGGCGAGCCTGTAAACGAGCTTGTCAAGGAGCAGTATGAGCTTGTCAACGGTAACTGGCCTCAGAGCTATGATGAAGTAGTCGTTGTTCTGACACAGAATAACGAGCTCCCCGATATCATAACCTACGCAATGGGTCTCAAGGATCAGGAGGGCTTTTCTGAAAAGCTAAAGGCTGCTATGGGCAACGAGGAAATAAAGGATTACGGACAGTTAGAGTGGAGCATAGAGGATATCCTCGGCAAGAAGTTCAAGATGATACTTCCATGTGAGTATTATCAGAACAATGAAGCAGGAAAGGGCTGCATTGACCTTACAGCCACAAAGACAGGTCTTGAATACCTCTACAATGCAGAGGATATAGGAACAGATATAAAGGTAGTGGGCTTTATACAGCCTAAGGAGGGCGTAAAGGCACCTATGCTGAAGAGCTATATGTGCTATACCGCTCAGCTTACCGATTACGTTATAAACAAGACAAACGAGAGCGAGCTTATTAAAAAGCAGATCGCCGATAAAGAAAACGACATTATCACAGGTACAAAGTTCATGTCTGATGATTATGTTGAGCCTACTTTAAAGGAAAAGGCTGAAACAGCAAAGGAATTTATCAGGAAAGCAGATACGGATACAAAGGCTGATATCTACCGCCTTGTAGTATCACAGCCCGATCCTGCACAGACAGATGCTCAGGTAGCAGTTGCAATGAAGGACTTTGATCGTCAGCAGTTCTTAGATCAGATAACACAGATGTATTCATCAGAGCTTGGCGTTGATGCAGAGCAGGTAAAATCTTTCGTTCAGGCTATGAGCGATGAAGAGCTTAAAGGCTATGCCGAGCAGGGCATAAGAGAGCAGATAGCTCAGCAGTACGCACAGAAGGCTCAGGAACAGCTTGGTTCGCTTACAAATGCAGAGCTTGCAAAGATGCTTGATTCAACTCCTATAAGCGATGAGAACTACGCTGTTGTATTCGAGAAATACACTCCCGAGGAGATCTCAAAATCGACTTATGACGATAATCTCAGGCTTCTCGGTGTTGCAGACGAGTCCGACCCGTCACGCATAAGACTGTTCGCAAAGAGCTTTGAGGACAAGGACGATATCTCGGCTGCCATCAAGCGCTATAATAAGGGCGCAAAGGAGTCTGATGTTATCCACTATACAGATGTGGTTGCGCTTCTTATGTCGTCAATAACAGGCATTATAAGCGGTATATCATACCTTCTTATCGCATTTGTTGGTATTTCGCTTGTGGTTTCGTCCATAATGATCGGAATTATCACATATATCTCTGTACTCGAACGTACAAGAGAGATCGGTATACTTCGTGCTATCGGTGCTTCAAAGCACAATGTCCGCACAGTATTCAACGCCGAAACGCTTCTTGTCGGACTTGCGGCAGGTCTTATAGGTATAGGAGTATCAGTACTTCTCACCATACCTATAAACGCTATCATACACAAGGTAACGAGTCTTGATACACTTCGTGCTCACGTTCCTGTTACGGGAGCTGTGATACTTGTTATGATAAGTATGTTCCTTACGCTTATTGCAGGACTTATACCGTCAGGTGTTGCGGCAAGAAAAGATCCTGTCGAAGCACTCAGAACTGAATAAAAACAAAAGGACTGCATTGCAGTCCTTTTTTGTATCTTTGTGCGGAACGCTGTTTTCAACGTTCTGTTTTTTGTACTATTATAGAAAAGCGTTTTTTCATGCTGACCTTGATACAGTACCGAAAAACTCAGAAGCTTTCTGCGTAATCTGTAAGCTGTTTTGCAAGTCCTGAGATATAATCCTTAGAGAGAACGTCGCTGAAGCCGCATTTTTTCAGAGCCATTTTGAATGTGAATTCACCTGAGTTATATGAGGTCTTTGCTATTTTTTCGTATTGTTCAAGAGCGTTTTTGGGGTTTTTCTGATAATCCTCAAATATGTCAAAAGCGGCAAGTGAGGAGGTCGCATAGCTTATATAGTATCCGGGACTCTCAAATAAATGGGGGATATCATGGAGATTATATAAGGAATCGTATTCCAATGCAAGGCTTTTGAAAAGATCAACTACCTCCTGAGGAGTCATATCATCTTTGTTCTTAACGACAGTATATTCAAATTCACCGATAAAGAAGCCGCATATTACCGAGTCAAGAAGATCAAGCACTTTCTCGATCTTTTTCGAGTCGCCGGCATCTCCGTAGATATCGTCATAGAACTGCATAAAGAGAAGCTCCAGTCCCTGTGACTGTATCTCTGCTATATCCATGTTATTCTTAAAGAGATAGGCAGGTGTATCGTCATACAGACAGGCGTGGAAGTGACCAAATTCGTGTATAGCCGAGCTAAGCTCGCTTTCTTCGCCCACGTTACCGATGAATACCCTTGCTTTTTTTTGAGCAGGCAGATCATCGGTAAATGCTCCGGGATAGGCTTCGTCATTGTCGCATATGCTGTAGAGCTTTTCATTGCATATGATATCCGCACTTTTGGCTATATCCTCAGAAAGCAGGGGAGCATATTCACGTATCACCTTAAAGGGATCGGCATTTTTTCCTGCGTCATATGAAGCTGTCCATGAAGGAGTGGCGAAATATGCGTCCATAAGCTTGTCGTAAACGGGGATAAGCTCAGACTTTACAGACTTGCTGAGTGCGATTATCTCATCGCCTGTATAGTCTCTGTCGTACTGAGAATACAGCAAATCCGTATCATAATCCTCCAGCAGATCAAGGAGTATCTTTGCACATTCAAGATCCTTTTCCTTGCCTGAAAGACTGTCATTGCTTTTAACATCGTAATAAGCGCTCATAGCCTCTGTTCTGTCCTCAAAGCTGGCTTCCGACTCGATACGTGCATCTTCAAGGTCGTATTCGCCTTCGTGCTCGCTAAGATCATCCTTGTCCACAAGTCCTTCAAAAAGCTCATGGTACTTGCTGTTGCTGTAGCCGTATATGAAACCGTGGGCGATCAGGTCCTCGGCAACGTAAGCCGAACGATAAAACTTATTGTATTCGCTTTCTAAAGCCTTGTCGGTGTAGTTGCTGTAAAAAACTACCTCCATATTGGTATGAGCCTCATAAAGCTTATCGTACATATTCAGCAGACTTTGTATATCATTCTTGATGACAGAATTTTCTTTCTCATCGTCAATATGATCTATGAGAAGCTGCACTTTTTCCTCGATCTCCGAAATATCACATAGCTCTACGGATATTTCGATATCATCGGGGATATCCTCCTCATCTATAGCGTAGGACTGTCCTATCCTGAATTCCTTTTCCTTGTCTCTGTATCGCTGTATTCTTGGTATGTCTGAGTTATTGTCAGAGCATGAGATAAGCGAAAATGAAAGAACAGCCGCTGTAAGCAGCGCGGAAATGCGTGAAGGTCTCATAATTGCTCCTTTCTGTTCAGGTACGGAGTTCTTTTACAGCCTTTGGTATATCCTTTATACTGCGCACTATGATATCTGCCTTTGCAAGCTCCTCGTCCGAGCCGAAGCCGTAGCCGCAGCCTATGGACGGCAGACCGTTCTGTGCAGCAGTTTCGATGTCGTGAAAGCGGTCTCCGATAACTATGAAGTCACCCTCATGGTTGGGAGCTATCCTGCGGAATATCTCATACTTTGGTATAAAATCAAAGGCTTCGCAGCAGTAGAAATAGTCGAAAAAGCGGTCCAGCCCGAACACTCTTTTATGGCGTTCAAGGTAGTGGAAGCGGCAGTTGCTGAGGAATATAAGGGTATAGCCGCTGTTTTTCAGCTCAGAGAGCATTTCCTCAGCTCCCTCATACAGCGCACCTTCGCCGCGGTCAACACGCTGTGCCATATCCTGTCCCAGCATGATACGGGCTTTTTCACGTATCTCAGGGTCAAGCTCGGGGTGGAACTGTCCCCACATATCCGTGGAATTGAAGCCAAGCCAATAGCTTATCTCCTTGTCGGAGTATTCACGGTCAGCGATATAGCCGTTGTCGGATAGCCATTTCATGGTATCGCGGAATGCAGGGGCATATGTAAGCATGGAGTTATGGATAGTGCCGTCGTAATCGAAAATAAGATTGGTCATTATGCCTCGATCTCTCTGATAAGGTTTATCATCTCGATAGCACCCTCAGCACACTCGCTGCCCTTGTTTCCAGCCTTAGAGCCTGCACGCTCGATAGCCTGCTCGATGTTCTCGGTAGTGATAACGCCGAACATTACAGGGATATCGCTCTGGAGAGATACCTGTGCGATGCCCTTTGCAGCCTCATTGCATACGAGGTCATAGTGTGAGGTGCTTCCTCTGATTATAGCACCGAGGCAGATAACAGCGTCATACTTGCCTGATTTAGCCATTTTTGAAGCAATGAGCGGTATCTCGAATGCACCGGGTACCCATGCTACGTCAATAGCAGCTTCGTTTACATCGTGACGTTTGAGTGTATCTATAGCTCCGCCAAGAAGCTTTGATGTGATGAACTCGTTGAAACGAGCGACAACGATACCTACTCTTATGTCCTTTGATACAAGTTTACCTTCATATGTTCTCATAATTTATAACTCCTTTATTATCTTAAAAGTTTATTAAGCGTATAATTTTCCCTGAGCATTTCCTCAAGCTTTTCCTTATCCTTGATAATGGTATATTCCTTTGGCATGATACTGTTATTGAACCAAAGTTTAAGCGTATCTCCGGATATCTTATACATTATCTTTTTCTTATCGTATGCCAGTCCGAAGCTGAGAGGCTGAAATACTTTCTGTGAGGTCACATAGGTGTATCTCAATACGAAAAAGTTGAGAACGAGAAGAACGGTAAGAAGTCCGCCTGCTACGGAAAGCAGCTTGTAGTTCAGTTCGTTATACTCATCGCCAAGATGCTTTGCACCGCTCCAGTCCAGGAGAAATACCACTACCCATATGAGCCAGCAGCAGAACCACCATATACTGTTCTTTTTGCGGTGACGCTTTACCTTTATGGCGTTCTTTTCGCTTTTTACCCTGATGCAGAATACGAAATATCCTGCTATTGCAAGTACGAATACTACCGACATAACGCACAGCACAGCTATGCAAAAATTTTTCATTATCATGCGTGATGTCTCCTTATTTTGTAAGCGGATTTTCATAGCCGTGCTTACCGTACCAGTCAGCAAGCATCTTTACTGTTTTGGGTTTCTTGATACCAAGATTGTATGCAGCAGCCTTTGGCTTGTTCTGAGCGTAAATATAAAGGGTCTCAATGCTTATATTGTTTTTCTTGTACTCATAGCTGAGATTGCTGACAGGATTGAGTCCGAAAGCATTTCTCATTCCTTCGGGTGAAAGGCAGGTAAATGCCAGCGGAGTTGTCAAGGCAAGTGTAACAAGGAATAATACTGTTATTACGGAAAACGGACGTAATAAAAACATAACAGCAAGCAGTACTCTGAAAATGATATCTGCCCAGTTTCCTATGAAGGTTTTTTCCTTTGCTTTTGCCCATGATCTGAATGATGCTATATCAAAAACTATAGTTATCAGGCATAATATTGCAAGTAATACTGTAATGACTATATCAAAGACGCTCATAAAAATTCACCTCAATAATCCAGAATATGACCCATTTTATCGCGTTTTGTTTTAAGATAGAACAGGTCGTAGGCGGTAGCGTCCACCTGTATTGGTACACGTTCCTTTATTTCAAGTCCGAAGCCGCTGAGTCCGTAGACCTTGTCGGGGTTGTTTGTCAGCAGTCTCAGGGTCTTGCAGCCCAGGTCGCGGAGTATCTGTGCGCCGATGTAGTATTCGCGCATATCTCCGGGGAAACCCAGTGCAAGATTTGCTTCAAGGGTATCCATTCCCTTGTCCTGCAATTCATAGGCGCGGAGCTTGTTTATGAGACCTATGCCTCGTCCCTCCTGCCTCATGTAGAGGAGTATTCCGCGGCCTTCTTTTTCTATCTGAGTCATAGCCGCAGCAAACTGCTGGCCGCAGTCGCATTTAAGCGAGCCGAAAGCGTCGCCTGTAAGGCATTCGGAGTGTACACGGCAGAGGATATCCTTTCCGTCACCGATATCGCCCTTTACAAGAGCAACATGGTGTTCGCCGTTGAGCTTGTTCACATAGCCCATTGCACGGAATTCACCGTATTTTGTAGGCAGCTTTGTGTTTGCCACGCGCTCCACAAGCTGGTCGTGTACCTTACGGTAGTCTTTAAGTGCCTGAATGGTTATGAACTTCATACCCCATTCTACAGCCTTTTCCTGAAGCTCTGCGGCTCTCATCATAGTGCCGTCATCGCGCATTATCTCACAGCAAAGTCCGCACTCCTCAAGACCTGCCAGACGCATAAGGTCAACAGTAGCTTCTGTGTGTCCTTCACGTTCGAGGACTCCGTTTTTCTTCGCTAAAAGCGGGAACATATGCCCGGGGCGGCGGAAGTCATCGGGCTTCGCTTCGGGAGATACCGCCATACGTGCAGTATAGCCTCTCTCGGCTGCGGATATGCCTGTGGTAGTATCAACATGGTCTATAGATACCGTAAAGGCAGTGCAGTGATTGTCGGTGTTATAGTCCACCATTTGATGCAGGTGGAGCTTGTCGCAGAGCTTGGCACTCATTGGCATACATATAAGACCCTTTGCGTGAGCAGCCATGAAGTTTACATTCTCTGTGGTGGCAAACTGAGCGGCGCATATCATATCGCCCTCGTTTTCTCTGTCCTCATCGTCTGTGACGAGGATTATCTCGCCGTTTCGGAGTGCCTCGCAGGCTTCCTCAACAGTGTTGTACTTGAACATTAAGATTTCTCCTTGCTGATAGTGATATTTATATAAAACCGTGCTTTGCCAGCATTTCCATGCTGAGACTGCTCTGAGGAGCAGCTTCTGACGGTTTCATTAGCTTTTCAACGTATTTGCCGATGATATCATTTTCAAGGTTTACAATATCGCCGACCTTTCTGCTTCCGAGAATTGTCTGCGAAGCAGTATGGGGGATAATGGATACACTGAAAGATGTATCCGTTACCTTTGCGACTGTAAGGCTTATGCCGTCAATTGCAATAGAGCCTTTCTCAACGATATACCGCAGTAATTCGGGAGCTGCGGAAACTGTGTACCATACGGCGATACCGTCATTTTTTATGTCGGTTATGGTACCTGTGCCGTCGATATGTCCCGAAACTATATGACCGCCGAAGCGTCCGCCTGCTGCCATAGCTCTTTCAAGGTTGACAGGACTGCCCGAGGTGAGACTTCCGAGGGACGAACGGCTGAGAGTTTCGTTCATAACATCTGCGCGGAATACTCCGCCGCCGAAATGTGTAACGGTAAGACATACACCGTTTACGGCTATGCTGTCGCCCATGTGGACATCTTCAAGGACTTTCTTTGCCTGTATTTCAATGAATGAGGAGCTGCCTGAACGCTTTACCGAGCATACAGTGCCTATCTCCTCAATTATTCCCGTAAACATTCTTTAACCTGCTTTCTATGAGGATATCATCGCCTATCCTGACGATATTGCCCTTTTCCAGCATGACAGCTGCCGAGGGGAAGGGGACTCCCTCTCCGCCTACGGGTGAAGGACCGCTGCCGCCGAATATCTTAGGTGCGATATATGCCTGTATCTTGCTTACTATGCCGTTGCTGAGAGCTGACCAGTTAAGCTCGCCGCCGCCTTCGAGGAGTATGCTGTCTATTTTTTCGCTGCCAAGTATCTTCATAAGCTCTTTAAGGTCTACACGACCGTTTACAGGAGCTGTTTTTATAATGCGGCAGCCTGCTTCACTGAACTTCTCTATACTTTCTTTATCATCTGAGACAGTAGCGATAATTGTTGGGACTTCCTTTGCAGTCTTTACGATATTACACTCATAAGGGGTCCTGAGAGTTGAGTCGCAGATTATACGTACAGGGTTCCTGCTGTTTTCAAGTCGGCAAGTGAGCATAGGATCATCGGCAATAACAGTTCCCACACCTATCATTATGGCACTGTGGCGAAGTCTTTCTATCTGCACCTGTCCCCGTGCTGCTTCTCCTGTTATCCATTTGGACTCGCCTGTATAGCAGGCTATTTTTCCGTCCATAGTCATAGCGTATTTCAGTGTGACGAAGGGCAGACCTGTTGTGATATAGTGGAAAAAAATTTCGTTTATAGCATCGCACTCGTCTTTGAGGACACCCTCGGTAACATCTATTCCGTGTTCACGGAGTATCTGTGTGCCCTTGCCTGCAACAAGTGGATTAGGGTCGGAAGAGCCTACGAATACCCTTTTGATACCGTGAGCTATTACAGCGTCGGTACAGGGTGGCTGCTTGCCGTGGTGACAGCAGGGTTCAAGAGTTACGTACATATCGGCTCCTGTACAGTCTATGCCGTTTTCGTCGCAGTATGCGAATGCATTTCGCTCTGCATGGAGGTCGCCGTATTTTTTGTGGTAGCCGCTTCCTATTATCTCGCCGTTACGGACGATAACAGCTCCTACCATTGGATTTGGTGATGTGAAGCCCATGCCCTTTTTGGCAAGTTCGAGAGCTTCAAGCATATATTCTTCGTGTGTCATATTCTTTCCTTTTTCGTGGTAATATTAGTATTGCAGGGGAAAAGCATAAGGTATTGCTTAATCGTTCTTATCATTGTAGACAGTTCCGAAATACCTCATATAGAAGTACATTATCATATAAATGATAATAAAGATAGGTATGGTTATGAGCAGGAGCTTTGTGAAGTCAACTCTGCCTTTTGAGTAATAAGAATAGCCTATCCTTACGGCAAGTGTCATAATGAAGCATGAGAGAAAGTGAATGGGGTAACGAAGCTTTGTTTTCAGTTTGAGAAGCGTGAAGGAGAGTCCGTAAAGTATTGAAGCTCCGAACCATATCAGGACAGAAACAAGAGTATCGTTAAGCCCTTTATCGACTATGAGCAAGGGAACAAATATAACTGTTCCGAGACCGATCGCAAGGAATACATTGTGCAGAATATTTTTCATTGTAAAGCCCCCCTTGTAAAAATAGAAAAAGCCCCGTAATTCGGGGCATAAATACTTATACTGCGCATATCACGCGGTTTATCTTCTTTCATCCGGACTTTACCGTCGGCTTCGGAATCACACCGAATCAGCCAAAAGGCTCGCAGGCTTTACTGCCGGTCAGGAATTACACCCTGCCCCAAAGATAATAAGTGGATATTCAGTTTACTTCGGGAGTATATGCCGGGAGCGGCGGCTCTCCGCCTGCCGGTCAGGAATTGAACCTAACCCCGAAGATATATCAGATCTAAGACCTAAGAACTAAGATCTAAGAATTAGTACATAAGAGCAGAGCCTTATTCAGAGCTGTGGTTCTTAACTCTTGACTTTTATTATATCACTGTGTTATACATTTGTCAATATGCTATTGACTAAAACCGTAATTTGGGATATAATATAAGTATTACATCATAAGGAGTGTTTTTAATGAGCGAATGTACACACGATTGCTCAAGCTGCGGAAGCGATTGCAGCAGCAGACAGGAACCACAGAGTTTCCTTGAAAAGCCTAATGCTATGAGCAATATCGGTAAGGTCATCGGAGTTGTCAGCGGTAAGGGCGGTGTCGGTAAGACTCTCGTATCTTCATTGCTTGCAGTTTCCATGCAGAGACTTGGCAAGAATGTCGGTATCATGGACGCTGATATCACAGGACCTTCTATCCCTAAGGCTTTTGGCATACATCAGAAGGCTGATGCCTGCGAATTCGGCATTATCCCTGCAAAGTCAAAAATGGGTCTTGACATCATGTCTATAAATCTTCTTCTGGAAAACGAGTCCGACCCTGTTGTATGGAGAGGTCCTGTTATCGCGGGAGTTGTAAAGCAGTTCTGGACCGATGTTATCTGGAAGGACATCGATTGTCTCGTAGTTGATATGCCTCCCGGAACAGGTGATGTTCCGCTTACTGTTTTCCAGTCTCTCCCTGTTGACGGTATCGTTATCGTTACTTCACCTCAGGAGCTTGTTTCAATGATAGTTGAAAAGGCTGTAAAAATGGCTAAGCTGATGAATATACCTATCCTCGGTATCATCGAGAATATGAGCTATTTTGAATGTCCCGACTGCGGCAAGCGCCACAGCATCTACGGCGAGAGCCACATCGAGGACATAGCTGCACAGTACGATATCCCTGTACTTGCTAAGCTCCCTATCGACCCTCAGCTTGCAAAGCTCTGCGATCAGGGAACAATAGAGCTCTTCGAGGGCGAATGGCTCACAGAAGCAGCCGAGAAGATCATTTCAGAATAAATTTATGGGACGCCGCTTTCGGTGTCCCTTTTGCTTTGTAGGGGCTGCCTTTTTCAGTCGGCAGGTCAAGAGTACATAAAGAATTGTTGCACGCTTGCTTCCTTGCAATCTTGAATGGTTTAAATCGCTAAAGTATATTGCATCTCAGAGAGCAAGGAAGCAAGAGTATACAGTGAACGCTTAAAAGATAAGGGCGGAATTATCCGCCCTTTAGTTTTTATATGAAAGCACCCCAATTATGGGACGTCGAGGACGCCGTCCTCTACTAATGGCTATTATCTGTATTTGTACACTGTTGCTGCCTCGAAGCCGTCAAGGAGAGTGGTCATTCTGCCGAATGCCATACCAGTACCCTTGGCTACGCAGTTTATGGAGTCCTTAGCGATATTGCAGCTTATTCCCAGAGTACGCTTGATGAGCTGAGTAAGTCCGCCAAGCAGAGCGCCGCCGCCTGTGAGGAGGAGTCCGTTATCATAGATATCGCCCACAAGTTCGGGAGGAGCATCTTCCAGTACCTTGCGGATAGCCTCCATGATAGTGAAGGTGTCGTCCTCGATAGCCTCAAACAGCTCTGTTTCGCTGAGAAGCACCTGTGCAGGCAGTCCTTTGAGGAGACTTCTGCCCTTGACGATGTAGGTCATCTCGTCGCTTGGGTCGTAGAGGTTGCAAAGCTCTATCTTTACCTTTTCGGCAGTTCTTTCGCCGATAAGGAGCTTGTACTTGTTCTGCATATACTTGATTATTGAGCGGTCTATAGCGTTTCCTGCAACCTTTACGGTATGTGAGGTAACAACACCGTTCATGGATACGATAGCAACATCGGTAGTACCGCCGCCGATATCGACTATCATGTGTCCCTTAGCCTTGGTGATGTTCACGCCTGCGCCTATCATAGCCGCTATCGGCTCCTGTATGAGATATACCTGCCTTGAACCCGCACTCTTTGCAGCTTCTACAACTGCACGGCTTTCGATATCAGTGATAAATGAGGGGATACAAATAACGATACGGGGCTTTACAAGCTGCTTGCCTGTTACCTTGAGTATGAACTCGCGTATCATGCTGTGAGTAAGGTCATCGTCAGAGATAACGCCCTCGCTGATAGGTCGCTTAACTGCGATATAATCTGGGTTTCTGCCTATCATCTCATAGGCTTCCTTGCCTACAGCAAGGACTCTTTCTGTCCTTGTGTTGTAAGCTATGACAGAGGGCTCACTGAGGACTACTCCCTTATTGCCCATAGTCATAACGATATTGGAAGTACCGAGGTCGATACCGATATCAGTGTTTGCCATTTTTATCTTCCTTTCTTACTGCTCGAATGGCGAAGGGGACTTATTTGCCCCTGCCAGCATATGGCGCAGACAGGTGTAACGCCGTGTGCGCTTGTTGTTGTCTACCATTTTATTTATATTCTCCTCACTTCCGATGACGATGAGGAGCTTTTTGGCTCTTGTAACGGCTGTGTACAGCAGGTTTCTGTAGCACAGCTTATCAAATCCGCCCATTATAGGCAGTATGACCGCTTCAAATTCGCAGCCCTGACTCTTGTGGACTGTCACTGCATAAGCAAGGTCTACCTGAGAAAGCAGGTCAAATGTATATGTAGCCTTTCTGCCGTCAAAGTCTATGACAGCAAGGGAGCTTCTGTTGTCTATGCTTATTATGCGCCCGATATCTCCGTTGAATATGCCTGCACCCTGTTCGCCTTCCTTCGACCATGTTATGTCGTAGTTGTTGCGTGTCTGCATTACTTTATCGCCCTCACGGTAGGTATAGACATAGCCCTTTTTCTCCTGTTTGTTCTTGGCAGGCGGATTTATCTCGCTCTGCAAGAGCTTGTTGAGCTCCACAGTGCCCGTAACTCCCTTGCGTGACGGGGTAAGTATCTGTATATCCTCGGTGGGGGAGTATTTATAGGCTTTGGGCAGCCTTGACTTCGTAAGGTCAACTATGAGCTGTAATGCCTGCTGATAGTCTGAGCGCTTGAAGAAGAAAAAGTCTGAGTCCTTCCGTGTAAGGTCGGGGTATTCTCCTGCCACTATCTTATGGGCGTTTGTAACTATGCAGCTCTGCTGAGCCTGTCGGAAAATCTCTTTAAGCTCGGTAACAGGAACTATTCCGCTGTCGATGATATCGCCGAGAAGATTTCCTGCGCCTACCGAGGGAAGCTGGTCGCTGTCGCCAACCATTATGAGTCGGCAGCCAAGACGTACAGCACGAAGGAGCTTCTCAAAGAGTACAACGTCCACCATTGACATCTCGTCTATGACAAGCACGTCGCAGTCAAGAGGATTGTTCTCGTTGTGTGCGAAGGTGAGCCTGTCTCCAGAGTCGTATACAACTTCAAGCAGGCGGTGTATGGTCTTTGCCTCGCAGCCTGTCAGGTCTGACATACGCTTTGCAGCTCGTCCTGTGGGAGCTGCAAGGAGTACCTTCATACCCCTTTTCTCGAATATGGATATCATAGCGTTGAGGGTAGTGGTCTTACCTGTACCGGGACCGCCCGTAAGCACCATGAGTCCCCGTGAGACTGCGGTAGTTATAGCCTGACGCTGGAGCTTTTCGTATTTGATGTTATGCTCCTCCTCCTCAATGTCTATGAGGGTATCATAGTTGAAGTCCTCGGGTGAGGAGAAGTCTTTCAGAATATGTATCCTGTCGGCAATAAAGCTCTCTGCGTAGTAATAATCGGGGAGATATACGAATTCTATCTCGTTTTTTATGTATTCAAACAGCTCGTCATCATCGAGAGCTGCGTTGTAGGCTGTATAAAAGTCACTTTCGGAAACTCCGAGAGTAGCCTGTGTTTTCTGTGCAAGGACTTCAAGTGGGAGGCAAGTGTGTCCGATACCGCCGTTTGCGCGGAGGATATACTGTATACCTGCGATAATGCGCTTGTTGTCATTGCGTGCAATGTGCAGGTCGTGAGCGATAGTATCAGCCTTTGTGAAGTCAAGCTCGATGTAGTCCGTACACAGTAAGTAGGGATTGAGTCTGAGGAGCGTCATTGCGTCCGAGCCGTACTTTCTGTAGGCGTTCATGGCAAATCTTGATTTTACCTCATACTGTGACAGGAACGACATGAGATTGCGAAGGCAGAAGAGCTTCTGAGCCTCTGCGGCTATCTCATCGCATTTTTTCGGTGATATGCCCTTTATCTCTGCAAGTCGGAACGGAGCATTTTCCATGACATCAAGAGTGCGGTCGCCGAATACCTCTACTATCTTCTTTGCAAGCCCGGGACCTATGCCTTTGACAGCTCCCGAAGCAAGGTATTTCTCGATGTTCACAACAGTTGCAGGCAGCTTTCTTTCGCAGTAAACTGCACTGAACTGAGTGCCGAAGCGTGGGTGAGTGACGTAATTTCCTTCGAGGATAAGTCCTTCGCCTTCTTCTATGTCGCCAAGCTCTCCCACAACAGTGATAAGCTCGCCACCTGCATCGAGGTCCAGAACGATATAGCCGTTGTTTTCATTTTTGTAAAGGACATTTTCCACCGTGCCCTCTATGTGAAGGACCTCATGCTCCAAGCTATTCACCTCTGCACATAAAAATACATCTTATATTATAACACAGAAGCTCATAAAAAGCAAATTTTTTTTAGCTTTTCTTCTATTTCAGCAGGGATAATCAGCTCGGCAGAATGATACCGCTGACAGAATTCACTGCATAGCTTGAGCTGTTCGGTACTTGCGCTATAGTCTATGAACAGTATAGTTTCTGCAATAAGACTTCCGTCCTCAATTAGAATGGAAAGATAGTCAAGACGTTCGGAAAGCTCTTTATCCTCCGCATATAAAGGTACTGTGCAGCACAGAGGATAGATTTTGTTTTTCAGCTTTGAGAAGATAAACAGGCATACGAGTTCTGCTGCGGCAATTACTGCGACAACAATAATGGCGATGATCTCTGGCGTTTCCATTATCACCACTCCTTTCACATCAGTATATGTGCGGAGCAGGCGAGAGGTTACAAAAAAGCTCCCAATGGGAGCTTATAAAGGTTTGCGTATCAGTATGCAGTCGGAGCACTTTACGAAGCCCAGCTTTTCGGCTGTTCGGGCTGAACCGAGATTTGTGCGCTGACAGGTCCATGCAGGACGCTTTTCGGGGAGTATCTCTTTTATTACAGCTGCTGCGGCTGCAAGAGCGAGACCGTGCTTGCGGTATGCTTCGGCAGTTTCTATGCCGATATCACATTCGCTGCTGCTTGAAGCGGCTGAAAATGCCCATGAAGCAGGCTCACTGCCGTGCATTATGCAGATACCTATGCCGTTCCTGCGGTATTCATCGTAGTCCTTCCAGTAATAGGAGGGTATCACTATTCCTGTGAGCTTGTTGAAAAGTTCCTCATCTATCCTGCGCATAGTATAGCCGTCGGGGATATTTATAACAGGGGCTTTGTCATGGGGGTAACTGTAGACATCGCGGGGGACAAGCTCCACATCGCCGTACTGCATAAGCTTTTCGGCGAGTGAATTGTCCTGACACAGAAATTTAAGCTTCTCGGACAGAATGAGCTCGTGTATCTCGCGGAGCTCCGCTTCATTTGGAGTTCCCGACATGAACGTAAAGTTGCCCCTGTGGCGTATGAGTATAAGGCTTTCGCTTTCATTTGCGTATATGCAGCCGCTCTGTGTGCCTTCCGCTACGGACAGAGGATAGACCTTGCAAAAGGGAATATGCTGTGCTGTATTGATAAAGCGGCTGTATTCTGAAGCAGGTATTTTCTTCATGGTATCACCTCAGTTGAAAAATATAGTATATTGCAGTAAAAAGCTCCCGAAAACGGGAGCCTTGTGTCATATGAGTTTGTTTACATACGGTACGAATTTCAGAAGCTTCGTTATTACGTAAGAGATAACGAGCGTAAGCAGGCATATGCCTATTATTGTTATCGTACCGCCGTGTTCAAAGGGATTGAACTTCATGTATAAGAATATATATCTGAGTACTGCCATATGCAGCAGATATATGCCGAAAGAGCAGTTGTCAAGCTCTATGGCTATCTTGTCAAGTACAGGTACGGGCTGGTTTTTAGTCTTTCGCAAGAAACCGAATGTACCCACAGAAGCCACTACATAAAGCGGGAAGGAGTAAACTCCCAGAAGTGAGATCATCTTGCCGCTTGTTTCGGGTTCGTTTGCTGAATTGCTGTAAGCATGGACAGTGAGCATTGAGATTATGCCGAGGCATATTACAAGCATAAGTCCGCTTGCTTTTTTCGGCAGCTTTATTATGCCCGTATGAAGTGCGTGTCCTAAGAAGAAATACAGCGGATAGACCGTGTAAATACAAATGTAGAACGGCAGCTTTTTGCCCGCAATTGTTTCTATAAAGGGTAGAAAGCAAGCAAATACGGTATATATCAGCAGCATATATCTAAGCTGTCCTGCTGTAGCATTTTCGCTTATTATCTTATATACAGGCAGCAGGAGATACAGCGCGAACAGTAAATATATGTACCACATATGCATCCAGCCTGTTCCGAAGAAAATGGCGTTCAGCGAGTCTGAGAATATTCCGCCTGCGTTCTTCGGCGTGATAAGTATACCGTCGAATACTGCGAACAGCACCGAAAAAACTATCAGTGCCACAGCCATTCTCAGGATGTATTTGCCGAAAAGCTTTTTCAGCGTCAGTACGCGCTTGGTGTCGAGGAGAAGTGCTCCCGAAGCCATTACGAAACATGGTACAGCCCACATCATGCAGTTTCTTACAGCCATCATAGCTCCCTGTGTACTCAGATCACGGGAGTACATATTCGCAGCAAGGAAGGTATGAAGTACGGTTACTGCTATGCAGGCTAAAGCTTTAAGTCGGCTCAGATATAATATTCTGTTATTCATATATTAGTTTCAGTTATTTGTTACGAAACCGCTGCCGCAGCCTTCATCAGGGTTAGTTACGAAACCGCTGCCGCAGCCCTGGTCGGGATTGGTTGCAAAACCGCTGCCGCAGCCCTGGTCGGGATTGGTTGCAAAGCCGCTGCCGCAGCCCTGGTCGGGATTGGTTGCGAAGCCGCTGCCGCAGCCCTGATCGGGATTAGTTGCGAAGCCGCTGCCACAGCCCTGGTCAGGTGTAGGATTTGTTGCAAAGTTGCTGCCGCAGCCTGTATCTGGAGTTTTTACTTCAGCAGCCTGTGTAGGAGCAGGAGTGTAACTTGGTTCGGGATCGTATGTTGCGTCTATATGATTATTTGCATCAGGATCTATCTCGTGGATAGGCTCTGTAGAGTCAGGGAGTATTTCAGACATTTCCTCTGCACCCTTAGTATCAACCTTTTCCTTTGTGAGCTTTGATGTGTACTTGATGAAGGCTACGCCGTCCTCAAGGTGGATCTCAGCAAGATCAAGGTCATCAAACGGGAACTGGTGAAGAATTGCTTCTGTCTTATCTGCGAATACAAGCTTTACAGAATACTGGAGATTAGCTATCTTGTCAGACTCGCCGTATACTACATCGCTTACCTTTTTGGGAACATAGTAGAGCTTGCGCTTTTCATCCTTTGCAAAGGTATCCTTTTCTTCAAGCATATTCTCAGGGTACTTTTCTTCTGTTTCAGCCTTGATAGTAATGCTTACGATATCCTTGCCTGTTTTGTTTTCAAGGTCAAGAGTGAAAACATCAGAGCCTGATGCCTTCTTGCCGATGAGCTTTAATTCCTCGGCTTCTGTTGTTGCTTCTGTAGTTGGCTCGGCAGTAGTTGTTACCGAGGTAGTTGTCTGTGAAACATTTGCCGACTGTGCGACACTTCCGCAGCCTACAAGAGCAAGTGCAGAAACAAATGCAAGTATTGCTAATGGTTTTCTCATAATATTATCTCCTTTTACTTTATCTCACTTATCTTCTGTATCGGCCATACAGTATGTCCATAGGTAAGTCTGAAGCCGTTATCGCCCTTTGACTCCAGCGTATAATCAGGGTCGTATACATAAGCTGTGCCGTTTTCGATTATCTCGACCCAGCCGTGAGGGCCATAGCCGCCTGCACGCAGAGGACAACGTCCGTTTATAAGATGTGCGTCATATCCGAGAAGTCTTGCCATTTCGCAGAACATAGCAGCAAGCACATAGCAGTTACCTTGAGCCTTGGCTTCCGGCTTACCGTTTCTGGTGTTGAAGCCATAGTCGGCAGCCTTTGTAAGTGATATCTTGCTTGCGTCCTTTTCCCATTCAACGTATGTAACAGTGTCGGAAGATGAGCAGTCTACAAATGCTTCTTTAAGAGTCTTGATGTTCTTCTGATCCATTCTTGCCTTTGCAAGAGGGTAAGCGCAGGTGGTTGTTGTAGTGGTGGTTGTGGTTGTAGATGTTGTTGTAACTGTCCACTGTGCCTTTGAAGCGTAGTAATCCTTCTTAGGTACTACAGCCTGTGCGAGTACGGCGGCTGCAAAGCTTACATTTGAGCTTGCGTTATATTCGGTAGCAGATACTGTAACTGTACCCTTTGAGTATTTTACCGAATCTACCTTTATGTCAGGTACAGCTACATATGTAGGCGCTGTACTTGAAAGCTTTGTAACGTAACCCATATTTACATAGCCTGATACGCCATTGTATGTAACATGACCAAAGTTTCCGTCTTTGGTTCCGTTAGCATAGGTTATGTTGAACTTTGCTCCGGGAGGAATAAGTCCCAGTGCAGCGGAGCCGGCGGTGTGTTCCTTTCTGATATTGAGACCCTGATCAACAGTAGGACCTGTTGTGTAAAGACCTGCGTAGGAATTGTCACAGCCGCAGCTTATCTTTGTTAATGTGCCGTTTTTTGTGAACTTTGCAGGATCAAAGTAAGCAGGCTTTACAAGGAGAACAGACTCCTTGAAGAAATTGTCGTCATATTTCTTTAAGTAGTTATTTACTACTGTCTCTGAGAAATAAAGGGAGAGAGCTGTTTTGAGCTCAGCTGTTGATTTTACAACAGTGCCTCCTGCCTGAAGGTCGAGCTTTTTGAGAGCGTCTGTTATACCGTCGTTCATTCTGTCGGTAACAGATTTGAAGCTGAGAGTCCTGTCGGTAGCAAGTATCTTCTTTCTGAGAGCAGTAACATCGTATACGTCAACTACCTGATCGGCATTGATGTCAGCGACCTTGAACTGTTCCTGTGTTATGTCGTGCTTACCAAGCACATATCCCTGTAAAATATCGAGATCGGCAGAAGTAATTGCACCGTCTCCGTTGATGTCACCGCTGACAGCTGCATATACGGTTGCAGGGAATATTGATGTAGCTGCCATAGCAGCTGAGAGAACAAAGCTCAACAGCTTTTTGTTATTCATAAGTATCTTCCTTTCATGGGGTGTTTTGCGTTCTATATTAACATAACGTACAGTGTTTCGGAAATGTGACAAAAAATCTGAAAAAAGTTTTTTTCAATTCTCCGAAATGATTGTTTATGTTGCATAAAGAAACGGTATTTCGCCGTTATCGGCGACTGTGTCGTGCATAAAAGGTTAGTATAGTGATGAAATATCCAATGAAAGCCAGTCGTCATGCATAGATACATAGCTGTCTCCTGACTGTCTGAAAATAGCCGTATCGCCTGGGGTCACAAGCTCGTAGGAGCCGCTTGGAAATTCGGAACTTTCAGTTTCTTTGATGAAGAACAGGTAAGTATCTCCCACGTACTCTTTTCCTCTGCAGCCGCCGTCATCGAAGATAGAATAGCTTTCTGCATCGGGAAGAAATATGAATTTATGATGTCTTATATAATCCTCAGCGGACATATAACCGCCGCTGACGAAAAGTGTTATTTTGTCATTGTTATTAAGACTGCCCTTGAATACCTCGTCAACCGTAAGGTTTTCGGCGGTATAAGGTTCTCCGTCTATAGAAGTATACACTATTTTGTCAACTTTTGCAAGTATAACATCGTAGGAATCGTTGTACAGCTGTTTTATCATCTGTTCAACAGGTGCGCCGACGGGTGAGATACCGTCATTTCCGTCACCGACACCGTTATCGCTGCCGGGTACAAGATCCTTTACGGTAAGTATCTCGCTTCGGATATTATATGTTACATCCAGCTCAACTGTCATATCATTGTCGCCGTTTTCTTCTTTAGCGCCTGATATGCCGGGAGTGTCTGTGGTAACTGTTGTCAGCTGCTGAGGAGCGGGCTTTGTTGATGTAGAGGTGTGGTGGGGGATATCGTGTGAAGCTGTGGTCCTTGATGTATGAGGCTTTGTGGTATGAGCCCTTGTTGTGCGCTCAGGCTGATCGGGTTCATTGTTCTCGTTATTATTTTCAGCTTCTGTTGTTACAGTTTTTTTCTCGTCTGTCTTTGCAGCATTGGTGGATACTGTTTGGGTGACAGATGTAGTCTTTTTTACGCCTTTTTTGTCGGCTGTGGTGGTTACAGCTGCGGAATTTTCTTCGGTAGTCTGAGAGGAAACTGAAGAAGAAGTGATATCTGTGGTTACAGCAACTGAATCAGTATTGCGGTACATATCAGGCTCGTGCTTTGGCAGACGGGTTATTGCACCTATCACCAGAGCAAGCATGGCGGCGGAAGCTACAGTCTTTATTATAATAGGAAATAAAGGCTTTCTTACCTTTTCGGGTGTGCGCTTCCTGAATTCGTATGCAAATTGTTTCTTTCTGTCGGGATCAGGAATTTCAAAGGCATTAAGCAGTTTTTCCTTTTCTTTATCTGTCATATAAGCTCCTCCTTTCCCATATACTCGTGCAGCTGACCGAGGACACGGTTTATCCGTCGGTTAAGAGCAAAACGCGAGATATTATACAGCTTTGCCATTACATTTACAGGTACTTCATTTATATATCTGAGAAGTATCAATTCCCTGTCGTCTTCCGAAAGCTTTGTCAGAGCTGTTTTCAGCTCCAGATCAGAGAGTACGTTCTCTTCAACATTGTCCGAGGAAGCCTCTGTATCTGTCAGCTCATCGGTTTTCTGCTTTCTGAATTCATCTCTGCAAAGGTTGCCTGCGATAGTGTAGAGAAGCTGCAATGTTTTGTCAATATTGCTGTACTGAGGGTGTTCGAGGTAACGGAGGAAGGTCTCCTGAGTAATATCCTCAGCGGTCTCTTTATGTTTCGTTTTCAGGTAGCAGTAGCGGTATATCTTGTCGTATTGTTCATCTATATCAAATGCCAAAGAGACACCTCCTCTATAGTTTTATAGTATACATCATTATATTATATCACATAATAATGAATAAAGCAACCAAGGAGAAGAATTTTTTTATAATGCATAATTCGCAATGGCTATTGCGCAATTATTTTGTCCGCATATGCGGATATATAATAAATGTTAACACCGGTTAACGATATGATACTGTCCGGCTCGAAAAAAGGGGGAGCTTATAATAAAGTTCCCCCGTCTGATTATCCCCCTTACAGGATATGTCATATTTTAAGCTGCAAAGTGCAGTCACAGCTTATGAAAGTGAATTTAGTACTCCGATGAATACAGGGATAGAAGTTTCTGTATCTATGATACAGTAAACAAATGGTCTGTCAAGGATAACTTCCTTTTTATCCATTAGGAAGAAAGCTCCGTTGTCCTGCATAGCCACAAGTGTTGCGGCAGCAGCCTTCGTGCCGTTTTCATCAAGGTCTATGAAGGTCTTGTGGATAACATAGCCTATTGAGATAGGGTGTATGTCGGCTATTGCAGACAAATTGGTGAAATCGGCTTTCAAATCAGGGTTTTTATCGAATGCTGTGGGCATACCCATAGCTACAAGCTGGTCGGAGATATCAGCGCCGTATTCGCATTTGAATTTAGGCAGCTCGACATCTGCTCTTTCATATATTCCCTTATAGCTGTTGAGAATATTGGTAAGCTTTTCGGGAGTAAGGTCTGCTACGTACTTTTCAACGGAAGTGCCTTCCTCGGGGAGAAGAGCAGCAAAGGCATATTTTCCGCCGCTGTATGACTTCAGCATACCTGTGGTATTTTCGTCACAGAGATAGAGCTCATCGCTGCACAGCATCTTTGCGTCCTGCTTTTCGCCGTTTGCAGCGTTGAATTTGCTGTCCTTTATCTGGTAACTTTCGTATTGTTTAGCCCATTGAGCCTCAAATGCTACAGCATTTACAAGGTACATGACATCATACTCGGAGATCTTGTTAAGTATCTTTGGTATCATCTTATTGGTCTTTTCGTTTACCCAGCCGTTTACATCGTCAAGTGTGGTCTGGTCGAAGGGAGCGATGTAATAATCGCTGTTATAGTAGTCAACGCATTTCTGGATAAACTCGGGGCGTGCCTGGATACGCGATTTATCGTCTATTGCCCATATGGAGTTTGCGGTGTTCATCGACCAGTTATTATACTTTGATTTTTCTTTGTTTACAGAATTCAGACGCTGGGTGAGCAGGTAACGGTCAAGCTCCTCTATTGACATACCGTTTCCGAGGACTTGCTCCATTTCCTCCAGTGTCTTGCCGTTTGCACCGTTTGCGGTCATAGCAAGTGCCTGCATTACAGAATAAGGCGATATCATGCTGTTTTTACCCTCTTCTGTTGTAGCCTTGAGCAGATCAACGGTGAACTTCATCTGGCTTTCAATGAATTTTTTGTCAGCCTTCTTGCCTTCAATACCAGAATTATTTATTCCTGCGCATAGATTGCGTGAATTTGGTGCATAGCTTGGTACGGGAGCGCTGTTTATGCCTTCAATGAGCATTTTTCTCATTGTACTGAGGTCGAAGATGTCCAGTTCGCCGTCGCCGTTTACATCGGCACCGCTTGTATCGACGAGCTCGCCCTTGCCGCTGAGCCAGCGTTGATACATTACAATGTCTGAAAGATTAAAATAAGTATCAGCGTTTACATCACCGAGTACGGGTTCTTCAAGTGCGCTGACAGCTCCTGCCATAGCTGTTGGGAGTGCGATACAAGCAGCCATAACTGCTGAAATAATTCTTCTGAATTTCATAAATAAACCTCCTCATTTTTTAGCTCAGCTTTTCGCTTTGCATTGTTTTCATATACATTAACGGAAAAACAGGGGAGATGTGCGGCTGTAAATGTAAACAAATTGTAAACGATCGTACACGGTTTAGATGTTGACACTTTAATTATTGTGTGGTATAATATGCACATATTTAACTTTCAGACAGAAAATATTTTATATTATTTATAAAAGGAGATAAGCTATGAAAAAGATCGTTTCACTATTGCTGTCGCTTGCTATGATAACATCTTTAGCGGCTTGTGCAGACAAAAAGAAAAAAACAGATACAGTGGAAAACGAAACAACTACAACTGCTGCTGATACTACAGATAACGTAAATGAGGAGCAGTTTAAATATCAGAAGTATGCTTCAATGACTCCCGAGGAGATAACAGCTCAGCTTACTCTTGAACAGAAGGCGGCTCAGATGGTACAGCCTGCTATATACGCTGTTTTGGACAATCCTGAGAAAACAATGGAGGCTGAGGATTACGGCAGTATCCTCGGTGAGCTCAGCGGCATGGAATTCACTTCAAAGGAGTGGCAGGAGGTCACGAATGAATTTCAGAACGGTGCGATAAAATCAGGAGCAGGAATACCTTTTATGTACGGAAGCGATCATGCCCACGGTGTGAACTATTGCCTTGATTCTGTAATATTCCCGCATAATATCGGTCTTGGTGCTGCCAATGACGAGGAGCTCGTTTACGAAATGGGACAGGCTGTTGCGGACGAAGCAAGGATATGCCATATCCCGTGGAATTTCTTCCCTGTGGTGACACCGTCGGTAGATCCTCGCTGGGGACGAACATACGAGTGTTACAGTTCTGATCTTGATATCGTTTCAAAGCTTGGTTCTTCATATATAAAGGGCTACATCGACGGCGGCGGAATTACCTGCGCTAAGCACTTCTTCGCTGAGGGCAGTGCTGCTTACGGTACAGGTGAGGACTCGATGAACGGACAGCAGTTCGTAGACAGACTTATCGACCGCGGAGAGGCTACACTTTCCGATGAGGAGATAGAAAAGCTGCTCAAAGTATATCAGGATATGATAGATGCAGGCACACAGACTATTATGATAAGCCATGCTTCTCTTAACGGCGTAAAGATGCATGAGAATAAGAAGTACATAATGATGCTCAAGGAAGAAATGGGCTTTGAGGGCTTTATCGTCAGCGACTGGGAGTCTATACAGAATATCCCTGACAAGAGCTACGAGGAGCAGGTGATCGCTGCTGTAAATGCAGGTATTGATATGCTCATGGAGCCTAACAGATTTGATGAGGCGAAAGAGATCATCATTGATGCTGTAAAGAACGGAAAGATAACAGAGGAGCGTGTGAACGATGCCGTTACACGTATCATAAAGGTCAAGAAGGACAACGGTTACTTTGATGACCCGCTGTTTGAAAGATCAACTACGAAGCAGAAGGACGTAGGCTCGGTGGAGTACAGGCAGTTAGCCGAAAAACTGGTGGAGGAAAGTCTTGTACTGCTGAAAAATGACAATAATGTTCTTCCGATAAAGAGCGGTTCTTCCGTATATATCATAGGTCCTGCTTCCGATGACGCAAGCGTACAGTGCGGCGGCTGGACTCTTGACTGGGCTGAGAGCTTTACAAAAAATATACAGGGTGCTACCACCATACTTGAAGCGTTCAAGACCTATGCAGAGTCATACGGTATAACTGTTATCACAAATCCCGATGAAGCTCAGAATGCAGACGTTGTTGTGAACGTTGTGGGCGAGCAGGTCTATTCCGAGTGGAACGGAGATACCGAGGATATGAAGCTCTGCGGCAAGTTGGGACTTGATAAGAACCGACAGGCTTTTGATGAAGCAAAGAAGCTTGGCAAGCCAACTGTTACCTGTATCGTTGCAGGCAGACAGGTGATACTCGACAAGGCTGATTATGACAGCTCTGACAGCGTGGTAATGTGCTATCTTCCGGGCTCTGAGGGCAAGGGCGTTTCGGATGTTCTCTGCGGCTGTGCTGATTTCAAGGGTAAGCTCCCTTCACCATGGTATGAGTCGGTAGACCAGATAGGTACTGACAAGTGCTGGCTTGAAAAGGGCTACGGACTTACATACGGCGAGGATTTCGAGCCTGTGCCTGAGCCTGTGCGTGAGGGTGCGTCAGCTGATGCTTCTGATGAGGCTGAGGAAGACCCGATGACAGGCACTAAGTATACAAAGGGCGAATTCAAGGACGGCGTATATACAAATGAATATGCAAAACTGAAGATAAAGGTCCCCGAGAATTTGCCGCCTCAGTCTGAGACTGCTTTAAAGAGCTTAAAGGCAAGTGTAACAGGTCTTTTCAGTGATGATAGAAACAAGGCGTTTGAAAATGCAACTGCATGGGACTGCCGCTTTACAGATGATAAAAATGAAAACGTGGTAGTCAGGTTTGTAAATATCAAGAATGCTTTCCCGAATTCCTCAAAATCTCCCGAAGAGGAGCTGCTTGAGATCTATAGAGAACGTGCTAAAGATATGAAAACGGAATACAAGGAAAGAGCAAAGATCAAGCTTTGCGGCGAGGAGTATACAAGAGAGATGTTTAATCTTGAAGGAGTTGAGGACGATTATCTCTATGTAAGAAAACTCGATGACGATCTTCTTTGTTTTATAAGCTATGCTACACGCGACGGTAAGAAGTTTACTCCCGAGAAATTTGAAGCAATGTTTGAATAATGCCATTAGAAATGCAGTATCTGTAGATACTGCATTTTTTTGTCTTGACATTATTGATCTGATATGGTATAATGGAAAAAAATCACAGGAGAGGTGTCAGGATGAAAAGATAATCTGCTTTTGAACACATGAATAATTAATTTGACAGTGTGGACTTTGCCGTTCTGTCTTGTCATGTTGCCAAAAGTGGATTATGTTCTCATAACCTCTTTTTTGCGTATATATGTCTCAATACAGGCGTATTGGGCGTTTATCCTCCTGCTCTGAGGTTATAGGTATGTAATGGAACTGTTTGGCAGCAAATGGTTCTGTTTTTTTATGTACAGGACCGTGGAAGGAGGAATTTTTATGTCACAGATAAGAGTAAACGATCTTACATTTTATTACGAAGGAAGTTATGATAATATATTCGAGAATGTTTCTTTTTCGCTGGATACCAACTGGAAGCTTGGCTTCATAGGCAGGAACGGAAAGGGAAAAACTACGTTTTTAAAGCTTTTGCTTGGAAAATATCAGTACCGCGGCACTATAGATGCTTCTGTAAGGTTTGAGTATTTTCCGTATCCCATATCGGAAAGTCAAAGAAATATGCAGGGCTGTGAACTGATATACGAACTCAGGAACGAATGTGAGGAATGGCGTGTTATATGCGAGCTTGAAAAGCTTGGTGAAACTGCGGATATACTCTACAGAAGCTTTTGTACTCTCAGTCTCGGCGAGCAGACAAAGGTGCTGCTTGCGGTGCTTTTTTCTGGTGAGAATGAGTTCCTGCTCATAGACGAACCGACAAATCACCTGGACTTTGAAGCCCGCGAAAAGGTAAAGGAGTATCTTTCGGGCAAGAAAGGCTTTATCCTTGTATCCCATGACCGCGACCTCCTTGATGCCTGTATCGACCATGTACTTGTGCTCAACCGTAAAAGCATAGAGGTGCAGAGCGGCAATTTCTCGGTATGGTGGGAGAACAAGCAGCGTAAGGACAGCTTTGCACTTGCGGAAAATGAAAAACATAAAAAGGAGATACGCAAGCTGAGACAGGCTGCACGTAAGACATCTGAGTGGGCTGATAAGAATGAGCGTACTAAGATAGGCTTTGACCCGATAAAGGAAAATGACCGCTGTATCTCCACGCGCTCGTTCATAGGTGCTAAAACTAAGAAAATGCAGAGCAGAGTCAAAAACATAGAAAAGCGCATTGACCGTCAGATAGAGGAAAAGGAGGGACTCCTCAGCGATATCGAAAGAACGAAGCAGCTGAAGCTGGAAAAGCTTGCTCATTACAAGAAAAATCTTATAAGCTTTGCTGACTACAGTCTGAGATATGATGATTCGGAAAAGGCTGTGCTTGACGGCATAAGCTTTAATGTGGAAAGCGGAGAGCGTATCGCCCTGCATGGCAGCAATGGCTGCGGAAAATCAACGCTTATCAAGACTATACTGAGAAAAGCAGGATATAACGGTATTATGGGCAATGTAACAGAAAAGGGAACTTGCGATATCGCTTCGGGACTTGTGATATCTTATATAGATCAGAATACCGTGGGACTTTGCGGGAAAATAGAGGAATTTTGTGAGGAGCGCGGTCTTGACAGGAGTATGTTCAGCACAATACTGCGCAATCTTGATCTGGACCGTGTGCAGCTGTCAAAGGATATTTCGGAGTATTCCGAAGGGCAGAAAAAGAAAGTCCTTATTGCTGCAAGTCTGCTTACACCTGCACATATTTATATCTGGGACGAGCCGCTGAATTATATTGATATTTTCTCAAGGATACAGCTTGAACAGCTGCTGCTTGAATATCAGCCGACTATGCTTTTTGTAGAGCATGATATGAGATTTCGTGAGAAAATAGCCACACGGACCATAGAGCTATAAAAAAGACCGCAGGAACATTGGAGTCCTGCGGTTCTTTTTTTGATATTATTTGCCTTGTACGAATTCCTTCAACGACATCAGATCGCCTTTGGTCACAGAAATATATACATAATAGCAGAGAATATAGGACGCATCAAGTGCATCTATCTTGCCGTCTGCATTTACGTCGTATGCTTCCTTCTGTTTTTCGGTTAGAGGTACTGACTGTGATGTTGAATTCTTTGCATATATCATAAGGATAATGCTTGCGTCAACAGCATCGATCTTTCCGTCACCTGATGCATCACCTAAATCAATATCGGGCTCGTCAGCAGGGGACTGAGTTGTAGTTGTGCTGCTTGTTGTAGTCGATGTGCTTGTTGTTGAGGTAGATGTTGAGGTAGATGTTGTGGTTGTTGTTTCGGAAGTGGTTGATGATGTTGATGTAGTAGTTGTAGTTGTTTCTGTAGTTTCAGAGGTTGTGGAAGTTGTGGTTTCAGTTGTAGTTTCGGAAATTTCCGAAGTGGTCGATGTTGAAGTTAAAGTCGTTGCAGATTCTGTTGTTGTGGTAGTAGATGTAGTGGTCTTGCTTGTAGTAGTTGTAGTCTTTGGGGTTGTAGTAGATGTAGTAGTCTTGCTTGTAGTAGTTGTGGTCTTTGAGGT
>NZ_FRCT01000024.1:0-422 GCF_900143025.1 Ruminococcus flavefaciens | reverse complement strand
GTTGTAGTAGATGTAGTGGTCTTGCTTGTAGTGGTTGTAGCCTTAGAAGTTGAAGAAGAAGCAGGCTTTGTTGATGTAGTAGTTGTTGTGGTCGAAGTTGAAACGGTTGTAGTTGTTGTATCTGAGTCGTTAAGGAATCTTACCTTGCCGTCAATTGATTCGTTGTTTTTGCCTACAGTAACATTTTTCTCCCAGTTTTCTCTTGTGCTTGGGTAGTAAACGTTTTCTATACCACTGCAGCTATTGAATGCATTATCAGCAATTTCGGTAACGGTCTTTGGAAGATGTACATCTGCAATGCCTGACATTCTGTAGAAAGCATAATCAGAAATTCTTTTACCGTCAAGGATAGTGATCTTTTTAAGAGACTTAGGAATATATCTGTAGCTTCCATTTGAATTATAGAAAACGTAATAGCTTTC
>NZ_FRCT01000025.1 GCF_900143025.1 Ruminococcus flavefaciens | reverse complement strand
CCGACCTTAAGATAAGATATCCCTTCGTAAGAGTAAGACCTCTCATAGACTATGAGTTTGATAGGCTCAAAGTGTAAGCGTGGTGACACGTTCAGCTTGCGAGTACTAATCGGTCGAGGGCTTTTCCTTTTTACTTCATTCAGAGTTCTAGCCTCGCATTACGCTTTATTCCTTCAATTCTTCGCTAATATTTAGTCGGTGCTTATGGCAATGAGGTCACACCCGTTCCCATTCCGAACACGGAAGTTAAGCTCATTCGCGTTGACGATACTTGGCTGGTGACGGCCCGGGAAACTAAATCAGTGCCGACACTTACGGCTCCATTAGATTTCTAATGGAGCTTTTTTGTAATCAGCCCCCAGCATGATGGGGGCTGATTTTTATGGTCGTGAGTGATAAATTATAGGGCGCAGCTGTACGCCGTTGAGAGCTGCTTCAACTGCTTGTGGTATCATTGAAAATTCCGTTACAAGTGAAGCAGGTTTGTTTATCCAGTCGTCCTGTATCATAGGAACGAAGAAATAGTTCTTGCGGTTGAAAAGCTCGCCGAGATTTTTAGCCGAGCCCATAAGAGAATCGTTTGAGGCAATTGCAAGCACCACAGGCTTCCCACGGCGCAGGTGAGACTTTACAGCCATTGTAACAGTGGTATCCGTAACAGCTGAAGCGAGCTTTGCGGCTGTATTTGAAGTGCAGGGAGCTACCACCATTATATCGGTCATATCCTTAGGACCTATAGACTCGGCATCTGCAATGGACAATATAACGTCCCTGCCCGAAATATTCCTGAGTTTTTCGATATTTTCAAGAGCCGTGCCGAAGCGCGTGGATATTGAAGCGGCATTTTCGGACATTATTGGTATAAGCTCTGCACCGTATTCCGCAAGTATCTCAGCCTGTTCAAAGCTTTTCTGAAATGTACAGAATGAGCCTGTCATGGCATAGCCGATTTTTAAACCTTTTAAGGCGTTACTCAATGGCTTCACCCCTTTCAGCTATCATGGAGCTTACTGTTTCTGCGATTATTTCTCCTGAGGTTACGGGAGCAGTTTTGCCTGGGAGTCCAAGTGCCCATATAGCCTTTATTCCGTGTTCGAGAGCAGCATCAAAGTCGATTCCGCCGGGCTTTGATGCAAGGTCGATAAATAGGGTATTCTTGTCAAATCTGCTCAGCATATCGTTGCCGAATATAAGCTTAGGCACGGTATTGAAAACCAGACCGTAATCGCCGTTTAGCCGTTTTGTTGGCACAGAGCGGATACCGTGAAGCCTTGCCTTTGCCGTGCCTCGTGAATTATGAACAGCCGCGGTTATATCCGCACCGAAGCCCTTCAATATCTCAGCAAGAGCAGTTCCAATCCTGCCCATTCCTACGATTAGTACTTTCAGTCCGTTGAGTGTGACAGGCAGCTCCTCAAGAGCGAGCTGTACTGCTCCTTCAGCAGTAGGTACGGCGTTTTTCAGGCTCATTTCCTCACATAGCAGGTAATCGTATACGGTATGCTGAGGAAGGGCTTTTCTTAGTCTGTCATCGACTCTGCCGGCGTATATAACAGCGTCAGCAGCAAGGAACTCAGCCACAGCAGATATAGATATTACAGCAGAGCTGCACGGCGCAAAGAGATTTCCTTCGCTGTTGAGAGGGGGCACAGGCAGCACAGCGCAGTCATAACAGTGAGTTTCCGAGCGTTCAACAGCTTTAAGTTCGAGCTCATCGGGGATACGTTCGCGGTCAAAGCCGAGAACACCTACTTCAAATTCCCGTGACAGCTTGGCGGCACAGTAAAGCTGACGCATATCACCGCCTGCAATAAGTATTTCAGGTCTTTTCATATATTTCTCCAATCTGCCCGAGGGCAAAGAAATGATTATCTCTAATCAGATTATTATATGAAAAAGCAGGAGAGAGTGACAATGCAGCTGACACAAAAAAGGCGTTTCCATTGCGGAAACGCCTTTAAAAATACTATTATTATCAGTCGATAGGAAGAACCCAGCCGAATGTATCCTGGATCTTGCCCCACTGGATACCTGTCATTGTATCATAGAGCATCTGTGAGATCTTACCGATCTTGTTGCCGTTGATCTCCATTACCTTGTCATTCCACTTGAGGTGGCCAACAGGAGAGATAACAGCAGCAGTACCTGTACCGAATACCTCATCGAGCTTGCCTGCATCATAAGCATCAGCGATCTCCTGAATGTTGATACGTCTTTCCTCAACTTCGATGCCCTTTGACTTGCAAACCTCGATAGCAGACTTTCTTGTGATACCAGGGAGGATAGAGCCCTGAAGCATAGGAGTTACTACCTTGCCGTCGATAACGAAGAAGATATTCATAGCGCCTACCTCTTCGATGTACTTCTGCTCAACACCGTCCAGCCAGAGAACCTGTGAGTAATTCTGCTTGTGAGCCTCGTCCTGTCCGATAAGAGAAGCAGCGTAGTTACCGCCTGTCTTAGCGAAGCCCATACCGCCTCTTACAGCGCGGACATACTTGCTCTCAACGTAAATATTTACAGGGTTAAGACCTGTTTCATAGTAAGCACCTGAAGGTGAGAGAATTATTATGAAGAGATACTGAGCGCCTGGCTTAACACCGAGGAATGGGTCAACAGCGATGATAAATGGTCTGATATAGAGTGACTCGCCTTCCTTTGAAGGAACCCAGTCCTTTTCAACCTTGATGAGCTCTGTAAGGCACTTCATGCCAAGCTCAACAGGAAGCTCTGGGATAACCAGTCTCTGGTTTGACTGATTGAGTCTCTTGAAGTTTTCCTCAGGACGGAAAAGCTGAACCTTGCCGTCAGCAGTTCTGTAAGCCTTTAAGCCCTCGAATACTTCCTGACCGTAGTGGAGACACATAGCGGCAGGTGAGAGCTCGATAGGAGCATAAGGCTTGATCTCAGGATCATGCCAGCCCTGACCCTCATCATAGGGCATAACGAGCATATAGTCTGTGAAGATGTGACCGAAGCCGAGCTTGTCGCCTGGCTGTGGCTTAGCCTTGAGGCTTGCTGCTTTTGTGAATTTGATTTCCATTTTATTCAACCTTCTTTTAATAATTTTGACCTGTTAATCTGTGACCGAGAAGTAATTCTTCTCGTAAATGCGCTTGCAGACAAATACAGTAACAGCAGCGGCGATAAATGCCAGAACTGTTGAGGTTACAGAAGCTGCAAGAATAACTTTGCTTTTTTTACTCATAAAAAACTACTCCTTATCTCAGATCAGAGAAATCTTTCAATAAATTATTATATCATATTTCTGTAATTTTTTCCATAGTTGAAATGCTAAAATACTGCACAAATAGAACTGTTGAAATATATGCAATATATCAGTCGTCAAACTTTCTTACGCGGAGCTTTGCACCGAGCTGTGCGGCAAGCTTCTTTGAAGCTTCTATCTGTTCATCGGAGATAACATCGACCACTGAGAGAACTATTTCGGCTCTGCCTATTTTTACGCAGTCGCTTGTGAACTTCTGAAGAGCCTCAAAGGCATTGTCAAATTTGGGGCGTGTAACCTTCATGTACTCGTCCTCAGTGCCTGCGTTGAGGCTTATGGAGATGATATCAAGGGAATAGCAGAGAGCCTTTGAGATGCTTCTGCCGTGGATAAGGTCGCCGAGACCGTTTGTGTTGAGTCTGAGCTTGGGGCAGTTTTCTCTGCTGCGGAGATAAGCGGCAGTTTCGAGAATCATGTCAAGACGCTCTGTAGGCTCGCCGTAGCCGCAGAAAACTATCTCCTTGTACTTTTTGAGCTCGCGCTTTCTCAGATCCATGATTATCTCGTCCCATGTTGGCTCATGCTCCAGCCACAACGGGTCGGAGCCGTATGCACCGTCTGCGTGATTGCGTATGCAGAAGGTGCAGTTGCATGGACATTTATTTGTAAGGTTAAGATAGAGGTTATTTCCTACCTCATAGGATATTGTCATTGCTTTTGCCATATTTTTATCCTCCTTTTTAGCCTTTAGCCCTTAGCCTGTAGGGGCGGATATTATCCGCCCGAAAGTTTAGAGTTAAGGTGTCTGCCTATGCAGACTGATTTGAATTGTAGGGGCTGGTGACTCCCTGTAGTACAGGGAGATGTCCGAAGGACAGAGGGTCGCGGCTCCTGTTGGGAGTCCTCGACAGCCCACAAGTTCTGTAAAAAGTGCAAATAATGCATCATCTATGTAGGGGAGCCAGCCTCGGGCTCCAGCAAGCCCTTAGCCTGTAGGGACGTCGAGGACGCCGTCCCCTACACTATCATAATGTTACACAAAATCAAGCGTAAAACTTTGTACAAAACATAGATTTCAAGAATTATTTTATTGATAATCAATGGTTTTCCATTGATTTTTGCTCATTTTTGCCCCCTTAATAGAAGGGCATATGTTATGAAGCGTTGGTTTATTAATCACTAAAAACTTAGTTCTTAGTTCTGTTTATTCAATATAGATACGTGGTACGCGTTTTGAGATACCGCAGACTACCTCGTATCCGATAGTTCCGTATATCTGAGCGAGGTCATCGGCAGTTATGCGGTCACCGTTCTCCTCGCCGATGAGAATAACTATATCTCCAGATTTAGCCTCGGGAACGTCCGAAACATCTATCATAAGCTGGTCCATACAGACTCTGCCCACTATTTTGCAGCGTTTTCCGTGTACCAGCATCTCGCCCTTTGAGCTGAGAAGCCTTGAATAGCCGTCAGCGTAGCCGATAGTAACGGTAGCGATACGCATTTCATGGTCAGCCACGAATGTACGTCCGTAGCTTATGCAGTCGCCGACCTTTACAGTTTTTACGTGTGAGATAACGGCTTTGAGTTCCATAAGGGGTTCAAGACCCTCGGGGATATCAAGGCTGACATCGGGGTGCAGACCATAGAGAATGATACCTGCACGGGAAAGGGTGCTTCGTGAGCTGTTTCTGTAGCAGGTAGCCGCACTGTTCATAAAGTGAAGGTGACGGAGCTTTATACCGTAGCTTACAAGCACATCGTATGTATCGGTTATGAACTTCTCCTGCTTGTCGGTGTAAGCGATATTATCGGGAGCATCACTGTCAGCAACTGCGAAATGAGTATATATGCCCTCGACTGAGAGCTTATCAATTTTCATCATATCCTCGATCTCGGCAGCGCACTGCTCGGGAGTATCGTGCTTTAAGCCAATTCTTCCCATACCTGTGTCTATTTTGATATGACATCTTATGGGTGCAGGAGTGTTCTTTACAAGCTCCTGAGCATATTCCGTGGAAACAACGCCCTGAATAATGTTGTAGGAAGATATCTCATGCGCATACTCGGGAGGAGTATAGCCAAGAATGAGTATATCTGCTTTTGGAGCAAATTTTCTTACCGCGATAGCTTCATCAAGGTTTGAAACGGCGAAATATTTTATTCCGCACTGCTCTGCGAGACAGCGGACGATATGCTCATCGCCGTGACCGTAAGCGTCAGCCTTGACAACAGCCATTATTTCCGTAGCGGCTGAGTTGAGACTCCTTATTATTTCAACATTTTTTCTGAGTCTGGGCAAAGATATCTCAGCCCATGCTCTTTTGAGATACGGCTTCATTTCCGTTATCAATCCTTTCTTTATGTCAAAGTTAAAATTTAATTACAAGTTGAAAAACGCCTTGAAATAATACATAATATATGTTATACTTTCTATGTATGATTTTTGCGGGAAAGTGAGGTGTGCCATGCTTTTCTCACTTGATTCGGGCATCGAAGTATTGCCTGCGGAGACTTTAGAGACAGATGCAGGGCGCACTGTCTGTTTTACAGGTCACCGCGAGAGCAGCGTGATACCTTATATGAAGGATCCTATCTACAGCAGGTTGACTCTGCGTACTGTTCAGCTAATGCTGTTCAGGTATATAGATATGGCTGTAGAATACGGCTACAGGAGCTTTATCAGCGGGCTTGCCGTTGGTACGGACCTGTGGGCTGCAAAATATATCCTTGATAAAAAACGCGCCGACAGCAGCATACGCCTTATAGGAGTAATGCCTTATCTGCGCCATGCAGAGCGGTTCAGCAGCAGCTACAGGGATATGCTTGCAGATGTTGAAAGAGGAGCTGATCTGCTTCTTTCCACAAATACCGATCCCACAGTAGTATATGGCAAAAGCCGCACAGGAGAGAACACATCTCCCGACCTTTACCGTGTAAGGAATTATTTCATGGTGGACAATGCTTCTGCGGTAATATCCTATTTCAACGAGGGTTCGTTCAAATCGGGAACATATCAGACGCTGAACTATGCAGTCCGACAGGGGCTGAAGATACGCCGTTTTGGTCTTGAGGACGCATATTCCGTCATAAACGAGTGCGGAGCTGATATAGACAGCATACGCAGAAAGCTTGTATTTATGGAAAATGTCTTTGATCTTCCCTATTAATTATATCACATAAAACTTTTTTTGCAAGTTTATTCAGATAATTTTTCAGCAAATAAAATTCAACTTGCTGAATGTCTGTTCTTTTTCAACAGGCTGTTGAATTGTGTGTTTAAACATGGACAGGCAATTCATTTCTGTTGAAAATGTGGAAAACTTTGTGGATAACCGTAACTGCGCCAAGAAGTTTTTAACTTTGATTTCTGGAAAACTTTTTTATTCATTTCCCGATGTATATTTTTAGAATATTACTTTATACGATCAGTTTATATCACTTGTGATATTAATAACATACATATAAAACTGTAAAAAATACATGAAAGGAGCCAATGAAATGGCAAAAGGAAAAAGCGGACATATAGCAGTTCCGTTTCTTGTAACTATCTTTATCGGACTTATAATCGTAGGAGGTATCGCATACGGTGCTTACCGATATTTCGGGCTTGGCAAGCAGGAGGAGCTCACAGAACCGATACCGCTAGCAGTTGATGAGATAACCTCGGGAGACAATCATACTATGCTTATGGTACTCGATGCTCCGGAAAAGAATTGTCCGCCTACATTTATTCTTATGCGTTCAATGCCTATCAAAAAATCAATAGTATTCATCGGAATACCTTCAAATACGATAGCACTTGTTGACGACAAGCAGATGAGCATAAGAGGAAGCTATGAGAGCGGCGGTCCTACAGCTGCTGTGGATTTTGTCACAAAGGTCTTTGGCTTGAATGTTGACAGATATATGAAGCTTAATTCCGATGCAGCCAAGAAGGTCTACGACATATTCGGAGATGTTTCCTATCCTGTAAACGCTGATATCGCAGGTTTCCAGAATGACGGCTCAAGCCAGCTCCTCAACAGCGAGCAGGCACTTACCTTCGTGACATATACCATGTTCAAGGACGGTGAGAGCGAAAGAGCATTTACAGCGGCTTCCTTCCTTACATCGATGTTCAATCAGACAGACGGAAAATATCTTGCTGACAATATGGACAATAACTTCGGCATCATCATAAATATGGTGGAGTCCAACGTTACTTCTGCCGATTACAAAAAGCACAAGACAGCTATAAAGAATATGTTTGAAAACGGAAAGTCCATTGCATCTGCACTTTCACTTGACGGCACCATCTCGGGTCAGGACTTTATCCCGAGCGAGAACTTCATCGAGAAGATAAAAGAAAAGTTTTCAGAGACAAAATAAGCATGAAGATATTTGATACTCACTCTCATTACGCCGACCATGCCTTTGATGAGGACAGGGAGCAGGTACTTGCGGAGCTGCCTGAAAAGGGCGTTGAGCTGGTCATGCTTGCGGCATCTGATATGAGAGATACTGCGGCTAATTCCGAATTAGCGGATAAATACAGTTACGTATACGCTTCCGCAGGTATACACCCCGAAAGCGTTGACGAAACTCCAGGTGACTATCTTGATTTTCTGAGAAAGGTCATCGGTTCAAACCCGAAGGTAAAGGCTGTAGGCGAGATAGGTCTTGACTATCACTATGAGAACTATGATCGCGAAAAGCAGATACGTTTTTTCCGTGAGCAGCTGGAGCTTGCTGCGGAGCTGGATTTGCCTGTTATAGTCCACAGCCGAAATGCCACAGAGGACACGGTTGAGATACTGAAGGAGTACCGTCCGAAAGGCGTTGTACACTGTTTCAGCGGCTCTGCGGAAACAGCAAAGGAAATAATAAAGCTGGGAATGTACATAGGCTTTACAGGAGTCCTCACATTTAAAAACTCAAAGAAAGCACTTAAAGCACTTGAAGCGGTGCCGCTGGACAGGCTTCTTATGGAAACAGACTGTCCGTATATGGCTCCCGAGCCATTCAGAGGCAGACGCAGCGACAGCTCAATGATAGCTTATACAGCTGCAAAGGCTGCCGAGATAAAAGGAGTTCCCACAGAGGAGCTTATCGACATTACCTGCCGTAACGGAATGAGAATGTACGGCATAGAATAAAGAGAAAAGGAGGAGAATGAATGTATTACTGCTGCGGAGTAACGGATAAGGGCATAATGCCGCACAATGAAGATGCCCTGCTCATAAAGGACAGCGTTATAGATTCAGGCTCTTCCGAACAAACTGTATCAGGACCGTTTATTGCAGCTGTATCCGACGGAGTATCGGGCGAGCGCTCGGGCGAACTTGCGTCAAAGATGTGCCTTGAGCTTGTGCGCGATATGAGCTACAGCGGAGAGACAAAGCTGGACGAGGAGCTCCTCGGGATACACCATAAGCTTGCAGAGTACAGCAGATCGGATCCCGAGATGCACAATATGCAGGCTACACTGTGCGGCATAGCAGTGGACGAGAGCAATAATATCCTTACGTTCAATGTCGGAGACTCCCGCCTTTACAGATACCGCAGCGGACGCATCAAGCAGATATCCCGCGATCAGTCTCTTGTGCAGCTTCTCATTGATGAGGGAGCTATAACCCATGAGGAGCGCAAGACTCATGTCCACCGCAATATAATATTCCCCGTTTTGGGCAATCAGAAGTCAGAACCGCAGATAGATACGGTAGTACTTGAGGACGGAATGGAATACGGCGATCTGCTGCTTTTGTGTACGGACGGACTTTCGGATTATGTCTCGATACTTGATATCGAGGAGATAATAGAATTGCCGAAAAGTCTGAAATCGAGACTTCACCTGCTGGTGGAAAAGGCACTTGAAAACGGCAGCAAGGATAATATATCCATAATTGCCGTTGCGTATTATGAAAAATAAGGAACGGCAATGGAAACAGTCTAATGCCGTTCCTTTTTTATTACAGGAGAAAAATATGGAAATAAAGCGATTTGACATCGGAAAAGACCTGAAAAGGCTTGAATACTACCTCAGAGACTGCTACAATGAGACTAAAAACATGACTTCATGGCTTCCCGAAAGGCTTCACGACCTTATCTACAGAATGGACGTACAGTATACGGACTGCGGATCGCCGAGGTCTGCGGACTATATTTTCATTTGGGAGGAAAACGGCAATATAGTCGGCTGCATACTTCCCGACGGTGACGCAGTTTACATGAGCCTGAAAAGCGGCTATAAGAGCCTTTTTGCGGACATGGTGACCTATGCCGAAAAGAATTGCCTGCCATTGTTTGAAAAAGGCAGTGACGGCTCTTACGACTTTCTTGTGATAGCTAACGACAGCCTGACCTACAGAGGTGAGATACTCACGAAAATGGGCTACAAAAGGCAGACTGAGGAGGATTACGACAATTACGCATACCCTCAGACCGCAGATGCAGCTGTAGAGCTTCCCGACGGCTACAGGCTGCTTTATGGTGATGAATACCCTGATGAGGCTTTGAAATGGAGTGCACTCAATCTGGGCTTTCACCCCGAGCTTGAAGCTCCCGACTACAGAAACGGCATGACTGCCTATGATTCACGGAAAAAATCGGCTATGTATGCCGACAGCTTTGAGGCTCTCATAATTGATGAAAATACAGCCGAGGAAAACAATATCTGCGCATATTGCTTCGTTTATGTGGACACAGCTTCAAAAACTGCCCTTATCGAACCTGTGAGCACAAGGGAGAAATACAGGCACAAGGGCTTCGGTACAGCTCTCATGCACGGAGCAGTATTGAAATGCAAAGAAAAGGGCGTTGAGAAGTGCTATGTGAATTCCTACGACTGGCGCAGGAAATTCTACAATGCAGCAGGATTTGTGACCGAAGATTCCGTAGGCTTCTGGCATAAGAAACTGTACTGAAATGTTGCACTGAGTTAACATGTCACAAATGAGCAGCAAATTTGCCCTACCATTTTTAGCTGAATATTAATTTACTGGAAAAATTTCGATTTTATGTCTTGACTTATAAGGGTGAAAAGAGTATAATTTATATTGTATGGCGAATGCTACTTTTTATTTTATATATTAACTTGGAGGTTTTTACAATGAGCAGAGTTTATAACTTCAGCGCAGGTCCTGCAGTTCTTCCTGAGGAAGTCCTCAAGGAATGCGCAGAGGAAATGATGGATTACAAGGGCTGCGGAATGTCCGTAATGGAAATGTCTCACCGTTCAAAGGTATATGATGAGATAATCAAGGAAGCAGAAAAGGATCTCCGTGATCTTATGAACATCCCTGACAACTACAAGGTTATCTTTGTACAGGGCGGTGCTTCACTTGTATTTGCAGGCGTACCTATGAACCTTATGAAGAAGGGCAAGGCTGCTTACATCATCACAGGTCAGTGGGCAAAGAAGGCTGCTCAGGAAGCTGAGAAGTACGGTGACGTAGTAAGAGTTGCTTCATCTGCTGACAAGACATTCTCTTATATCCCTGACTGCTCTGATCTCGATATCCCTGATGATGTTGACTATGTATACATCTGCGAGAACAATACTATCTACGGAACAAAGTTCTGGGAGCTTCCTAACACAAAGGGTCACGAGCTTGTTGCTGACGTAAGCTCATGCTTCCTTTCAGAGCCTGTAGACGTAACAAAGTACGGCGTTATCTACGGCGGCGTTCAGAAGAACGTTGGTCCTTCAGGCGTACAGATCATCATCGTTCGTGAGGATCTTATCGCTGACGGTCCTGCACTCAAGTGCACTCCTACAATGATGGACTGGAAGATCCAGGCTGATAACGAGTCACTCTACAACACACCTCCATGCTACGGCATCTATGTATGCGGTAAGGTATTCAAGTGGATCAAGAAGATGGGCGGACTTGAGGCTATGAAGAAGCACAACGAAGCTAAGGCTAAGATCCTTTACGATTTCCTCGACCAGAGCAAGATGTTCAAGGGCACAGTTGAGAAGAAGGATCGTTCACTTATGAACGTACCTTTCATCACAGGCAATGAGGAGCTCGACAAGAAGTTCGTTGCAGAGTCAAAGGCAGCAGGTTTTGAGAACCTCAAGGGTCACAGAACTGTTGGCGGTATGAGAGCTTCTATCTACAATGCTATGCCTATCGAGGGCGTTGAAAAGCTTGTTGCTTTCATGAAGAAGTTCGAGGAAGAAAATTCCTGACATTTCAAATTCTGAATTCGGATTTAGGAATTCGGAAGAGTTGTGTCCTCTTACGCGGACATATTATAAATGAACTTATAGCTTACTTCGGATATATCGCCGCAGGCGATACCTTTAATTCCTAATTCTGCATTCCGAATTGCTTCCAAGCTCTAAGCTCTATACTCTAATAAAATGGAAAGAGGTTTACTGAAATGTACAAGATTCAGACATTAAATAAGATATCAGAAGTCGGCACAGACGTATTTGACAAGAGCAAGTATGCAATATCTGATGATTGCGCTAATCCTGATGCTATAATGGTTCGTTCAGCAAAGATGCACGATATGCAGTTCGGCGATAATCTTCTTGCTATCGCTCGTGCAGGTGCAGGCGTAAACAATATCCCTGTTGAGCGCTGCGCACAGGAGGGTATCTGCGTATTCAATACTCCCGGTGCTAACTCAAACGCTGTTAAGGAGCTTGCTATCTGCGCACTTCTTCTTTCTTCAAGAAAGATCGTAGAGGCAGCTGAGTGGGCAGCTTCACTGAAGGGCACACCTGATGCTCCAAAGACAGTTGAGAGCGGCAAGTCAAAGTTTGCAGGTCCTGAGATCGCAGGCAAGACACTTGGTATCATCGGTCTCGGTGCTATCGGCGGCAAGATCGCAAATGCTGCTGAGTCACTTGGCATGAAGGTCATCGGTTACGACCCATACCTTTCAGTAGGTGCAGCACTTCACCTTGAGCCTTCTGTAAAGATCGTTACAGATATCAACGATATCTACAAGAACAGTGATTATATCACGATACATATGCCTTACACTCCTCAGACAAAGAACACTATCGACGCTGAGCAGATCGAGATGATGAAGGACGGCGTTCGTCTTATCAACCTTGCAAGAGGCGAGCTTATCAACAGCGAGGCTGTAGTTAAGGCACTTGCAGACGGTAAGGTAGCTAAGTATGTAACAGACTTTGCTGATGATGTAGTTCTCGGCGTTGAGAACGTTATCGTACTCCCACATCTTGGTGCTTCAACACCTGAGAGTGAGGACAACTGCGCTATCATGGCAGCAGAGGAGCTTATCGAGTACATCGAGAACGGCAATATCAAGAACAGCGTAAATCTTCCTAATGCTTCAATGAATGCAGTTGGTACAAAGATCTGTGTTATCCACAAGAATGTACCTACAACTATTGCTTCTATCACAACAGCAGTAGGTAATGAGGGCATCAATATCGAGAACATGGTAAACGCAAGTAAGAAGGACTTTGCTTACACAATGCTCGATGTTACAGGAGATGTACCTCCAACAGTTGAGGGCAAGATCAACGCAGTTGACGGTGTTATCAAGGTAAGAGTTATCAAGTAAGATAATAATACGGAATTCAAGTCCCGAAGCGGTTTCGACTGCTTCGGGACTTTTTTATCTATGTAGGGGCGGCGTTTTGCCGCCCGTGAATTACGCTGCAAACTCAAATGAACAAATATTACGCGATGATATGTCTTGCATAAGAATTACAGCGCGGAGTAAGGGTACAGCGTCACGCTGTTGTATGGGCGAACATTGTTCGCCCGTCGGTTATGAAAAAGCTCGGCTAACGCATAATCTGTGTAGGTGACGCCGCTCTCGGCGTTCCGCAACAATGCCAAATGACAAAATTTTGGGGCGATGTAAAAACATCGCCCCATTGTGAAACGTGTATATTACACAAAAACTGATATCAGCTTTTGTACAAAATACAGATATTAAAATTTATTTTTTCAATAATCAACTGTTTTCCGTTGACTTTCATGCTTTTTTGTCCCTATTATAGAAGGACTAAAGCATATGACTTCACATAGTCCTGCTTATGATATAACGCTTTTTCACATTCAGCAGAGCCGCCGAGAACAGAAGATAGCCTTTTGTTTCTCTGAAATACGGGATAAGCTCATCATCGTCGTAAAAATACAACTTTATCATTATCCGTGCGAACACGAAAACAAATCCGAATACGATCAGCCATCTGCTCTGTGATATGGAATGTCCGCGTAATATCAGCCTTATCATATAGATGAAAAAAACGGTTATCATCAGGGCTGAGAAAATATCCATGCCGATGATAGGATAAAGGTAAGATCTCTTTCCCTTTATGACAAAGCTGTAATTATTGAACTGCTGTGCAAGCTGAGCTATTTCAGCTCCTATTCCCGCAGCAGGGAGTATTATCAGCAGGCGCTGATATTTTTTTACGTTTATTAAGAGTGTGAAAATCAGAAAAGATATTGGGAGTATGCAGTACATAACGAATACCGTTACATAATTCAGCGGCAGTTCGTTGTGTGTCAGATTTATAAAGTCCGAAGGCGGCTTATAGTCTGAACCGAGATTTTTTAGTTTTATGAAATCCTCCATGCCGTGGATAGTATAAAATACAGCATGGACAAAGGACATGATGAAAACGAATATTGAAATTATGATAGAAGAAATTCTGTATCTTTTTCGCTCAATATCGCTCATATTTCTGCATATGGGACATAGAGCGGAATTATCGTGTATTTTTGAGCCGCATCTGTCGCAGGAACGCATTACAGCTTCCAGCTGTCACAGAGCTTATGTATAGCCTCTGTAAGCTGGCGCATATCTGCATTTGTTCTGCCTTCCGAATCCTTGATAAGAGCCGCAAGTCTGTCCGAAGCAGCGATGAGGTCGCTGTAGGCGATACTGAAGTTTGCGGAATTCTTCTTCTTTGGTATCGGTATAGGTTCCGCATCGATAGTAATGACATTCTCAGCGATATCGAATTCAGCACCGCTGTACGGTACATATACATCTTTACCCAGTTCATCTCTCAGACGCTGTGCAAAGCTTTCTGAGGAGCTTGCTTCACCGTGATTGATGAAGAACCTCTGAACTCCCGAAACAGCCTTTGCCCATTCAAGAAGTCCGTTCACATCAGCATGACCGCTTATGCCCGGGAGCTGAGTGATTCGTGCGGCGACCTTTACAGTCTCACCGAATAGCTTGACCCGCTTTGCGCCTTCAACAAGGCTTCTGCCGAGGGTATTGCTTGCCTGATAGCCGACAAAGAGGATAGTATTCTGCTTTTTCCAGAGGTTGTGCTTGAGGTGGTGCTTTATTCGTCCTGCCTCACACATACCGCTGGCAGAGATGATGACCTTGGGGCGTTCATCGCTGTTTATTGCGATAGAGTCGTTACTTGTTACGGTGCGGATAAGGTCAGGGAAGCCGATAGGGTTTATGCCCTGACGCACGAAGGAAAGAGCCTCCTCATCGTAACAGCTTTCGCGGTTATTTACGAAAATGTCGGTAGCTTCATTGGCAAGAGGACTGTCCACATAAACAGGGAAGCCGTCGTGACCTGTTACAAGTCCCTCGGACTTGATATGCCTTATGAAATAGAGCATTTCCTGAGTTCTTCCCACTGCAAAGGACGGTATGATAACGCTTCCTCCGCGGTCAAAGGTCTCCTGAAGCACTTTTGCAAGCGATGTGGTATAATCCGTAGGACGGTCGTGGATACGGTTTCCGTAGGTGGACTCCATTACAACGTAATCAGCATTTGCGAAATGCTGTGGGTCGCGTATGAGTGGCTGGTGGATATTTCCGATATCACCAGAAAAGGCGATAGTCTTTGTAACTCCGTCCTCAGTAAGAGTGAGGAGTATGCTTGACGAACCGAGCAGATGACCTGCGTCACGGAAAAGCACCTTTATTCCCTCGCATATCTCGACTTCTTTTTCGTACTGATGAGGCACAAAAAGCTCGATAGCGCCGAGAGCGTCCTCCATTGTGTAGAGAGGCTCGTAGTTGGGGTCGCCTCGTCTTTCAGCCTTACGGCTGCGCCATTCTGCTTCAAATTCCTGTATGTGGGCACTGTCTCGGAGCATAACGCTGCAAAGATTTGAGGTAGCCTCCGTAGCGTGTATCTCGCCCTGAAAGCCCCCTGCATAGAGCAGCGGCAGCAGACCTGAATGGTCTATATGTGCGTGAGTCAGGAGAACGAAGTCGATACTTGAAGGTGAAACAGGTACCTGAACGTTCTCGAATATGTCCTCGCCCTGCTGCATACCGAAGTCCACAAGGAACTTCTTGCCGCAGGCTTCTATATAAGTGCAGCTTCCCGTAACTTCATGGGTAGCGCCGATAAAAGTCATTTTCATTGAAAAACCTCCCGCGAAAATCATCATTGCTTTGCAATAATGATTTTTAATTAGGAATTAGGAATGAGGAATTCGGAATTATCAATGTTTGGCGTTTGCCGATACAATAATTCCTAATTCCAAATTATGAATTCCGAATTCTATACATATATTATATCATATTTCTGCGCTATTGTCTATAATAAAACTGTGAAAAATGACTGAAAACTAAAATTCGATAGCACTGATTTAATGATAAACGATAAATAATTATCGTGCGAAATATACAATAAAGTGCGGGGAGTACAGAGGAATTTATGTTTAATCATACAATAATTAATGATAAACGATAAATAACTGTTGACAAACGTTAAAGGCTGTGCTATTATAAACTCACAGAAACAGAGTCTCTAAGTTCTGATACGAACAAATAATTCTTAAGGAGCGATCAACATGAATAAAACAAAAGTAGAAACCATGATAAAGAGAAGCAGCCTGATCGTAATGATAATAGCTGCTGCTGAGGCAGCTATTGCGTTGTTTTTAGTAATAATGGAATACAGTAAATTAAAAAGTGCTAATAGGATGCCTGATTCATTCTATAATCTTTTAATGCCTGAAGTTGTAGAAATGCTTTTCAATGGGATCGTATATCTGGTTGAGGTGATAATATTTTTCAGGATATTCCGAAGCGGCAGACCGTTTACAAACGGCAATATAATAGCAGTCAGAGTTATAGCGGCACTGTCGTTGGTCGGCAGTATTATCGGTGTATTGATAAGGTATCATGCAGGTATCACGATCACATCTGCATTATTCGGTTCTGTTTTTTCAGTATTCGGAGCTGTGGTTTTCCTGTTCTTTGCCGAAATAATGCGTTACGGAAAGCTTCTCCAGATCGAGTCTGACGAGACTTTGTGAGGTGAGCGGTTATGTCGATAATCCTTAGACTTGACCGCGTAATGGCGGACAGAAAGATAAGCCTTAACGAGCTCAGCGACCGTGTGGGAGTCAGCAACGTCAATCTCTCAAAGCTGAAAACAGGCAAGGTAAGTGCAATACGCTTTTCCACTCTCAACGCCATATGCAAGGCACTGAAATGTCAGCCGGGTGATATACTGGAATTTACTGACGACGAGGAATAAATTTTTTTAAATTCTCTGCACAATTACTCATTCTCCATGTGTGTTATATATGAAAGGAGGTCACAGCAATGAATAATGACAGTACTGCATTATACGCATTCAGAAAATACGGAAACACAGTCCTGCGGGCAGCCTTTGCATTTTGCGGCAGCTATGCCGAATCGGAGGATATAGTTCAGGACGTTTTCCTTTCATTACACACATCTCCCAAATCCTTTAATGACGATGAACACCTAAAAGCATGGCTTCTGAGGGTGACTATAAATAAGTGCAAAAATCTCAAAAGGAGCTTTCGTTTCAGTCGTACCTGTTCTATAGACGAGATAGAGCAGTCAGAGGCTATTTATGAGATAAGCACCGAGGGACGCGAACTGCGAAGTCAGATAGCGAAGCTTCCGAGAAAGTATGCCGAGGTGATATTCCTTTATTATTATGAGGGCTACAGTATAAAAGAGATATCCGAGATAACCGAGAAAAATGAAAATACGGTGGGTTCACTGTTAAGAAGGGGAAGAGAGAAATTAAGGGCTGAACTTGAAAAGGAGGATGAGTCATGCAGAGAAACGATTATAAAGACGCTCTGAATGAGCTTCAGCTCAGCAGCAAATTCTGCGAGGAAATGGAGAAAAAGCTTACAGAAAGCAATAATGTAAGATCAGACGAATATGAAGATATCGTAACTCATGTTGATGTAATAAAGCCAAAAAGATTTCGCGGACTCGCTACAGCTGCGGCTTTTGTTCTGGCAGCAGGCGGTATTGGCGGCGGAGCTTATTATAAAATAAATGCAAAGTACAACAGCGGTCCTCAGAGCGAACAGCAGGAATATGATGAGTATAACTGTAATTTCCCGTTTGCTACGCTCCCGCTCCATGATGTTGTATTCAATGTATGTGACAGAGCTATACGTTCATCGGTACCTGCTTATGATAAAATAGCCAAAAATCTTGATGATTTTTTTGAACACGCAGAATGGACAGAGCTTTCTGATGAAGATTATAATGTTGACCGCAATACTTATGCAGGTATTGATTTCTTGGTGAATGAATATATTGTTCACATACAGTCTAATGAAAAGGTATATGTATCGAAGCGTTTAATAAATTTAAACGATTCGGTTTATTATACCGATGATTATGATTATATTACTGCCGATGGACTTTATGTTATCAACGGTCAGTCTGAAAACTATGAATATTTCAAATATTCTCTGCCCGAGGGCTCTTATAAAAAGATTTTGAGCATACTGCTTGAGGATAGAGTGGATACAAATGCTGATTTCTGCGGTGTTAGCGGTAGCTTTATAAATGCCGATTACCACACCTCAAAGGAAGAGGGCAAGGTGACGGAACTTCAGGCATATTCGCTTTCATATCTTTTAAATAATGCAATATGGACTACTGAGACAGAAGGATTTGAAGAGGATACCGAGAAAGAACCGATAACTCTTAATATGGTCGATAACAAGGATCATTATGAAATAAAAATATATCGAAACGGTATCACATATATTACCAAGACCACAGAGGAAAGCAATGCGGAAGAGGTATCAAAACAGCGTTTCAAGGATAAAGATGCATATAATGATCTGTTGAGCACACTTACCACTCTTGATGAAAGTCAGTGGATAGTTCCTTGTCCTATAGACTTTAAGAAAGAAAATGCAGTGCTTATCAAGAAAACAGACGGTGTGGAAAAGGCATATCTTATTGATGGTTATTCGTATGATTCCCTTGCGCTTATGCTTGAAAACTTTGAATGGACAAGATGCGATGATGTTTACAACAATGCTTTTCTGTCAGACGGCACTTATATGCCTGTTATAGACAAGGATAAGATAGCACAAAATGATAATTCATTTACAATAGTCATTGGTGCGCAGGCTATTGTGATAAATGATAATAATATGATCTATTCGTCTCCTTACAGATATGGTGTGACCGACATTGATCATTCTATTATTGATGTCTGGGTACAAAATAACAATTTTCAGGATATGAGCGATGACGAGTTTGTAGACTGGGCGATAGATAATGTAATGCAGAAAGGCGAAATGAATACATACTATTCTATTTATTCTTTGGATCAGGAAGCAGGACCGCAGGAAGTTCTGATAAAGGATATAGAGGAGAACAGAGAAAAACTGAAAGCCCTTGAATGGACAAAGCTGAATAATCCGGAATTTTTTGACGATAAAAATATTGCTTGTCAGATGTATAATACGCATTTGAGTGTACGCATGGACAAAAATGGTATTATGAAGCTCGGAATCGGCGATAATTCATATTATTTCAGCACTTCTCCCGAACAGTTTGCAAAGATAGCTGATGGTCTTTTGAACTATAAATAAGATATTTTCTAATATTTCGCACACATTTGATGTGGAGGGATTTGCCGGCGCATTCCTGCCTTATTCGGTCAAGGCAGGAATGCGCTGTGCGTTTATTGACAAAAACTTGCCTTTAGATGTATAATCTTAGTGTGATACGGTAATGTATCGGATAAGAATTATATGTGAGGGAAATATATGGGAATACTGTCTCTTTTAATAAAAATGGTGCTTGCCTTTTGTGCAGTTAATATATATGCGCTTTCTATGGTGTATTTAAACGGAGCTATGGCGGTATTGGCAATAATCATCGGTATATTCTTTGTATTTGCTCTGTGCGCATTTCCTTGCCGTTCAAAAGAGGGTGGCAGACTGGGGCGTATGCACCGCGGAAGCTGTCTTATGAAGATATTCCTTGCAGATGCTACTGCGGAGATAATAGGGGCTGTTTATTTTGCCGTAAGCGGAAAATGGGGGATAACGGTTACTGTGAACTGCATCATAGCTGTGATACTCCTTGCCCTGATGTTTATTACGGCGGCTGTGAGGATATATACAAGCTCGGTTCAGATAGGCATAAAATGGAGAGTGCTGGGTGTTATCTTCGCATTTATCCCTGTGATAAACGCGGCTGTCCTCTTTAAGATGTTAAGGCTTACGGACAATGAATACAGAACGGAATGTGATAAGCTTGCTCTTGACCGCTCCCGTGAGCAGGAAAGAGTATGCGCTACGAAATACCCGATACTCATGGTACACGGTGTATTTTTCCGCGATGTAAAGGCTTTAAACTACTGGGGAAGAATACCGCAGGAGCTGGAAAAGAACGGTGCTAAGATATACTACGGCTGTCAGCAGTCAGCGGACTCTGTAGCAGGCTGTGCCGCAGAGCTGAAAGCCAAGATAGACGAGATAGTAGAAAGGGAAAAGTGCGGAAAGGTCAATATAATAGCCCATTCCAAGGGCGGACTTGATTCAAGATACGCAATATCCATGCTGGGAGCAGGTGACAGGGTGGCAAGCCTTACAACTGTGAATACGCCTCACAGAGGCTGTCAGTTTGCGGATTACCTGCTTAATAAGGTGCCCGAGAGCTTCAAGAACGGACTTGCGGACAAGTACAATGCCGCTTTGAAAAAGCTTGGCGATACAAAACCCGATTTTATGGCGGCAGTCACAGACCTTACCGCTTCTGCCTGCGAGGAGATGAACAAGCTTTGCGAAGATGTGCAGGGGGTATATTATCAGAGCGTGGGGTCACGGTCGGTATCGGCTATGGGCGGACGGTTCCCCCTGAACCTTTCCTATCATTTCGTGAAGTATTTCGACGGACCAAATGACGGTCTTGTTTCAGTGGAGTCCATGAAATGGGGCGAGAGGTTCATATTTGCCGAGCCAAATGGCAAACGCGGCATAACTCACGGTGATATAATAGACCTTAACCGCGAGAATATAAAGGATTTTGATGTAAGAGAGTTTTACGTGAAGCTGGTCAGCCAGCTTAAAGAAAAGGGCTTTTGACAACTGCGTTTTTGGCATTTATTTCATCGTTTTCTCTTGACATCGAACGGCTTTTCTCATATAATAAAAGTACAAGATATCGGACATATTACAAAGGAGGCATTATTATGATAAAATCAAAGCTTTTAGCAGGCGTATTGTCAGGGATCATGGCAGCTGCGGCAGCTTCCGCTATGACAGCATCAGCTGCTGAGTTCAAGCTGGGCGACCCTACAGGCGACGGCATGATAGATTCCATTGACGCTTCGTATATACTCAGTCTTTATGCTGACCTTTCCGTAAATAAGGGAGAGATAGCAGATGAAATTTTTGCGATATGTGATGTTGATAAGGACGGCAAGGTAAATTCCCTCGATGCTTCTCTTATCCTTTCATATTACGCAGATCAGTCCATAGGTGATATTGAGATCACCCTGGAGAAATTCATCGAAAATCTTGAGAACAAGGTTACATCATGGTGGGACGAGAATGCAAAGGATCTTGATCTGTCTGCATTTGATCCAGATTCCGAGTGGAGCAGTTCATGGTGGAATATGGGTACAGACCAAAATCCATGGATGTATCCCTGGAGTTGGTCCGGTTATGAGGGTGTAGGATTGAATCCCGTAAATATCGACGGAGAGGACAGTATCCCTGCAACATGGATCAGCGATGATGCATGGAATCCATGGAATCAATGGTATCAATGGGGTTCATGGGAGAACTCTCCATGGAGTAAGGAAAATCCTTATCAATTGAGCTTGGTGGATGATACAGATGAACTCAGGCAGGCATGGCAGGACTACAGCGATCTCCTCGGAGAGGTAGATGCTGAAAGCACTGCTATTGCAGAAGGAACTGAAACACAGTCTGCCGAAAAATGAATAAAAATATAATAATGTTAAACAAAAAAGTCCTCGCAAGAGGACTTTTTTAATTGTTTTAGTTATTTAATATATAATCTATTGACATCTGCATATGCAATTTATATAATGTAATTAGAAAAATATTGATAAATCATAAGGGGGTATGATTATGAATATTAAAAAGTTTTTAGCAGGTACAGTCGCAGGAATCAGCGCAATTTCATTATGTGCGCCATTAAGCCTCAATGCAGCAGCTTCAGATGACGAATATGTTGAGCAGGCGGACTTTCCGCTCATAGCATACCACATATTGAAGGATCATGTTGAAGTTGAAAAAAATCCCAGAATAAAAGAGCTTGAAGATCTTATTCAGGATATGGAAGCTTATCTTATGCCGGGTAAAAATGGTGCATATAATAAAGAAGGCGAATGGGAATGGTCGGGCAGTATTCCGGAGGGATATGAGGCAGCTGCCGAGAAGGCGAAAAAGGCTAAGGCTGAGCTGGACGGCATACTTCAAAAGATAAGCACGACCGATATCGTTATAAAGGAACTGGTAAACGGTCTGCCTGTAACGGGAATCGCTTATCAGTGCTTTTACGGAGATGATACGATAAAGTCCATTGTTCTGCCTGATACTATCACTATGATAGCAGGAAGTGCGTTTGAAAAATGCTCTGAGCTGGCATCAATAACCATTAAAAATCCTGATTGCAATTTAGTCGCCGGAGTTTATTATTCTATATCAAACGAGACAGAAAGGGTAGAGTGGAAAGAAGGCAAAAAACGCTATCTGAAGTATGTCCCGAAATTCAACGGAACGATATACGGCTATGAGGACTCTACTGCGCAGGCTTATGCGGATAAGTATGATTTCAAGTTTGAGCTCCTTAGCGACAAGCAGACGCAAACAGTGCTTGGCGACCTTAACGGCGACGGCAAGATAGACTCTGTTGATGCATCAAATCTGCTACAGGCTTATGCTGTGTTTGCAACAGGTAAGTCTCAGCCTACCGAGCATGAACTGGCTGTCAGCGATGTGAATTCTGACGGCAAGATAGACTCCGTTGACGCTTCAAAGGTGCTTTCGTATTATGCATATGTCTCTTCAAGCGGAAGCCAGAGCTTTATTGAGTTTTTAAAGAAATTATAAAAAAAGCCCTCATAACCGTGGTACTCATATAGAAGCTTATACTATTTATCGGGGAAACCTTTCTGAAGAAAGGCTTCCTCTGACGGAGGCGCGCCCCTCTGCCCTTCGGGCATCTCCCCACACTGTGGGGAGTAACCCCGAACCCCTTTCCAAAGACTTTTTTAGCTGATTTTTTCTCAGATAGGGCACACCCTGCATTACTTGCGGGGCTTTTTTATTTTCGGTGTGCCCTATCTGAGAAAAAATAAAACTGAAAGTTTTAGGGAGAGAGTTTGAGAGAAGCCCCTTTTTCAAAAGGGGTTCTCTCAATAAATACTACAAAACTGCTATATGGGTATCGAGG
>NZ_FRCT01000027.1 GCF_900143025.1 Ruminococcus flavefaciens | reverse complement strand
CGTGAAGCCGACCTTAAGATAAGATATCCCTTCGTAAGAGTAAGACCTCTCATAGACTATGAGTTTGATAGGCTCAAAGTGTAAGCGTGGTGACACGTTCAGCTTGCGAGTACTAATCGGTCGAGGGCTTTTCCTTTTTACTTCATTCAGAGTTCTAGCCTCGCATTACGCTTTATTCCTTCAATTCTTCGCTAATATTTAGTCGGTGCTTATGGCAATGAGGTCACACCCGTTCCCATTCCGAACACGGAAGTTAAGCTCATTCGCGTTGACGATACTTGGCTGGTGACGGCCCGGGAAACTAAATCAGTGCCGACACTTCAAAGGACTACAGTTGTAGTCCTTTTTTATTTGTATAATATGATTTGACAAACCTGTGCTTTGTGTGATAAAATTAATTATCTGATATAATAAGGAGTATTGCATGGAAAAGAGTCTTACTGGAAATAACAGGGCTGACACCGTAATATCCAAGGTTTTTGGCTTCTTGTCGTCTCATTCGTATATTACGGCATTTCTCATCTGCGTAATAACTGTGCCTATGTTTTATGGTGCTGTGGAGTTCACATCGGGTATCGCAGTGCCGCTTATCTTCGTTGCCTATTGCATTTCCGCTGCATTGGCTATAGTGATTCAGTGCAGAAAGCATGGATTTGATCTGAGGGTCGCTGTTCCGTTTACAATTTCCGCAGCAGGTTTTGGCGTTTTCGGCTTATCATATGTTGAGAACGACGCGCAGAAGCTTACAATGGTGCTTGTAGCGGGGATAATAATTTCTCTTGTGCTGTATTTTGGATTATTTACGAAGAAATTCAAGCGGCAGTTCAATGCCCTTCTGATATTCGGTATCAGTTTCACCGTGAAGCTCTGCTACGTATTGGGAACATCGGTCTATGAGCGTCAGCACGATGTAAACTGGTTCGGAAGTCCTGACGAGGCTGCTCCCGGACATCTTGGATATATGTCTTATTTGCTCTATAATCATAAGCTTTATGACGGAGATTATACAGGTATATCCCAGTATTGTCACCCCCTCTTGCATCATGCTATAGGTGCATTGTGGATAAAGCTTATAAACGGCATTTTCGGTGTCGATATGGACAGAGCTGTGGAGTCGGTACAGGTGCTTCCGATGTTTTACTCCATGACAATTATCATTACCGCCTATAAGATATTCCGACACTTCAAGCTGGACGGAAAGTCGCTCTACGTTCCCCTTATAATAACTGCTTTTCACCCCTGCTTCATTTTCCTTGGCAGTCTTGTTAATAACGATGCTCTTGCATGGGCTCTTTCTATGGGAGCTGTGCTCCTTACGCTTAAATGGTACAGTGAGCCTACAATGAAGAATATCATCGGCATTGCTTTTTGCGTTGGTCTTGGTATGATGGCAAAGCTTTCCGCAGCGCTGCTTGCTTTTCCGATCACGTTTGTTTTTCTGGTCGTTTTTTTCAGGAATTTCAAGGATTCATGGAAGAAGCTCATAGGACAGTTTTCTGTGTTCGGTGCTATATGCGCTCCGCTGGGAATGTGGTTCCCTGTGCGCGGACTTATACGCTGGGGTATCCCCCTTACCTATGTGCAGGAGCTCCCCGAAATGCCCCAGTCCATAAAGGGTATTACCTTCTGGGAGCGTATAACCGATTTTTCCTTTAAACAGGTAAGGAATGTCTACGAGAACTGGCTTTGGTTCGATGAAAACGATATACCTCAGGGCTTCAACGAGCATAATCCACTGATAGCTATACTTAAAAATTCCATTTTCGGCGAGTTTATCAACGGAAATAATTTTGCTGCAAGACAGTATATGGATAAAGTCGCTGTAGTTCTTTTCTGGCTTGCTACTGCTATTGCCGCAGCTGCTTTTGTTTCGATAATTGTGGGAACTATCCGAAAGGGCACGGCTGATAAGGTTCAGAAGATGTTTTTTGTGATCTTCTACTTTGTTCTTGTTGGAAATCTTTATTTACTCTCCAAGAATTATGCATTTGTTTGCAGTATGAATTTCCGTTATCTTATGCCGACGGTTATAATCGGTGCGCTTTTCCTCGGTTTTGTGCTGCAAAACACTGAGAAAAACGGAAAAGCTGTTGCAAAGGTGCTGAAAACCGGCACTTTTGCTGCATCTGTAGTTTTCGCAGTTATTTCCTCATATTTGTACTTCATTGTAGCAATGGGCGAGCGTTAAAATAAAGTCCGAAAATGTATCAGGGATACACTTTCGGACTTTTCTATTACCAGTATGTAAAAAAGAAGCCTGCAAGGGGAGAGAGTACGATCATAATTATCGAGAAGCTGAAGGACTCTACAGATGTAAGGGTTGCACGCTGCTCGGACGGGAACATCTTTTGCAGCTTGGCGTTTGTCCTTACTTGCAGTGCATCGTCGCCTATAGCTGCGATAAAGCCGCCAAAGCTCCTTTGTCGAAATGTGTAAAAAAGTGTTATTTTATGTAATTATATCACGATGAGCGGCAGCTTGTCAATAAAAAAGCCCCTGCATAAAGCAGGGACTTATGGGGGTTATGAATCAAGGTCATTATATGTTATCTGACCTACTGTTGCGTTACTGTTTTTGTTTATCATGTCCTTGAGGACAGTGATAATTGAAGTATTGATAGCTCCGCTCTTCTTGCAGACAGACGATCTGAACTCGAAGTTGATACGGCCCATAGGGGTGTTCTGACCTGCTGTAAGGCGCTTGTAAGCTTCGGTTGCATCTTCGATTACGTCTGTGTAAGCCACATTTTCGATATTGCCCTTTAGAGCAACTATGAACTCATCTGAGCCTGTGCGGTAAATCTTTCCGTTCTTGAATACCTGACCCAGTATATCAACAGTTCTTACCAGCAGCCAGTCGCCTACGTCGTTACCGTAGCGGGTATTTACGCTGCTGAATCCGTTGATATTGTACATTACGAAGTAATAGGGCTCGGAAGGATTTGATTTCTGCTCTTCAAAATCCATAGAGAAAGCAATTCTGTTACGTACATCTGTAAGAACATCCTTGAACATAGCAGTATAAAGTGATTCCTTGGTCTTGTTGCTCTTGATGATAGTAGAAGCAAGCTTCTGATTTGCCTTTTCCTGCTTCTTTGAGATAAAGTTGAATATAAGCATGAGCACGATGATTGCGAAACCGAATATTGCCATATATACGCGCATTACGTTAGTAAGTGAGTAAACCTCGCTCTTTGTATCATTGAGGATAAAAATCCAGTTGTAATCCTTGATATAAGAGAAAATAGCGATATATTTCTTTCCGTTTTCGGTATATTCAAATTCGCTCTTTGTGTTGTTGCCCTTGCGGATATCCTTGCATATAGACTTTATCTCGCTGTTTGTGGTCTCAGTACCGATAAGCTCTGAATTATTATTGAAAACGTACTTATCGTCCTTTACGTTTACCATTGCGTAGGTAACGTCCTTAGCTCCCTTGATAGAGAGGTTATTGAGTGTATTTACAAGGCCCTCTGTGTATATGCCGAGTCCGACGAATCCTATAGGATCACCGTTTTCGCCGTATACAGTCTTGTACATTGATACTATCTGTTTGCCTGATGCAGGAGAGATTATCATTCCTGCGTTGTATACTCCGTCGCCTGCTGCTATCAGTGAATCCTGGAGCTGACGAAGAGCAGTTTCGTTCTTTCTGGTTGTAATTCCGACTGTCTCGGGGTTAGTATGTGCGATACAATGTGAAGTCCATTCACCTATCCAGAGTCCCTCAAGGTTATCTATATCTCTTGAAAAGTCCTCTGTGTAAGCCTGACCTGACTTCTGGAGAGACAGATTTTCAGGGCTTTCAAGCAGTTTTTTGACTTCCTGTGATTTGCTGAAGTATGTAAGTTTGTCCTCTGCATTTTTTACGTAGGTTTCGATTATGTTAGCACGTTCGTCTGTTATGGTTTCGAGATTTTGAATAGTATTCTTTCGTGTTTCTGAGCTTATGGTCATAGTGATAACTAATGACAGCACAAGCATGATAATAAGCTGAACTATAAGCACAAGGCTTACAGCGGACATCTTTTTTTGACCTCTCATATTAAAAAATCCTCCCTGTTTTCCTTACATATTACTTCCTGAAAAAGCCAAATCTTTTTTTCTTTGTTGATGGCAGGTTTTCAAGAAACTCATCAGTGTCGTCATCAACAGACCGCAAGAGACTGTTGACCTTGTTTTTCAGCAGATCGCCTGTAGCGTTTTCTGTATTCGCTGTAGAAGTTTCTGTTTTTGTTGTAATATCTGTTTCCTGTATATCGTCAGCAGGTTGTGGTGTAACAGGTGCGGGAGCTGTATTAACAGCTGGTTGCACAGGTAGTGGGGGGGAAGGTGCCAAAGGCGGTGGTGCAGGTGGTGGTACAGCAGCGTGTGCTGATGTAAATTGCGGCTGTACAGGTGTATGTCCGACGAAATTAGGATTATCCATCATTCCGCCCATAGGTGCAGCGAACATTCCGACCTCATTTATACTGATCATTCTGTCCTGAAGCATGACCATACAGCCTATGTTTTCCTGTGCAAGCGATAAAATATAGCCAAGGCAGTTATTGCAAGGCAGCATAGGAGTCCTCATCTGTGTGCTGATCAGAAGAAGTCCTATTATAATGTTTTCGCCTGCGGCGAGCATATTCCTTACAGCGTCGATCTCAGCGTGGACCGAATTGTTCATATCTGTTCGGCTTATACCTGTATAGATCCTGCCTGAGCTGGTCTGCAGTGCACAGACCGTATCGGACGGAGTAACGAAAGCTCCTGATTCTAAAAGTTTGATAGCTGTTGTATGAGCAGCATTAAAGATCGCCTCTGAATTCATTATTTCACCTCACATTTAAAAAATAGTAACCATTAGTACTTCGTGTTTTGGTGATAAAAAAGTCCCTCATAATCGAAATACTAATTGATTTTGATCGGGAAGGCTTGTTACTGCATATGTTCTTTATAATAAAATTATACCCTTTATATGAATTTTCATCAACCCCAAATATGAAGAAAAGGTGGATTTTTGAACTTCAAAAAATGTTCATATTGTGCTATTGTTGCTGCTAATATCGAAAATTCACTTTTAAAATGGCTGTATATAGCTGAAATATATCATTAAATAAAAAAAGCTCGTTATTAACCGAAAATTCATAATACGCAAAAAATATTACCCGTTTTATAATACTCCAAGTATAAATAGTAATCTCTGATTATAGAAACTATATACTCTTAAACAAAATGTATATACCAATAACGTGAACAAAATGCACTTATGGTGGTAATATTAATACAAAATGAGCAGCAAGCGACAGAAATTCGAGTGATTTATATGTCTATGTTGTTACTTTTGACGAAAGAGAATAAAAGAAAATCGTCCTCTTTCGGAAGACGATATTATGATAATATATGATATAATATAAGGCTCTTTTTTTAGAAAAAACCAGCTTTTTTTATCAGAAAAAATGCTGCTGATAGCCAAAATGTGATATTTTAGGCGGGATTTCCTTTTTGTAATACTGAAAAATCGCTACGGCAGTATGGTTTTTACCATAGCGTATAACAAATTCTTGCAGCAAATTTTAATACCTTCATGGAAAAATAAAAACCTCGCAGGATAAACCTGCGAGGTGATTTTTCGTATAGTCCCAGTAGGGATAAAATTATCTCTTTGAGAACTGAGGAGCGCGACGAGCAGCCTTGAGACCGTACTTCTTTCTCTCCTTCATTCTTGGGTCACGAGTGAGGAATCCAGCCTTCTTGAGAGCAGGACGGAGCTCAGCATCGAATTCAAGAAGAGCTCTTGAGATACCGTGTCTGATAGCACCAGCCTGACCTGTAACGCCGCCGCCTGCAACTGTGCAAACAACGTCGAACTTCTCTGTATTGTCAGTAAGAGCGAGAGGCTGACGAACGATGAGCTTGAGTGTTTCGAGACCGAAATACTCATCAATGCCTCTGCCGTTTATAGTAACATTACCTGAACCTGGGTAAATTCTTACTCTTGCTACGGAGTGCTTTCTTCTGCCTGTTCCGTAGTAGTATTTAACTTTTGATTCGTACATTTAAAAGCACCTCCTATTAAAGCTCGTAAGCAACAGGCTTCTGAGCCTCCTGCTTGTGATTAGCGTCCTTGTAGGTTCTGAGTCTCTTGAGCTGAGCTCTGCCGAGGCTGTTGTTAGGGAGCATACCGTTAACAGCGATCATCATAGCTCTGTCAGCCTGCTCAGCCATCATGTCCTTGTAAGAAATGGACTTGAGACCGCCGATCCAGCCTGTGTGCCAGTAGTACTTCTTCTGCTCGAGCTTTCTTCCTGTAAGAACAGCCTTTGCGCAGTTAATAACGATAACGTGATCTCCGCAATCTACGTTGGGAGTATAAGTGGGCTTGTGCTTGCCTCTGAGAATGTGAGCAGCCTTAGCAGCAACTCTACCGAGTGGCTTGCCCTCAGCGTCGAGGATATACCAAGTGCGGCTTACTTCAGCGGGTTTTGCCAGTGTAGTTGACATATATATTTCCTCCTGTAATTATATTTCGGAAGGAAAGCGAATTCGGAAACAAGAGGCAGAGCCTCCTAACGAAGCTTTGAGGACCTGCCTCTTGCTTCCCGAAAAGACGCCTGTTCCTTCACAGTGCAAGAATTATTATACACGATATAAAAGCGTATGTCAAGGGCTTTTTGGGGATTTTTTTAATATATACCCTGTTTTCTCTTAAAATCTCTCGCGTATACTCTGTTTCTCTCTCTTTCTCGTGTTTCGTTTCAGTTTTGCAAAGTAGAAAAACGTGGAGATATTTCGCGGAATTGTGTGCATTTTGTTGTAGGGGAGCCCGCCCTCGGGCTCCCGAGCCGTTAGCCCTTAGCCTGTATGGGCGGCGTTCCGCCGCCCGTGTCTTAAGAAATGACTTGAAATGACAGAATGTAGGGGACGGCGTCCTCGACGTCCCATAATTAAAACATAACTGACGGGCTGTCGGGGACGACAGTCCGCAAGCGCCGAATTTACTCAAAATGACTGTTTGCAGGGGCGTATATTATCCTCTCACAGAAAAAGGATATGATTTTTGTGCAAAACTGCCTTTGATTTTATTTTTTGAAAATGCTAAAATATAATAAAGAACGTGTAGCAGTTTCTGCGTAAGTCCAGTTACTTGCTTCGCGTTCTATTTTTTTGCGGGGTGATACTTATGTATAAGATAAATGATATTGTTATGTACGGTACATTCGGTATATGTAAGATCACGGCGATAGAAAAGCGTGATCTTATGGGAGAAGAACGGGAATATTACATTCTCAGGCATACAAATTCGGAAAAGAACGTTTTTTATGTTCCTATAGATAATGAAACTGCACTCAGCAATATACACTATGTATGTTCAAGATCGGAAGTTGACGAGCTTATCTCGCACATGAACTCGGAGGACGTTATATGGATCGACAATGATATTAAGCGCAAGGAGGAATACAGCCGTATTATAAAAAATGCAGATAAGCATGAGATGATAAGGCTTATAAAAACACTGTACTTACGCAGAAAGGAGCTTTCGCAAGAGGGCAGGAAGCTGCGTTCCTCAGATGAAAAATATCTTGATCTTGCGGAAAATATGCTTTTTGAAGAGTTTGCCTATGCTCTTGACATAGACAGGAGCGAAGTTGTTGAATATATCGAAAAGCACATAGCTTGAATTTTGTGAAAAAATACCATTTGAAAAATAAAAAACCAGCTGATATAATTAATAATGTAAAGAACGTGTAGCAAATTTCTGCGTAAGTCCAGTTGTTTGCTGCACGTTTAATTTTTTTGGAGGTGCATATCAATGAAAAGGATCAAAGAAGCGTGTATCTGTCAGACTCTGCATTTTATGCTGAAGGAGGAGACCGCGCACGATTATGCTGTCAGGCTTGTCAGGGAGGAGGTAGAGAAGTACAAGGCTTCTCTTGAAAAAACAAGAACCAGGTACAAGATACTTGAGGAAAACGAACAGCCTGACGGTTCTGTTATCATCAAGATCAAGAAGCAGTACAATACCTCGCCTGTAGGTTCTTACCTCGATTGAGAAGGTGTTCATGCTGTAGGGGGCGGATAATATCCGCCCCTTATTCAATTAAAGGCTAAAGGCAAACGGCTAACAGCTCTCTGTTACGCTGACCATTTTTTGTCGCCGATTATAGTCAAACTCCCCATTTATTGCTCATTGTCCGCGGCGCTCATTGACTTATTTGTACAATCGTGCTACAATATAAACACAAAAATTTATTTTTGGAGGGAATTTACTATGAAAGGAAAACACATCAATCAGCTGATCGCAGGTGTTATGGGTGCAGCTATGGCACTTACAGCAACAGCTGCGGCTGTTCATGCGGTAGCACCCGCAGGCGTACAGCTGACAAACACCAAGGTATCCGCAGCAGCAGAGGGTAAAGTAGTTTATGAGTGCGGATTTGAGAGCGAGGACGATCTTGCACACTGGTCAAACAGAGGCGGCGACGATAAAACTGTTCTTGCAATTTCAAAGGACGCTGCCAAGAGCGGCGACAGCGGACTTTCCGCTACAGAAAGAGGCGACACATGGCACGGTCCTGCATTCCGTATGGACGGTTTCCTCAAGCCTGATACACAGTATTACTTCTCCTGCTCCGTAAGAGGAGAATGGTACACAAATACTACACTCAGCTTCCAGTTCAGTGTTGACGGAGAGACCTCTTATTCTAACCTCAAACAGAACATTCAGGCTACCAGCGGCGGCGGAAACGGCTGGGCAGAAATAAAGAATATACCTATCAGCTATTCCGAAGGTATGGAAGGTGTATATGTATACTTTGAAGGCGGACAGGAGTCCATTTTCATTGATGATGTAAAGATAACAGAAGCTCCCCATGTTGATATAGAGAAGGATCTCCCTTCACTCAGCGAGCTTTATAAGGACAAGTTCAAGGTAGGTACTGCACTTACTCCTGATGACCTTTCTTCACAGCCATTCATGGATCTTGTCCAGAAGCACTTCGGCGAGAGCATCACAGTCGGCAACCAGATGAAGCCCGATTATGTTCTCAACAAGACAGCTACACTTAAATATTTCGAGGAAACAGGCGATGACGAAACTCCTCAGATAAGCTTTGCGCAGGCTAAGCCTGTTCTTAACTATGCAAGAAAATACGGTATCCCTGTAAGAGTACACACTCTTGTATGGTACAGCCAGACTCCTGAGTGGTTCTTCAAGGAAGACTACGACGAGAAGAAGGATTACGTTTCACCCGAAAAGATGACAAAGCGTATGGAGAACTACATAAAGAGCTATTTTGAAACACTTACAGCTCTTTATCCTGATATCAACTTCTATGCCTGCGACGTTGTAAACGAGGCATTCCAGAACGACGGCAGTCCTCGTAAGCCCGGTCATCCTTCACAGTCCAACCAGTATGAGGCATCAGACTGGGTAGCTGTATACGGTGACAATTCATTCATCGACTATGCATTCAAGTTTGCAAGACAGTATGCTCCTAAGGGCTGTAAGCTTTACTACAACGACTTCAACGAGTACATGGACAAGAAGAAGGCTATCTGTGAACTGGCAGAGAGACTCAAAAAGGCAGGCAATATCGACGGTATCGGTATGCAGTCTCACCTTGACGTAAGACAGAGCATGGACGCTGCATTCCCTTCACTTGGTATGTACGAGCTCGCTCTCAAGGACTTCATCGCTACAGGTCTTGACGTTCAGGTTACAGAGCTTGACGTAACTGTACAGGAGAATTCAGGAGACAAGTATTTCGATGTTCAGTCTACATACTACAAGGGTCTCTTCGATATCTACGAGAAGTATGCTGACAAGATCTCAGCAGTAGTATTCTGGGGCGTTACAGATACAAAGAGCTGGAGAAATACACAGAATCCGCTTATTTTCGATAAGAATTTCATGGCTAAGCCTGCATTCAAGGCTATCGTAGGCGACAGAACTGCTGCTGATCCTGTAAGAACTACTATTGCAGACGGCGGCAAGGTAACTACAACTACTACAACTACGACTACATCAGTTACAACTTCTGCTCAGACAACAACATCTGTAGGCGAAGAAATAAAGGCAACCAAGCTCGGCGACGCAAATAACGACAGTCAGATAGACATGGGCGACGTTGTTATCATCATGCAGGCACTTGCTAACCCTAACAAGTACGGTATCGGCGGTACAGACGAGCACGCTATCACAAAGCAGGGCTGGGCAAACGCTGATATTGCAGGTACAAGCAAGGGCGTTACAAACGATGATGCACTTGCAATACAGGAATACCTCCTCGGCAAGCGTACATCTCTTGAAGGATAATTAGACGGCTTACAGGAAGTTGGCGGAAGCACTGCAAAGTGACATTTTACTTTGACATGATATATTGATATAAAAGGCTGCACGGCATTGCTGTGCAGCCTTTTTTGCATAATTGTGCGGCAGATATTATGCGTCCACAGGTTACGAATTTGCTTTAAATAACCATTTGTAGGGGACGCCAGCCCCTGCAAGCTAACGGCTATTGCCGCAAAATATTGACTTTTTTCGGCAATTGTGATATCATAAAGCTATATTATTTCACCCCATAAATCGGGAATTGCTTACGAATACTATACTAAGGAGAATAATTATGGATCTTAGAAATTTTTCAGACGGCTCACCTTCATTTGAGGGCAGCAGCAAAAAGCCTTCGCCCCTTATTGCTATCATCTTTTTTGTGCTTCTGGCGGCTTTAGGACTTTTCATGGGAATATCGGGCTTTTTCAAGGAAAACATATCTCTTGATGATGCCTTTAACAACATGGAGACCGGCAAATGCGTAAGCGGTGTGCCTGATTACGGTGCAAATCACCCCAATTTCGAGTACACTCACAAAATTGGTTTTATTCCGCTCCTTAATGAGTATTACTACCTCATACTGTCAGATGATATGCAGAAGGGCTTGCTTGTGCGTGCAGACAAGGATTTCGGCGACAACTTCGACAGCAGCGACTATACCAATATCAGCGGCACCGAAATAAAGGGCAATGTTAAGAGCACGAGCCGAAAGGTACAGGAGAATTTCTCTGGCATGGACTACAGAATGGTCAACAACACCTGTTATATCGACCTCCTCAGCACCAAAATGAACATCAGATGGCTTATCATAGGCATCTACAATGTTCTTGCACTGGTATGCGCCGCTGTAAACATAAAAAAGAACGGCGTAGGCGGCTCACCAAGCACAGCTTTGGGCAAGGTCATAGCGGCTGTACTGGTAATAGGCGCAATGTACTGCACATACCTTTTGGTTGGTATGATCGTTCAGATATAAGCGCAGAAATTCCCGAAATCGGGATAACTCCGATTGACAACAGTAAAAATAGATGATATAATGAATATATCTATTGAAATATATCAGAAAGAGGTCATATGTATGGCAAAAGATAAAAAGCTGGTATCCGAGATAACCTCAATGGACGAGGATTTCGCTCAGTGGTATACCGACATCTGCAAAAAGGCAGAGCTTATCGAATATACAAGCGTTAAGGGCTGTATGGTAATACGTCCCTATGGTTACGCTATATGGGAAAATATGCAGCATATCCTTGATACTACTTTCAAGGAACTTGGACACGAGAATGTTTGTATGCCTATGTTTATCCCCGAGAGCCTTCTCCAGAAGGAAAAGGATCACGTTGAGGGCTTTGCTCCCGAAGTTGCATGGGTAACTCACGGCGGCAGCGAAAAGCTTGAGGACAGACTTTGCGTGCGTCCTACTTCCGAGACTCTTTTCTGTGAGCATTATGCTAATATAGTTCATTCATACCGTGATCTTCCTAAGCTCTACAACCAGTGGGTAAGCGTTGTACGCTGGGAAAAGACTACACGTCCTTTCCTCCGTTCAAGAGAGTTCCTCTGGCAGGAGGGTCATACTATCCACGCAACAGCTGAGGAAGCTATTGAGGAGACAGAGCGTATGCTCAACGTATATGCTGATTTCTGCGAAAAGTCACTTGCTATGCCTGTTGTAAAGGGCAAGAAGACAGAGAGCGACAAGTTCGCAGGAGCTGTATCCACATACGCTATCGAAGCACTCATGCATGACGGTAAGGCTTTACAGGCTGGTACATCACACTATTTCGGTGACGGCTTTGCAAAGGCTTTCGGCATTGAATATACCGACAAGGAAAACAAGAGAGTCAATCCTCATCAGACAAGCTGGGGCGTAACAACTCGTCTTATCGGTGCGGTTATTATGACTCACGGCGACAACAGCGGACTTGTACTTCCGCCTGCTGTAGCTCCGATACAGGCTGTTATCGTACCTATCGCACAGCACAAGGAGGGCGTTCTCGACAAGGCAAACGAGCTTCTGAGCGAGCTTAAAGCCGCAGGCATCAGAGTAAAGCTTGATGACAGCGAGAACTCACCCGGCTGGAAGTTTGCCGAGTACGAAATGAAGGGCGTACCTGTTCGTATTGAGATAGGACCTCGTGATATCGAGGAAAATCAGTGCATTGTAGCTGTACGTTACAGCGGCGAAAAGAAAACAGTAGCTCTCGGAGATCTTGCTGTATATGTAAAGGCGCTCCTCGAAAAGGAGATACCTGAGGGTATGTTCAATAAGGCTGCCGAGAACCGTGCAAACAGGACTTATACCTGCACAACTCTTGACGAGATCAAAAATGCTCTTGAAGAAAAGGGCGACGGCTTCGTAAAGGCAATGTGGTGCGGCGAAGAGGCTTGCGAGGACGAGGTAAAGGAAAAGACAGGCGTTGGCTCAAGATGTATCCCATTTGAGCAGGAACAGCTCAGCGACAAGTGTGTATGCTGCGGCAAGCCTGCTAAGTATATGGTTTACTGGGGCAAGGCTTATTAATAAGCCCGAGCAAAAGACAAAGCCTGAGAAACGCGATTTTTCTCAGGCTTTTATTTATATGTGATATAATTATAGGCTGTATAGCTAAAAACTTCTTCGTTAACCACGGCTAACACCTACAATTTTTGTATATTTAATATGATAGAATATATCCTGTAAAGTTTTCAGAGGTGAGAAATATCAAAACAGTTGAAATATTCACTGACGGCGCGTGCAGCGGCAATCCCGGGCCCGGAGGCTACGGCGTTGTACTTCGTTTCGGCAGCATCGAAAAGGAGCTTTCGGGCGGAGACAGCGCTACGACCAATAACAGAATGGAGCTTCTCGGAGTCATAACAGGGCTTTCGGCACTGAAAGAGCCCTGCAAGGTCATTCTTACCACCGACAGCAAATACGTTGTAGACAGCGTAACAAAGGGCTGGGTATACGGCTGGAAGAAGAAGGGCTGGATAAAATCCGACAAGAAGCCTGCTCTGAATGTGGATCTATGGGAACAGCTTCTGCCGCTCCTTGAAAAGCATGACGTTACATTTAATTGGGTAAAAGGACACGCAGGACATCCTGAAAACGAACGCTGTGACCGCCTTGCAGTGGAGCAGCGTGATAAATATGCAAAATAGGAGGATAAATCGTTGGAAAAGAGATTTATTTATGCAGATAATGCAGCAACGACTGCGGTCTCTCAAGAAGTCCTGAACGCTATGCTGCCATATTTCACAACAGCATACGGCAACGCTTCCAGCATATACAAGCTTGGACGCGATGCTCAGAGAGATGTTGAGATCGCCCGTGAAAAGGTGGCAAAGGCTCTCGGAGCCGAGCCGAGGGAGATATTCTTTACCAGCTGCGGTTCAGAGTCCGATAACTGGGCAATAAAAGGCACTGCTGAGCTTATGGCAAAGAAGGGCAAGAAGCACATAATAACATCTGTGTTCGAGCATCATGCAGTCCTTCATACTTGCGAATACCTTGAAAAGCATGGCTTTGAGGTAACATATATCCCCGTAAGCGATAAGGGTCTCATCGACCCCGAGGACGTAAAGAAGGCTATCCGCGAGGACACAGCACTTGTAACAATAATGTATGCAAACAACGAGATCGGCACTATACAGCCTATCGACGAGATAGCTGCGATCTGCAAGGAAAAGGGCGTACTTTTCCACACAGATGCTGTACAGGCTGTTGGTCATGTTGAGATAGATGTCCACAAGCAGGGAATAGATATGCTTTCCCTCTCGGGACACAAGATACACGCACAGAAGGGCATAGGTGCAATATATATCCGTAAGGGTATCGTACTGCCCAATCTTATCCACGGCGGCGGTCAGGAACGCGGTAAGCGTGCAGGCACCGAGAATGTACCTGCTATCGTAGGTCTCGGCGTAGCTATTGAGGCTGCAACACGCAATATCGCAGAAAAGGCTGCTGTTATAACACCGAGGAGAAACCGTCTTATTGACGAGCTTCTCAAGATACCGTATACCCGTCTTAACGGCGACAGAGACAAGAGACTTCCGGGCAACCTCAATATTTCCTTTGAGGGCTTGGAGGGCGAATCGCTCCTGCTCATGCTCGACCTTAACGGTATATGCGCTTCATCGGGTTCAGCCTGCACATCAGGCTCGCTTGACCCGTCACACGTTCTGCTTTCCATAGGTCTCGTTCACGCAGTCGCTCACGGCTCGCTGAGACTTTCTATCGAGGAAGACGTTACCGACGAGGACGTAGATTATATCCTTGAAGTAATTCCCCGAGTTGTGGAAAAGCTTCGCTCTATGTCACCTGTATGGGAAAGAATGATGAAGGGCGAGAAATACGACTAAAACATCATAATAAGGGGGCATATTTATGGGATTTCTGGATAATATCAAGAAAAGACTGTTTACCCGCGACGAGACTGATACAGGTTTTTTGACCGACGATGAAAAGGAGCTGCGCGAATACGAGGCGTACTATACTCCGCAATCGGGAGTAGCAGAGGGTACGTATTCGGAATTCGTTGTTACCGATGTATTCACTATAACAGGCAAGGGAACTGTCGTAGTAGGTACGGTAACAGGAGGAATATTCTTTGTTGGCGACGAGGTATTGCTGGTACACGGCGGAAAAGAGATGCTGCCCACGACCATTCTTGGTATAGAGCAGTTCCGCAAGCAGTGCAACTCTATTTCCGAGGGAGCAAATGCCGGTATCTGGCTGAAAGATATCGACAGGAAGCAGGTATCCAGAAACGACATAATCAAGAAGAAGTGACCCCTTTAATATACTTTTTTGCGCAGGAAGAGCCTGCAAGAGAATAACAAAGGAGTAAAAATTATGTTATACAGTGATAAGGTAATGGATCATTTCTCAAATCCGAGAAATGTAGGTGAGATCGAGGACGCAGACGGAGTAGGCGAGATAGGAAACGCAAAATGCGGAGACATAATGAAGATGTATCTGAAGATAGACAATAATATCATAACAGATGCAAAATTCAAGACATTCGGCTGCGGTGCGGCAGTTGCCACATCTTCAATGGCAACAGAGCTTATAAAGGGCAAGTCCATAGACGATGCTCTGAAGCTTACAAATCAGGCTGTTGTAGAGGCGCTTGACGGACTTCCGGCAGTAAAGATACACTGCTCTGTACTTGCTGAGCAGGCTGTAAGATCGGCACTTTCCGATTATTATACAAAGCAGGGAATTGATCCTATCCCGATAGTAGGCGAGATCAAGGAACCCGAGGAATAAAAACAAAGGACGGCTTAACCGTGGTACTCATATAGAAGCTTATACTATTTATCGGGGGAAACCTTTCTGAAGAAAGGCTTTCCCCCGAACCCCTTTCCAAAGACTTTTTTAGCTGATTTTTTCTC
>NZ_FRCT01000028.1 GCF_900143025.1 Ruminococcus flavefaciens | reverse complement strand
TAGCGGCAGGCTTTGAGATATCGAAGCCGTAGATGTTGCCAAGCTCCTTGAGCTCCTGCAATGCGCGAACCTGCTCAGCAAGCTCCTCGCGGAGTCTGATATTCTTTGAAGTCATTCTCACGAGAGATGTTTCTATCTGATGCTTTTTGTCCTCGATAAGGAGGTCGATGCCGTAGAGTGCTACACGGCGGTAATCGCCGATGATTCGGCCTCTGCCGTATGCGTCAGGAAGTCCTGTGAGAATTGCAGAGTGACGAGCAAGACGCATTTCGGGAGTGTAAGCATCAAAAACGCCCTGATTGTGGGTCTTTCTGTACTTTGTGAATATCTCAACTACCTCGGGGTCTACCTCGTAGCCGTACTCCTTGCAAGCCTGCTGAGCCATACGGATACCGCCGAAGGGCTGCAATGAACGCTTGAAGGGCTTGTCCGTCTGGATACCCACTATTTTTTCAAGGTCTTTATTGAGATATCCTGCTTTATGTGATGTAATTGTTGAAACGATCTTGGTGTCCATATCAAGAACACCGCCAGCCTCTCTTTCCTGTCTGGAAAGATCCATGACCTGCTCCCACAGCTTTTTCGTTGCCTCTGTAGGTGGTGCGAGGAAGCTCTCGTCACCATCGTAAGGAGTGTAGTTCTTCTTGATAAAGTCTCGAACGTTTACGGAAGTGGTGCTCCAGCGGCCTTCTGTAAAGCCGTCCCATTCCTTTGGCCATGTATTGATCATAACACATTACTCCTTTATAACATAATTATTATCCATAGATATATTATCACATTGATTAATTTTTGTCAATCTCTCTATTTGCCTGAATCAGCCTGAAAATGGCGTTTTTGGTTTTATCAGATTACAAAACCGCGCCGTGACATAAAAACCGCCTTTGAACTTCAGCGTATTATTGAAGCGTTTCGGCGGTCGGTGAATTACGGATATCAAAATGTTGTGAACTTGTTAGGGCAATTTGTGCATTTAATAGAACTTAGAACTAAGAGCTAAGAACTAAGATTGTAGGGACTCGCATTTCGCGTCCGCAAGCCGTTAGCTTGTAGTGAATTTCGCACTTGCGGACTGCCAAAGGCAGCCCCTAAAGATTGTTACTTGTAATTTCATTGTATACTGTGGGACGTCGAGGACTCCCAACAGGAGCTGCGACCCTCTGTCCTTCGGACATCTCCCTGTACTACAGGGAGTCACCGTCCCCTACAGATAACTATTTTCTGCTTACTTTTTTAGGCTTTTGCTTTGTCTTTTTTACGGGCTTTTCGTCAGTGGGAGCTATCCCGCGTTCGGCTTCCGCGCTTTCAAGCTTTTCAAATGAAAGCTTATAAAGTGTGCCTGCAAGGGGAACGCCCAACAGCATACCGAGGATACCGAAGAGTCCGCCGCCGATAGTTACTGCGGCAAGAGTCCAGATACTCGGAAGTCCTACAGTACCGCCCACTACCTTTGGGTAGATGATATTTCCCTCAAGCTGCTGCAATATAACTAAGAAAATGAGGAAAATAAGTGCCTGCATGGGATTTTCCGTAAGGATTATGAACGCGCTTACTCCTGCACCGATGAATGCACCGACTATAGGGATAAATGCGGTCACTCCCACAAGAGTACCCGACATAGCGGCATATGGGAGCTTTAACAGCTTCATGCCTATAAAGCACAGCGTACCCAGTATGATAGCTTCTATAAACTGTCCTACAAAGAAACTCTTGAAAGTATCGTTGGCAGTGTGTATAAAGTGAGAAGATTTATTGTTGAAGCTCTCGCTGAACCATAAACGCCTTAAACGGTTTATGTCGCATATGAGCTTATCCTTGCGCAGGAGCATATATATTGCGAAGATTATGCCGAGGACGATGTTGGTGAGGGTAGATGCTACTCCTCCTATTATTCCCCAGGCAGAGGATAATATGCCTGCAACTCCCGATGTAAGGACCTTTGACAGCTTTCCTGCAATGCTTGCCCAGTCAAATTCGAGATTTTCTATTTTCTCCTGTATATCGGGATATTCATTGAGCTTGCCTATGACGAAATCCTTTGATTTTGTAAAGGCAGGCGGTATCTCATCGTAGAGTACGCCGAATGCCTTGATTATCTCGGGGACCACTATACACATTATCAGTATTATCGCCGCTATAGCTATTGTAAAGGAAAGCACAAGGCAGGTAGGGCGGCGCGTTTTGACTATCAAAGGCTTTTGGCTTTTGGGAAGGTAATGCTTTTCAAAGAAATTCATCACGATATTGAAGATGTAGGCTATGAAAAAGCCTATCATCAGCGGCTTCAGTGCTCCTAAAAGTATAGAAACCAGCTTTGTGAATATATAAAAATTCTGTACGATAACGCATACTGTTATAGCAAGGAGAGCTATAAAGATATAGCGCCTTATCTCTTGTTTACTCATAGTCGGCTACAGATAAGCCATATCCCTCCGTTCCTATCTCTATAATCTCATTATACATTATATGCAGGCATATGTCACGGGGATAAATGTTAAATTTGTGTGAACATTTGCAGTACTTGACCGCAGGCAGATTTCATGGTATAATATAACATATAGACTAACAACAGTTAATTATTTTATGTTATTATATTGAACGGAGGTATACATCATGCCAGGTTTAGACGATTACGCTCCTGCTGTCAGAAAGGTAATGACACTTTTTTATGTCATCGACACTTCCGGAAGTATGCAGGGAAGCAAGATAGGACAGGTAGAATCTGCTCTTGAGGAGGTCATGCAGACCTTACAGGAAATAAGCGACGAAAGTGATGACGCTGAGATAAAGATAGCAGTACTGGAATTCTCCACAGGTGCTTCGTGGGTAACTCCCGAGCCTGTATCCCCTGAGGGATACCGCTTCAAGACATTTGAAGCCTGCGGTGTTACAGACCTTGGTGCTGCCTGCAAGGAGCTTGACAAGAAGCTTTCGAGAAATGAATTTTTACAGACTGCCGCAGGTGCATATCCGCCTGTAATACTCCTTTTCAGTGACGGCGGTCCTACAGATAACTGGGAGAGCGGACTTGACGCACTCAAGAAGAACAACTGGTACAAGCGTTCCATAAAGATAGCTTTTGCTATCGGTGATGATGCTGATAAGGACGTTCTTGCACGCTTCTCGGGAAGCTCTGAGACTGTTCTCGATGTAAAGAACAAGGATCAGCTCAGACTTATGATAGAAAAGGCAAGCGTTATCACAAGCGTTTTTGCAAGCCATTCAAGTACTGTTGACAGCGATACAGACCCCGTTGAGATATCCAAGAAGCTGGCTGAGGACGTTCAGACTCAGACCAACGATGCGCTCAGCGATGCCAATACTGCCGACTGGGACGAATCCGACTGGTAAGGAGAAAATATGGAGAGATTATCTTCCTTTGCTCAGACAAGCATCGGAGCTTCTCATCTTAGCCGTGAGCTTATATGCCAGGACAGCTCTCTCTGCGGTGACTTTGAGAATTATTCATTTGCGGCAGCTGCCGACGGTCACGGAAGTCTCTGCTATCTGCGTACAGACAGAGGTTCTAAATATGCGGTCGAGTGTGCTGCGGAATGTGTAAAGGAGTTTTTGGAGGGGCTTGATGATGCTGACGAGGTACTTAAAGACGAGCGTCAGCGCGAGCAGCTCTTCAATCAGCTGTGGCGCAGTATCATTGCCCGCTGGCATGACCTTACGGAAAAGGATTTCCTTGACAACCCCTTTACCGAGGAGGAGCTTGACCGTATCCCCGAAAAATTCGCAGGCTATCGTACAAGATACGAGGAGGGCGATTATATAGGTGCATACGGTACTACCCTTGTGTTTGCGGTAGTTACCGATAATTATGCCTTCGGTATGCAGATAGGCGACGGAAAATGCGTTGTCATTGACGGCGACAGCAATGTTTATGCGCCTATTCCCGAGGATCCGCGCTGCTATGAGAATGTTACCACTTCCATGTGTCAGGACGATGCAGCTCTTTCGGCAAGATTTTTCTATCTGCCAAAGGGACTTATGCCTGCGGCTGTATTCCTTTGTACGGACGGCGTTGAAAACTCATACTGGAACGAGGAGCAGCTTTTCGGCTTCTTCCGCGGTCTTGCACTTACCTTAGTGGAGAACGGCATGGAGGAAGGAATACGTCAGCTTGCGGAATTCCTGCCTGCTATGACCCGCAAGGGCAGCGGCGATGATGTTACCTGTTCAGGTATAATTGATATGAGAAGGCTCAGTGCCTGCTCGGACGGCATACGTGAGGATCTTGCCGCAGCAGCACCTATCGTAGATGAGAATGTCAGCGATGATGATATCATTTACATTGATGAGTCTCAGCCGCAGGTCGTTACAGATGCGGTCTCAGATGAAAATAACGATGCCGAAAACTCTGACGATGAGCAGCAGTCTGAGTGATAATTAAATGATAGTGTAGGGGCGTACAATGTACGCCCCTTTGTTATGCATATAAGTTTTTGTGAAGCAGTACGGTGATGATAGCTTTAAATAAAAAGTGACAAATGTCACTGGGATAGTGACAAATGGCATCTTGTATAAATAAAGCCTCGGTGTTAAAATAAACACATATTATGGGGGCGTTCATTTTTGGGGTGAAAAACGTTTACGGTACCGAACGTTTTATTATTTTATTTTAGGGAGGTTTTATTTTATGAGATCAATTTTGAAGAAGGCTTTATGTTTACTTTCGAGTGCTGTACTTCTGTGCAGTGCAACGGCTATTACAGCAAGTGCGGACGATCCGCCTGCAATATCCGGCGTCAGTGATAGTATCAATGGTCAGGTGCTCAGGCAAACGAGAAAGGTGTATTACATTGAGGATAAGGATTACGAGTTAGAGCCCGGGGAAAAAGTAGAACTGAAGGTGGAAAAGCGGAGAGAGGATTCAGAACTTGCCAGTATCAGAATAAGCTATCAGTGGTACAGGGACGGCAAAGAGATACCAAATGCAACATCATCAAGCCATCTTGCATCATCAAAGGGCAATTATTATTGTAAGATAACTCGCAGATCGACAAAAAAGGTCGGCTCAAAGCTAACTCATACATCATCGTCTGTAGATACAAACACTGTAACGGTATACAGAAAGCTTTACATAGACTATCAGAATGAATTATCCTACATAGATAATGCAGGTACTGCTACGATATATGTTGTTGCAAGCGGCGGAAAGGGTCCTTATACCTATGAATGGACGCTTGACGGAAAGAAGAAGAGTGACTATACGAGGTACATTATAGGTGTAGATGAAATAGGCACATGGCAGTGTAAGGTAACAGATAGCAGAGGAAAGGACGTAACGAGTAAGCCTATTAAGGTGTCTTATCCTCCGCTCGCAGTTTTAAGCTATACAGAAAGTGCGCTTATCAACTCATGGACTGAGGCTGATATGCGTCCCGATGCAACAGCAACGATAACTGTCAAGACCTCGGGCGGAACAGGGCATAATACATACTTTTTAGAGAAAAAGACTGAATATGGCGGCTGGAAGGAAGTTGCATATTCATATGAGCCTAAGTTTGATATCAGAAGAGATCAGATAAAAGATAATCCCGATACTTATTCTACTGTGAATTACGGTATTGACGGCTGGTACAGGACTTATTTCTCGACTAATACAAATTACTACCGCATAATAATAAGAAGCTATGGCGATTGGGGAAAAATAATAGATCGTACTGAGACAGGAGAGATAAAAGTTACCTGTGATAACGGTGCTGTATCTTACCAGAAGCTGGACGGCTTTGAGTATCCTTGAACTGTATAATTTTTGGGGCGTACTTATGTGCGCCCTTTAATTATGCCCTGACTATGTCGTGATTTGTCGTATTTTGTCGAAATAGACGATTTTGAAAAAAGCCCTTGACATTACAGAACGAATGTTCTATAATATAATCACAAGGAATAGAACGTTAGTTCGTAAAAGCTATCTTATCAAGGGTACAGCGTAATGCTGTTCGTGCTTCTTTATTTGTTTTTAAGGGGGCAAATAACTATGACCAAGCTTATCAACGATTACACCAAGAGCTGCTTCATGGTGAAGCGGCGTATCTCAGAGCTGACCAGAATGCGTGATTCTCTTATGAAAAGCGGCAATATCCTCAGGGTCAGGGAGCTTGACCTTGACCGACGTATAGAACTGCTGTATGAGGAGCATGGAGAAATGCAGGCGGTCATAGCTCATCTTACCGCTTATAAGAGGAGGCGTGAAGGCATTGTCGAAACGTAACTCTTATAAAGATACATTCACCGGGGAGGCTGACAAGGGCATACGACGCATACTGGGCTGCGATAAAGATGAGGAGGGAAATACGCAGAGACTGCGCCGTGTACTGTTAAAAGTTATTAATAATGAGCTTACCCCGAGACAAAAAGAGATAATTATGCTATACTATTTTAAGAACATTGATACTTCTGATATAAGTGAAAGGCTGGGAGTGTCGCCGCAGGCTGTTTCGGCGGCGATGTCAAGGGCACGTATGAGAATGTTCAGGATACTGCAATATTACATCTGAGGAGGGGACTATGGATACACCTATATATGACTTTCTTGTGAAATACGCTTCATCGGCAGTGCTCCGCGCTCATATGCCGGGACATAAGGGAAAAGCTCCTGTTAAGGAGCTGGAGGGCCTTTATTCTCTCGATATAACTGAAATAAAGGGGGCAGACAGCCTTTTCGAGGCTGAGGGCATAATCGCTGAGAGCGAGAGAAATACTGCGGAGCTCTATAGTAGCGTGGCTTCGGCTTTTTCAGCAGGAGGCTCGACACTGTGCATACAGGCTATGCTGGCTTTGATGAAAATGGAGAGACGCAGAGTTATCGCCGCAAGGAATGTGCATCGTGCATTTCTCAACGCCGCTGCTCTTTTAGGGCTTGATGTTACGTGGATAATGCCCGAATACAGCGGCGGGATACTTTCGGGAGAGCTGTCGCTTGCAGATGTGGAGAAGGTGCTTTCTGCAAGCGCTGAGCCTGCCTGCCTTTATGTGACTTCTCCTGATTATACAGGCAAGACCGCTGATATATCGGCTCTTGCGGAGCTTTGTCACCGCTATGGAGCAAGACTCCTTGTGGACAATGCTCATGGTGCGCATCTTGCCTTTTTTGAGAAAAATCTGCACCCTATCGCTTTGGGAGCTGACCTGTGCTGCGACTCTGCACATAAAATGCTGCCTGCACTGACAGGAGCGGCTGTGCTGCATACCTCATGCAGTGAGTATGCGCCGCTGCTCAAACAGGCTATGAGCTTTTTCGGGTCAACCAGTCCGTCTTACCTTATCATGGCTTCTCTTGACCTCTGCAACCGCTACATCGCCGAGTGCATACGAGGCGATATTGCTGCGGCTTTGCCGCAGATAGTCGCACTCCGCGAAAGCTTTAAAGGAAGGCTTGTTTTTGCCGAGGGAGAACCGTTCCATATAACGGTAAAGGCTGCCGAAAGCGGCTTCGACGGAACAGAGCTTGCGGAGCTTCTCCGTGCCGAGGGCGTTGAATGTGAATATGCGGACAGTGAGCTTGTAGTGCTGCTTATGTCGCCTTTTTCTTCCGACCTTGATTTTGTAAGGCTTCGCGCCGCGCTTGAGAGCGCGGTGGCGGGAGCTTCACGGAAAAGCTGCATAAGACCGATAATTACGCCGAAGCTCCCGCATATGGCTTTAGCCATACGCGAAGCCGCCTTTGCTCCGTCAGAGGAGATACCTGTAGGAGAGGCTGAGGGACGCATCTGCGCATCGGTAAAGGTGCCTTGTCCGCCTGCAATACCCATAGCTGCAAGCGGTGAGGTCATCGACAGTAACTGCATAGAGCTTTTCAGGGCATACGGCATAAAGACGGTAGTCGTCGTGAAAAAATAGGCTGAGCTATTGCAATTTTCAGCGATATGTGTTAAAATGAGATATATTATTTTTGCGGAGGTGTCTGTATGAGTGACATGAACGAAAAGGAACTCGATGAGCTTGAAGAAGAGGAAGCAGCAGAAAACTATATCACGCTCACCGATGATGACGGTAACGAGGTATCCTTTGAGATAATCGGTACTGTTGAATATAAAGAGCATCTTTATGCCGTACTTCTTCCATTCGATGATGAGGACGATGAGGTAGTTATTCTTGAAGTTATCCCGGGTGAGACTCCCGAGGAGGACGACTTTGTATCAGTTGATGATGACAAGCTTCTCGGTGAAGTTTTCGAGGAGTTCAAGAAGAATTACGAAGGCGAATACGAATTTGAGTAATGTATGATTAAAGGGCGCACAATGTGCGCCCTTATTTTTGTTGTTATTTCATTGAATGAGGGAGCGGCGCAACGCCGCTCTCTGACAATAGTAATTATACATAAAACTAAGCGTGAAACTTTGTTTAAAACGCAGAACATAAAAAATACTTTTTCAATAATCAACGGTTTTCCATTGAATTTCAGTCTTTTTCAGCCCTATTATAGAAAGGTAGCGGGACGTCGAGGACTCCCAACAGGAGCCGCGCCCCTCTGTCCTTCGGACATCTCCCTGTACTACAGGGAGTCACCAGCCCCTACAAGCTATTTGATAGCGCCTGCCTTGTAGGCTTCAAGAAGCTGGCGCAGGTCGTTTATCTTGTCAACTATCTCCTCGCCCTTGTCGGTGTCGGAAATATTCGCACGGCGGTCAAGCTTCTCGACAAGGTGTATTGTCGGAGTATTGCCGCTTTCGCCAGCCACAAATGGCTTGTGCTCGGCAAGATTGAGACTGTGTGAGTCGTATATCAGGGTATAGCCTGCAATTCCTGTTGTGGACTGGTAAGCTTTGGAAATACCGCCGTCGATGACGAAAAGTTTTCCGTCAGCCTTTACGGGGCTTTCTCCGTTCTTTATTTTTACAGGAACATGACCGTTGATGATGTGACCCTTTTCGTGGTCAAGTCCGAATAATTCCAGCAGGGACATACAAACCTCTGCATTTTCCGAGAATGTATAATAGGCGTTGTAATTCTCTGTGTGCAGCGACTTATCGGAAAGAAGTCCGCGCTCAAAGAAAGCCATTTTGTCCTTGCCGTAAAGAGGAGACTTTGCTCCGCACCAGAGATACCACATATAATCGCTGGCAAACTCCTTGTCCTCGCCGTTTCCGAAATATGCCTGATTTACAAGCTCGCCCAGCTTGTCAAGGAGTGCCTTGCCCGAGTATTTTTCGCCCTTTATGCTGACGCTCTGGAGCTGGCAGTTTTCGTCCATAGGTATACAGCCGTGGAAAAGGAGATTGTTGTTGCAGGTCTTGTACATTGCTCCCTTTGCGTAAATGAAGCGGATATGCCTCTGGAGCTTTTCACTGTGTCGGAAGGACGCTGTAAGCACCTTCATAAGCTCTGCCTCACCCTCCGAAAGAGTGAGAGGAGACTCAGGGTCAACGGTAGGGAAACTCTTGTCAAGAAGCATATGTATCTTGCCGTTTATGGTGACTGAGCCTGCTTTGAAGTTGGTCTTTCCGAAAAGGTCGCGGTCCTGCATTTCCCATTCGGGGTGCTTTGCAATGAGCTGACCTTCCAGCTTCATCTGTATAACGGTTATGGCTTTGTGCATTTTTGCCGCAAGGTCGAGGTCAACAGGGTCGTATATATTGTCATCGAGAGTGCTTGGAATATAGCGTTTGCAGTCGTCGCCTGCATAGGTCTCGCTTGCAAATACGGCAAGTGCGCGGAGGTTCAGTCCGTAGCCGTCCTCAAGCACATCGAAGTTGTTGTAGCGCATAGCGATGCGGATAACGTTTGCAATAAGAGCAGGATTTCCTGCGGCGGCACCCATCCATGAGATGTCGTGGTTGCCCCACTGTATATCAACATCGTGCATCTTCATAAGCTCGTCCAGGATAATGTCCGCACGGGGACCTCTGTCGAAGATATCGCCGATGATATGGAGCTTGTCTATGCACACGGACTGTATCAGCCTGCACAGGGAGATTATGAAGGTCTCGGCAATGCCTGTGCTGATGATAGCGCTGATTATCTCGTCGTAGTAGTAGTCCTTGTTTACGTCATCAGTGACGTTGAGGAGTTCGTCAAGTATGTATACCATATCGTTAGGTATGCGCTTTCTGATGCGTGAACGGGTATATTTTGCGGAAACTGCCTCGCATACGAGTATGAGCCTGTAGATGCTGAGTCTTTTCCATTCGTCGGACATCTCGCCGCTGTTTGTAAGGCGTGATATCTCCTTTTCGGGGTAGTATATGAGCTCCGCAAGCTGTTCGCGGTCACGGGCGGAAACGGTCTTTCCGAGGACTAAGTCTATTTTTATCTTTATCATGCCCGAGGCACTTCTCAGCATATGCAGGAAGGCTTCGTATTCGCCGTGCATATCACTGAAAAAGTATTCCGTACCCTTTGGGAGACTGCGTATAGCTGACAGATTTATTATTTCACTGGCGGCACTTTCGATAGTTGGGTACTCCTTTGCAAGTAGTCTGAGATATTTTATATCCATTGATGTCCTCCCTTCAGAGCTGTTCCATAAGCTTGTCTATGAGTTCCTTTTTTGCAAGTCCGTCCGAGAAAGCCGTAGCACCGCCGCAGGCTGTACCAAGCTTCAGAGCGTAGTCATAGCCCTCGGAAACGCCTGCGATAAAGCCTGCAAGCATAGAGTCGCCTGCGCCTACAGAGTTCTTGACCGTGCCTGTACAGGCTCCGCATTTGTAGAGCTTGCCTGTTTCGTCAAGGAGCACAGCTCCCTTTTCAGCCATAGATACGAGAACGTTCCCTGCGCCCATAGCCTGAAGCTTTACTGCGTGTTCAACTATCTCATCGTAGGTGGTTATATTTACGCCGAATATCTCACTTAACTCAAAATTATTGGGCTTGATGAGAAAAGGACGGTATTTCAGCATATTCATGAGCAGACGCTTGCTTGCGTCGGCAACTATCCTTATATCACGGTCTGACAGCCTTGAAAGTATCTTTTCGTATATGTCGTCGGGGAGACTGTTTGGTATGCTTCCTGCCAGCACAAGGGTGTCGCCGTCTTGTATTTCATCGAGCTTTTCCATGAGTTGCCCGATAGACTCGCTGTCGATATGTGGACCCTGTCCGTTTATCTCGGTCTCTTTGTCAGCCTTTATTTTTACGTTGATACGTGAGCTGCCGCTTTTCAGCCTTACGAAATCAGCGTCTATGCCCATATCCTTTACGCCCTGCTCAATGGCTTCACCTGTAAAGCCTGCCGTAAAGCCGAGTGCCTTGCTCTTTATACCAAGCTCGGCAAGTACAGCGGATACGTTTATGCCCTTGCCGCCGAAGAATATCTCCTCAGACTCGGAGCGGTTGACACAGCCTGGCTGTATTCGGTCGGTGCGCAATACGTAGTCTATTGCGGGATTGAATGTGACCGTGTAAATCATTTTTTAAGACTCCTTTTTTATTTCGGATCAAAAAGAAAGAAGCGTCTACCATTGGTAAACGCTTCCTTGGTGCGAGTAATGGAAATTGAAATTAATGCAGCCGTGATAAAATTTCCTTGTTATCTCAATAACGGCAGATCATCCATGATAGAGCATCGCCGTCAGTGTTTACCAAATGATATTATATCACAGATCTATCGCTTTGTCTACCACTCCGGGGATCAAGGACAAAGAGTGAGCATACCTTATCAATTTCAGCCGTTCCACCAGTTATTGTTGTTATTGTTCCAGTTGTTGTTCCACTGGTTCCAGTCGTTGTTCTGCTGCTGATTATT
>NZ_FRCT01000029.1 GCF_900143025.1 Ruminococcus flavefaciens | reverse complement strand
CGCTCACTCTTTTCAAAACCGTTATTTGTACTTCGCTTACGGCACATTTAATTCCGAATTCCGCATTCCTAATTCCGAATTAATAATTGCGCATTAACGGGACGTCGAGGACGCCGTCCCCTACAACTCTCAACTTTTATATCCATATGTCCATTTCACTTCTGTCGGGAACTTCAAAAAGACTCTCGAACTTTACCGCAAGTCCCTCGTCAATTAAATAAGCATCACTGCGACCGTTCTGCACCTCAGCATTGCGCTTTTGTATGCGTCTTTTCCACTCATCATCGTCTACGCCGATATAGTGGAATTCGCAGGAAATTCCGTGCTCGCGGTAAAATTCACGGGCGAAATCGCGGTCGGACTTCTTCCAGAAGCCCCAGTCCAGAATAACATCAGTTCCCGAAGAAACTATCTCCACCGACTTTTTATAAAGATACTTCTCGGTTCGTCTTACGTATTCATCGTGCTTGTCACCTGTTTCGCCGCCGAGAATATCCAGCATAAGCTCGTCGATAGAGAGTATCACTCCGCCGAGCTCATTTTTCAGCTTCTGAGCATATGTACTTTTTCCGCTGCAAATCCTGCCGCAGGTCATTATTACTTTAGCCATTCTCGTTTCCTTTTCCGTACATATCTTGTTTTTTCATTGTATTTTTAAGTTTCTCTTTTAATTCAGGTGTAAGTGGATAATACCTTACCTCTATTCCGAATTTCTTTCTTGTAAATCCAAGATGTGATTTTTCATTTAAAAGCTGTTTCTGCTCTTCCTCACTGCAAACAATAATATATTTCTTGAACTCTTTTCCTTTTACTTTATCATTAAGCAGCATTTTCAGTATATCCGCCGCTACTTTGTGCTTCTGCGCAGGCTTTAATTTACCTAAATGAGAGTGTATCTCGCCTATAATTTTATGGTCTCCAGAATACACATCAGGTTTTATAGTAACTTCTGAATCAAGAGTAACAATAGCATTATATGATAAGTTATCTAACTGCAATTCTTTCCTAAATTCATTAAAAAGGAACATTTCTGCTTCACACTGAGCAGATGAATCAGCGTTTTCATACTTCGCCATAATAGCCTCATTTCTTTATTATTTTAGTAAAGCCATGACCGCTGTGCTCATGGGGGTGTGACTTAAAGCCGCATTTCAAATAAAACTCGTCTTTATTCTTTGCACTCATAAGCTGAAAATAAGACCACCAGCCCTCTTTAAGCTGACTGCGGATATAGTTCTCGATATAAGCAAGCAGAGTCTTGCCTATACCCTCTCCCTGATATTCGGGAGCAACAATAAGGTCTTTGAGAAAGAAAGCCATTCCACCGTCGCCTATAAGTCTTGCCATAGCTATGACTTCATCACCATTTTTAACAGCAAATGTGACATAGCTGTTTTTCAGCGAGGTCTCCACAAGCTCACGTTCGGGTCTGCCCCAGCCTGCCGAGTCGAAAAGCCTTATAAAATCATCAGCATTGAGAGTATTCATTGATATATCGTATTTCACAATTATCTCCTCCTCATATGACTAAGTATACCACACAGTAACGTATTTTTCAACATTGTTCCACATTATCTTGCAAACTCCGCATACAGGTGATATAATATTATTAACACAGATCATAAGTTAAAACAAAAAAATATATTTTTTCATGTAACATTATACCATGATGCTTCGATTATTATAGCAGAAACGCTCGAAACGAGCAAAAAATTCTGAAAAGGAGAAGTTTAAAAATGAAAAAGAGAGTATTATCATTTATAGCCCTTGCTGCTATTTTTTCTATGACATCTTGCGGAAAGGTAGTAGAGGGACAATCTACCGCACCTACAGTCAAGTCCACAACTAAAGCTGTAACTACTGCTTCCGAGACCGTAACGACTACAGCAAAGGTACAGGAAAGCACCGAGACTTCAACAACTACAGCTGCTGCCGCAGAAAGCACGACCGCAGCTGCTAAGAATACAAACGCAGAGCCTGCAACAGAAGCTCCTCAGCAGCAGGCAGTTCCAGCAGGCGGCGGAGAACAGACCTATGAACAGCCTGCTCCGCAGCAGACAAACACATCATCAGGCGATGCAGCTCCTACTCCCAACGATTACAACTACGGACCTGCTCCTGTACAGTACAGCAATGAGGGACTTACATACATGAGCGGTATGCTCATCGCAAACAAGAGCTACAGCCTTCCTGCCGATTTCGCTCCGGGACTTGACCAGACCTGCCTTAACCAGTTCTACAAGCTCCAGTCTGCGGCTTCACAGCAGGGACTCAACATATGGCTCTCATCGGGCTTCCGTTCATACGATTATCAGAACCAAATCTACAATAACTACGTTGCCCGTGACGGACAGGCTGCCGCAGATACATATTCTGCTCGTCCTGGATATTCCGAGCACCAGACAGGTCTTGCAATCGACGTAAATCAGATAGACGACAGCTTTTCGGGAACTCCCGAGGCTATATGGCTTGAAAACCACTGCCACGAGTACGGCTTTATACTCCGCTACCCACAGGGCAAGCAGAGCATCACAGGCTATCAGTACGAATCATGGCATATTCGCTATGTAGGCACAGATATGTCCTATCCTATCCACGCAAGCGGTCTTACACTTGAAGAATACCTCGGTATCGACTCTTACTACCACTGATATATGAGAAAATGGGCGGACGTTACAAAACGTCCGCTTGTTTTGTATACATTCACATATGGTCAGACATTGACAGAAATCCCCATATATGGTAAAATTTATCTATCATAAATAATTATGAGAAGAACAACATGACAGCGGAGAGATATTTAGTTGACATATATATAAGTAAACTAACTAATTATGCCTTGACAATAATTTCATACAATAAATCAGCGTATCACGCAGGATAACTATATCTTGTATGGTGCGCTTTTTCATACAGTGAGGAATACTATGAAAAATTTATGGAAAAAACTGCGGCTTTTGTGCTCGAAGCAGCTTTGACAACGGGAACTGCGTCTTTAAATAATGGAACTCTTTTCGTTAGCGGAAACGGCGATATCCAATTCTGAGCAATAAGGCTGTGCAGCCTTAATTTTTTTCATTTTTTCCTAAGAGTTTTTCACTTTTCATACGTCTAATAATATGAAGAGTTTTTTATTTCAACCGCCATTGTATATGTGCACAAATAATCCCATGCCACCTTGTGCAGATATACAATGGCAGTGAAATTGGTTCACTGAATTATTTTCGGCATTATGTTCAAACTCAAAGCACGATATGCCTTTTTTGCCTATTTTGTGTAGGAAATGCAGCTTTTTCGTTGACACATATGCACCGTGATGTTATACTGTTAATATGGAAGATATTCCATAAAATATCCACTTATGAAAGGAGTAATTCACTATGGAAAACATGAAAAAACTAAACAAGGTTACCGCCGGTATCCTGAGCTTTGCACTGACTCTCGGAGCTGTCGGCAACATCCCCCCCAAGTCCCTGTATTCGCCGCTTTCGGCTTCTGCCGAATACGATGAAGAGGAACTCCTGTATGATGACATACACGCACCTAAATTGTACGAGTATGAGTTGAAGGACGCTTACGTTTTAAGTGTAAACACCGATCCGGATTCACATCGTTCTAAGCTTCAGTTAGTGCCAAAGATAGACGGCTACTACTCAATATGGTCTTATTCGTATATAATGGATTTTGATTATCATTATTACATGGTAGATCATACCGAAGCAAACAATGCAATGCTCGAAACTCTCACACCCGATACTGTAGTTACAATAAAGTTCAATTCCTTTGACGATTATCCCGAGCTTCGTCTTATCAACGAGGATTCGGACCACAGCAACAGGTACGATGGCTGCTATTCTATAAATGAGATATTGCAGATAAAATCTCCCGATATCCATTATTACGGCGATATCAACGATGACGGAACAGTTGACTCCTTCGATCTTATCTCCTACAGAAAGTATCTCAGCGATCCCGAGAAAAATCCACTTTCAAAGTCTGTTTTCCTCAACGCCGATATAGACCAGAACGAAGTCATTGATGAAGAGGATCTCCAGCTTGTATCGGATTATCTCCTCGGTAAGATAGATAAGTTCTACGGAGCTCCTATGGCAGGAAGCATCCGCCTTGACGATCAGGTAAATATCAAGGCAGAAGAGGGCAAGGCTACTGATGAAGCCTTTGCAAAGGCTGAAATGAAGCTGGGCGTGGATATCCTCAAAAAAGCCTTTGATCCTACAAAGGAAGGCGAGGAAAATCTCCTTATCTCACCTCTTTCGATCTCATCTGCTCTTGCTATGACCGCAAACGGTGCCGACAAAAAGACTCTGGAGCAAATGGAGAAGGTCCTCGGAAGCGGTCTTACTATGGAACAGCTCAACGAGTATATGGCTTACTATGTTTCAAATCTTCCCGATGAGCAGAAACAGAAGCTCTATCTCGCAAATTCTATCTGGTTCAGAGATGACGAGACTTTCAAGGTTCAGGACGAGTTCCTCGAACAGAACAAGAAGTACTACAACTCCGAGATATACAAGACCCCGTTCGATGACAATACAGTTAAAGACGTAAACAGCTGGGTAAGCAGCAATACAAGAGGTATGATACCAAAGCTTCTCAACAAGGGCGATCTTGATCCTACAGAAGAGAAGAAAATGATGATGATGCTTATCAATACTCTCTATTTTGAGGCTGAATGGCAGAGCATATATAACGAATCCTATGACGGAAAGTTCACTGACCTTAACGGCAATGAGCACAACATCAAAAAGATGTACAGCGAGGAAAAGCAATATTACGATCTCGGCGATGCAGATGCCTTCAAGAAGCCTTATAAGGGCGGAGAGTACAGCTTCGTCGGCATACTTCCAAAGGAAAAGAACATCGTGGACTATGTAAACGACCTTGACGCTGAGAAGCTTCTTGAGGATCTCAAAGAGTGCGAGGATATGTCAAATATCGAGCTCAACGTTATGATACCGAAGTTCAAGTACAATTACAGCAAGGAACTTAAAGAGATACTTGCATCTATCGGTATGGACGAGGCTTTCGATAAGGAGCTTGCAGACTTCTCAAAGATCAACGATCTCACAGTTGACGGCGCACAGCCTCTTTATATTGATGAAGTTCTTCACAAGACAAAGATAGAAGTAACAGAAAAGGGCACAAAGGCTGCTGCTGTTACAGCTGTAATGATGGCTCTCACAAGCGCATTAAGACCTGAAAAGAAGAAGATAAAAATTTTCCTCGACAAGCCTTTCGTTTACATGATCGTTGACAAGAACAACGTTCCCGTATTCATCGGCGCTGCAACTCAGCTTGAGGAAAAATAAGAACGCTTCCATATAAGGGCTGAAAAAAGCGTTTTTTCAATGGAAAACCATTGATTATCAGAAAAATAATTTTCAATACCGTCGGAATAAACAATTTCGGCGGTATTTTTCTTGCAATCTGCACAAAGTCGATGTATACTATAATTAATGTGTGCTTAGCAGACATTAATTAAATCAAAAAAATAATTCTGAATGCGTTACGTTTCTCTTCCGAAATGAGAATAGATATTATGAAAGCCAACACGATGCATCTAAAAAGCTTTACATAAGAGGTGATCCATATGACACATGAAGAATATACAAAAGCTTACGAGCGTTCAAAGGAAGAAGCACAAAGAAAAATTTTCGATGAGTATTTCAAATACGTTTACACTATAGTTTTCAGCCGTCTGCGCAGCTGCGCAAGACGCGAGGACATAGAAGAATGTGTGGGAGATGTGTTTGCCGATGTATATATACACTACGACAGCAGCAAAGCCGTAAACAAAGATATCTCAGGCTTTATCGGAACGATCGCACGAAATAAGGCTGCGGATATGTACAGGAAGCTCACAAGGAAAGGATTTTCATTTGTTTCCGTTGACGACGAGGACGTTCCAGAGCAGGAGTCTCCTGAAAATACAGAAGCAGACTTTGAGAAAAAAGAACTGAGAAGCAGTCTTATGAACTGCATATCACTTCTCGGCGAACCTGATTCTACTATTATAATGCAGAAATACTTCTTCATGCGCAGCTCGAAAGAAATAGCTGAAAAAGTGTCATTGACTCCCGAGGCTGTTAGAATGAGATGCAGCAGAGCATTGAAAAGGCTGAGGGAAAAGCTCACCGCTATGAATATTTCACTTTAAAGGAGGTACAGTTATGAACGATAAGGAGTTTGATCTTACAATGCTTGAAAATGCAGATAACGAAACAATAAAACAAATCGCTGAAAACTGTCCTGCTTCCGATGTTGAAATGGAGAGGATGTTCGCTATGAGCAGAAAGATATATAATGAAAGAACCAAAGAAAGCAATAATAAAGATAATATCGAGGTATCGGGCGTAGAACAGTACAAAAAGCCCGTATGGCAGAAGTTTGCGGCTATCGCTGCTGCACTTGTCATTACAGGAGGTGCTGTTGCAGGCGGAATGTTATTTATGAAGAACAGAAATACCTTCAATAACGATCCTGTGCCTGTAGTGACAGATCCCGCCACAAGCCCGTCCACAGAGGCTTCAACCGAGCCAGCAACCAAGACAGAGGAAAGTTGTCCTTTCGGTGATATCTCCAATGAACACGTAAGATTGTCATATACAGCTATTGCTCCCGCAGTCGTTGATCTGAAAAGCGATTTCGTAAAGGAGCTGGCAGAAGGCTTCAACAAAGGCAAATGGACGGAATTATCAGATGCACGTTTATTTGACGGAGAATTTGTGACCCTGTATGTTTACAACAACGGTAACCCCTTCCGCCTTGAATTCTGCCTGTATGATACAGATGCAGACAAGGGTGCCGCATTGAAATACAGTGACGGCAAGGATCTGTGGTACTACACAGGCGATGAGACAGTTGCCAAGACAGTTCAGAAGCTTTATTCCTACGGATATTCGGAGAGCGAACTTATCATACCCGATGACGCAAACGCTAATGACATTATAAAAAAGGTATGGGAAAAGGACTTTTCTGAAAAAGATAACGCTCACGCAAGTTCATCTGATAAGGTCGAAGTTCCAAAAATTGTGGGAACACAGAATGAGCTTGCCAAGGTACAGCTTCAGGAACGCGGTCTTAATTACAATATCATTAAAAAATCAGATAATACAGTCCAGCCCGGATATGTTATCAAGGTAGAACCAGCCGAGGGTACTTTAGTCAGCAAGGAAACAGTTATCACACTTTATGTCAGCGAAGGTGATACATCTAATGAAGGTAATAACGGAAATACCGAGGTAGTGGCTGAAGATGCAGAGCTTATCGCAAAGGCACAGAAGTTCTACGAAAATGCAATAGATACTGACCTTAAATACGGACGCTTCGCTCCTGAGCACTTCAATATTGATACTTTGAATTGCTTTGAACAAGTTAACGGTCCATATCTTTCCAATGTGTATGATGTAACTCTTGACGAATTACGCGCTCAATACCACGAAGTATTCAGCGACAGATACGCTGAGAACGACGCAACTATTGAAAAGTATTATTGTATATATAATGGTCAGTTATGCTGGCTCACAGGCAACCCCGGTGTTGAGCTTTATCTCGAATCTACCACAGTGACAAAAGTTCTGCGCAGGACAGATGACGAGATATTCTTTGCGGTAGAAAGACATTACAGCGACTTCCGCCACGTTGATATCGAAGGCGATTTTGAGCCATATACCGAAACAGATGAATTCTCGGCAGTTATCCAGCCCGACGGCTCATGGAAAGTGGGTAAATTCCATAATCCTTATCCTAACTGATACAAACAGCTTGAATAAACACAAAGACTCCTCATAACCGTGGTACTCATATAGAAGCTTATACTATTTATCGGGGGAAACCTTTCTGAAGAAAGGCTTTCCCCCGAACCCCTTTCCAAAGACTTTTTTAGCTGATTTTTT
>NZ_FRCT01000031.1 GCF_900143025.1 Ruminococcus flavefaciens | reverse complement strand
CTTCGACGTTGTGCTTGTTGTAGTTGTTGTCGAAGTTGTAGTTGTGGTAGTAGTTGTTGTTGTTGTCGTCGACGTTGTTGTAGTGGTAGTTGTTGTAGTGGTAGTTGTTGTAGTCGTTGTAGTTGTCGACGTTGTTGTTGTAGTAGTTGTTGTGGAGGTCGTAGTAGTAGATGTAGAAGTTGTTGTGGTTGTGGTCTTGCTTGTAGTTGTTGATGTTGAAGTGCTTGTAGTAGTTGCCTCAGCATCGCAGACCTCAATGTGCTTACCGTTCTTGTCTACTATGTAATAACCTTCCTCAGATGTCTTGTCGGGAGCCTCCTTGAGAGCATCACCCTTTGCGTCAACTATCTTGCTGCCTCTGATAGTGAAGTTGAGTACAGAAGTGATAACATCATAGATCTTACCGCCGTCCTCGAACTTGTCACCTGTTTCCTTCAGTTTGTAGTTACCGTCCTTGAGTGCTCTTACGATCTTTGCAGACTCGCCTGATACCCACTCAATACCGATTACCTTACCGTCAGTGTTCTCGACCTTTACAAAGTCGCTGTCGTTCTTGTTTGCTTCAAGAATTGTCTTCCAGTCGATATCGGAGTTTGTGATCTCAAGACGAGCACCCTTTATCTCCTTGTCGCCTGTGATATCGCTCTTACCGATAGTGAACTCGTTAGGAGCGTCCTCGATAATGATAGTTGTCTTGTCCTCGGACATAGAAGTCTTGCCTGTTGTGGAAGCCTCTACATTCTTGACCTTACCGTTTTCGAGTACGAATGTGAACTTTGAAACTACATCGTAACCGTCAGGTGAAGCAGTTTCAACAAGTGAATACTTACCATCCTTGAGGAACTCAAAGCTTGCGGAATTGCCGTCGAAATCAGTTTCAGCAACATCACCGAGAGCTTCGCCGCCGTTGATCTTAACGCCCTTCAGCGACTGACCGTCCTCAGAGATAAGTGTGAACTTAGCCTTGCCTGCTTCCTCGGGGATAGGAGTTCCGCCCAGTGCCTGCTTGTCTATCTTGATTACCGACTTGGTGTCGAATACTTCAAGTACCTTACCGTCCTTTGATACTACTGCATCGCCGTCTGTCTCAACATCAACGTTCTTTACGATACCATTCTCGATATCGAATGTGAACTTTGTTACTGTTGTGAAGCCGTCAGGTGCTGCTGTTTCTTCGAGACTGTACTTGCCGTCTTTAAGTCCTGTGAACTT
>NZ_FRCT01000032.1 GCF_900143025.1 Ruminococcus flavefaciens | reverse complement strand
AAACCTCATCTATCATATACTGAATAAAATAGGTATATGAGGGAAACCGCCTGAACTGAAACATCTAAGTAGGGCGAGGAAGAGAAATCAACCGAGATTTCCTAAGTAGTGGCGAGCGAACGGGAAAGAGGCCAAACCTGAGGAAGCAATTCTTCAGGGGTTACGGACTGCATTTAGTATTGTTAGAAGATAGCCGAACACTTTGGGAAAAGTGATCAGAGAGCGTGAGAGTCGCGTAGGCGAAATCTGAAAACAGCGAGCAGGATCCAGAGTACCGCCGGACACGTGAAACCCGGTGGGAAGTCGGGGGGACCACCCTCCAAGCCTAAATACTACCCAATGACCGATAGAGAATAAGTACTGTGAAGGAAAGGTGAAAAGAACCCCGGGAGGGGAGTGAAAGAGAACCTGAAACCCTGTGCTTACAAGCACATAGAGCACATCAAAGTGTGATATGGTACCTTTTGTAGAATGGTCCGGCGAGTTATGGTATGCAGCAAGGTTAAGCACTTAAGGTGTGGAGCCGAAGCGAGAGCAAGTCTTAATAGGGCGACAAGTTGAATGCCATAGACCCGAAACCGGGTGACCTAGCCATGTCCAGGCTGAAGTGGAGGTAAAGCTCCATGGAGGGCCGAACCGACCCCCGTTGAAAAGGTGGCGGATGAGGTGTGGCTAGCGGAGAAATTCCAATCGAACCCGGATATAGCTGGTTCTCCCCGAAATAGCTTTAGGGCTAGCGTTGTATATGATTACCGGAGGTAAAGCACTGAATTGGCTAGGGGCCGAGAGGTTACTGAACCATATCAAACTAAGAATGCCGGATAATAAAAGTACAGCAGTCAGACTACGTGAGATAAGTCTCGTGGTCAAAAGGGAAACAGCCCAGACCCACAGCTAAGGTCCCGAAATACGTTTAAGTGGAGAAGGATGTGGAGTTGCATAGACAACCAGGATGTTGGCTTAGAAGCAGCCACTCATTAAAAGAGTGCGTAATAGCTCACTGGTCGAGTGACTCTGCGCCGAAAATTCAACGGGGCTAAAACGTATACCGAAGCTTGGGCTTGTACAGCAATGTACAGGGGTAGGGGAGCGTTGTGTAAGAGGAGAAGTCATAGCGGAAGCGGTGGTGGATTTTACACAAGTGAGAATGCCGGAATGAGTAGCGAGAATTATGTGAGAATCATAATGGCCGAAAGTCTAAGGTTTTAGAAGGAAGGTTCGTCCGCTTCTAGTAAGCCGG